>NZ_JDWJ01000001.1:184092-830493 GCF_012932895.1 Pseudomonas sp. KD5 | reverse complement strand
CCGTTGGTCAGGTTGGGGTTGCCGATGATGATCCCGCCCAGTTGCGTCGCGCCGGTCTGGTTGGCGACGTTGTTGAGGATGACGCCCTGGGTGCCGACGTTGTAATCGTGAAACTGGTTATGCGACAGGCCGGTGCCGTTGGGGGTGGCGATCTGGATGATCGGCACGCCATTGCCCGCCTGACCGAGGCTGGTGCCCGGTGTAGCCACGACGATGCCATCGGCCTGCGCCCACATCGGTTGCCAAAACATGACGTTGGCCAACAGGAACGCCAGTCCGCGCTTGGGCATGCCCAGGAAGTGCTCGCGGGTTTTCACGGCGGCAGAAGGTTGGCGAGCGAGAAAAGCGTAGTGGTGAACGTCCATGTGAAAGGTCCCGATGCAGCTAAATTAGAGGAAGAAATCCACGCGGAAGTAGATCGGCGCTTCGCGCTCGGTCAGCACGTCAGGGCGTTCCAGGGAATGGGCAAAAGTCACGCTGGCGGCCACATGCTGACCCCGGGCGAACAGCTCCACGGAGTCGCTGGACATGCGCCCGTGCTGATCGCCGTTGTAGCGGTCGCCACGGATCACGCCCTGGTCGTAACCCAGGCTGGTGCCGTATTCAGCGAACACCGGGCGCAGCCACTCCAGCGTCACCGGACGACTCCAGCGCAGGTCGTTGCGCCAGTAGCCGCCGCTGTCGCCGGACAACGACTGGTCCTTGTAACCGCGAATCGACGACTGCCCGCCAAGGCTGGTGCGCTGCGGGCTGAACAGCACGTCTTCACTGCGCTGGCCGGTCATCAGGCTGCTGAAACTGAAGGACTCGCCCCACAGCTTGAACGGCTGCAGATAGCTCGCGGTGGCGGTGTATTTGCGGTAACGCGCGTTCGGCTCGCCGGGGCCCGGATCACCGTTACCCTGGGCGTCGAACGCGCCGATGCCTTGTTGCATGCCCAGGTCGAGGTTGACGAAGGCACTGCCGACCCGCCGACCGTGGTTGATACCGAACTGCGCTTCGCTGATGCGGTTGCTGCTCAGCTTGAGCTTGCTGTCTTCGATGAAGTTGTTGGTGCGCAGGTACGAGAGACCGGTGCTGAGGGAGGTCTTGCTCAGGGCGTCGCGATGGATCACCCGCTCGGCGCGCAGCTGATGGTTTTCGCTGTCGCCGGTCTGCTTGAAATTGAAACCGTTGGCCTGGGCTTGCGAGCGGTATTCGCTCTGGCTGTAGGTGTAACTGAAGTTCCACCAGCCCCACGGCACGCTGTAATTGAGCATCGCGTTGTTGGAGGTGTGCTGGTGATCGCTCATCGCATCGTGACCACCACGCAGCATCAACTGATCGGCCAGGCCCAGCGGGCTGTCCCAATCGAACGTCGTGCCCCACTGCTGCTCGCCGGTGCTGCGCTGGCCGTCGTTACTGCGCGACAACCCGGCACGCCACGGCTTCTGCGGCGTGTTCTTGACCAGCACTTCACTGCCACCGACGTTCTTGCCCGGCGACAACTCCATCTGCGCCTGATTCGACGGCAAGCGGTTGAGCTGATCCACCATCTGCTCGATTTCCCGCAGATTGACCAGCTCCCCGCTCTTGCCGGGAAAAGCCATGGCCAGTTCACGGTCCGACAGCTGGCTGCCCTCCGCGCCCTTCAACCCTTCAAGCCGACCCTCAACCACCAGCACCTTCAAATGCCCACCGGACAAATCCTGCTGCGGCAAGTAGGCCCGGCTGGTGACCAGGCCCTTCTCGATGTACAGATCGGTGATGACCTTTAGCAACTCGTTGAGCTGCGTAACGCCCAGGCACTGGCCGATGTAAGGCTTGAGCAGGCGATTTTTCTCGCCGTCCGAAAGACTGTCGGCGCCTTTGAGCTCGATGTCCTTGATGGGGAAACAACGGGCGTCGGCCGGGGCTGTCGGAGGCGCGGGTTTGGTTGCCTTGCCGGGTAATTCCTTGAGCTCTTCGAGACGCCGACGCTGCTCGTCGAGCAAGCGATCCTGACGTTCGCGGATCAGATCGGTTTCACCGGGGGTGGGGGCGGCGTGAGCAAGATTCAGCGGAGAAAGGCACAGCAAAGCCAGGCACAACCTCGCCACGAGGGCGGGTGGGTACATGTTCGATCCCTCGAATGGAGAGTAATGGCGCAATGGTGGCGCGATATTAGATGGCCATTATTCTGGCGTCAATGAATGGATCCATTCGATGGAGGTTAAGGGACAACTTGTAATGGCTAAATCGGGCGCTTCCGACGAGAGCGCAGGACGTTTCCTGATGTGGTGTAGAAAAATGCTCGCAACGCCAAGGCGCTGTAGTCCGCAGAGAAAAAAGCCAAGTGCCAAACGGCAGGATCTTTTTTTTTAAGTAATAAAAAACCCGGACTCTGTCCGGGTTTCATTGATAGCGACCATGAACGGCTGCTATCGACTGCTACAGGTTTAATGTCTGCTTTAGGTATCAGAAGTTAGCCGGGGTGTTGGCGCTGATGATTTCAGCCTCATCTGCCCCAATATTGCGAAACCGATGCGGCAGTGTCGTCGGAAAGTAATACCCATCCCCGGCATTCAACACACTAATCTGCCCATCCACCGTCAACTCAACCGTGCCACGGGTTACGAGCCCACACTCCTCCCCCTCAGCATGCACGATTGGCTCTTCCCCAGAGCTCGCCCCAGGCGCGTATTGCTCGCGCAACAGCCGCATCTGCCGACTCGGCACCGAAGCCCCGATCAACAACAACCGCAACCCATGACGCCCGAGATCCGGCTGTTCATTGGCGCGAAACACGTACTGGTGCTCACGCGGCGGCTGGTCGAAGGTGAAGAAGTCCGCCAAGGACATGGGGATGCCTTCGAGCAGTTTTTTAAGGGAGCTGACGGAGGGACTGACGCGATTCTGTTCGATCAGGGAGATGGTGGCATTGGTGACGCCGCTACGCCGGGCCAGCTCGCGCTGGGACAGTTTATAGCTTTCGCGTACTAATTTGAGTCGTGAGCCCGTGTCCATGACAGCCTTATGTGAGAACTACTTAAGGGGTAATGGGGGTGGGTGGCGGGCGACTGGTGGCCGCGGATTACGCCGTTTCCCGTCCCGGAACCGTGGAAGGCGGGTATTAAATCACGTTTGTCGGTGCAGCTCAGCAGGTTCGATAAACGGCTGGCAAAAAAGCTGTCGGCTTCTGATGTCAGTCAGTTCTGGTTTAGAAACTGTGGCGAGGGGGCTTGCCCCCGTCGGGTCGCGAAGCGGCCCAAAAACCTGCCCACGCGGCGTATCAGGTACACCGAATGGGCTGATTTTACGACTGCTTCGCAGCCGAACGGGGGCAAGCCCCCTCGCCACAGGATTGATGCGTAGGCTTGGCCGGCGGAGACCGCCGGCAGGTTCAACCTAGATGCCGAAGCGGTCTCGCAAGGCGTAATACGCCGCGCCCATGGCGGTGAGTGGGGCCTGGAAGGTGCGGCCGCCGAGCATCGGCATGTGTGGCAGGGAGGCGAAGGCGTCGAAGCGTTCGGCGTCGCCGCGGATCATTTCCGAGATCAGTTTGCCGGCCAGGTGCGAGCAAGTGACGCCGTGGCCACTGTAGCCTTGCATGTAATAGGCGTTTTTCTCGATGCGGCCGAATTGCGGCATGCGCGACATGGTCAGCAGGAAGTTGCCGGTCCAGCGGTAGTCGATTTTCACGTCCTTGAGTTGCGGGAAGGTCTTG
Organism: Pseudomonas sp. KD5; assembly: GCF_012932895.1. Classification (NCBI taxonomy): domain Bacteria; kingdom Pseudomonadati; phylum Pseudomonadota; class Gammaproteobacteria; order Pseudomonadales; family Pseudomonadaceae; genus Pseudomonas; species Pseudomonas sp. KD5. The sequence goes on along the minus strand of NZ_JDWJ01000001.1, from coordinate 826,808 downwards.
AGGATCTTCGGGCGGATCAGTTGTTCGATGTCGTCCGGCTCGCGGGCGCCGTAGACCACGCCGCCGCCGTACAGCAGGCGGTTGTCGGCGGTGAGGCGGTAGTAGTCGAGCAGGTAATTGCAGTCTTCGACGCAGTAGTTATTGGTGATCAGGCTGCGGGCGACCTTCTCCGACAACGGCTCGGTGACGATGATTTGCGAACCGCAGGGCATGCTTTTGCGGGTCACGCGGTTGTCGAGGTCTTGCGGCAGGTAGGCGTTGCCGGCGATCAGCAGGTACTTGGCCCGCACCACGCCTTTGGCGGTGCGCACGGTGATCGGTTCGCCGTAGGAGATGTCTACGGCGGCGGATTGTTCGTAGATTTTGCCGCCCAGGCGAATGATCGCAGCGGCTTCGCCCAGGGCCAGGTTCAGCGGATGGATGTGACCACCCTGCATGTCCAGCAGGCCGCCGACGTAGTTGTCGCAACCGACTTCGCGCTGGATGTCCGAGGCGTCGAGCATTTTCAGGTTGTTGTTGCCATAGCGTTCCCAGTTACGCTTCTGCTCGGCCAGGCCATTGAGCTGCTTCTTGTTCAGCGCTGCGAAGATGCCGCCGGGGCGGTAGTCGCATTTGATGTCGTATTCCTTGATGCGCGAACGGATGATGTCGGCGCCTTCGAAGATCATGCTGCCAAGGACTTCGGCGGTCTTGTCGCCGTAGCGCTCTTCGATTACATCGACGTCGCGGCTGTAGGAGTTGACCAGCTGACCGCCGTTGCGACCGCTGGCGCCGAAGCCGACTTTGGCTGCTTCCAGTACCGTTACGCTATAGCCCGCTTCGCTGAGGAACAGCGCCGAGGACAGCCCGGTGTAGCCGGCGCCGATCACGCAGACATCGCATTCCACCAGTTCTTCAAGCACCGGGTAATCGCCGGTCTGGTTGCGGGTTGCGGCGTAATAGCTGTTTACATGATTTTGTGTAGAGCTGTGTTTCATACATTTCTCCGAGGGCCGCCGGCCTATGCCGGCGACCGCCGCTGTAAAAGTGTTAGAGCTTGATCCAGGTCGCTTTGAGTTCGGTGTACTTGTCGAACGCGTGCAGCGATTTGTCCCGACCGTTACCCGACTGCTTGAACCCGCCGAACGGCGCGGTCATGTCGCCGCCGTCGTACTGGTTGACCCAGACGCTGCCGGCGCGCAAGCCGCGAGCGAAGGTGTGGGCCTTGCTGAGATTGCTGGTCCACACACCAGCGGCGAGGCCGAAGATGCTGTCGTTGGCGATCTGCAGGGCTTCTTCAGCGGTGTCAAAGGTGATCAGCGATAGCACCGGGCCGAAGATTTCTTCCCGGGCGATGGTCATGGCGTTGGTCACACCGTCGAAAATCGCCGGCTCCACGTACAGGCCGCCGGTGTCTTCAAGGGCGCGGCTGCCGCCCGCGATCAGTTGCGCGCCCTGGTCTTTGCCGACCTGGATGTAGCGCAGCACATTGTCCAATTGGTGCTGGTCGACGACGGCGCCGACGGTGGTTTCAGGGTCGAGCGCATGCCCCGGTTTCCAGGCTTGCAGCGCTTCCACCAGCAACGGAATGAACTGCTCGCGGATCGAGCGCTCCACCAGCAGGCGCGAGCCGGCGGTGCAGACTTCGCCCTGGTTGAAGGCAATCGCACTGGCCGCTGCCCGAGCCGCTGCGCGCAAGTCCGGCGCATCGGCGAACACCACGTTCGGGCTCTTGCCGCCCGCTTCCAGCCAGACGCGTTTCATGTTGCTTTGCCCGGCGTAGATCATCAGTTGCTTGGCAATCGCGGTGGAGCCAGTGAAGGCCAGCACGTCGACGTCCATGTGCAACGCCAGCGCCTTGCCGATGGTGTGACCGAAGCCCGGCAACACGTTGAACACGCCTTTGGGGATGCCGGCGTCGAGGGCCAGTTGCGCGATGCGGATCGCCGTCAGCGGTGATTTTTCCGAAGGCTTGAGGATGAACGAGTTGCCTGCCGCCAAGGCTGGGGCGAACTTCCAGCTGGCCATGATCAGCGGGAAGTTCCACGGCACGATCGCGGCGACCACGCCTGCCGGCTCACGAGTGACGAGGCCCAATTGGTCGTGCGGGGTGGCGGCGACTTCGTCGTAGATCTTGTCGATGGCTTCGGCGTTCCAGCGGATCGCGTTGGCGGCCGCTGGAATGTCGATGCTCATGGAATCGCTGATCGGTTTACCCATGTCGAGGGTTTCCAGCAGCGCCAGTTCTTCCTGGTTGGCCAGGATCAAGTCCGCGAAGCGAATCAAGATGCGCTTGCGTTCTGCGGGCGCCAACCGCGCCCAGATGCCGGATTCAAATGCACGGCGCGCGACGGCGACTGCCGCATTGGCGTCGGCTTCGTCGGTGCTGGCGATGTTCGCCAGAAAGCGGCCGTCGACCGGGCTGATGCATTCGAAGGTGTCGCCACTGAGTGCCGGGCAGTATTGGCCGTCGATGAATGCGCGGCCTTCTAGTGTCAAGGACTGGAAGCGTTGCTCCCAGTCGCTGCGAGTGTTTGTCATGGTTGTGACTCGACGCAGAGGAATAAGTGATCGTGTTAACCGATGGGCAAGCGATGAGTAACCTGTGGCGAGGGAGCTTGCTCCCGCTGGACTGCGCAGCAGTCCCCTTCTTTTCAGGTAGAAGGAGGGGTCGCTTCGCGCTCCAGCGGGAGCAAGCTCCCTCGCCACAGGTTTAGTGTCAGCCCCCGTTAAACCGTGTGCAGGTACCAGTTGTACTCAAGGTCTGAAATGGAGTTCTCGAACTCGGCCAGCTCGCTTTCCTTGCACGCCACGAACACGTCGATGTACAGCGGGTCGATGTAGCGCGCCATGACTTCGCTGTCGTCCAGTTCGCGCAATGCATCGCGCAGGTTGTTCGGCAGGCTTTGCTCGTTCTGCTCGTAGCTATTGCCTTCAACCGGGGCGCCCGGCTCGATTTCGTTGGTCAGGCCGTGGTGAATACCAGCCAGCACCGAGGCCATCAGCAGGTACGGGTTGGCATCGGCGCCAGCGACACGATGCTCGATACGCACGGCATCCGCCGAACCGGTGGGTACGCGCACCGCCACGGTACGGTTGTCGATGCCCCAGCTTGGCGAGTTCGGTACGTAGAACTGCGCGCCGAAACGACGGTAGGAGTTGACGTTCGGGCAGAGGAACGCCATCTGCGCCGGCAGGGTCTCGAGCACACCGCCGATCGCGTGTCGCAGCGCGGCGTTCTGCTCGGGATCCTCGCTAGCGAAGATGTTGTTGCCTTGCTTGTCGAGAATCGAAATGTGCACGTGCAAACCGTTGCCCGCCTGACCCGGATATGGCTTGGCCATAAACGTGGTGTCCATCTCGTGGTCGTAGGCGATGTTCTTCACCAGACGCTTGAGCAGCACCGCGTAGTCGCAGGCCTTTATAGGGTCGGAGACGTGATGCAGGTTGACTTCGAATTGCGCCGGGGCGCTTTCCTTGACGATGGCGTCAGCCGGGATGCCCTGCTCTTTCGCACCTTCGAGGATGTCTTGCAGGCAGTCGACGTATTCATCCAGATCGTCGATCAGGTACACCTGCGTCGAGTGCGGACGCTTGCCCGACACCGGCGAGCGTGGCGACTGCGGACGACCGTTCACGTTGTCCTGGTCGATCAGGTAGAACTCCAGCTCGAACGCCGCGCAAATGGTCAGGCCCATGTCATCGAACTTGCTCACCACCTGACGCAGCACTTCGCGCGGGTCAGCAAAGAACGGCTGGCCTTCGAGCTCGTGCATGGTCATCAGCAACTGCGCGGTCGGGCGCTTCTGCCAGGGTTCGATGCTGAGGGTATCGGGGATGGGATAGCAGATGCGATCCGAGTCGCCGATGTCCAGACCCAGGCCGGTGCTTTCCACCGTGGAGCCGTTGATGTCCAGGGCAAACAGCGACGCCGGCAGGTTGATGCCTTTTTCGTAGACCTTGTGAAGACTGGTGCGCTCGATGCGCTTGCCGCGCACCACACCGTTCATATCCGCAATCAGAAGGTCGACGTACAAAACCTCAGGATGTTGCTTAAGGAATGCGTTTGCTTCGTTGAGTTGAACGGCACGCAGAGGGACCGACATGATGCACCTATTAGCTGTTAATTATTATGTTCACTTCACTTGCGAGAGCCAGTCAACCCGAACGGCAAAGTGAAGTCAATAGCGAACACATGGCCTTTCAGCCTTTATTTTCTGGCCTTTTTTGGGCACCAGAGTGCCATATCAGGCTTGAACACCGCGTAGACCCTCAGCATCGGACGTTCGGCGTTTAGAATTTTTTACATGAGAGTTGTTAATTAAAATCAACAAGGCTAAGCTCCGGAAAAGCTCGTTCAAGTGTGAAACTTCGAGGTGATAAAAATGGCATTCAAGCCATTGATCGGCGTTACTGCGTGCGTCAAACAGATTGGCCTGCACCCCTACCACGTCAGCGGCGACAAGTACTTGCGTTCTGTCAGCGTCGCGGCATTGGGGCTGCCAGTGGTCATTCCTTCCTTAGGCGACCTGACCGAAACCGACGCGCTGCTCGCGCAGCTGGATGGTCTGCTGCTGACCGGCTCGCCATCGAATGTGGAGCCTTTCCACTATCAAGGCCCGGCCAGCGCTCCCGGTACGGATCACGATCCGCAACGGGACGCCACCACCCTGCCCTTATTGCGTGCAGCCATCGCCGCCGGTGTTCCGGTGCTCGGCATCTGCCGGGGCTTTCAGGAAATGAACGTGGCGTTCGGCGGCAGCCTGCATCAGAAGGTGCACGAACTGCCCGGCATGCTCGATCACCGGGAAGCGGACAGTCCCGATCTGGCCGTGCAGTACGCCGCGGCCCATGCGGTGACTGTGCAACCGGGCGGTGTGTTCGAAGCACTGGACCTGCCGCAGGTATTCCAGGTCAATTCGATTCACAGCCAGGGCATCGACCGACTCGCACCGGGCCTGCGCGCTGAGGCGATCGCGCCGGATGGTTTGATCGAGGCGATCTCCGTCGAGCACAGCAAGACCTTCGCCGTCGGCGTGCAGTGGCACCCGGAATGGCAGGTGCTTTCGAATCCCCCTTACTTGAGTATTTTCCAGGCGTTTGGCGAGGCGTGCCGACAACGGGCGGCGCTGCGTAATACGCGCTGACTTCAAACATTTCTAATCGATTGACTGCCCCCGTGAGTCTGGCGGGCGTGCCTTTGCGCGCCGGTGGCTTGCGTAATAGATGAACCGCAATAACAACAAGTACGACCAGGCAGCCAGGACGGCGGTGCCGAATAAGCCCGAGCGGTAAGCGTTGAATTCAATGGCATCGCCAGGCCCGGGTTTGCAATCCACTCTTAAGTCAGGCCGTGTTGGCCCGACGACTGAAACCTGTTGGGAGTTTCATATGGCAAACGCCTCCAGCATCTACAGGAAGGCTCTTGATGGTCACCAGGCACCGAAAAAGGTGCTGGTGAAAGTCGACCGCGTCACCAAGAAATTCGACGAAACCACCGCCGTGGACGATGTGTCCCTGGAGATCCATCAAGGCGAAATCTTCGCCTTGCTCGGTGGTTCCGGCTCGGGCAAATCGACGCTGCTGCGCATGCTCGCCGGCTTCGAGCGCCCGACCGAAGGGCGGATTCTGCTCGACGGTGTCGACATCACTGACATGCCGCCCTACGAACGGCCGATCAACATGATGTTCCAGTCCTATGCGCTGTTCCCGCACATGACGGTGGCGCAGAACATCGCCTTCGGCCTCAAGCAGGACCGTTTGCCCGCCAGCGAAATCGACGCCCGTGTCGAAGAAATGCTGCGCCTGGTGCACATGACCCAATACGCCAAACGCAAGCCGCATCAGTTGTCCGGCGGTCAGCGTCAGCGTGTGGCACTGGCGCGTTCGTTGGCCAAGCGGCCGAAGCTGTTGCTGCTCGATGAACCGATGGGCGCACTGGATAAAAAGCTGCGCTCACAGATGCAACTGGAGCTGGTGGAAATCATCGAGCGCGTCGGCGTGACCTGCGTGATGGTGACCCACGACCAGGAAGAAGCCATGACCATGGCCGAGCGCATCGCGATCATGCACCTGGGCTGGATCGCCCAGATCGGCAGCCCGGTGGACATCTATGAAGCACCGGTCAGCCGCATGGTCTGCGAATTCATCGGCAACGTGAACGCCTTCGACGGCACCGTTGTGGAAGACCTGGAAGGCCACGCGATCATTCACAGCCCGGACCTTGCGCAGAAGATTTACGTCGGCCACGGCGTGAGTACCTCGGTGCAGGACAAGTCGATCACCTACGCTATCCGCCCGGAAAAAATGCTGGTCAGCACCCTCAAGCCCGAGACCCGCTACAACTGGTCCGAAGGCAAGGTGCATGACATCGCCTACCTCGGTGGCCACTCGGTGTTTTATGTGGAGCTGCCTGGCGGCAAGATCGTCCAGTCGTTCATGGCCAACGCCGAACGCCGTGGCGCACGCCCGACCTGGGACGATCAGGTCTACGTGTGGTGGGAAGACGACAGCGGCGTGGTACTGCGCTCATGAGAACCTTCAATCAGCAGTTCCTGCGCCTGGTGCCCAGTGGCCGCAAAATGGTCATCGGCATTCCATTCCTGTGGCTGTGCCTGTTTTTCCTGTTGCCGTTCTTCCTGGTAATGAAGATCAGCTTCTCGGAAGCAGCCCTGGCCATTCCGCCCTACTCCGAGATTTACACCTTCGCCGAACAGAAATTTCAGCTGCTGCTGAACCTCGGCAACTACTCGCTGCTGACCGAGGATGAGCTGTACATCTCGGCTTACTTCGGCTCGTTGAAGGTCGCATTCTTAAGCACGCTGATGTGCCTGGTGATCGGTTTCCCGATGGCCTATGCGATCACCAAGGCCAGCAAGGAAGCGCAAAACGTCTTGCTGCTGTTGATCATGATGCCGACCTGGACCGCGATCCTGATCCGCGTGTATGCGTGGATGGGCATCCTCAGCAACAACGGATTGCTCAATGCGTTTTTGATGTGGACCGGGCTCACGTCGCAGCCGATCGAGATCCTCAACACCAACACCGCCGTGTACATCGGGGTGGTTTACGCCTACCTGCCGTTCATGGTGCTGCCGCTGTACGCCAACCTGGTGAAGCACGATGGCAGCCTACTGGAAGCCGCATCGGACCTGGGCTCGAGCAACTTCAACAACTTCTGGAAAATCACGGTGCCGCTGGCCAAGAACGGGATCATCGCAGGCTGCATGCTGGTGTTCATTCCGGTGGTCGGTGAGTTCGTGATTCCGGAACTGTTGGGTGGCCCAGAAACCCTGATGATCGGCCGCGTGCTGTGGCAGGAGTTCTTCAACAACCGCGACTGGCCGGTGGCGTCCGCCCTGGCGGTGGTGATGCTGGCGATCCTGATTGTGCCGATTCTGCTGTTCAACCGTAGCCAGGCCAAAGAGATGGAGGGACGGGGATGAACCGTTTCGGATTTTCACGATTGATGCTGGTGCTCGGCCTGTCGTTTATCTACCTGCCGATGCTGATTCTGGTGATCTACTCGTTCAACGCCTCGAAGCTGGTGACGGTGTGGGGCGGCTGGTCGGTGAAGTGGTACGTCGGCCTGCTCGACAACACGCAACTGATGGGCTCGGTGGTGCGCTCGCTGGAAATCGCCTGCTACACGGCGATTGCCGCGGTGGCGCTCGGCACGTTGGCGGCGTTTGTGCTGACCCGGGTGACGCGCTTCAAGGGCCGTACGCTGTTCGGCGGTTTGGTGACGGCGCCGCTGGTGATGCCGGAAGTGATCACCGGTCTGTCGCTGTTGCTGCTGTTCGTGGCCATGGCGCAGATGATCGGCTGGCCGCAGGAACGCGGCATCGTCACCATCTGGATCGCTCACACCACATTCTGTGCAGCCTATGTGGCGGTGGTGGTGTCGGCGCGCTTGCGAGAGCTGGATTTGTCCATCGAAGAAGCCGCCATGGACCTCGGTGCACGGCCATGGAAAGTGTTCTTCCTGATCACCATTCCGATGATCGCACCGTCACTGGCGGCCGGCGGCATGATGTCGTTCGCCTTGTCGCTGGATGATTTGGTGTTGGCGAGCTTTGTGTCGGGGCCAGGCTCGACAACCCTGCCGATGGAAGTGTTCTCGGCGGTGCGTCTGGGCGTTAAGCCTGAGATCAATGCCGTGGCCAGCCTGATTCTGCTGGCGGTGTCGATCGTCACGTTCATGGTCTGGTACTTCAGCCGCAGGGCCGAAGCCACCCGCAAACGGGCGATTCAGGAAGCGATGGACCAGACTGCCAGCGAGTCCTGGCAACAACCGAAAAAGCAATTGGTAGAAGCGACGGTCTAGCGCCACTGATTTTCAGTTAAGTGAGCACCATCCTGTGGCGAGGGGGCTTGCCCCCGTTCGGCTGCGAAGCAGTCGTAAACCAGCGAATTCAGTGTGATTGATACACCTCGTTTACAGGTTTGGGGGCCGCTTCGCGGCCCAACGGGGGCAAGCCCCCTCGCCACAGGTTTTGTGTTCACCGCATTTTTGTTTTATGTGATTTGAATAAAAAGAATGGAGTTGTACCGATGAAAATGTTTGGCAGGACTCTGCTGACACTGTCCTTATTGGGCGCAATGACCACTGGCGCCCAGGCCAATGACAAGGTTCTGCGCGTCTACAACTGGTCGGATTACATTGCCCCGGACACCGTCAAGAAGTTCGAAGACGAGACCGGCATCCGCGTGACCTACGATGTGTTCGACAGTAACGAAACCCTTGAGGCACGGCTGCTGGCGGGAAAATCGGGCTATGACATCGTGGTGCCGTCCAACAGTTTCCTGGCCAAGCAAATCAAGGCCGGGGTCTATCAGGAACTGGACAAATCGAAGCTGCCAAACTGGAAAAACCTCAACCCGGTGCTGCTGAAAAACGCCTCGGCCAGCGACCCGGATAACGGCCACGCCTTCCCGTACATGTGGGGTTCGATCGGCATCGGTTACAACCCGGTCAAGGTCAAGGAAGTGCTCGGCACTAATGCGCCGGTGAATTCCTGGGACTTGCTGTTCAAACCGGAAAACGCCGCCAAGCTCAAAGCCTGCGGCATCAGCTTTCTGGATTCGCCGACGGAAATGCTTCCGGCTGCCCTGCACTATCTGGGCTACCCGGTGAACTCCCGGGACAAGGCGCAAATCGCCGAAGCCGAAGCGCTGTTCATGAAGATCCGGCCATCGGTGGCCTACTTTCATTCGTCGAAATACATCTCCGACCTTGCCAACGGCAACATCTGCGTCGCCGTCGGTTACTCCGGCGATGTGCTGCAAGCCAAGGCCCGCGCCCAGGAAGCCGGCGACAAGGTCAAGATCGAGTACAGCATCCCGAAAGAAGGCGCCGGCAGCTTTTACGACATGGTCGCCATCCCTCGGGACGCCGCCAACGTCGACAACGCCTACCTGTTCATGAACTTCCTGATGCGCCCGGACATCATTGCCGAAGTCACCAACAGCATCGGCTACAGCAATGCCAACGCGGCGGCCACGCCGTTGGTGGATGAAGCGATTCGCGACGACCCGGGGTCGTATCCGCCGCAAGCGGTGATGGCGACGTTGTATGCCATTCCTGACATGCCGATTGCCACCCAGCGGATCATGACCCGGGGCTGGACGCGGGTGAAGCTGGGCAAGTAATCCCACCTCACTGATCGTCCCCATGCTCCGCGTGGGAACGATCATCCATTACAGCTTTCCCTTTTTCCGTTCACGCAGCGCCTTACCACCGCTGCACTCCTCTCTGATGAACGGCCTCACCTGGCTTCCTCGGTTAAGGTGAGTTTCGGGCGCCCTCGGGCGCCTTTTTTTGTGGGCTTATGAAGCGACCAGCGGCCACTCGGCCAGCGCTATGTACCGGCCTTTATGAGACTCGAACAGGCTGAAGCGATCGGCGCGCAGGTAAAACTCCGGCGGCGTCGCGGATTCGGGGACCGGCGCCCGGTAGTCGCGCATCAGGGTCAAATGCGGGCGGAATTCCCGATGGGTGTCTTCAAAACCGAACGGCAGCATGGCCTGCTCCAGCGCATACACCAGGCGCAGCAGCTCCGGTGCCGCCTGCGCGGGCGCCAGCAGCAACACCCCGGAGCGACGCCAGACGTCCAGCCGATCCAGCACCACCGTCAACGGCACGCCGGACGTGCGGATATTGGCGGCGGCCTTGCAGACACCCGCTATTTGCGCCATGCCCACCGTGCCGAGAAACAGCAGGGTCAGATGAAAGTTTTCCGCCGGCACCGGGCGCCCGATGTTGAGCCCCAGTGCGGCGCGCCATTGGGCAATGGCCCGGCGTTGTTCGGGGGCGCAGTTCAGGGCGAAGAACAGCCGTTTGAACGGCTCGCGGGTTTCATCGCTCATGTCTGGCACCTCAATGCTCGGGGACCCTTTGATTTTACAAAGGGATACCACGCCAGCAAGTCCATTTCTGGCACCTGCCGGCATGCGCGTTATAGTTGAAGCAACCGAATTGACGGGAGGACGCCATGCGTCAGGTCATCAGCAAAGAGCCATGGTGGGCCGTACCACCGAAGCCCGGCCAGGATGAGTCCGAGCTGGAATGGGGCTGGCTGGTTCATTACAACGAAGGCGAGCCGCGCTTCGAGTTCATCAAGGAGCGGCCGTCGGACAGCGAGATTCGCAATCGCAAAAGCTGCAGGATCACCCCGACTCCGGAGTGATCCTGCCGCCTCTTCAGGCTTTGACGAGCATTTCGAAACCTCCAAAAATCGCCCGCTGGCCGTCGAACGGCATCGGATTGACGTCCGGTTGCATCCGCGGATCGCTCATCAGTTTCGCCATGCCGGCGTCACGGGTGGCCTTGTCCGGCCAGACGATCCAGGAAAACACCACGGTCTCGTCTTCCTTGAGTTTGACCGCCATGGGAAACGACGTCACTTTGCCATCAGGCACGTCGTCGCCCCAGCATTCAGCGAGGCTGAGCGCGCCGTTCTCCTTGAAAATCGCCGCGGCGGACTCCGCGTGTTTCTTGAATTTTTCGCGGTTGGCCTTGGGCACCGCTGCGACGAAGCCATCAACGTAAGCCATGATCATTCTCCTCGGGTTATGGGTTGATCTGCTGGGTAGTCGATCCAGCGTGGCTCCAATCGACAGTTCCCGCACCCAAGCCGACCGACGGTTCGACGGGCTGAGCGACAGGTTGTGCAACAGGCTGGGCCAAGCCGCCTTCGATTTGCCCGGCCATGTACAGCGTTCCGGCCATGACACCGGTGGTAGGGTTTTGCACCAGCTTCAGCCACGCCTTGTCGAATGAGTCGCCCAGGCTGCTGCGGATCAGCGCCTCGCTATCAGGTCGGTCGTTGGCTTGAATAACCGCACGCACCCCCGCCACTCCCAGGGAAATCAACGCCCCGGCCAGTTTCCCCGCCGCTGCCGCCACGGCACCGGCCGCGCCTCGTGGGGCCATTTCGGCTTCCATCCGCTTACTTGCGCGTTTGGCCACCGGCGTCATGCCGGCGTCCGTCGAGGCAATACCCTTCTCACCGCCTGCCGCGTGGATCTTGTCGATCAACGCCGCGTAGGCCGGCAACTTAGTCAGCGGTTCACTGTGCACCACCTGATACAGCGACGCGTCACGGGCGGGCGGCGGCCCCAGCGAAATCGCCGGAATTTTCTGGATACGCTCGTTGAGCTGCGCCATCGGTACGCCGTGACGCTGGGAGATGACCTGAAGTTGCTGGCCGAGAGCTTGCACGTAAAACGCCGTCGCCTGCCCGAGTATCTCGTCGGGATCGATCTCCACCGCTACCGGGTTCAGCACTTTCTGGTGATATTGTTCCAACAGATAGGCCGCCAGGCGTTTAGCCGAGGCATCCTGCTCGCCCCCGGCACTGATGGTGTACCAGCTGACCTTCATTGACAGCCATTCCTGGGTCCAGTAGCTACTGAACCACGGAATGAAGACTTCTTCAGTCTGTTCGTAAACCCGCGTGCGCCAATGTTCCATGGACCCGCGGGCGTATACCCTGGCCTGTTCGGTGGCCTGCTGCGAAGCCGCGACAATTTCCTGGTCCACCTGCTGCCAGGTGCTCTGGGAAACCACTACCGGCGCCACCGCTACCGGGGCACGCGCGGGTGTGACGCATCCCGCCAGTACCACCAACACAGCGGCGATCAGCGAACGCAGGTTCAAGATCGCGGTGTCCTACAGTCTGCGTCGAACGGAGTGTTTGACGCGCAAAAGCATGTTGATTTGAGTATAGGTCGGGGCCGGGGGCCGTCCGTCAGGAAGTGTGGTAGCGCCTTCAAAAATGCCTGCGCGAGCAGGCCCGCAAGTCCATCGAGGAACGCCACCATCATCCACGTCGATATTCACCATCGCCGCGAATGCCTTCCGCAAAAAAAACGCTGGGCGCAGGATCAACTTATCGCCACTTAAACCCCGCATCGGAGGGGCACACCATGTTGATCCATCTCCTGACCTGCCTTGCCCTGACGGCCATCACCCTGACCCTGTTTTCCCGCTTGGTGCTGGAAATCGGTCAAACCGAGGAGCCGACATCATGATTTATTCCGTCAGCCTTACCGTGAGTTTCCCGGTGTTCGGCAGCAACTACTATTCCCAGCAGGTGATCTCTCGCAAAGCGGTCGCGCTGGTGTTCGATAAGCAATTCGAAACCTTGCTGATACCGGCAGCCACCAACCACTTCAGTAACGAAGTGGTCGGGCTCAACGATCAGTTCCGTTTTTTGAATGATGTGCTGGTTGAGCATCTGCTGGAAACCGAGATGACTCAGCGTTCGTCACGCTCGGCGCAAGCGTTCACCTTTTGACACGCTGAGTGAAGCTGCTCAGCGTGGTCCGCCACCGGGCCCACCCCCAAAACCTCCATGATGGCCACCACCACCACCACCACCACCACCACCACCACCACCACCACCACCACCACCACCTGGTGGGAAGAACATCCAGCAGCCCGACAGGGACGACAACAAGGCGAAAACCACCGCCGCTTTTACAACTTTGTTCAACTTCATTACGTCACTCTCTGTTTAGGCGAGAAAAACAACCTTTCTCGCCCTTTCAGACAGTGTTTGCGGGGGTTTGAGCACCGTTCCAATGTAAAGAATGGGTAATGGTTGTATCGTAAATGACTCATATTCCACAGATTTTTCAGGGAGCGGGCCTATCGGCTATTTCCAAGTTCCCCCATAGGGCACGGTCCCAAAGGCGGCAGTCACACTCGCCGCCTCTGCAAGCGCTCTGATACAAAGCCGTTTTATAGTCGCAGCCTTTCATTCAGGCCGGCGCACAGCCCTCACCTTCCCGCTGTTGCCACCGCCACAGAAAAACCGGTCGTGGCCATCGAACTCCAGCCCCGACACGCCGACACCAGCCGGCATCTGGACACTCTCCAACACCTCGCCCGTAGCCGGATCGACTCGTCGCAGCTCGCTCTCGTCACCTTCCCAGGTGCCGTGCCACAGATCGCCCTCGACCCAGGTCACTCCGGTGACGAAACGATTGGATTCCAGGGTGCGCAGCACCGCTCCGGTCTGGGGGTCGACCTGATGGATCTTGCGCTCGCGATACTCACCGACCCAGAGCGTGCCTTCGGCCCACGCCAGCCCTGAGTCACCACCGCCACCGGGCGCGGGGATGGTGGAGATCACACGGCCGGTCTGCGGGTCGATCTTCTGGATGCGATCCTCGGCGATCTGAAACAGGTGCTGGCCGTCGAAGGCTGTGCCGGCGTGGGCGGCGACATCGATCGATTTCAGGGTTTTGCCGCTGGCCGGGTCCAGGGCGTTGAGTTTGTCGCCGGAGGCAAACCAGACACGCTGACCGTCATGGGTGACACCATGCACATGGTCGATGCCTGGAAAAGGCCCGTATTCGCGGATGATTTCAGCCGTTGAATGTTTCATGTCTTGTTCCTCGTTTACTGACTGCGATCACTGGGGTAGTGATGAGGATGCTAATCACTGGGCAGCAACGCCGTGAGTAACAATCCCGTCGCGAATCCAGGTACCGGCGGGAACACCCAGCGACGAGCCCGACCATGGCCGAATGACTGCACCTTGCCGGTCGCCGCCAGCGTGTCGAGGGCTCGTTGCACGGTGCGCTGACTGGCGCCGAGCGCCAACGCCAGGGCCGAACTCGACCACGACTCACCGTCAGCGAGAAAAGCGAGCAGCGTCGCATGCTGCTCTTCGACAGGCCGCGCCAGCACCACGACGTCAGACGCAACCCGTGGCACCAGCGCAAACCCTCGCGGGGTCGCAACCACGTCGGCGATCAGGTGCAGCGCCCCGCGCAGCCGCCCGAGTTCGACGCGCAACCGTGCGCGATGGGACTCATCCGCGTGCTTCATCCGAAAGGCTCGCGCAATCAGCGTTTCCCTTGGCACGTCGGCGGGCCACGCTTCGCCCAGCGCCCGGGCGAGCGCAAACAGCACCGGACGCCGGGCGAGCGAAACCGACGAGCCTGCGTCGCGCACGACGTACCGGCAGGCGTCCACCACCAGCGTGGGGGACGCCAATAACGTTTCAATCTCATCGAGTAGCAGCGGCCGTTCCTGCCCATCGATAATCAGCCGCGCCGCTGGCGTATCGAGGATATGCGAGGCGCTTTCGACCTCGGCGGTGAGCGCCGCAATGCCCGCGTGCTGCGCGGCATGCTCGGCCCGAACAAGTGCAGCACGCGCCGCTTTCGTTTGCAGACGACGCATCGCGATGCCCGCCAGAACCAGTTCGTAAGCGGCCCTCGACGCAGGCAGTAATGGCGTCGGGTCGAGTTCGGCGAGACGTTGCTCGGCCTCGTCGAGATGCCCGATCAGCAGCAAGCGGCGAATCTCGAGATAGCGCGCATGGGCGGCGTTGACCCAATCGCCGTGTGCCTGAAGCGTCGCCCGCGCGGCGTCGAGCGCCTTCACCGGCCAGTTCAGGTCACGCGAGGCGAGCGCGATCTCGGCTTCGGCGACGACACACCGCGCGCGGGCCAAGGCCTCCTTCGCACCGAACGCCCGCGCGGCACTTCGCACCAGCGCCTTCGCTCGCACAAGGTCACCCAGTTGCGCCATCGCGATGCCACGAAGGGCAAGTGCAGGTGCGTCGTTGCGCAGGGCGATGCGGTTCAGCGCGCCGAGCGGATCACCCGCCGCGAGCGCACGCGCTGCTGCGGTGATCAGCGAATCCATGTGAACTGCGCCACTTGTGCCCCCCACCGTCCGATGTCCGCTGATCAGTCTATCTCACGACTGCTCAGCCGCACGCCGATCTGCCAGGGGCACCCGTGACTCAGTAATCGACCCACACCCCACCCAGGTCCGCGGAATGGACGCAGCGCTCGACCCAACGCACGCCTTCGACACCGGCATTGATGTCTGGATAACGCAGCGTTGCCAGTTGTTCATGATCACCACGGTTGGCGGCGTCCATGGCCAAGGCGAAACGGTAATAGAGGTTGGCCCAGGCATCGAACAGCCCTTCCGGGTGCCCGGCACCGATCCGGTCATCAAGCAACGCATGGGGATGCAGATAACCCATCCCGCGCTCCAGCACCTGGGCAGGTTTACCCTGGACTTCGAATGACAACTGGTTTGGCCGCTCATCCCACCATTCAAGGCTGGCCCTGGAGCCGATCACGCGAATCTTCTGGCCATGCATGGAGCCGGCGTTCACCGCGCTCGACCACACACTGCCCATGGCCCCGCCTTCGTATTCCATCAGTGTGTAGGCGTTGTCCTCGAGTGGTGCGCGGCTTTTGACAAAGCTCTGGCGTGTGCACAACAGCCGTTTGATCTTGAGCTCGGGCAGCATGACTTCCGACAGGTACAGCGGATGAGTGCCAACGTCTCCCAGCACATAACTGGGGCCAGCGAGGCGCGGATCGACCCGCCACTTGGTCGCCTCGCTCTGCACCTCGACCGCCTCACAGTGGAAGCCATGGGCAAACTGCATGTGCACCATGCGCACCTCACCCAACTCACCCAGGGCGATCATTTCCCGCGCCTGCTCGATCAACTGGTGCCCGGCATAGCCGTAGGTCACCCCCACCACCCGGTTTCGCGACAACGCGATTTCGCGCAGGGTTTGCGCCTCCTCAAGGGTGAAGCACAGCGGCTTTTCACAGACCACATGCAGCCCCGCTTCCAGAGCGGCCTTGGTGATTTCAAAGTGAGTGCCATTGGGCGTCGCCACGGAAATAGCCTGGATACCATCTGCCCGCCCGGCTTCGCCCTCAATCAGGCTGCGATAGTCGGCGTAGCAACGCTCGGGGTCGACCCCCAGTTGCACACCAAAGTCGCGACCGCGTTGCGGGTCCAAGTCGAAGGCACCGGCCACCAGTGCAAACGACTGGTCACGCAGGGCCGCCGAACGATGGATGTAGCCGATCTGACTGTCACGCCCGCCGCCCACCATCGCCCAGCGGATTGGTTGAGGAATTCGCTTGCTGCCATTGATCATCGAAATGTCCTTCGCATGAGAGAAATCAGAAACCCGCCCGGGACAGGTAGTCACGGCTGGCAGCCACGTCGCGCAGGCTGCCATGGGCGTTACGTGGATCACGCTCTTGCTCGACCGTGATGTAACCCTGGTAACCGATCTCGGTGATCAGCTCGCGCAAGGCGCCGTAGTCGATGACACCCTGGCCGATCGGGCACATCACGCCTCTTGCGCACGCGGCGAAGAAGGTGATGTGTTCGCCCAGCACTTGATCGAACACGGCCTGATCGATGTCTTTGAAATGCAGGTAATCCACGCGGTCCGCGTACTGGCGCAGGGTCTGCACCGGGTCCATGCCGGCGTAGTACAGATGGCCGGTGTCCAGGCACAGGCCGGCCACTTCGTAGGGGATGTCTTCGACCAGTCGGGCCAACTCGTCGGCGAACTCGATGTAGCCCCCGGCGTGCGGATGAATCACCGTGCGCACACCGAATTCCGTCCACGCCAACTCGGCGATGGCGCGGATGTGGGCCATCATGCCCCGCCAGGCATCGGGCGCCAGGCGCGGCGCGCGGTCAGAGTGGCCAGCGGCGTAGTCACGCTCCTCATGCCCCCAATCGATGACCACCAGACACGGCATGGCGAAACGTTGCCCCGGCTCCAGGGGAATTGCCGGCAACTGCTTGAGCAATGCGCAGATATTGCGGGTTTGATTCAGCAGGCTGGGCAGGTTGGCGGGGTCGACCAGATTGTCGAATACCGTGCCAGCCACCACATGCAGGCCGTGTTCGACCAGCACCGAGCCCACCGCGTCGGCGTCCAGTGGCAGGTAACCGTATGGCCCCAATTCGATGCCGCGATACCCCGCTTGCGCCGCTTCGCCAAGAACCTGTTGCCACGCCGGCAGATGAGGATTGTTGACGTCGTCGACGCCCCAGCAACAAGGCGCGGTGGAAATGTGGAGGGTCATGTCAGGCTCCGGTGATTATTGTTATGGGTAGCGATGTTTCGCTGGGAGAAATCCTAAGGCGGGCAGGTCCATGGCTGCTATAGTCGGTCGGCGATACCTGTCAAAACCCGTCAAAAGTTTCAGATAGGCTTTCATTTCATGTCAGAGCATTCTTCGTCAAAAGCCGACAACCCGATCGGTCGTCGTTCAACCATGGAAGACGTGGCCCTGGCCGCCGGGGTGAGCCTGTCCACTGTGGACCGGGTGATGAACCTGCGGGCCAACGTGCGCGCCGATACCGCGCAACGCATTGCCGAGGCTGCCGCCCGACTGGGCTTCTACGGGCGTAATGTGATCGAGCAACGAGTGCTGCAGCAGCGCCCGACCGTGCGTTTGGGGTTTCTGCTGCAAAAGCGTGGCGTGGCGTTTTATCAGGGGCTGGCAAAGGCCTTGGCTGAGGCGGCGACGGCCAGCGTGCGGGCCCAGGTTCGGGTGCTGATCCACTACATCGACGACCTGGCCCCGGCCGCCACCGCAGAACGCATCCTCAAGTTGCAAGGCGAAGTCGATGCCTTGGGCGTGGTGGCCGCCGACCATCCGGCTGTTCGCGAGGCCATGGCGCAATTGCGAGCGGCCGGCATTCATGTGGTCGCCCTGGTGTCCGAGCTGAGCGCCTCGGCCGGGGCCGGTTATGTCGGCGTCGACAACCGTGCCATGGGCCGCACCGCCGGCTGGTTCATCAAGCACCTGGCAGCGCAACTGGGGCCAGTGGCCGTGATGGTCGGCACCCAGCGCTTTCAGTGCCAGGAACTGTGTGAAATGAGTTTTCGCTCCTTCCTGTCGGAACAACCCCAGGACTGGGAATTGCTGGCTACGCGCCTGACCCTGGAGGACGAGGAATTCGCCTATGCCGGCACGCTCGACCTGCTCACCAGCCAGCCCGACCTGGTCGGCCTGTATGTGGCAGGTGGCGGTATCGAAGGGGTCATCAACGCCTTGCGCGAACTGAAAGCCCAGCACATCGCGCTACCCGTCGTGGTGTGCCACGACCTGACCCCCATCACCGGGACCGCCCTGCGTGACGGCATCGTTCAAGCCGTGCTGTCACATCCGATCGAGGCGCTGGCGCAAACGGCGGTCAGGGCCATGGTGGATGCCGCGATAGATCCAGCGTCGGACAGCGCAGCGAAGTGCATGCTTTCGTTGCAGATTGATGTGGCTGAAAGTGTTTAGCAGGTGATACACAACAGAACGAACGGCCTGACGATGAGGCTGTAAACTGGCCGCGCAAAAAAGGCGTCGCACCATTGAATGCCCCAGCCCCCCTTCACCCCCACAAACAAGAGACCCCCATGGCAAACCACGACATCACGTTCCTCCCCGATCCCGACGCGGAATCCATCTCCTCCGACGTCGCCGGTTTCGGCGGCCTGCTGGTCTCCACTCAAATTCCTACCCGCGCCGACGGCAGTCTGGAGCTGGGCGACATCACCCTGCAAAGCGAGTGCACTCTGCAGGCGCTCAAGGTCGCGCTGGAGAACGCCGGCAGTTCCATGGACCGGGTGCTGCATCTGACCATCTACCTCACCGACATGGCCGACCGCGCCGCGTTCAACGAGGTCTACCAGCGCTTCTTTGCCAAGCCCTGGCCGGTTCGCGCCGCCGTGGGCGTGGCCGCGTTGGCGGTCGAAGGCATGCGCGTGGAAGTCACCGCGATGGCGGCCAAGGGCTAAATCCGCGAACGTGCCCGGTGGGAGTGGCCCCCGCCGGGCACGTTGGCGAGTGGATATCTGCGCGAAGCCGATTATGCTTCAAGAAACCATGCAGCAATGCGAGGCCGTCAGCCCTGTTTCCATTATTCGCGCAATTGGTAATCCGACGACATCAGCCCTAGGGCCTGGGTGCGGCAAAAGTGATGAGGTACTCCGGCCTTCAACAAGAGCAAGACGGAGAAGACTCATGGCCACGATTGACACTACAGCCACGGGCAGCATGCCCAACCGAGGGATCACCAAGGAGGAACGCAAGGTCATTTTCGCCTCGTCCCTGGGCACGGTTTTCGAGTGGTACGACTTCTATCTTTACGGCTCCCTCGCGGCGATCATCGCCAAGCACTTCTTCGCGGGCGTCAATGAAACAACCTCCTTCATCTTTGCGCTGCTCGCGTTCGCTGCGGGTTTCGCCGTGCGGCCCTTCGGCGCCATCGTGTTCGGCCGACTGGGCGACATGATCGGGCGCAAGCACACGTTCCTCATCACCATTGTGATCATGGGTGTCTCCACCGCCGTCGTGGGTTTTCTGCCCGGCTACGCGACCATCGGCGTGGCGGCACCGGTCATCCTGATCACCCTGCGTCTGCTGCAAGGCCTGGCCCTAGGGGGTGAGTACGGCGGCGCGGCGACTTACGTGGCCGAGCATGCGCCCAAAGGCAAGCGCGGCTACTTCACTTCGTGGATCCAGACCACCGCGACCCTCGGCCTGTTTCTGTCGTTGCTGGTGATTCTCGCCTGCCGCACCCTGCTCGGCACCGAAGCCTTCGAGGCCTGGGGCTGGCGGATTCCCTTCCTGCTGTCGATCCTGCTGCTGATCGTCTCGGTCTACATTCGCTTGCAACTCGCCGAGTCGCCGGTATTCAAGAAGATGAAAGAAGAAGGCAAGTCTTCCAAGGCACCGCTGACCGAATCCTTCGCCCGCTGGGACAACCTCAAGATTGTGATCATGGCCTTGCTCGGCGGCACGGCCGGCCAGGCGGTGGTCTGGTACACCGGGCAGTTCTATGCGCTGTTCTTCCTGCTGCAAACACTGAAAATCGACCCGCAGACCGCCAACTATTTGATTGCCGGCTCGCTGCTGATCGGCACGCCGTTCTTCATCCTGTTCGGCAGCCTGTCCGACCGCATCGGCCGCAAGGGCATCGTCATGGCCGGGTGCATCCTCGCAGCCGTGACCTACTTCCCGATCTTCCATGCGTTGACCGAGTTCGGTAACCCCGACGTGTTTGCCGCGCAGGCGAAGAATCCGGTCACGGTGGTCGCCGATCCCGGCCAGTGCTCGTTCCAGTTCGACCCGGTGGGCAAGGCCAAATTCACCAGTTCCTGTGACCTCGCCAAGACTGTGCTGGCGAAGAAGGCCATCCCCTACAAAAACGAGAAAGCCGCGCCTGGCGCCGTCGCGCAGGTGCGCATCGGTGACAAGGTGATCCCGAGTTTCGAAGGCACCGGCATGCCCGCCGCTGACTTCAAGACCCGCAACGACGCCTTCGTCGCCACCCTCGGTACCGCCCTCAAGGACGCCGGCTACCCCGAGAAGGCCGACCCGGCCAAGACCAACTATCCGATGGTGTTGCTGCTCCTGACCATCCTGGTGATCTACGTGACCATGGTCTACGGCCCAATCGCTGCCTGGCTGGTGGAGCTCTTCCCGGCGCGCATCCGCTACACCTCGATGTCGCTGCCCTACCACATCGGCAATGGCTGGTTCGGCGGCTTCCTGCCCACAGTTGCGTTCGCCATGGTCGCGGCCACGGGTGATATCTACTACGGGCTGTGGTACCCGATCGTGATCGCGGTGATGACGGCCATCCTTGGTACTTTCTTCCTGCCGGAAACCAAGGATCGGGAGATTCATCACACGTAAGAGCAGCGATAGATTTGCACCCAACGCAACAAAAAACGCCCCGTCAGTCCTTTCCTGACGGGGCGAATCACCACATACACCCACGGTGTTAAAAAAACTCCACGAAGCCGCCGAGCGCGCCCTCGACCACTACCTCAACCCGGCCGCCCAGATCATGGCCTCCACCCACGAACCCGAACCCATGTACCTCGCCAACCCGAAGTACAACACCGAAGCCCTGCTGGCCAACGCCAGCGAAACACTCGGCTCGGCCACCCTCATGCTCAACAATTTCGCAGCATTGCTGGAGACCTCACATCGCAAGACCCTGCTGGGCATTGCGCAAGTGGTCATGCTCGGTGAACTGGCGGTGAACCAGGCGCTGGATCACGTCGAACCGAAGGAATAACTAACGCAACCGGTGGCGAGGGGATTTGCTCCTCGCCACACCAGATTGGGGAAACGAACGTCCAAAGCAGTGGAGCTAACCGCCACCACACAGGCCAATGCTGCGATCTGTAGCAGCTGGCGAAGCCTGCGTTCGGCTGCGCAGCAGTCGTGAATCCGGCTGACGCGGTCTGCCTGACGTACCGCAACGTCTGGTTTGACGACTGCTTCGCAGCCGAACGCAGCCTCGCAAGCTCGACAGCTGCTACAGCTGCTACAGCCAAACGCAGCTTTCGGCAGCTGCTACAAAGAACGCGTCGCGACTGAAACTGCCTAAGTGAACAGCATTGAATCATCAAGCCCCACTCACCGAAACGTGCGCCTAGCAACAGTAGGCTAAGCTTTCAGCAGCTTATTGCTCACGATGCTCGCGTCTGCAGGTTTTGGTTTTTTCTGGAGAGCGTCTGCAACAGCTATTTCAGACAGGTCCAGATCATTCATGCAGGACTGACGCGATGACCGAGCCCCTTCTCAGTTTCGAAGCACTTAAACGCGCCGCTGCCGCCGGCGAAATCGATACCGTGCTGGTGTGCATGGTCGATATGCAGGGGCGACTGGTCGGCAAGCGATTCCAGGTCGAGTTTTTCATCGACAGCGGCCACGAAGAAACCCACTGCTGCAATTACCTGCTGGCCGACGACATCGACATGGAGCCGGTGCCGGGATACGCCGCTGCCAGTTGGAGCAAAGGCTATGGCGACTTTGTGCTCAAACCCGACATGTCCACGTTGCGACGCGTGCCGTGGCTGGAATGCACGGCGCTGGTGCTGTGCGATGTGCTCGATCATCACCACAGAAAAGACCTGCCCCACAGCCCGCGAGCGATCCTGAAAAAACAGGTCGAGCGCCTGCGCGAGCGCGGCTATACCGGCATGTTCGCCTCTGAGCTGGAGTTCTATCTGTTCGATGAGAGCTATGAGGCAATCCACGAGCGCAACTACCACCAGCCGAAGACCGCCGGCCATTACATCGAGGACTACAACATCCTGCAGACCACCCGCGAGGAACCGGTGTTGCGGGCGATTCGCAAGCACCTGCAGGCATCCGGCATTCCCGTGGAAAACTCCAAGGGCGAATGGGGGCCGGGGCAGGAAGAAATCAACATCCGTTATGCCGATGCCATGACCATGGCCGACCACCACGTCATCATCAAGCACGCCTGCAAAGAGATCGCGCAACTGCAAGGCAAGGCGATCACGTTCATGGCCAAGTGGCGCTATGACGCGGCCGGTTCCAGTAGCCATATCCACAATTCGCTGTGGGACAAGAACGGCAAAAAATCGCTGTTCTTCGACCCCAAGGCCGAGTTCGGCATGTCGAAGCTGATGCGCTCGTGGGTCGCCGGGCAGCTCAAATACGCCAACGACGTCACCTGCTTTCTTGCGCCCTACATCAATTCGTACAAACGCTTTCAGGCCGGCACCTTCGCGCCGACGCGGGCGGTCTGGAGTCGGGACAATCGCACCGCCGGCTTTCGTTTGTGCGCCGAGGGCAGCAAATCCATCCGCATCGAATGTCGCATCGGCGGTGCCGACCTCAACCCCTATCTGGCCTTCGCCGCGTTGATCGCAGCAGGCCTGGCCGGGATCGACGAGAAGCTCGAACTCGCGGCGCCGTTCGAGGGCGATGCCTACGTCGATGAGCATTTGCCTGAAGTGTCGAAAACCCTGCGCGAGGCCTGCGCCGCGCTCAAGGCGTCGAGCATGTTGCGCGAGGCGTTCGGTGATGAAGTGATCGACCACTACGTGCACACCGCCGACTGGGAACAGAAAGAGTACGACCGACGGATAACCGACTGGGAACTGCAGCGCGGCTTCGAGCGCTATTGAGCACGCCATGACTGAGACCGTTCAACTTATCTCCCCGGTCGATGGCCGGGTCTATGCCGAACGCCGCCGTGCCGATGCGGCGCAGATCGAGCAAGCCCTGACGGCGGCCGAAACCGCCCAGGCGCAATGGAAACGCCGACCACTGAGCGAACGCGCCGCCTTTTGCAGCGCTGCCGTGGACGCGATGCTGGCGATGAAGGACGAGATCGTGCCGGAGCTGGCCTGGCAAATGGGCCGCCCGATACGCTTCGGCGCTGGCGAACTGCGCGGTTTCGAAGAACGTGCCCGGCATATGATCGCCATTGCACCCGAAGCGTTGGCAGCGATTGAGCCCGCGCCTATTGCGGGTTTTCAGCGCTATATCAAACGCGAGCCGCTGGGTACGGTGCTGGTCGTCGCTCCGTGGAATTACCCCTATCTGACGGCGGTGAATACGATCATTCCGGCGCTGATGGCGGGCAACAGCGTGATCCTCAAACACGCCACGCAAACGCTGCTGGTCGGGGAGCGTTTCGCCGAAGCCTTTCGTCGCGCCCATCTGCCCGAAGGCCTGTTCCATAACCTGCTGCTCAGTCATGTCTATGCGGCGGCGATCATTACCTCCGGACGGGTGCAGCAGGTGAACTTCACCGGTTCTGTCAGCGGTGGCGAGGCCATGGAACACGCGGCCGTTGGAGGTTTCCTCGGCGTGGGCCTGGAGCTTGGCGGCAAAGACCCGGCCTACGTCCGGGCAGACGCCAACCTCGATCATGCGGTGGAAAACCTGGTAGACGGCAGCTTCTTCAATTCCGGGCAGAGCTGCTGCGCCGTCGAACGGATTTATGTCGATGAGAAAATCTACCCGGCCTTTGTCGAGCGCTTCGCTGCCCTGACCCGCCAATACGTGCTGGGCAACCCGCTGGACGAAGCCACCACCCTCGGGCCAATGGTCACACCGGGCGCCGCTGAGTTCGTTCGCAAGCAGATCGCCGATGCACTGGCACAAGGGGCCAGGGCGTTGATCGATCCAAAGGACTTTGCCGCCGACACGCCGGGCAGCGCCTACCTCGCGCCGCAGGTGTTGGTGGACGTCACCCATCAAATGGCGGTGATGCGCGAGGAAAGCTTCGGCCCGGTGGTGGGCATCATGCCGGTGGCCAGCGACGACGAAGCCATCGCCTTGATGAACGACAGCGAGTTCGGGCTCAGCGCCTCGATCTGGACGCAAGACCTGGCCGCCGCCGAACGCATCGGCAACGAAGTCGCCACCGGCACCGTGTTCATGAACCGCTGCGATTACCTGGACCCGGCCCTGGCCTGGACCGGGGTGAAGAACAGCGGGCGCGGCGTAACGCTGTCGCGCCTGGGCTATGAGCATCTGACCCGAGCCAAATCCTTCCATCTGCGCCACGAGATCTGAGCCATGAGCCTGACCGCGAACTGGAACTACCCCACGAGCATCCGCTTCGGTGTCGGCCGCATCGCCGAACTGGCGGAAGTCTGCCGCAGCCAAGGGATCCAGCGACCGTTGCTGGTCACCGACAGTGGCCTGGCGCGTGCGCCGATCACCACGGCGGCGCTGGAATCCTTGCGCGCCGCCGGCCTCGGTGTCGCGTTGTTCTGCGACCTCAAGCCCAATCCGGTTGAGGCCAATCTGGCGGGTGGGCTCGACGCCTGGCGCGACGGCAACCATGACGGCGTGGTGGCGTTCGGCGGTGGCAGCGGCCTGGACATGGGCAAGCTCATCGCGTTCATGAGCGGCCAGACCCGACCGGTGTGGGATTTTGAAGACATCGGCGACTACTGGACACGCGCCGACGAAAGCCGCATCGCCCCGGTCATCGCGGTGCCAACCACTGCGGGCACCGGTTCCGAGGTCGGCCGTGCGGCGGTGATCATCGACGAGCGCACGCACACCAAACGCATCATTTTCCACCCGAAGATGATGCCGCGGGTGGTCATCAGCGACCCCGCCCTTACCGTCGGCATGCCCGCCAAGGTCACCGCCGGCACCGGCATGGACGCGTTTTCCCATTGCCTGGAATCCTACTGCGCTCCCGGTTTTCATCCCATGGCCGAAGGCATCGCGGTGGAAGGCATGCGCCTGGTGGCCAATGCCCTGGTGCGGGCGGTGCACACCCCTTCCGACATCGACGCGCGCGCACAAATGCTGGCGGCGGCGGCGATGGGCGCCACTGCGTTCCAGAAAGGCCTGGGAGGAATGCACGCGCTCTCGCATCCGGTGGGCGCCCTGTATGACACCCACCACGGCATGACCAATGCCACGTTCATGCCCTATGTGCTGAAGTTCAATCGCCCGGCCATTGAGGAGCGCATCACCCGTCTGGCGGCGTATCTGCGCCTGCCCTCCCCGGGCTTCGACAGCTTTATGGCCTTCGTCCTCAAGCTGCGCAAGGACATCGGCGTGCCGCATACGCTGGTGGAGCTGGGGGTGGATGATCAGCAGGCCGACCTGATCGCCGACATGGCGATTGTCGATCCCTGCGCCGGCGGTAATCCGCTGCCATTGACACGAAATGGCGCGGCAGAAATTTTCGAAGCGGCTTATCACGGCCGTCTTTAGAACGGCCACAACATGGATGGGTTTTATCCATTAGACGCAGGAGCAGTAAGACAGGGGGTTGAAGACAGTCCCATCCGGCAACGCACAACGCGGATGGATGTGTATCAAACCTGACAAGGCACACATTATGAGTCCTGTAAGCCAACCCGGCGCCACCGCGCCACAAGACGACGACATCAAGGTGTTGCACAGCATGGGCTATGCCCAGCAACTCTCGCGACGCATGGGTGTTTTCTCCAACTTCGCCATTTCCTTTTCGATCATCTGCATCCTCTCCGGTGGCATCAACTCGCTGGCACAGGGCACTTCGGGTGCAGGCGGTGCGGCCATCGGCATCGGCTGGCCACTGGGCTGCCTGATCTCCGGGGTTTTCGCCTTGGCCATGGCGCAGATTTCCTCGGCCTACCCCACCGCCGGTGGCCTCTATCACTGGGGCTCGATTCTCGGTAACCGCTTCACCGGCTGGTTGACGGCCTGGTTCAACCTGCTGGGGCTGATCACGGTGCTCGGCGCGATCAACGTCGGCACTTATTACTTCTTTTTCGGAGCCTTCGGACCGGCCCTGGGCATGCAAGACACAATCACCACACGGATCGTTTTCCTGGCGATCCTGACCGGCATCCAGGCCTTGTGTAACCACTTCGGCATCGGCCTGACCGCCAAGCTCACCGACTTCTCGGGCTATCTGATCTTCGCCACGGCAACCGCGCTGACCATCGTCTGCCTGATCGCCGCGCCCAGCTATGAATTCGTCCGCCTGGTGACCTTCAGCAACTACTCCGGCGCGGCGGGCGGCAACGTCTGGCCACAAGTGTCGAACGGCTGGGTGTTCATGCTCGGCCTGCTCCTGCCGATCTACACCATCACCGGCTATGACGCCTCCGCGCATACTTCTGAAGAGACCCACAAGGCTGCCGTGTCGGTGCCGATCGGCATGGTCACGTCGGTGGCCTGGTCGTTGATGTTCGGCTGGGTCATGCTCTGCTCGTTTGTACTGATGTTGCCGAACATGGATGAAGCGGCGAAGCAGGGTTGGAATGTGTTCTTCTGGGCGATGGACACCCAGGTGAACCCGGCGATCAAAATGGCGCTTTACGTGGCGATTTTCATCTCGCAGTTCCTCTGCGGGCTGGCGACCGTGACCTCGGTCTCGCGCATGATCTTCGCGTTCTCCCGTGACGGCGGCCTGCCCTTCTCGAAGGCGCTGGCCACGGTTTCGCCAAGCCATCGCAGCCCGGTGGCAGCGATCTGGACCGGTTCCATCCTCGCGGTGCTGTTCGTGTGGGGATCGTCGCTGGTGTCGATCGGCGAAACGCCGGTGTACACGATTGTGGTTTCCTGCACGGTGATCTTCCTGTTCTTCTCGTTCATCATCCCCATCGTGCTGGGCCTGTTCACCTACGGAACCTCGAAGTGGCCGACCATGGGACCGTGGAACATGGGGCGAGCGTTTTACTCGTTGTTCGCCATCCTCTCGGTCCTCTCGATGGTGCTGATCTTCGCTATCGGTATCCAACCGCCGAACGATTGGGCGCTGTACATCACCATCGGTTTTCTGATTCTGACGGCCATCATCTGGTTCAGCTTCGAAAAACGACGCTTCCAGGGCCCGCCCGTGGGCGACATGATCATCAAGCGGCAGGCAGAAATCGCGGCTGTCGAAGAGGAGTTGAATAAACAGGCTGGGTCGTAATGCGGTCTGTAGCAGCTGCCGAGCTTGCGAGGCTGCGTTCGGCTGCGCAGCAGTCGTGAATCCGACTGACGCGGTTTGCCTGATGCACCGCAAGGTCTGGTTTGACGACTGCGGCGCCGCCGAACGCGGCCTCGCAGGCTCGGCAGCTGCTACGGCACGCGCGCATCAAGGCCCCTCTGTGCTCCCGCCTCGATATGATGTCGCCGCCAGACTTGCCTGGGACAGAACATTGGCCTGGTTTCGGGAAAAATCTCGAACTCACCCCCTATCGCTGAATCCAATGGGTAAGCCAATGGAGGTAAGCGAAATGAACAACGATGACAGTGTTAAAAGCACCGAATCAGAAACCACCTCGAACACTCCGCCCACCGATACACCTGATAAACCGGTCGATGTGGACAGCGACCTCGACGGTGAAGATCAGGCCACTACGACTCAAACCCAAGAGCAGGAGGCTGAAAAGCTCCGTCGAAAAATAGCCGAGATAGAACGCAAGGTGGCGGATGGCAATTAGGTCAATACCCTTCACGCCGTCTTATCAGTTCAAAGCGTTCGGCGAATGACAGAGGGCCATAAGTTCTCCGATACTGTCGCGCAATGCAGTGCAACGAGAACCGATATGAAACCCCATTTTGAGAAAAATGATGTCTCTGAGCCCAAAATCCAGCGCAATGGAAACATCCACCGCGCCCCCCATCAACAGCCGGTGGTAACAGCATGATCGAGGTCACCGAAGTTTCCATCGCCGAGCTGCGTGCCGCGCTCGAATCCGGCCGGACCACGGCGGTTGAGCTTGTGCAGGCCTATCTCGCCCGGATCGACGCCTACGACGGCGCCGACACGCCCACCGCCCTCAACGCGGTGGTGGTGCGCAACCCCGATGCGCTCAAGGAAGCGCAGGCGTCCGATGCTCGTCGGGCCAAGGGCGAGACGCTGGGGCCGCTCGATGGCATCCCCTACACGGCCAAGGACAGTTATCTGGTGAAGGGGCTGACCGCCGCCTCTGGAAGTCCCGCCTTCGCCAACCTGATCGCTCATCGCGATGCGTTCACCATCGAACGGCTTCGCGCCGCCGGGGCGATCTGCCTGGGCAAGACCAATATGCCGCCGATGGCCAACGGCGGCATGCAGCGCGGGGTGTATGGCCGTGCGGAGAGTCCGTACAACGCCGACTACCTCACCGCCCCTTTTGCCTCGGGTTCATCGAACGGCGCAGGCACCGCAACCGCCGCCAGTTTCGCGGCCTTCGGTCTGGCGGAAGAAACCTGGTCGAGCGGACGTGGCCCTGCTTCGAACAACGGTTTGTGTGCTTATACGCCTTCGCGTGGGGTGATCTCGGTGCGCGGCAACTGGCCGTTGACGCCGACGATGGACGTGGTCGTGCCGTTTGCCCGGACGATGGCGGACCTGCTCGAGGTGCTCGATGTGGTGGTGGCCGATGATCCCGACACACGCGGCGATCTATGGCGGATGCAACCTTGGGTGCCAATTCCGAGTGTCGCTTCGGTGCGCCCCGCTTTCTATGGGTCGCTGGCCGCGAAAAGCGATGCGCTGAAAGGAAAGCGCTTCGGCGTGCCTCGCATGTACATCAACGCCGATCCCGACGCGGGCACCAGCGATGCGCCTGGCATCGGTGGGCCGACGGGCCAGCGCATCAACACCCGCCCCTCCGTGATCGGGCTCTGGGAGCAGGCGCGCAAGGCACTCGAAGCGGCCGGCGCTGAAGTGCTCGAGGTCGATTTCCCGCTGGTTTCCAATTGCGAGGGCGATCGTCCTGGCGCACCGACTGTGTTTAATCGGGGCCTGGTGTCCAAAGAGTTCCTGCACCATGAGTTGTGGGATCTGACGGCTTGGGCGTTCGATGATTTTCTGCGAGCCAACGGCGATCCAAAACTCAATCGCCTGATCGACGTGAACGGGCCGCTGATTTTCCCCCACGACCCGGGGACGCTGCCCAACCGCGAGGGTGATCTTGCCGCGGGCATGGACGAGTACGTGCGGATGGCCGAACGCGGCATTACGCCGTGGGATCAGATCGACACGCTGCCGGATGGATTGCGCGGGCTGGAACAGACCCGTCGAATCGATCTGGAGGAATGGATGGATCGGCTGGGGCTCGACGCGGTGATTTTCCCTACGGTAGCCGACGTTGGGCCGGCGAATGCCGATGTCGATCCGAAGTCTGCGGACATCGCGTGGAGTAACGGGGTATGGGTTGCCAACGGCAATCTCGCCATCCGCCACCTGGGCGTTCCAACGGTCACGGTGCCGATGGGCGTCATGCCGGACATCGGCATGCCCGTCGGGCTGACATTTGCTGGCCGCGCCTATGACGACTCGACGCTGCTTCGCTTGGCTTCGGCGTTCGAGTCGACGGGGACGAAACGCTTGATACCGCCTCGCACCCCGCCCTTGTCGGGTAGCCAAAAATAGAAAGATCGCAGGCTCCTGCAGAGGTTGAGTACCCCCGTACCCATGCCCTGTAGGAGCCTGCGATCTTTGGGCCATTCATGCGAAAACCGGCAACAGTGTTTGTCCAGTCGACCGCTATTTGAAAGAAGTTCAGACACCTAACATCGTCTCTACCCAGTGAGCCAATAGCGTCAGTATCCATTAGCTCACGAGGTAGTCACTCGGAAATCCGATATGACCTTTACGATCATCTCGGACGCAGAGTCAACCTAGGACGATACGGTGAATAAAATGAAAACTTTAAAAATTGCGGTTCTTCTGGCGCTTGCCGGTATAGGCGCACACGCCATTGCAGACGATGGCCATTCAACTAACGCGACCAGCAAAACACCTGTTGAGATCTACACGTACGAAACGAAGCTCGACATTAAGAAAGTCATTAACATCACAGAGATTCCGGACGAGTGCAAACCGGTCCCGGTGCAAATGACGTATGAAGACTCCCACGATCAACAGCATGTCATGCAGTATCAAGTCATGGGCACTGGATGTTCAAACGGTTGAGTGCTGTGCGGACGATGGAGGGTCGACACTCCATGCCTGCGGTGCAACTCACTCAAAAACTGATGTTTTTCCTGAGCCTACGATTTTTTCATCGGATGCCAACATGCCCGGGATGTGATGTTTAAGAAACTCCACCCAAGTCTTTGTCTTCGCATCCACGAATTTTCGTGATGGGTAGATTGCAAATAGATTCAACTCTTCAAGCCGATACTCCGGCAACACGCGCACTAACGTCCCGGCCCTGAGGCCATTGACCGCAGAAGCAATCGGCTGAATACCGATGCCCATCCCGTTTGTTATCGCAACGGTCATTCCATCAGCCGTATTGATGTGAAAGGGAGACAATGGGACGTTGATTGACTCCACGCCTTCAGGCCCCTCAAATGCCCAGTGTTCAACCGGCATTACCGTATTAACAATCCTCAAGCAATCATGTGCACCAAGAGAACCTGGAGAGTCCGGGATTCCGCGTTTCTTCAGATAAGCAGGCGAAGCGCAGAGGATGCTGTAAGTGATGCCAAGCCGCTGAGCGACAAACCCCGAATCGGGTAGATCCCGCGCTAAAACAATCGACATGTCATACCCCTCCTCGAGCAAGTCAGGTAGCCGATTGGTCAGCGTCAAATCAAACATGACCGAGGGATGAGTCTCTCTGTATTTGGCAATGGCATCGATCACGTAGTGATTACCGATGGCTGACATGGCATGAATTTTCAGCCTGCCCATGGGCCGGGTGTGAGCGGTACCGGCTTCCTCATCGGCTTCACGTACCTCGTCAAGAATCCTCTCGCATCGTTGCAAATAGCGTGCACCCGCTTCGGTCAACGCCAGGCGTCGGGTGGTGCGGTTAATCAGGCGGGTTTGAAGCCTGGTCTCCAGACTGGAAACGGCTTTGGAAACGTTGGTTGTCGTGGTGTCCAATAGCTCGGCTGCCGCCGTAAAACTGCCGCTCTGGGCAACAGCCATGAAAAACCGCATGGTTTGGAAAACGTCCATCGTTTTCACCTCAAGGGCGTGGATAACAGAGGGCGGCCTTACAGAAGACCGCCCTCCTCGTCATGTGTCACTTCTTCCGTGGAATAAATCCAGGCACACCGGTTTCCACGACCGAGTTGAATCGTATCCTGGTCGTAATATCTTCCTTGATCTCAAGCATCGCCCTATGCGGCAGGGTGGAAATATCCAGGTTTTCCTTGATATGACTTGGTGTAGCGGACGTGGTCAAAAAAGCAACGCCCCGTTGTACAGACCAGGCCAATGCCACTTGAGCCGGAGTCTTCTGCAAGCGCTTGGCGATCCCTGTAATCACCGAATCCTCCAACACTTTCGGCTCCATGCCATGGCCCAGTGGCGCGAACGCCAGGAGGACGATTCCATGCTGTTTGCAGAACTCAAGCAGTTCCCATTCCGGCAGATAAGGGTGGGACTCGACCTGCACCACGGCAGGTTTGATCCGGGCCACTGCCACAATCTCTTTTAACGTTTCCAGCGTGATATCAGACAAGCCGATCGACTTGCAGCGGCCTTCATCCACCAGGCGTTCAAGTGCTCTCCAGGTCTCGATCAGTGTCACGCCGGAGTCGTAGATAACTCGACCTTCCTCGTCTCTCGGGTCCTGATTCTCACCGGGTTGAAAGGCAAACGGCGTATGGATCAGGTAGCAGTCGATAGCGTCCACTTGGAGGCGGCGGCAGCTGGCCTCGAAAGCAGGTTTGACTCGCTCGGGACGATGGTTGGTGTTCCACAGTTTAGTGGTGATGAACACGTCCTCCCGGCGGATCTTGCCCGCCTCCAGCACCTCTTTTATCGCAGCGCCGACACGCTCCTCATTGCGATAGCGCTCTGCACAATCGAAATGGCGAAAGCCCGCTTCCAAGGCGTCCTTGACCGCTTGTGTGGTGACACTGAGATCACTGAACAGCGTGCCAAACCCAACAGCCGGCATTTCACCTGAGCCGTGGTTCAGCGCAAACCGGGTATCGCGAAGTGCATCGTGAAAAGCTTCGTAAGACATCTCTTGACTCCAATGTTCGGGGCCGTAGCCGTTATTGATACGAAGGGTTCTGTGCTTCGCGACTGGCAATCCGTTGCTCAAACGCGCCGACGGAATTACCGCCGAGGGCTACATACAGTTGCACCGTGTCGAGATACTGCGCGGTCTTCACCCGGATTTGCCCCAGCAACGCTTGCTCGTAGGCACGTTCCGCTTCCAGCACCTGGAGAATGCTGTTCTCGCCTTGCGCGTAGGCTTGCTGGTTCAACCGAAAACTGGTTTCTGCAGCGCGTAACGCGTCTTCCTGCGCCTGGTTTTGCTCGGCGTCATGGTTGATTGCCTGCAACGAGTCCGCGACCTGACCGAACGACTGAATGACCGTCTGCTGATAACCGGCGAGCGTCGCCTTGTAACCGTCGACGGCAGCCTGACGTTCAGCCTTGAGCGTTCCGCCGTCAAAGATCGGCCCCGCCAACCCTGCAGCCAAACCCCAGAGCGCGGCACCACCATTGCCGGAAGCGGCCTGTACCAGCGAGGCGGACAGCGTTACATGGGGATAGAGGTTCGCAGTCGCGACACCGACTGCCGCGCTGGCCATGTGCAGCTCGGCCTCTGCTTGCAGGACGTCCGGTCGGCCGTGGGCCATTTCCGAAGGCACGCTCACCGGCACGTTGGCCGGCAATACGAACTCGGCAAAATCGAAGTCCGGCGCGATCCAGTCGCCGGGGCCTTTGCCCGTGAGAATCGACAGCGCATGGCGCGCGGCATCACGCTGCTGAGCGAGGGGCGGCAACAGTGTGCGGTCCTGGGCGAGCCGGGTCTCAGCCAGCGAAACGTCGATCTGCGTGGTGACGCCGCTGGCATGTGCCCTGCGCACCAAGTCGAGGTTCTTGGCGTCATTGGCGAGCAGCTTTTCGACGGCTGCCATCTGCGCATTGGCAGACGCCACCAACAATGCCTGGCTGGCGACATTCCCCGTCAGGGTCAGGTACGCCGCTTCGTATCGATGTTTCTGAAGATCGGTAAACGCTTGCTGCTGCTCGACCCGCCGCTTGTTACCGCCGAACGCATCAAGGTCAAAACCGACCCGCGGCCCGATCGCGTAGAAATTGGAGATCGAAGGCTCTTTTGCGTTGTGTACCCGCTGACGCCCCGCCTGGGCGCCAAAGTCGACCTGCGGATAAAGCGCACCCTCCGCCGCCGCGACGGACGACGCCGCTTGCCGGATCGTTGCATCCGCCGCCACGAGCTCAAGATTGCCCTCGATGGCGCGACGCACAACCTGGTCGAGCTTCTGCGAATGGAAGGCCGTCCACCAGTCACCGCTGACCTTTTGGCCAAGGTTGATGTGTTGCCCGCCAGGCTGGTTGCCGCCCTGGCCGAGACGCTGCTCGGCCTGTTGGTCGTAGTGCTGCGACAGGCTCGGCGGCTGCATTTGATAGTCGGGGCCGACGGTGCAGGCTGTCAGGAACGCAAGAACCGACACCGCACCGAACGTGGTTTTTAACGTCTGTCTGTTGATGAAGCGTGCATTGGATTTCATTGGGCAAACTCCACGAAAACTAGTTGGTCGGAACGGGCTTGCGAAGAAAGACAACCAGTGGACTGACCACCAGCATCGCCACCATCAACAGCTTGAATTGGTCGACCACCGCGATAAAAGCCGCCTGGCCGGTGATCATTTCGTTGAGCCCCGCCAGTGCTTGCAGGGACATCGGCGCGGCATGCGCAGCGGCGCGATAAGGCGTCAGATGGCTGACCAGTGCCAGGTGCATCGCTTGCGTATTGTTGAAGAAGAAAATCTGCACGATCGCAACGCCGAGGGTGCTCCCGTAAACACGCGACAGATTGAAAAAACCGGTGCCTTCAGGGCGTAACTTGGGATCGAGCGTGCTGAACGCGATCTTGGTGAGCGACGGCATCAAGATGCCGATGCCAATCCCCTGGATCGCCCCGGCAATCGCCACCGGCGACCAGTCCATCAACGGCGAATAACCGAGCATCAGCCAGTTGGCGTAAATCACCACGGCCACGCCAATCGCCACGAACAACCGACGGTCGAAACGCTCGGGAACACGGCCCATCAGCAGGAAAGCCCCTACCAGCCCCACACCACGCGGTATCGTCAGCGAACCTGTCGTATCAGGCGGATAGCCGAGGATCTCGTCCAGCATCGGCGACGTCAGTGCCATGGTCGACAACAGCACGAAACCCACGGCGAAAAAGATAATCGTCGACAGTACGAAGTTGCGGTCCTTGAACAGACGCTTGTTGAGGAAATGCACCTTCTTGCTCAACAGATGCACGGCGAACAGGTACAGCCCCAACGCGCAGCCCGCCGCCTCCAGCCAGATTTCGGTCGAGGCAAACCAGTCCAGGCGTTCGCCGCGGTCGAGCAACATTTGCAGGCTGATCAACGCCAGCGTGAAGCTGCCGAAGCCGAAGAAATCGAACGACGGACGTTGCTCGGCCTTCTTCTCGGCAAGCAAAAGCGCCATCACCAGGAAGATGAATGCCGACAACGGAAGGCTGATGTAGAAGATCGGGCGCCAGCCAAAATGCTCGCTGACCCAACCACCGATGCTCGGGCCGCTGACGATGCCCAAGAGCACGATTGCCGTCCACGTCGCGCCAAATTTCGCACGCTTCTCCAGAGGCAACGTCTCCATTGAAATCGCCATCGACAGCGGCGCCAGCACGCCACTCGCCAGGCCTTGAATAATTCGCGCACCGACGAACTCCAGCGGAGTCGTCGCAACTGTGGCGAGCAGCAAGCCAAGAACGAAGAAGGCTAACGCGGCCTGATAAACCCGCTTCAAGCCATAACGCCCGGCCAGCCACTGCGCAACCGGCATGGTGATGGCGCTCGCCGCGAGGTATGAGGTGAATACCCAGCCTGCCTGGTCGTCAGTCATCGACAGACTGCCTTGGATAAACCTGAGTACCGCATTCGGCAACGGCAGGTTCGCCGACTGCATATAGGTCGCGAGCAGCGCGGCGAACCTCAATGTTCCCGCACCTTGAGGTCTGGCAAGGTTGGCGTTCATCAGAAGTTACCTGCGGTCAACAGCGCCTTGAGCGGATGCCACCATGGCGTGTGATACCCGGTATCGACCTTGACCGTGGCGCTGGTGCCCGAAAAAAGCGGAAACGCAGGGTCGGCCTCGTCGAGTTCAAGGCGCACCGGTACCCGCTGGACAACCTTGACCCAGTTGCCGGTCGCATTTTCAGGCGGCAGCAAGGCGAAGTCCGATCCGGCACCGGGGCTCATGCTGGTCACGTGGGCTTTGAAAACGTGATCGGGATAGGTATCGATGCTGATGGTTGCTTCCTGGCCTGGACGCATGTGGGTCACCTGCGTTTCGCGGAAGTTGGCCTCGACCCAAATCTGCCGATCGGACAGCAGCGCAAAGGCCGGCGCACCGTTGCTGACGTAGTTGCCTACCTGCAGATCGTCGACTTTGGCCACGATGCCATCGTCCGGCGCATATACCGTCGTATATGAGAGGTAGAGCTGCGCCTCATCCAGCTGCGCCCTCGCCTCACGAACCGTCGGGTGGTTATCGGCTTCGATGTCCGGATTACCGTTCAACGCGACAACCGTGCTGGCGATCTGTTGCTCGATCGACGCGATGCGTTGCCGGGCCACTTTAAGGTCGGTGTCGGCGCGCTCGTAAATCGCCCGCGAGACAAACTCGGTAGCGACCAGCGCTTTTTTGCGGGCAAACTCGCGCTGATCGAAATCGGCCGACTCTTTGGCCGATTGCAGTTCAGCCTGCTGCTGGCGGTAACCGGCCTTGAGCCCATCGATGCGCAGCCGCGCCACGCTCAGCTGCGCTTGCGCACGGTCAACCGCGATCTGAAACGGTTTCGGGTCGATCCGAAACAGCATCTGGCCTTTGTGAACCGGTTGGTTGTCCTCGACGGCGATTTCGACGACTTGTCCGGAAATACGCGCGTTGATCGACGCCTTCGCCACTCGGGCGTAGGCGTTATCGGTCGAAATGAACGCCTCGCCTGCTTGATAGCGGGCATAGCCCAGCGCTGCGAAGAGCACCGGCAAACCCACGATCAGCAATGGCCGCAATTTCTGCTTGAACGGTTTTTTGATGGGCGCGTCAGGCCTTGCGTGCTCGAAGGTCTGCGTAGCCGGGATGTCGAACTGTTTAGTCATGATCGAATACACCTTTAACCGGGAAATCGGGCCAGCACCTGCGAGAATCGCCTGCGGCCCTGATGGCAAAAATTGCTGTGAGAAAGCAAACCCGTGCACGGTCAGGGAGGATCGCTCCGCCGCACCGGTTTCGTCGCCGCAACACCCAGTTCGAGCTCAGCTACAACAAACCTGACGTTCAGGAACTTCTGGTTCCTTAATTTTGTGCGATGGTGTAAGAATATAGAGCAGCTCATCCCCACACAAGGATTTTGTACGACATGGCACAAAAAAAAATTACAGAGGGCAAAGGCCGAGGCCGCCCCCGCGCATATGACCCGCAGACAGCGCTGCAACAGGCACTTGGGGTTTTTTGGAGCACCGGATATTCCGGCGCTTCCCTGGACAGCATCGCCACTGCGGCCGGCATGAATCGCCCAAGCCTCTATGCGGCATTCGGTGACAAGCACGCGCTTTACATCAAGGCACTCGAGCAGTATTGGGAGTCTGCCTCCGCTGCCATGCAGGAGGCGCTTACGGACAAAGACCTGACTCTGGAGCAGGCGCTAATGGGCTTCTATGAGGGGCAGTTGTCGATCTACTTCTCGGGCGAGGGGCAACCGCGTGGCTGCTTTGCGATCGGCACGGCGACGACCGAAGCCGTCGAGGATTCTGCAATACGAGAGGTTCTTGCGGACCGGCTCAGCCGGCTCGATGCCGATCTGGAAACACGTCTGCGCGCGGCAGTCAGCGCCGGTGAGTTGAAAGACGATGTCGACCCAGCCGCCCTCGCCGTACTCGCGTCATCCCTGTTGCATAGCATTTCGATACGGGCGCGGGCGGGCAAATCCCGCGCGGAATTGACGGAGCTTGCCCGCAATGCGGTCAACGTGATTTGCGGTGTGTGAGGTGTAGGGTGAGTGAAGGACTCGAAGACATTCTCACCGAACGGCTTGCGGTGATTTTTTGCGGCATTAATCCGGGCGTGACTGCCGCCGCCCTGGGCCATCATTTTGCGGGTCGAGGCAATCGCTTCTGGCGCACACTCCATCTAGCCGGTTTTACGCCTACAGAGGTGCACCCGGAAAACGACCGGACGATCTTGCAATATCAATGTGGATTAACCGCAGTGGTTGAACGGCCTACAGCGCGAGCGGATCAGCTGTCCGTGCATGAGTTCACCGCTGCCGCCGCGGATTTTGAACAAAAGATCGCACACTATGCGCCACGCTTTGTGGCGTTTCTCGGCAAAGCTGCGTACAGCGCGTTGTCCGGTCAACGGGAAATTGCGTGGGGGCTTCAGTCAAAAACTTTTGGTGATGCCTCGGTCTGGGTCCTGCCCAATCCCAGCGGGCGAAATCGCGCATTCACGCAAGATCAATTGGTGGATGCGTATCGCCAACTCCATTTAGCGGCCCAGCAACCGGGCCAGGTCGGACAAAACACTGTTCGATAACCGTTGCGCCCCACTGCTGGCCCTCCTGCTCCTGTTCCAACTTGAAGCCAAAGTCTTCATACAGTTTGCGAGCCACATCCAGGCCTTTGAACGTCCACAACCGCGTCGCGCAAAAGCCCTGTTCGTCACAGAATTTCATGGCTTCAGCCAGCAAGCGTTTGCCTGCGCCCTTGCCTCGCGCCGAGTCATCCAGAATGAAACAGCGCAGAATCGCTTCGCCGCCCTCGCCTTCACCGTCGATCGCGATGGAACCGACAATTCGCTCGCCATCCAGAGCCACCCAGACTTCGTTGCGTGGATTGTGCAAACGCCCCATCAACTCCGCCATGTCCGATGCAACCAGGCTTTCGAACGGCTGGCCGAAATTCGAATGCCTTGCGTAGTAGTCAGCATGCATTTGCACCATGCGGCCGATGATTCCGGGCCGATAGCCCCGAGCGATATCCAGCTGCGCGGGGGGCTGCGGCGCTGTACCGAGTCGATGGGCTTGCAGGGCGCTGGCATAGTTGGCGATGCCCTCACTCACCGCCTGTTGTTGCTCATTCGTCAGATAAACCAAGGCAGCGTCCACCTGTTGCCTGGCGAACGAATCAATGGCTCGCAGGGTTTTCTTGCCCCGCACCGTGAGTCGCAGCTTCTTGGAGCGCGCATCCTCCTCGTGTGGAATTTCTTCGATCTCACCGGCCTCAATGAGCTTGCGCACCATCCGGCTCACGGTGGATTTTTCCAGGCCGAGAAGCTCCACAAGCTCCCCCGCCGTCAGCGAACCCCGATCCCCAATCTCCACGATCGTGTGAACAAACGAAGGCGAATAGTCCGTCGCCGCCAGCGTGGCTTGCATGAACCCCAACTCGCGCACCATGAGGCGCGACGCTGAACGGACTTGGTTGATCAGGTCTGACTGGGCATGGGTCACGGCAAGCACCTCGAACAAAATGTGCATTTAGTTGTATAGCACAACCAAATACCCGTCAAATCAAGGGTGCTCCGTCAAGGCAAGAAACCAGGCAACTGCCCTACCCGTTCGGCCAGATACTGCATCAATAAACGCGTGCGCAGCGGGCGGTAGCGGCGTTCGGGATAGATCAGAAAAGCGTCGTTCGGTGGGCCGCTCCAGTCGGGCAGCACCCGGACCAACTGCCCGCTTTCAAGCAGGTCGCTGACCAGCCAGGCCGGCGTGATACACAGCCCCGCGCCCTGCAGAAGACCGTCGCGAATGGCCAATGAACTGTTGGTTCGATAGCGCCCCTGAGTCGTGACACTGACCTGCTCACCATGGGGGCCGTTGAGCTCCAGACGGTCGCCCGCGGTCAACCACGCAAAACGCAGGAAGTTGTGTTCGCTCAGGTCTGCCGGGCTTTTCAATGGGGAATGGTTGCGCAGGTACTCCGGTGCAGCCACCAGATAGCGCGGTGAAGTCGCTATGCGTCGGGCGACGGCGTTCGGTGGCAGGCTGCCCCCCAGGCGCAGGGCCAGGTCGACGTTTTCCTCAGTGAGGTCGACGAAACGATCATTGAGGATCAGTTCAACTTCAATAGCCGGGTACTGCTCCATGAACGACAACAGCAACGCATTCAACCGCAACACACCGAGGCTGACCGGAACGTTGACGCGCAGAAAACCTTCGGGGCGTTCGGTCAGACCACGCACATCCGCAACGGCCTCGCCGTACTCTTCCAGCACGCCTTTGGCACGCTCGTAGAAACGCTTTCCCTGTTCGGTAGGCGTCAACCCGGTGGAGCCACGAATCAACAAACGGGCTCCCAATTGCTTTTCCAGGGCTGCGACCAGTTTGCTGACGGTGGGCTGAGTACTGCCTAACTCACGCGCGGCAGATGACAGGCTTCCGAGCTCAATGGCGCGGACAAAACAGTGCATCGCTTTAAGACTGTCCATAGGCATTCGATTCTGGAATGGGCTGTATGCAGTTCCCCCTTCTACCACACGTATTTTGAATAGACCAATCTGGCCTTCTTGATCCATTACCCTCAAGGAGACACCTGAATGAAAGCCCTTCACTCAAGAATACCGTTGCCTCTCGCCTTGACCGCCCTGCTTGCCGCGAGCCCTGTCATGGCGGCGGAAAATTGGGTCACCACCTGGATGGCCAGCCCTCAACCCACCTGGGGCAACGAACTGCCACTGCCCACGCGAATTCCTGAAGCGCTGACCGACAGCACCCTTCACCAGAGAGTGCGCATCAGCAGCGGCGGAAGCCGGGTACGGGTGGTGGTTTCCAACGAATATGGCAAGCAACCGCTGGTCATCGGTGCCGCGCGTATCGCCTTCGTTGAGGGCGTCGATCAGATTCGCGCAGGCTCCGGGCACAGCCTGAAGTTCAACGATCAGGAACAGGTCACCCTCGCCGCGGGTGAAACGCGGATCAGTGATCCGATAGATCTGGCAGTGCCGGCACTCAGTGAGCTTGCGATTTCTCTTTATCTGCCGCAGCACACGCCGTTGACGACGTTCCATTGGGATGGCAAACAAACCGCGTTTATCACCCCTGGCAAACACATCGACGCTCAGCGACTGGAAGGCAGCGAGCGGGTGGAGGCGCGGCTGTTTCTCAGCGACATCCTGGTGGATGCACCGGCCGACGCCCGTGCCCTGGTGGTGCTCGGCGACTCGATTACCGATGGCAATGGCTCGACCCTGGACAACAATCGACGCTGGCCGGACTTCCTCGCTCAACGCTTGGCCGCGCAGAGCCTCGCGGTGCTCAACGCCGGGATATCCGGGGCTCGCCTGCTCGAAGATGGCATGGGTGTCAGCGCACTGGCGCGTTTCAAGCGCGATGTGCTGGGCAAGCCCGGAGTAAAAACGGTAATTGTGATGCTCGGCATCAATGACATCAGTTGGCCGGGCTCCTCCTTCGCTCCGAACGAACGCCTGCCAGCCAAGGAACAGTTGATTGCGGGCTATCGGCAACTGATCGATCAAGCGCACCTGAACAACATTCGCATCATTGGAACAACCCTGATGCCGGTCGAAGGCGCCCTGGAGGGAACGATCGTGAAGAATTATCACAGCGCCGAGAAAGAACAACTGCGCCAGGTCATTAATGACTGGATACGGACCAGCCACGCATTCGATGCCGTGATCGACTTTGATTTCATGACCCGCGACCCTGAACACCCAAGTCGCTTACTGCCGACTATCGACTCCGGCGACCACTTGCATCCCGGCGATGCCGGCAACAAGGCGATGGCCGAGGATATCGACCTGAAAACGCTTATATAGCCGCTCAGAACCAGCTGCGCCCGCAACCCGGGCCAGCCCACACTCCATAGCTGTGCGTTATAGCGCTGGTTCACAATGGATATATCCACGCGCCACCATTCAGCTACCGTCATCTTATATGACTTGATCGCGCGGACCCCGCTCTAGCTCCCAGATACGAGGAAACCATGATGAGCGCCCACAAAGTTGCTGCTGTTTTGCTGGCCTTGCTCAGCGCAGCCTCCCTGTCCCCTGCTGCCTTGGCTGGGGAAGCGGGTTTCATTGCTGCCACACCATCCGAACTCAAGTGGACAGCTGCGCCGGCGTTGGGCCCCGGCGTAATGATTGCGATGATTGAAGGTGACCTGAAAGCCGCCGAACCTTTCACCCTGCGTCTGAAGCTGCCAGCCAATACAAAAATCGGCGTGCATACCCATCCCGTGACCGAACGCGTCACCGTTATCTCCGGCACCTTCTACTTCGCCACCGGCAACACCTTCGATGCAGCACAGGCCAAGGCCTATCGACCAGGTGACACTCTGATCATTCCAGTCGGCACGTCGATGTACGGCGCCAGTCGAGAACAGGAAACCGTGCTCCAACTCCACGGCACGGGGCCTTGGGGGATCACCTACCTCAACCCGGCGGATGATCCCAGAAACCGCAAAATGTAGTGCCCATGACCTGAGACCACAGGCGTTTTCCAGATAACGTAAACCCTCCCGGTGACGAACGCAGGGTGGGTGGGAATCGGTCGAGGCAAATGTCTGGGTGCCACGCCGGATCAGGTGGCGATGTTTGAGCAGCATTACAAATAGCGTCAAAAGCCGATCGATGGCTGCCCTGCGGGACGGGGCAGCAATCGGGCCGGAAGCCAGGTACGCAGACTCGCAAGAAAGTCCTTACTTAACGAGCCGCTTTTCCTTGGAAGGTCTGTACCCGAAGTACGAGCTATAGCACTTGCTGAAATGGCTTGGCGACACGAAGCCACAAGCCACCAACACGTCGACCTGGGACAGTTCTGTGTGCTGGAGCAGTCGCCGCGCTTCAGTGATGCGCAGCTCCATGTAATACCGCTGCGGCGTTGTACCGAGTTGCTCCTTGAACAAGCGTTCCAGTTGCCGCCGGGAACGACCGGCATAGGCCGCCAGTTGCTCCAGCTCCAGAGGCTCTTCGAGGTTGGCGTCCATCAGCTTGACCACCTCGCGCAAGGGCGCGCTCACACAGATATTTTCAGCCGGTTTGATGCGCCGATAGCGAGACTCCTCGAACGCCAGAATGTCCTCGATCCCCTCGACGAGGGCTTTATCGTGCAAGCCCTTGATCCAGTCCAGCGCCATATGAAATGCCCCCGAGGGGCTGGACGCGGTGAGGCGGTCGCGATCAATGACGTAGGGTTCACTGGTGACTTGCGTCGCCTTGGAGATTTCCGCGAGTGCGGGGCGATGTTCGGGGTGAATGGCGCAACGATACCCATCGAGCAAACCTGCGCTGCCCAGAAACCATGCGCCATTCCACAACCCGGCCAGGCAGATACCCTGGTTCGCCGCCATTCGCAACAGGCTGATGAACTCATCATCAGCCTTGAGCTCTGTCCTGTAGCCGCCACAAATCACCAGCAGATCCAGGTCGTGAATGGCTGAAGCATCCAGACGTGCATCCGGCCGGATGACCAGGCCCAGATCGCTGATGACCTCGCCGTCGTTCAAGCCGAACGTTCGCGAAGAGAACAACCTGGGTCGTAGAAGATTCGCGGTGACAATGGTGTCCAGTGCCTGGGTGAACGCGGGCAGCGAAAAATGCTCGAGCAGCACAAAGCCTGCTCGGGTCATTCGAGCAGGCTCATCAGGGTTTTCATTCAGATAGCGGAGATTTTTCCCCTTCATGCCTCCGCTGAATTGACGTCGTTCGATCAATGTTCGACCCACTCGGTTACTGCGTAGATAAAGCCTAATGCTAACTGTAGAAGCGCAAAAAGCCCTAGCACCATTATGCGACCGATCAAGCCAGTTGAAAGCCGTGACGAAGCGGGTCTTTGTCATCGACAAAAATGGTGTTGTGGCCGGTGATCTGCGCCCAGCCGCAGATACTGGGCCTGATGCCGTCAAACGTACCGACTTTTATCGAAGATTCGACTTTCCCTTCGAAGATCGTCCCGATCAGGCTTTCATTGCGGAACGTGTCGCCTACCTTTAACCGTCCCTTTCCGACCAGTTGAGCCATCCGCGCCGAAGTGCCGGTACCGCCGGGAGACCGATCAATGGCTTTGTCGCCGTAGAACACCGCACTACGGCCATCGGCTGCGGTGCCGTGCCCGTCGTCGTCGCACCAGATGATGTGGTGAACGCCATTGATTCTGCTGTTCTCGGGATGCTCGGGATTGCAAACCTCTGCCAAGGCCGAGCGCAGTTTCTGGCTCAGGCTGACGATGTCTGCCGTGCTCAGCCCTTGCAAGCCCGCCCAATTCTCCTGCGGCTCGACCACCGCATAGAAATTGCCGCCATAGGCAATGTCCACAATCAGCTCGCCGACGCCGGGCACATCGACCAGCACATCAGCGCTGTGCAGATAACTGGCTACGTTGAACAGACGAATCGAGTCAACGAATTCACCGCTCATGCTGTAGTCGACATCGACGCGCCCCGCAGGCGTCTCGATGGCCAACTTGCCCGGCTCACGCGGTGTGACCAGGCCCTCTTCAACCACCACGGTCGACAAGCCTATGGTGCCCGCCCCACACATCGGCAGACAGCCGCTGACCTCAATGAACAACGCACCAAAATCACAATCGTCACGCGAAGGCGGATAGATAATGACGCCAGACATGATGTCGTGCCCCCTGGGCTCGAACATCAACGCGGTGCGAACCCAGTCATGGTCGCGCACAAAGATCTCACGTCGTTCCGCCATCGACACCGACGGCAACAGAGGCCCGCCACCTGCCACCACCCGCACCGGGTTACCGCACGCATGGGAGTCAATGCAAAAAAAACTATGTCTCATGCTGAAAACCATTCAAAGATGTTGGCTTGGGGAATGACGCTGCAACGCGCCGCGTGACAGGCGATCCAGCAGCAGTGCAATAGCAACAATCGCCAGACCGGCACGCAGCCCTAACCCCATCTCCATCCTGGAGAGGCCTCGGGTCACTTCAGCCCCAAGACCTCCCGCCCCTACCAGACCTGCCAGCACCACCATCGCCAGGGACATGAGGATGCATTGGTTCAGACCGACCAACAGCGTGGGTGCGGCAGTCGGCAGTTCGATCTTGAACAGAATGTCCCTTGGCGAAGCACCGGAAGCTTGGCCCAACTCGAGCAGATCTTTTGGTAGCTGCTTGAAAGCAAGGGTCGTCAGTCTGAGCATCGGTGGGATGCCATACACAATCGTCGCGATGATTGCCGGCACGCGTCCCAGGCTGAAGAGAATCACAGCGGGAATCAGGTAAACCCACGGTGGTACGGTTTGCATGATGTTGAGGATCGGTAAAAACGCCTCGTCGACCCGCTTCACACGAGCCGCCAGGACACCCAGCGGAAAGGCGATGGCGACCGATATCAAGACCGCCACGGATACCAGCGCAATAGTCTGGATGGAAGCAACCCACAGTCCAGAGAACAAGCAAAAAGCCAACATCAAAGCAGCGAAAACAGCGAC
Source organism: Pseudomonas sp. KD5 (assembly GCF_012932895.1). Classification (NCBI taxonomy): domain Bacteria; kingdom Pseudomonadati; phylum Pseudomonadota; class Gammaproteobacteria; order Pseudomonadales; family Pseudomonadaceae; genus Pseudomonas; species Pseudomonas sp. KD5. The sequence continues at coordinate 781,861 of NZ_JDWJ01000001.1, read as the reverse complement.
TCGCTTGTTAGCAAAAAAGAACGCCGCTACAACGACAATTCCAATGAATAAATAAGGATGGGGAGCAAGCAGAGCCGTTTCCACTGCGCCGAGTATCGCCTCGATGACGTGGCTAATGCCCATGAACAAGCCGTGTAAATTGGCGTTCAGCCAGTCAACAGCGGGTGCCAGAAACTCGCCTGGAGAAAATTGGATTTGCGTTGTCATTGGGATTCTCCCATCCGGGACCGTGCAGCACTCTGGGCCAACCGATCCAGGATCATGGTCAGGATGACGATGGCTATTGCCGCGTTGATCGACTTGGCGATATCCAGTGTGCGTACCGCCCCGTAAATTGATTCGCCCAAACCACCAGAGCCGACGATGCCAGCGATCACCACCATGCCGAAGGCCATCATCAGGCTTTGATTAACCCCGGCCATGATGCTGGGCATGGCGAACGGCAAGCGGATTTTGAAAAACATCTGCCACCGGGTGACGCCGCTGGCATCCCCCAGCTCGATGAACTCCCGTGGGGTCATGCGAATCCCCAGGGAAGTCAGCCGCATCGCCGGCGGCACCGCAACGATGAAGGTCGCCAACAGTGCCGTGGCCGGGCCGTAGCCGAGCAGTGCAATGGCCGGCAGCAGATAGATGTAGGGCGGCAAGGTTTGCACCAGATCCAGACAAGGATCGACGACGCGATCAAAGGATGGCGCCAAACCAGCCAGCACGCCCAACGGAATCGCCACCACCAGTGCCAACACCGTGGCGGTCAGTACCAGGGCGAGCGTACTGACCGTCTCTGGCCACAAGCCAATGATGTCGCAGAACATCAACGCCAGACCGGTGAGAATCGCGAATCGAACGCCAACCGCTCGCCAGCCGATCAAGGCCAGGACAATCGCGATGACGTAATACGGCGGATAGGCAATGCACCACAGAACGCTTTGGTAAATGCCCTTCAGCAACGTATTAGCAGTGTCGAACACAAACTCGCCGTTATCCATCAGCCATTCCAGGCTCGAGTTGACGGCCGAATCGAATTGGTTGGAAAAGTCAGGCGTGCTCATGATTCCTCCAGAACAGTGGCGGCTGATGAGCCAGCGAACTCATTCGGAATACCTTGAACGCCACGCAGCAGATCACGCAGCGTAATGACGCCGACCACCGCACCGTTATCCACCACGGCGAGCGCATCGCGGTCGGACTTCATCGTCAAGCCGATCAGCTCGTTAATATCCGCGTCGGGCGAGGTTTTGGTCAGCTTGGCGATGTCGCAGCCAGGGTTCGCAACCCTGTAAGGCTCGACGGGTGTCATCACCGATTGAGCTTTGACCAGATGCAATCTGGAAATGCCTGCGACAAATTCCGCCACGTAGTCATCCGCCGGGTTCAGCACGATCTCCTCGGCAGTGCCCACCTGAATGATCGCGCCATCTTTCATGATCGCGATGCGGTCACCGATACGGATCGCCTCGTCCAGGTCGTGAGTAATAAAGACTGCGGACTTGCCGAGCTCCTTGGTCAGTTGCCGGAACTCGTCCTGCAACTGCCGACGAATCAAGGGGTCAAGCGCACTGAACGGCTCGTCCATCAGGATCACTTCAGGATCCGCCGTGATCGCTCGCGCCAGCCCTACCCGTTGTTGCATGCCACCGGACAACTCGCTGGGATAGCGCGAAATCCAGTCGCTCAAACCCACCTTGGCCAACGCCTGCTCGGCTACTTTGTAACGCTCGGCCTTGCCCACGCCTTGTACTTCCAGGCCAAACGCGGTGTTCTCCAGAACCGTGCGGTTAGGCAGCAAAGCAACGCTCTGAAAGACCATGCCGATGTGACGCGCCCTCACCTCCCGCAGCTCTGCGGGAGTCAAGGATGAAAGGTCTTTGCCTTTGACCAGAACCTTACCGGCACTGGGCGTGATCAGTTTGTTCAGAAGCCTGATCAGGGTGGATTTGCCACTGCCGGACAATCCCATGATGCAAAAGATTTCTCCTCGGCGAACCTGGAGACTGACGTCGGAGACCCCGACCACGCAGCTGTAATCTTGCAGGATCTGGGTCTTGGTCAGCCCCTGCTGAACGACAGCGTTCATCGCAGCAGGTGCGCCTTTACCAAAGATTTTCCAGACGGACTGGCAATCTACCAGCACTTCGTTCGTGTCTATTTTGGGGGTTGTCATTTTCGTACCCGTCGAACCAGTTTTTCTGGTTTTTCTAATGAATCAAAGGGCGGCAGTGGCTTGGAAAAAGTCGTTGCTTATTTCTTTATGTCTTCCCAGCGCTTCAGCAGCTCGGCGTGGCTATCGGTCCAGCCTTTAACGGCCTGTTCCATGGTTTTGCCGTCCTTCACTTCACCATTGATTGCGGTGATGTCGTTGATCGGCACATACACGCTGGCCATCACTTCACGTGCGTGCGGGTAGCTCTCTGTGAAACCCTTGTGACCGATCCAGTAGTAACCTTGTGGCGGCGGGAAAACGCCTTTTGGGTCTTTGAGGAACTTCAGGTCGAATTTCTGCGCCATCCACGACGGTTCCCAAACGGTGACCGCCACCCACTCTTTACGATCAACGGCCGATTTCAATGCGGCGGTCATCGCTGCGGTACTGCCTTCGAGCAGTTTCAACTTGATGCCGTAAGCGCTGACGGCTTTGGTCGCATCGCTCATCAAGCCCGAACCCGGTTCGATACCGATGATTTTTCCGCCAAACTTTTCCGAGTTGTCGTTCAACTGATCGACAGAGTCGATATCCACATATTTAGGAACGGCGATACCTTGGTAGAGTCCATAAGAAACTGGGGACAGCTTTTCCAGGCGGTTCTTGTTTTTGCTCCAATAGTCGTTCGCTGCATAATCTGTTTGAGAGGCGAGCACTTGAATATCGCCCTTGGTCAGCGCCGCGTAAGCAATACCCCACTCGGAAAACTCAACAACTTTTACGCTATAACCGGAATCCTCAAGTACTTTTTTGGTAATACCGGTAATAGGCGTCAAGTCTTCCCATGACAAGGTACCCATGGTGATCGTTTTTTCTTCGGCGTGAACTGGCAAACTCATTAAGCCAGCCACAGCGACAGCGCAGATAGCCTTCCAAATCTTTTTCATGGCGAACTCCGATCTACGGTTTACAACTTGAGATTAGGCCTTTATGAAATAAAAGCCGGATGTTTGAAGCAATTCAGCCCTCTCGCCCTGCCCTCAGCGCCTGCCAACGAATAACCGAGTTGACACCCAGTTTGGTTAATAGCCTGGGTGGAAGCCGGCTAGGCCCTGGCATTTGACTGAAACTTTCCAACAGCGGTGAATGTGCCCCGCTGGCCAATTCGGCAGCCATCACGCCTGCCAACGTACTTTTAACCGTCCCCAGCCCGTTTTCGCAGCACGCCGAGTAGAGGTTTTCTTCTATTTCGCCAAAGGCTGGCGCGCTGTTGCGGCTCAAGCAGAGCCGCCCTGCCCAGCTGAATTCCAGCGGAGTCGATTTCAACTCCGGGAAGCGTGCGTCCAGCGAATGCCGTTGTTCTTCGGCCACTTCAGCAACACGCATCGGCGTTACTTGAATACTGGGGTCATAGGTAAACTTGGTTCGAATAACAATGCGCGAAAGTCCGTTTGAAGTGATCTTGCGAACAGTCGCCCCCATGGGATCCGCCGGTAATAAAGCCCAACGCGGTTTGCCGGTCACCGGCCTGTCAAACTCATCATGACTGTAAGCAGCGGTCATCGAAGCATAGGTAAACACATGCAACAGTCTTCCTTGAAAATGGCCAAAGTCTTCAACATGACCATTGACTGCAAGAATCACTTTAGGAGCATTAACTACACCGCGATGGGACTTGGCCGTCCAACTATTTCCTGACTTCGACAACTCGATAATCGGTGACCGCTCATACAGACTGACGTTTTTATCAAGTCCGAATGCAAGATCCCTTATGTATTGAGCCGGCTGAATCATTACCGCACCAGGTGTATAAAGCCCGCTGTGGTAATAGTGAGAACCGGTAATCTCTCGCATCTGCGCAGCGTCCAGCAACTCGTACTGTTCACCAATGCCTTTCAGTGATTTTGCATAGTTGTCATTGAGCCTCATCCCCCGCTCTGTTGCCGCCGCGTTAATCTTGCCGGAGGGGTCGAAAGTCTCCGTAGACATGCCGTACTCGCGCGCGGCTTCTGCTGCGAAAGCAATGGCAAAGCGGTTCTGAGCGATTTCCTGCGCCGTTGCAGACTCACCGGCAACCGAATACTCCCCGGATGAAAGACTGTGCGGCACGTCAATCATGAAGCCCGAGTTCCTGCCGGCCGGCCCCTTCGCCACTTCATGGGCGTCGACAATCGCGATGCTGTCGCCCGGATGCAACTGGGACAACCTGCGAGCGGCGGAGAGACCGGCAAAGCCTGCACCGATAATCAGCCAGTCCGCCGTCACGCGCCCATCAAGCATGCGGACAGGCGCAGTGCGTGTGGATATCGCCTCCCAACCTGAAACCCCGGTGTCTACCGGCAGACGCTTGATGGTATGGGTGCTCATTTTTCGGTCTCATCAACCGACCGATCAGACACATCGATCCAGATGGTTTTGATTTCGGTGTACTGATCGTGAGCAAAAATGGATTTGTCCCGACCACCGAATCCCGACTCTTTGTAGCCGCCGAAAGGCGTCGAAGCATCACCCTCACCAAAGCAGTTCACAGTGACGATGCCGGCGCGAATTTCTCGCGACAACTTGATGGCCCGGCGCAGGCTACCGGTATAAACAGAGGCGGCCAGGCCGTACACCGTGTCATTGGCCAGGGCGATCGCTTCGGAGATCGAACTGAAGGTGGTGACCGACAGAATCGGGCCAAAGATCTCTTCCTGGAACAACCGGCTTTCTCTGTCGACACCGTCAATCACGGTTGGCTGTACGAAGGCGCCGTCTTTAGTCTCACCGCCGTACACAACCGCCAGCTTTCCAGCGGTGGCTTGCTCAAGGTACGACTTAACTTTCGCGAAATGCTCAGGGCTGACCAGCGCCCCCACACGGTTTTGCGGATCGAGGGGATCACCCATTTTCCATTCGCGGATGTAGGCGCCCATGCGTTGCAGCAGCTCGTTTTTCACGGACTCGTGGACGATCAGGCGTGAGGTTGCAGAGCAGTTTTCGCCCATGTTCCAGAACGCACCGTTAACCACATGTTCGGCAACACGGTCCAGGTCTTCGGCATCGTCCATCACCACGGCTGGGTTTTTACCGCCACATTCGAGCACGATGCGTTTGAGGTTCGAATCGGCTGCGTAATGCAGGAAACGACGACCGGTGGCGGTGGAACCCGTGAAGCTCACCATGTCGACATCGTTATGCAAACCGATCGGCTCTCCGACTTCCTTGCCAGTGCCGGTCACGATGTTCAGCACGCCGGCAGGCACACCCGCTTCGAACGCCAGTTCCGCGACCCGCAACGTGGTCAGCGAGGTCTGCTCGGCAGGCTTGACGATGACCGAGCATCCAGCCGCAAGCGCCGGGCCGATTTTCCAGGCCAGCATCAACAGGGGGAAGTTCCAGGGCAATACGCAGCCCACCACGCCAATCGGCTCGCGCACAACCATGGTCAGTGCGTCACTGCCCACCGGGGCGGTGCTGTCATAAATCTTGTCGATCAATTCCGCGTGCCAGCGCAGGGTGTGAATGGTGTCTGGTACATCGACCAACTGACATTCACTGACAGGCTTGCCGCTATCGAGGCTCTCCAAAACTGCCAGTTCGTGCTGATGGTTTTCAAGCAGATCCGCGAACTTCAGGAGAACGGCTTTGCGCTCCCTGGGAGAAATCGATCTCCAGCGTCCATCCTCAAATGCCTCTTTGGCATTACTGACCGCTACGTCGACATCCTCGGACGAACAGGCAGCGACGTCTGTCAAAAACTCACCCGTTGCCGGATTGGTTGTAACGAACGTTTTGCCAGAGAGGGACGGTTTGAACGCGCCATTGATAAATGCGTTGGAAGGCAACGAAATGCTCTTGGCGATGGCAGCGTATTCGGCCTTGCTCAGAAGATCACCCATGGCTGGCTCCCGAAGTGATGTTGGCAACGTTGCGTTTCAGTTCGGCGATGACCGATGCAAGGCTTTGCTTTTCTTCGGCATTAAGCGGTTGGAGCGGCAAGCGCACCTCCCCTACTTTCAGACCGTTAAGCTCGCAACCGTACTTGATCGACTGCACGAACTTGCCGCCGTCCAAAGCATTCATCAGCGGCATCATCGCCGACATGATCCGACGGCCTTTATCGAAGTCTTTCTCGATCACGCAGGCTTCATAAAGCGCCACATGTTCTTTGGGCAGGAAGTTGGAACCGGCACACACCCAACTTCTGGCACCCCAGGCAAAAAACTCCAGTGCTTGGTCATCCCAGCCGCATGACAGTGCGATGTTGGGGAACTTACGCGCGAGCAGATGCACCTGCCCCATGTCGCCGGAGCTTTCCTTGATGGCAATTACGTTTTTCGATTGGCTCACACGGGTGAAGTAATCCTCATCCATCGAAACGCACATGCGACCCGGGTAGTTGTAAAGCATGATCGGCAGGTCGGCAGCGCGATCAATGGTCAATGCATGTATCGCGTTTTCCTCGGAGGTAGGGAGCACGTACGGCGGACTGGTGACGAGAATGGCGTCCGCTTTGATCGCCTTGGCATCCTTTGCATACTGCACCGCATCTTCAGTGCGAATGGCCCCGGTGCTGACGATCAGTTGCACCCGAGTGCCGATCACATCTTTCGCATAAGCGGCAAGCTCAGTACGTTCTTCTGCAGTCTGCGCATAATATTCGCCGGTCGACCCGCCGATAATAATGCCGTGTACTTTCGCTTCGATCAGCGACTCCAATACTTCGGAGTACACGTTCCAGTCGATCTCCCCATCAGGATTATAAGGAGTCACCGCGGGGGTATAGATGCCTTCAAATTTCAAGATGATTTCTCCGAAGATGAGTGACGTGGAAGGTCAATGAGTGCGTCCGCCTGGATGCCTTGAGGCGCGATAAAAATTTCCATGTTTTCTCGGGACAGTTCCCAGTGTTCAAACACAAGATCAACGACTGCACCTTCATCGCGACGCTCGATAGCCTCGATAAACGAATCATGGTGGCAGGCGGACAGATCAAGGCGTTGTTCCATATCCTCATTCTGAGGTCGGAAAAATGTATTACCGATTCGGGCGTGATCAATCAGCAGTCTTTCCAGGCTGGGCTGCAGATATTGGTTGCCGGCCATTTCGCCCATGATCGCGTGAAAGCGATTGTTCTCGACGACCATCGCCAGCGCATCCCGTGAGGTGGTGGCGTGGCGGAAGCGGTATTGCGTGTCTTTCAGATCGATCAGCTGACGTGGCTTGAAGTTCTGCACCGCGAGACGACCGATGGCTGCGTACATCATCGGTGCAACCAGGAAGAAATTGCGCAGTGTCGAGTGATTCATCGGGATAACCCGCGCGCCGCGGTTCTCTCGAATGTCGATATAACCTTCACCGGCCAAACGACGGAAAACTTCTCGAACGGGGGTGCGGGATAAGCCATAACGCTCGCTGAGAATCACTTCATCCAGCGCCTCGTCTGGGTCCAGTTCCATCGTCAGGATTTGACGTTTCAAGTCTTCGTAGAGACAGGTTTTGCCGTTTTTCACGAACGACCTCCAGAGTTGATTTCGCCGTCAGATGCGGGTGGCTGATGGGGTCAGACTCGCATGGGTTTTCGGGGTGGTCAATAGATTGTATTTCTTGTGTATACATAGAAAACACATAAAAAATTCACCGTGAATTTTGTATTTCTCCTTTAAATTCATTCAGTTATTTATCTATTCGAAAAATGACTTGGTCGCTTACAGAAAAGAATCGCGTCGCTTTTAGAATGCAATTGCCTAGATCAATCTCTAATAACGCTTATTACCAAGCGCACCTGTGTTTTGCGCAGTTGGCCCGGGACGACACGTCAGGGAGCGTTTGCGACACGCCATCAAGGTAATGGGGAGGCGTTACTGAAAACGGAAATTGACGAGCCGCGTCAAAAAGGATGAGAAGCGTCCATTTCCTCACCTGCTCGGAGGACAATCGGGTGGTGGAATGATCTGATCCGGCACCACCCAAAAAACAGGTTCAAATCACAAAGGAAGAGAACGATCCTGAATGACCCGTTTCATCACCAGGGTGGATGTCAGGCGCTGGACGTTGGGCAGCGTGGAGAGGCGCTCATCATAAAGCTGCTGGAAAGACGGCAGATCCCGGGTGATGGTTGAGTAGAGCAAAACATTCCGGAGTGGAAAGCGGCTAACAAGGGTTTTGACATACTCGGGGTCAAAAGCAGTCACTATTGGCTGTTAAAGTACCTCTCTGAACACAACTCACGGACGGCTTCATGGAACGATTCCATCCTCGTGGCATTGATGCAGACGGTTATATCCTCACCGTGCCCAACGTCGAGGTGCAGCCACAATTTCAGGATTTACTGGTGGACGTTTGCATGACGCTCGCTCGCTCGGAACCTCTGCTGGACGGGGTTTATCTTTATGGCAGCGTCGCTAGGGGCGATGCTGTCCCGGAGGTTTCTGACCTGGACCTAACCCTTGTTCTGCACAGCCCTCCTACGTCGCAGAGTCTCGAAATGCTGGAGTCGAAAAGGCGCATGCTGGAAAGTCGGCATACCGAAGTCATCAAGATCGATTTCGACATCGGTAGTCGCTCTGAAGTGTTGGCGGCTGACAATCGATTGAGCTGGGGGTATTGGCTCAAGCATCACTGTCGTTGCTTATGGGGGAATGATCTGACCAAACGCTTCGACCGGTTCAAGCCGTCGCGTGATATCGCCATTGCCGTGAATGGTGACTTTGAATCCGTACTGACCCGATATGCCGATCTTATTGATCAGGCGACCACACCGACGCAATCGCTACGCTTGCAACGCGAAGCTTCGCGCAAACTCATCCGGTCAACTCAAGTACTTCGCTCTGAACAGGACCTGATGTGGCCGCAAACACTGGAAGAGCATGTCGAGCTGTTTGTTCAGCATTACCCGTGTATGAGAATGCAGATATCTTTTTTCTTGTCCCAGGCCAGGAACCCGTACGCTAAGCCAAAAGAGTTTACGACTCAGCTCCATAATTTTTTGACCTGGATGACTTCAAAAACCGGTTAGGTCCGCTTTGGACTGTGGATTCAACAGGTAGAAGGAGTGTTGTATCGACCAGTTGAATCCAGCCCTTCGCACCACACAACAATCGACCAATTGCACCCCGCATCGTTATCTTGCGCCCTGCTGGTATTCACGGGGCGTACATCCAAACTCGCGACGGAACACCGTGTGTAGATATTGAGCGGATTTGAAACCGCAATTACGGGCAACGTCCGCAATCGCTGTGTCAGTATTTTCCAGGCCGCTGGTGGCGGCCGCCAGTTTGAAGCGCAGAATCTCGTCGTGCACGCTGCAGCCTCGCACAGTGCGAAAGTGCGACTCCAGCGATGAGCGCGACACGCCAACATAAGCCGCCACTTGCGCCGTCTTGATGCCCTGGCAGGCATACTGGCGGATAAACAGCAGCGCTTGCATGACGTAGGGGTTGCCCAAAGGTTGGTGCAAACTCGACACCTGCACGTTGATTGCATCAGGCGGGATCAGGATGTGCGTGCCCGTGGACGGCTTGCCGTGCAGCATCTGGTGCAGCAGTTGCGCGGCGGTGCGGCCCATGGTTTCGGTGCCCTGGATGACCGAGCTCAGGGGGACCCGGGTCAGGCAGCGTGTCAGGGGGTCGTTGTCGATGCCGATCAACGCCACCTGCTCCGGTACGGCGATTCCGGCGGTCAGGCAGGCTTGCAGCAACTGCCGGGCGCGGGCGTCACTGACGGCGATGATGCCAATGGGCTTGGGCAGGCTCTGGAGCCAGGCGATCAGTTGTTCGACGGCGCTGTCCCAGAGCGGTGCGCTGGTACCCATGCCGCGATAGACCTCGGCGTGCAAGCCGTCACGTTGCATCAGTCGTCGAAAGGATTTTTCCCGCTCCTGAGCCCAACGATTTGCCTGCGCTTCAGGCAGGCTGAAGCAGGCAAAACGCTGCAGCCCTGCCTCGATCAAGTGCGCGTAAGCCAGTGTGATCAGTGCGTTATTGTCGGTAGCGACGTACGGGATCCCTTTGGGATAGGCCCGTTCATCCTGATAAGAACCACCCACCGCCACCACGGGCAACTTGATATCGGCCAGCGCCTCGCCAATCAGCGGATCGTCGAAGTCGGCAATGATTCCATCACCTTGCCAGCGCTCGATCCCTTTCAACCGACAGAGAAAGTCCTCTTCCAGGAACAGGTCCCAGGACGCGCGGGTGCTGCTCAGGTAGTTGCCGATGCCGCTGATGATGCCGCGGTCATAGATCTTGCTCCCGTTGAACAACAGTGCGATGCGGTGAACAGGCGGTACGGTTTTCATTGTTTTCAGGCTTGTTCCGAGCCCCTTGTCGCGGAGGCGGTTTGCACAGACTAGGCGTGCAGACGGCGAATCTCAATACGCAAAATCGCACCCGCTGTTGGTGATTTTCATAATCAGCAGGCATGGGGCCGTTGTTAGTATCGAGACACGCCCAAGAACAACAAGGACATTGCCAATGCCGTACTTCCCCGATGTCGACCGGATCCGCTACGAAGGCCCTGCCAGCGATTCTCCCCTCGCCTTCCGTCACTACGACGCCGACAAAATCATCCTCGGCAAACCCATGCGCGAACACCTGCGCATGGCCGCCTGTTATTGGCACACCTTCGTCTGGCCGGGTTCGGATGTGTTCGGTGCAGGTACTTTCAAGCGCCCGTGGCAACACGCCGGCGATCCGATGGAGCTGGCCATTGGCAAGGCGGCAGCCGCGTTCGAGTTCTTCTCCAAATTGGGTATCGACTATTACTGCTTCCACGACACGGATGTTGCCCCGGAAGGCAATTCACTGAAGGAGTACCGCAACCACTTCGCGCAAATGATTGATCATCTGGAGCGACACCAGGAAGAAACCGGGATCAAGCTGCTGTGGGGAACTGCCAACTGCTTCAGCAACCCGCGCTTTGCCGCAGGCGCCGCCAGCAACCCTGACCCCGAAGTGTTCGCCTGCGCCGCTGCCCAGGTATTCAGCGCCATGAACGCGACCCAACGCCTGAATGGGTCCAACTACGTGTTGTGGGGCGGTCGCGAAGGCTACGAAACCCTGCTCAACACCGACTTGAAACGTGAACGCGAACAACTGGGCCGCTTTATGCGCATGGTGGTCGAGCACAAGCACAAGATCGGTTTCAAAGGCGACCTGCTGATCGAACCCAAGCCGCAGGAGCCGACCAAGCACCAATATGATTACGACAGCGCCACCGTGTTTGGCTTTCTCCAGCAGTTCGGCCTGGAAAAGGAAATCAAGGTCAACATCGAGGCCAACCACGCGACCCTGGCCGGTCATAGCTTACATCACGAGATTGCGACGGCCGTCTCGCTGGGGATTTTCGGCAGCATCGACGCCAACCGCGGTGATCCGCAAAACGGCTGGGACACCGATCAATTCCCCAACAGCGTCGAAGAAATGACCTTGGTCACCTATGAAATTCTCAAGGCCGGCGGGTTCAAGAATGGCGGGTTCAACTTCGACTCCAAGGTCCGCCGCCAGAGCCTCGATGAGATCGATCTGTTCCATGGTCACGTCGGCGCAATGGACGTCTTAGCCCTGTCCTTGGAGCGGGCAGCCGCCATGGTGCAGAACGACCAGCTTCAGCAGCTCAAGGATCAACGCTACGCCGGCTGGCAGCAGTCGTTCGGGCAGGCGGTGCTGGCGGGTGAGTTCAACCTCCAGTCATTGGCCGAACACGCATTCGCCAACGAGCTGAATCCGCAGGCCGTCAGCGGCAGGCAGGAGATGCTCGAAAACCTCGTCAACCGGTTTATCTATCGCTGATCGCCAACGGGGTCTGCGGGCGCAACAACGCTGTGACATTCGCACGACAAATCTGTGTCCTCTGCGTCTGCAGATTCTCTACAGTTCTACCAGCCCGATACTCATCGTCAGGCCGTGTCTTTCAAACAAAAATAAAAGGACGCACCACCATGAAGAACGTAAAACGCGCGCTATTTGCCAGCGCCCTGGCTCTGCTGTCGCTGCCGGTGATGGCCGATGCTGCCCACCCGAAAATCGGTTTCTCCATTGATGATCTGCGGCTGGAACGCTGGTCACGTGACCGCGATTACTTCGTTGCGGCGGCGGAGAAAATGGACGCCAAAGTCTTCGTACAGTCGGCCGATGCCAACGAGCAAAAGCAGATTTCGCAAATCGAAAACCTCATTTCCCGTGGCGTCGATGTCATCGTCATCGTGCCGTTCAACGCCACGGTCCTGACCAATGCAGTGGCCGAAGCGAAGAAAGCCGGAATCAAGGTCGTGTCCTATGACCGTCTGATACTCAACGCGGATATCGACGCCTACATTTCCTTCGATAACGAAAAGGTCGGTGAGATGCAGGCCAGCGGCGTGCTGCACGCAGCGCCCAAGGGCAATTACTTTCTGCTCGGTGGTGCGCCTACCGACAACAACGCAAAAGTCCTGCGCGAAGGTCAGATGAAAGTGCTGCAACCGGCCATCGACAAGGGTGATATCAAGATCGTCGGCCAACAATGGGTGAAGGAGTGGAACCCTACCGAAGCGCTGAGCATTGTTGAAAACGCCTTGACCCGCAACGCCAACAAAATCGACGGCATCGTCGCCTCCAACGACGCTACGGCAGGCGGCGCCATCCAGGCCCTGGCCGCTCAGCAACTGGCCGGCAAGGTGCCAATTTCGGGGCAGGACGCGGACCTCGCAGCGGTCAAGCGAGTGATCGCCGGCACTCAAACCATGACCGTGTACAAGCCGCTGAAACTCATCGCCTCCGAAGCCGCCAAGCTCTCGGTGCAACTGGCGCGTAACGAGAAACCCGCCTACAGCTCGCAGTACGACAACGGCAGCAAAAAAGTCGACACCATCCTGCTCACTCCGACTCCGTTGACCAAGGACAACATCGACCTGCTGGAACAGGACGGGTTCTACACCAAGGCGCAGATTGCCGGAAAGTGATCATCACCCCGTAATGCCCCCCTGCAGGAGCTCGCTCCTGCGGGACCAGCCTCGTACCTGCCGCTTATGAGTCTCTGCCATGTCCGACTATCTGCTGCAAATGAACGGTATCGTCAAAACCTTCGGCGGTGTCAAAGCGCTCAATGGCATCGATATCAAAGTCAAGCCGGGTGAGTGCGTCGGGCTGTGCGGCGAGAATGGCGCCGGCAAGTCCACGCTGATGAAGATCCTTTCCGCGGTGTACCCCCATGGCACCTGGGACGGTGAGATCCTCTGGGACGGTCAACCGCTCAAGGCGCAATCGATCAGCGAAACGGAAGCCGCCGGTATCGTCATCATTCACCAGGAACTGACGCTGGTTCCCGACCTGTCGGTGGCCGAGAACATTTTCATGGGCCATGAACTGACGCTGCCTGGCGGGCGGATGAATTACCCGGCGATGATCCACCGCGCCGAAGCCCTGATGCGTGAACTGAAAGTGCCGGACATGAACGTATCGCTGCCGGTTTCGCAGTACGGCGGCGGCTATCAGCAACTGGTGGAAATCGCCAAGGCACTGAACAAGCAGGCACGCCTGCTGATCCTCGACGAGCCTTCATCGGCCCTGACCCGTTCGGAAATCGAGGTATTGCTGGACATCATCCGTGACCTCAAGGCCAAGGGTGTTGCCTGTGTCTACATCTCCCACAAGCTCGATGAAGTGGCCGCCGTGTGCGACACCATTTCGGTGATCCGGGACGGCAAACACATCGCCACGACCGCCATGGCGGACATGGATATTCCACAGATCATCACCCAGATGGTCGGACGGGAAATGAGCAACCTCTACCCCACCGAGCCACACGACATTGGCGAGGTGATTTTCGAAGCCCGCCACATCACCTGCTACGACGTCGACAACCCCAGGCGCAAACGGGTCGACGATATTTCGTTCAACCTCAAACGCGGGGAAATCCTCGGCATCGCCGGGCTGGTCGGTGCAGGCCGCACCGAGCTGGTGACCGCGCTGTTCGGCGCCTACCCCGGTCGCCACGAAGGTGAAGTCTGGCTGAACGGCCAACTCATCGACACCCGAACGCCGCTCAAGTCAATCCGTGCCGGCCTGTGCCTGGTGCCCGAGGACCGCAAGCGCCAGGGCATCATTCCAGACCTGGGAGTCGGCCAGAACATCACCCTGGCCGTGCTGGACAGTTACTCGAGACTGACCCGCATCGATGCCGAAGCCGAACTCGGCAGCATCGATCGAGAAATTTCGCGCCTGCACCTCAAGACCGCGAGCCCGTTCCTGCCGATCACCAGTCTGTCCGGCGGCAATCAACAAAAAGCCGTATTGGCGAAGATGCTGCTGACCAAACCCCGGGTCCTGATTCTCGATGAGCCCACCCGAGGTGTGGATGTCGGCGCCAAGTACGAGATCTACAAGTTGATGGGGGCGCTGGCGGCCGAAGGCGTGTCGATCATCATGGTGTCTTCGGAGCTGGCCGAAGTGCTCGGCGTTTCCGACCGCGTACTGGTGATCGGCGAAGGCCGGTTGCAGGGCGACTTCATCAACCATGAACTCACTCAGGAACAGGTGCTCGCCGCCGCACTCAGTCAGCCTGACAGCCATAACAATAAAGATCGGAAATCCGCGTAAATGAATCAGGTCAAACAACTCTTCACCCGCTACAAGATGCTCGCGCTGGTGTTTGCCGTGGCGTTTATCTGGCTGTTCTTCAGCTGGCAGACCGAGGGCGGATTCCTGACACCGCGCAACCTCTCCAATCTGCTGCGCCAGATGTCCATTACCGGGATTCTCGCCTGCGGCATGGTGCTGGTCATCATCAGCGGCGAGATCGATTTGTCGGTCGGCTCATTGCTGGGCCTGCTCGGTGGCGTCGCGGCCATTCTCGACGTTATCTACCACATACCGCTGCTGGCGAACCTGAGCCTTGTCGTCCTGTGCGGACTGCTGATCGGCCTCGCCAACGGCTACATGGCCGCCTACCTGCGCATTCCGTCTTTCATCGTGGGGCTGGGGGGCATGCTGGCTTTCCGGGGCATTTTGCTGGGGATTACCGGCGGCACGACCATCGCCCCGGTGTCGCCGGAGCTCGTCTACATTGGCCAGGGTTATTTGCCACACACGATCGGCACAGGCCTGGGCGTTCTGCTGTTCGCACTGACGCTGTTCCTGACCTGGAAACAACGGCGCAATCGCGCCCTTCACGGCCTGGCGGCCCATTCACTGGTGCGTGACGTAGCACGCGTGCTGTTGATCGGCGCGGTACTGGCCGGTTTCGTCCAGACCCTCAACAGCTATGACGGCATTCCCGTGCCGGTCCTGCTTCTGCTGATCCTGCTGGGCGGTTTCAGCTACGTGACCAGTCAGAGCGTGTTCGGCCGACGCGTCTATTCCGTGGGCAGCAACATGGAAGCGACGCGCCTGTCCGGTATCAATGTACAGGCCGTGAAGCTCTGGATTTTCGGGATCATGGGCGTGATGTGCGCCCTCGCCGGCGTGGTCAACACCGCGCGCCTGGCCGCCGGTTCGCCCTCGGCCGGCAGCATGGGCGAACTCGACGCCATCGCCGCCTGCTTCATCGGCGGCACCTCCATGCGCGGCGGCTCCGGTACTGTCTACGGCGCCCTCCTCGGCGCGCTGGTCATCACCAGCCTGGACAACGGCATGTCCATGCTCGACGTCGACAGTTATTGGCAGATGATCGTCAAGGGCAGCATTCTGGTGTTGGCCGTGTGGGTAGATGTGAGCACCCGGACCGGACGACGCTGATCCGCTGCGGATGATGCCATAGGCGTTTGGGCTATTTGTCCGACATCCATGGGATCTGACCGGCAGCATTGGGTCGGTGCTGCTCTTCGTGACAGGCAGAAATTGGCCAAAATCAGTCGATGGACAGACTAGTGGCAAACAGGGGGGGCCCTGCTACCCTCTTTACCATAGTCGGGCTTGCCGTCGCCCCAGTCGCGTTTCCCCTCGATAGGTCTCGCACTTACCGCGACAAGAGACGCGACATGGCATGTCACCTAATGAGAGAGTCTCAGGATAGCGCCATGAAAGTTCTATGCCCTGGCTGTGGTTATATCGCAGACAAACTTCCGCCAACCCATAAGTGCCCTAAATGCGGCGAATTCTCCATCGACTGGCTGATTTATGACTGGGAAAGCTTTGCTTTAATCAATCGCCAACACATTAAATACAACCTTATAATCATTGGCATAGTTCTAATAAATTTACTTGCAGCGGTCACCTTGAAATCAACAGATGCATTTCAATGGCTGTTCAACTTGTTATTTATCCCAGCAATGATCAGCTTGCTTTATTGTCGAAGGCAGCTTGGAAGAAAGTCGGAGTATAAAGGACATAAAGGCGGGGCTATGCTCCCCTGGTTTATCGGTTTCGGGGGACTCTAAAGCGGCTAAAAAATCATATATGGGCTCTCCCCACAAGTGATGAGTAATGCATTTCCAATCCTGTCGTCAGGCGCCTTTTTCATTAGCCGTATCGGGCACTGTCCGATACTGAAAACCGGTAAAAAAATACTTGTCCTGCTGCGCCCACAACCATCCTCAGACATAACCCCACCTCATATATGCCGCTCGGTTCTGCCCTGTAGCGTAGATCAGGAATATGCGATCGCCTGCACTGCTAAAATCCACGTACCTGTCCCAACCCTGGAGAACCAAGATGATCAGCAAGAACACGATTTGTCTCTGGTATGACGGCACTGCGCTGGACGCTGCGACGTTCTACGCCGAGACGTTTCCGGACAGCGCGGTGGGTGCTGTCCTTCGTGCGCCTGGCGACTACCCGGCGGGTAAACAGGGCGATGTCTTGACGGTGGAGTTCACGGTGATGGGCATCCCTTGTCTCGGACTGAACGGTGGGCCGGGGGTCAAGCACAACGAGGCTTTTTCGTTCCAGGTTGCGACTGACGACCAGGCCGAAACCGACCGCTTGTGGAACGCGATTGTCGGCAACGGTGGTCAGGAAAATGTATGCGGCTGGTGCCAGGACAAGTGGGGGCTGTCGTGGCAGATCACGCCACGCGTCCTCAGCGCCGCGATAGCCAATCCTGATCGAGCGGCGGCCAAGCGCGCGTTCGACGCCATGATGGGGATGGGCAAGATCGACATCACTGCGATCGAAGCGGCTCTGGAGCGTTAACCAGCGTTGGGCGTTTGGATATGTCGATTCTGGTTGCTCCAGACGCCTCTCCGCGCTCAGTGAACAGGCGGCGCCCCTTATTCCGGCAGTCCCGCTTTGCGTAGACCGTCCACCAGCGTGGCGAGATTCTCCGGCCGGTGGATCGGTAGCCAATCAGAGATAGTGCTGAGGCATAACGTAGGATCGAGCTTGCGCAAATGGTCCATTGCACGCTGCGCTTCGGCCATCCGTCCGGCAAGCGCATGGCTCGCTGCAAGGATGGCGACAGCCAACAGAAAATCGGGCAACTCCCGAAGTGCTTTCTCTGCCCATGACGACGCCGTATCAAAGCGCCCCACGAAGAGATTCGCGACCGCCATTCCGGCTTGCATTCTGTACAGCTCCGGGTCCAGGGGGCTGAACCGCATGGCGTGCGTAAAGTACTCGATGGCTGCATCGGTTTCGCCGTGCCAGAGCCTGAGGAACGCGCCGAGGAACCACGCGGCGGCGAGGTTCGGATTGAGCACGAGTGCCTTGTCCAGCAAGGCAATGCCACCCCGCAGGTCGCCGGCAAGATAGCCAAGCGTATGGCCGCTTCTGGTGAGAGCGACCGCATCGCCCTTGTCCAACTCCACTGCCCGGCGAGCGAGTCGGATACCCTCCGCGACCTCCCGTGGGTGATCAGTCATCCAGCGATTGGCTTTGCGCCAACTATGACACCAGGCCGCCATCGCATAGGCCGATGCAAAATCCGGGTCGAACTCTATGGACCTATGGAAGAGCGGCAGCGCCTGGTCGATGGCCTCCCGGGTGCCATGATGAAGCTTGGCCATTGCCCGCAGGTAATAATCGTAGGCGTCGAGGCTTTCGGTGGGCGTGTGCCTCGCACGTTCGATCTCCGCTCGCTCAAGCTGTGGCGCGATCGCGCCGACCACGCTCTCGGTAATCTGGTCCTGCAGTTCGAAAATGTCCCCCAACACACCTTCGAAACGACCCGCCCAATGGTGAGCCCCGGTTGTCGCATCGATCAACTGGGCCGTGATGCGCACGCGATTGTTGGCTTTGCGCCAACTGCCCTCCAGCACATAGCGAACGCCCAGTTCGCGACCGACTTGTTTCACGTCCACCGTGCGGGTCTTGTAGGTAAAACTCGAGTTGCGCGCGACGACAAACAGCCAGCGATACTGCGACAGCGCCGCGATGATGTCCCCTACCACGCCGTCGGCCAGGTAGTCCTGCTCTTCGTCCCCGCTCAAGTTCACGAACGGCAAGACCGCGATGGACGGTTTGGCCGGCAGCGCCGGCTCGGATGCAGAGGCTTGAACCGAGGGGGCGGATTCGGTGCCTGGAAGGCCAACGCAATCCAGCGACTTGACGTCGGCGACGAACCGGAATCCCTTGCGGGCCACCGTTCGAATCACACGCTGCTGCTGACCGTTGTCACCGACTGCCTTGCGCACCGCATTGATGTGGCTGGCCAGGGTCGACTCGGAGACGATTCGGCCGGTCCATATCGCATTGATCAGGTCGTCCCGGCTGACGACGTGCTCGCGGTTCTGCGCCAGGTAAACCAGCAGGTCGAAAACCTGGGGCGCAGTGGCAACGACCTGGGAGGCCCGAAGGAGTTCTCGCCGGTCCAGGTCAAGCACGCAGTCATCAAACACCAATAGCATTCAGGGCTCCTGTCCCGTACTCACGCGTCGGGCACATGCCCGTGGTTACCGGCCGACGATTGGCGGCCAGGCGACGTGATTTATAACACGGGTTCCTGGACAAATAGCCAAGCCAAATTCAATGGAAACCCAAGGCTTCGACAAAGTATCGCGCCCGGCTGGCGAGCATGCTCCCTACATCGATCACTGCAACGAATTTGATCGACACCCAACCGAGGAGCGGGACATGAAAATTGTCGTTATTGGCGGTAGCGGACTGATCGGGTCAAACATTGTCAGCAGGCTACGTCTCTATGGACACGAGACGGTGGCAGCCTCGCCACGTACGGGCGTGAACACCCTCACTGGCGAGGGGCTGGCCGAAGCGCTTGCCGGTGCCCAGGTCGTCGTCGATGTGGCGAACTCTCCCTCATTTGAAGACCGGGCCGTCATGGAATTCTTTCAAACGTCCGGTCGAAACCTGCTTGCAGCCGAAGCGGCCGCTGGGGTGGAGCACCATGTCGCGCTCTCTGTCGTAGGCCCCGATCGTCTTCCGCAAAGCGGTTACTTCCGGGCAAAAGTCGCCCAGGAAGAGTTGATCAAGGCGTCGAAGATCCCCTACACCATCCTGCGTTCGACGCAGTTCTTCGAGTTCATCGAAGGCATTGTCAATTCAGGGGCAGACGGCGACACGATTCACCTTTCGCCCGCCCTCATCCAGCCCATCGCATCGGATGACGTCTCGGCGGTGCTGGCCGATCTCGCGGTCGGGGCGCCGGTCAATGGCATGGTCGAGGTGGGCGGACCGGATCGTTTCCCTCTCGACGAACTGGCGCGCAAGTTTCTTGCCGCGCACCACGACAAACGGCAGGTCATCGCCGACGTGCATGCGCGCTACTTCGGCGATGAGTTGAATGATCGATCCCTGGTCGCGGGCGACGACGCGCACATCGGTCCGACACGCTTCCTGAACTGGCTCAGCCGCACATCGGCTTAAGGACCGCGCCAGTCAGCCAGGCAGGACGCTATCGAATCTCCACCTACGTATTTCTCACACAGAGGATTCACCATGACCCAGCGCATCGATTACCAGAAGCAATCCCCCGAGCTGTTCAAGAAGTTCGTTGAGTTCAGCCTTGCCTTCAAGCAATGCGCCATCGAGGAGTCGCTGCGCGATCTCGTGGATATCAGGGCATCGCAACTCAACGGCTGCGCCTTCTGCGTGGACATGCACGTGAAGGAAGCCACGATCCATGGCGAGCGGCCGCTCAGGATCCACCATGTCGCCATCTGGCGTGAGTCAACGCTGTTCAGCCCACGCGAACGCGCGGCCTTGGCATGGACCGAAATCCTCACCCAGATTCCCGCCCATGGCGTGCCTGATGAGCTCTATGAGCGTGTTCGTATACAACTGTCCGAGAAAGAGCTATCGGACCTGACCTTCCTGATCATGTCGATCAATGCCTGGAATCGCATCAACGTGGGCTTCCAGGTCGTGCCCGGCTCGTACGACAAGGCATTCGGCGTAGACAAGTCCGGCCTGTCCTGACCGCGCACAGTGTGGGAGTGACCTGTGGCGAGGGGGCTTGCCCCCGTTGGGCTGCGAAGCAGACCCAAAATCTCTGACACACCAAAGATCTTGTGAGTGCTACGCACTCAAACGGGGCGATGCGGCGATCCGACAAGCCCCCTCGCCACAATGACTGACCGACATTAACCCCTGACAGATCGACAACGAGGAACACGCCATGTCCATTTTCAGAACGTTCGCCATAGGGCTTCTGTTGACCACCGGCGCCGCTGGCGCACAGGAGGCATTGCCACCGGCGCAGGTAACACCGCTGATGACCAAAGCACTGGCGGACTATCCCGATAAGGAAGCGGTGATGATCACGGTGGAGTTTCCACCGGGTGGAGGCGATCCCGTGCATCGGCACAATGCACACGGATTCATCTATGTGCTGGAGGGTTCGATTGTGATGGGTGTGCGCGGCGGCGAATCCGTCACGCTGACACCGGGCCAGACCTTCTACGAAGGCCCGGACGACGTCCACACGGTCGGGCGCAACGCCAGTCTCACCAAACCCGCCAAGTTTCTGGTCGTCCTGTTGAAGGACAAGAGCAAGCCCATTTTTACCCCGGTGCACTGACAGCACCGCCCGCACACGCGGCCAGCTGCGTGCTCGGTGACGCCCTACTCGGCCGGCTTCGTCGATTCAACGATGTCGGTCTGGGGTGCGATACCTTCCTCGACAGGACGCTGCAATGACCTCACAACGGCTGCTTTCACAATTACGGCAGTGCGCAAT
Source organism: Pseudomonas sp. KD5 (assembly GCF_012932895.1). NCBI lineage: Bacteria > Pseudomonadati > Pseudomonadota > Gammaproteobacteria > Pseudomonadales > Pseudomonadaceae > Pseudomonas > Pseudomonas sp. KD5. The sequence continues at coordinate 760,686 of NZ_JDWJ01000001.1, read as the reverse complement.
CGCAACCCTAGGCGCAGTTTCGCTGGCCGGCTGCATGGTCGGCCCCGATTTCGTGAAGCCTGAGAATGGTCTTCGCGAAGTGGTGCTAGCGCCCAGACAGGACCACCCAAGCGTCCCCCTGACTTCCGACGCCGCAGTGCCCTCCCAGTGGTGGTTGTTGTTCAACGACGCCGTGCTCGCCGAGCTGCAATCACGTGCGCAGGCTGACAACCTTGATCTGCTCATAGCCTCCGAACGCATTGAACAAAGCCGGGCGCAACTGGGCATCGCCTCCTCGCAGTTGCTGCCCAGCGTGGCGGCCAATGCCAGCTACACGCGTGAGGGGCTCAGCGAACATGGCAAGTTCGCCGCCCTGGGAGCGCCTACTGCCCCCGATAATTTCTGGCAGCTTGGATTCGATGCCAGTTGGGAGCTCGATCTGTGGGGCCGTACCCAGCGCACGCGCGAAGGTGCTGCAGCGACCCTGGAAGCCACGGTGTATGACCGCGAAGCGGCACGGGTAGCTTTGTCCGCCGAAGTGGCGCGCACCTATTTGCAGTTGCGCGGAACGCAGGCACAACTGGACATTGCGCAGCAAAATCTGAGGATTGCCGAACGCACCCTCGGCCTGGCCGAAAGCCGCGAGCGTAACGGCGTCGCGACGCGCTTCGAAACCTCGTCCGCTCGCGCGCAATTGGCGACGATCAAAGCCTTGGTTCCCGATCTGACCCAGCGCCGCAACGCCCTGATGAATGCACTGGCGTTGCTGTTGGGAGAGCAGCCGCGCGCACTCGATGCGCAACTGCGTCAAGCCATGCCCTTGCCTTCGCTGCCGACTCGCGTACCGGTCGGCGTCTCTTCTGAACTGGCTCACCGGCGACCCGACATCCTGCGCGCCGAAGCCCAGCTGCATGCCGCGACAGCCGCCATCGGTGTGGCCAAGGCTGATTTCTACCCGCGTATCGGCTTGAAAGGAAAAGTCGGTGTGGAAGCTTTTGAAAGCGGCGATCTCGCGAGTTGGGACTCGCGCTTCTTTTCCGTCGGCCCGACGGTTTACCTTCCGATCTTCCACGGGGGGCGGTTGACGCAGCGCCTGGCCCTGAACGAATCACGGCAAAAAACCGCCGCGCTGGCTTATCGGCAAACGGTATTGCGAGCCTGGCATGAAGTGGACAACGCCCTGGATGCCTGGGCGGCCCAACAACGCCGGCACGCTGAATTGCTGGATTCGTATGAACAGAACAAGCAAGCACTGCAGTCTGCCGAACGCGGCTATCAGCAAGGCGCTACGGACTATCTGAGCGTACTGACGGCGCAGCTCAATGTGCTTGCCAGCCAAACCAGTCTCAACGACAGCGCGACCAACGCCACGCTCACCGTGGTCAACCTCTACAAGTCGCTGGGTGGCGGTTGGGACCCACAGGCTGGCATCGATCATTCGACGGCACCTCCATCGGTTGCCCTCGCGCCTCCGGTCGTTTCACCCTCGAAGGCCGACCAATGAACGGAGTCGCACTGTCGCCAGCGGACGTCCCTGCTACCACAACGCCCGTGGCCAATCCCTCGATACGCCCAATGGCAGGTCTCGTCGGGATTTTCATCGCAGCCATGATGGCTGGGTTGAACACCCGCGTCGGCGCATTGGCGTTGGCCGATGTACGTGGTGCACTCGGTTTTGGCCTCGACGATGCCTCCTGGCTGACCACCGCGTACAGCGCCGGGGAACTGATTGCCATGCCCTTTGCGGCATGGTTCGCCATTACGCTTTCGCTGCGCCGCTTCGAGCTGTGGATGCTCGGCAGTTGTGCGCTGCTGGCGGTGATCCTGCCCTTCATCCACGATCTGAACCTGCTGCTGACCTTGCGCTTTGTGCAAGGCATTGCCTGCGGCACGACGATTCCGTTGCTGATGATGGCGGCGCTGAAATTCCTGCCAGCGCCCATCCGGCTGTATGGGCTGGCGCTGTATGCGATGACCGCGACCTTCGCGCCCAATCTCTCGATCTGGCTGGCCGGGTACTGGACGGATGGGCTGTTCGACTGGCGCTGGGTGTACTGGCAGATCATTCCCCTGGCCCTCATCGCCGGATTGTTGGTCGGATGGGGATTGCCGCGGGAGCCCATTCAGATCGCACGCTTTGGGCAAGCCAATTGGTCTGGCATGGCTTGCGGTGTGCCCGCGCTCGGTTTGATCACCGTTGCACTGGATCAAGGCGTGCGGCTGGACTGGTTTCATTCGCCCTTGATCACGTTATCGCTGGTGGCCGGGCTGGCCCTGCTGGCCGTCTACCTGCTGACTGAGTGGTATCACCCCTCGCCGTTCATCAAATTGCAGATCCTCGGCCGCCGCAACCTGGGACTGGGCTGCACTCTGTTCTTCTGCCTGTTGGTGGTGCTGATGTCCAGCTCGCTCTTGCCGGCCAGCTTTCTGGGCCCGTTGCAGAACTACCGCCCCCTGCAAATGGCATCGATCGGTCTGATCGTCGCCTTACCGCAACTGGTCCTGGGGCCTGTCGTGGCGCTGCTGCTGTATCAGAAGTGGATCGATGCGCGCCTCGTGTTCGCCTTGGGGTTGTTGTTGATCGCGCTGGCGTGTTTTTGCGGCGCGCAATTGACCTCCGACTGGAACCGCGAGCAGTTCGTCGTGGTGCAAACGCTGCAAGCCTTCGGCCAGCCAATGGCGGTGGTATCGATGCTGTTTCTGGTCACCAGCGTTGTGCAGCCCCCCGAAGGACCTTATGTGTCCGGCACCATCAACACCCTGCGCGCCTTCGGTTCATTGGCCGGTGCGGCAGTGGTCGGACAGCTGATGACCGTGCGCGGTCGTTTCCATGGGGAAATGCTGCTGGACCATGCGGCCCTGACAGATAACGCCCTGGCGCTTGAGCCGTCCCAATTGATGGACCTCATCGGCCAGCAGTCCCAGGTGCTGTCGATCGCCGACGCCTATCGCGTGCTGGGCATTCTGGCGCTGGTGTTGATTCCTCTGGTGCTGCGGCTGACCTACATCCCCGCACCCGACGTGCGCGCGGCCTCACCCTCTACCTCTCCTTCATCTTCCTCACACGGATAACTCATCATGGCCTTGCCAAAGAAAGCCAGGATCATCAGTGCGGTGCTACTGCTTGCAGTGGCGATCGGCGGTGTTCTCTATCTCAATCGCCCCGAATCCAGCGCATCGACCCAGTCCACGGACGATGCCTACGTCCTCGCCGACTTCACCACGGTTGCACCGCAGGTGTCGGGAACGGTCGACTCAGTGATGGTCGAAGACAACCAGCTGGTCAAGAAAGGCGATCTACTCGCGATCATTGACGACCGTGATTTCGTTGCGGCCCTGAACGCGGCAAAGGCCGAGGTCGCCAGTGCCCGGGCCGGCATCGCCAGCCTGCAAGCGCACCTGATTCAGCAGGAAACCGCCATCCGCCAGGCCCAAGCGGCCGTTGCCGCAGACGACGCTGCGCTCAAGCTGGCTAGCGTCAATCAGACCCGTTATCGCAACCTGGCCACCGACGGCTCGGGAACGGTGCAAGCGCGGCAACAGGCCGAAGCGCAATTGAGCATTCAACAGGCCCGTGGGGAAACGAGCCAGGCGGGTTTACAGGCCGCTCGGCAACAAGTGGATATCCTGAAAGCTGATCTGGAGAAAGCCAGGGCGGCTCTTGCCCACGCGCAAGCCGCACAAGCCACCGCAGAGCTGAAACTTTCTTATACCCGCATCACTGCGCCGATCGGCGGCACGATCGGGCAGAAATCGGTACGTATCGGTGCCTTCGTCAATGCAGGGAAACCCTTGCTGGCGATTGTTCCGCTCGATGCCGTCTATGTCACGGCCAACTACAGGGAGACGCAACTGGCGCGCGTACAAAAGGGTCAAGCCGTGGATATCGAGGTGGATGCCTTGCCGGGCGAGACGCTGCAAGGAACGGTGGACAGCCTGGGGCCGGCCAGCGGAGTCACCTACTCCGCCGTTGCGCCACACAACGCCACTGGCAACTTCACGAAAATCGTCCAGCGCTTGCCTGTACGCATTCGCATCGATCCCGATCAGCCCGCGGCGGCGAAGCTGCGAGTCGGCATGTCCGTGACGCCGAAAATCCGTATCCGGTGATATGACGCCGGCGTGTCTCGTTACAATGCTCCAAAAGCCACTCCCAAGAATGAGAATGACCTTGCAGAGCCTAACCCCGATACCCGCCCTCACCGCCCGCGAAGTCTGCCAACGCCTGCGAGACGCCGCCCTGGAAGTCCTCCCGTTGCGGCGCCTCCACGAACCGTGTGAACCCGGTCAGGTACAGGTCGATATCGAAGGCTGGCGTCTGACCCTCGACTTCGACGGCGACCGCTTGCACCACTGCCAACACTGCCGGAGCCCGGACGGTCGCGAGGGAACACTCCAGGCCTGGCGTTACGGTACAGACCCGGTCAGCTTGCTGAGCACCTGGGAGTTGGCGCAGGTCGAGCGGCTATTGAGCTAACGCGATCAGCTCTGTTTCACGTACTGGATCACCTCTTCAAGCGTGTCTATGTCTGGAGCATTGCTCACTAACGCTTGCGGGCAGCACCATGGGTAATCCAGATGCGATAGCCACTCCATGATGCAGTGCAGATCAGTCGCTGGCAGGGTTTTCATGTGCTCAATGGTGATAGTGAGCCTCTGGACAAGTCCCGACTCGGGGCTGAACTGCCATTCATACAGACCGCAACCGACCCGGGCGTCGCCGGAGTGCTTGTCGGACATGCCAACCAGCCATTTGCACTGGAAGGTTTTGGCCTGCGGTTCAGGCGGGTGTCCCAGGCAGAAGGTATAGACGTTTTCGAAGGTCTGGCCGAACCGCCTGACCAGCACATCACCGATAGGCCCAAGGCCTTCGACGTGGGGTGGAAACGAGATGGATCCGGTGTGCACGACCATGTCCAGTATCGCGTCTGGCGCAAAGGCCTGGTCTAACAAATGTGGACGGTTGCCGTCCTTGGCTTTGATGTACTGTCGAATCGATAGTTGAGCAGTGTTCATTGTTTGTCCGTCGTATCCATACTGGGTTGAGAGCCGCCTCATTCGAGGCTCACATGACTATGACACATGAGCCCGTACGCCTTTACAAAGCACTATTCCATAAATCCGTCACCAGCATGCAACCGGGCGCATGGGTGATGCACAGCGGCGGACGTGAAGCTTGCACCACCGATTGCGGGGTCACGCCGCAGGCCCAGAACACCGGGATTTCGTCGGCCTCGATCGGTACGGCATCGCCGTAGTCCGGGCTGCTTAGCGAATGAATGCCGATCAGCGCCGGATCACCGATGTGTACGGGCGCCCCATGGACATTGGGCATGCGTGCGGTGATCTGAATCGCCTGGATCGCCGCGGCGGCTTTCATCGGGCGCATGCTCACCACCATTTTGCCAGACAGGCGAGCGGTGGAGCGTGTGTCGATGTTGGTCCGGAACATCGCGACATTGCGCCCCAGATCTATGTGCCTGAGGCGGATACCAGCCTCAAGCAGGGGTTGTTCAAAAGAGAACGAGCAGCCGAGGGCAAAGGCAACCATATCGTCCTGCCACAAATGCTCGATATCCGACGGTTCTTCGCTCAACTCGCCATGGCGATAGACCCTGTATCGGGGCACGTCATGGCGGATATCAATGGCCGTCCCGAGATTACGAAAATGCGGATCACCCGGCTCGGTAACGTCGAGCACCGGACACGCCTGCCGATTGAGCGTGCAATACCGGAGAAATTCGTTAGCCCAATCATTGGGCAGAATCACGATATTGGCTTGCACCCGACCTTGGGCCAGACCGCTGGTGTGGTCCCGATATTGCCCGGCGGCGATGCTTTGGCGCAGGGCCAGAGGGGAACGCTGCTGCAATTGCTCAAAGGACAGGACTGACTGATTCATCACGGCATCTCTTCAGGTTCGATGACTCTTTTTAGAAAACCATGACGACGCCGTCCAACTAGGAATGTTGTTACCCCCGAACAACTAATAGTTATTCAAGGGGCTGTCGACTGTTGAGACCGGGCGTTGGAACCATTCGAAGCGGGCCGACATCTTCAGCGTATTGGCAAACCACTTGGCGGCTCATGTTTACGATGCTCTCGATCAATTCCAGGCCGACCCCGGCGCGCCACGAAGCCACGACATCCAATTGCGGCAAGCTTGTGCCCGGTTCCAGCTGAATCAGCTCGCCACTGGCCAAGGGCTTAGCCACTAATGCGGCCGGTAATGCGCCAATACCGAAGCCGTCTCGAATCAACCGGGTCATGGCCGAAACAGAGTTGACGCAACTGACTCGCGGCGTACTGATGCCATGGGCGTGCAGAAGGTTGAGTACATCCTGATGAGGTCGTGAGTTTTTAACGAAGGTGATGATGCGCTCACTGGCCAACTCGGCAAGGGAGGCAAAGGGTCGGGCATAGATCGAGTTGCTGGCGGCGATCCAGTGCATGGGATAGTGCGCCAGTTCGAGATTACGTACGCTTTCGTGGCGGATCAGGTCAGTCTGGAAAACGATGTCCAGATAGCCCTTTTGCAACTGGTCGCACAGGTTGCGCGCGGCGTCGGCGTTGATCTCGATTTCCACGGTGGGGAAAGTCTGCATCAAGGTCGACATGAACGGGCTGAGCCAGGTGTGGATCACCGTATCCATCACGCCGATACGCACCAGGCCCTGCTGCTGGCTGGTGTTGTCCAGCGAGTGCTTCAACGCTCGCTGAACCTCAAGCATCTGCTCGGCATAGTCGAGCACTTTCACACCTTCGGGTGTTAGCGACACCCCACGCGAATCACGCACGAACAAGCGCAGGCCCAACTCCTCTTCCAGCGAGGCAATCCGGCTGGAGATAGCGGCCTGAGTGCTGAACATTTTCTCCGCGGTCAGGCTGAAGCTTTGCAGTCGGGCAACCCAGACGAAGGTTTCGAGAAATTTGAGGTTCATGGCGACTCTCGTGGCTTTCGCAGCTTTTGTATGTGGGAGTGCGGACACTGCTCTCCCACAGGGAAACATGTTCGGCACCCGGCAATTGTTACTCCAGAAGCCGTCGCGCAGGTATCAAATTTTCTTATGTGCAACCTCGCTTTTTTCCCGTTTGACGCCATTCTGCCTCGGCGCGAAGAATCCACGCCATGACGCAGCCACTGCGTCTGCCCCCCCCACGACACCGCCTTCACAAAAAAATAATGAGGCGTGTCCGTCATCTTCGCTTGCTGCCGCAGGAACCCCTATGGAAAAGACCATAATTGACAGCGTGCCTTCAGGCACGGGCCGCGCCGGCCCGTTCAGTTGGTACGGCCCTCTGTCAAAAAATGAAAAACGCACATTCTGGAGCTGCAAAATCGGCTATGCCCTGGACGGCATGGACACTCAGATGCTGAGTTTCGTTATTCCTACGCTGATCGCCACCTGGGGCATCTCCAAGGGGGATGCCGGAATGATCGGCACCTGTACGCTGCTGGCCTCGGCGGCAGGCGGGTGGGTTGCCGGGATTTTGTCCGACCGCATCGGCCGGGTACGAACCCTGCAACTGACGGTCCTGTGGTTCGCGTTCTTCACCTTTTTGTGTGGGCTGGCGCAGAACTACGAGCAATTGCTGGTGGCCCGGACGTTGATGGGCTTTGGCTTCGGTGGTGAATGGACGGCGGGCGCGGTGCTGATCGGCGAAGTGATTCGCTCACAGGATCGGGGCAAAGCGGTAGGCATGGTGCAGGCCGGGTGGGCTCTGGGTTGGGGGCTGACGGCGTTGCTCTATGCCGGGTTGTTCAGCTTTCTACCGCCGGAAGAAGCCTGGCGGGCGCTGTTCATGATCGGGTTGGTGCCGGCGTTGTTTGTGCTGGTGATTCGCCGGCTGGTCAAGGAATCGGACACCTTTGAGCACACCCGGCGCGAGCGCAAGGCCAAACCCGAGCAGGATTCGCCGTGGGCGTTCTTCGAAATCTTCGCACCACGGATGCTCAGCACCACCTTGCGTGCGTCGTTGCTGACCACCGGCGCACTGGGCGGCTACTACGCGATTACCACCTGGTTGCCGACCTACCTGAAAACCGAACGGGGCCTGAGCGTGCTCGGCACCGGGGGATATCTGGCGATGGTTATCGTCGGTTCGTACATTGGTTATGTGACCAGTGCACTGCTGACCGATGCCATCGGTCGCAAGAAGAACTTCATCCTGTTCGCTGTCGGCTCCATGGCGATAGTCCTGGCCTACACCCAGTTGCCCATCGATAACAGCTTGATGCTCTGGCTCGGGTTCCCGCTGGGCTTTTTCGCCTCGGGCATCTTCGCCGGCATGGGGGCTTTTCTCACTGAGTTGTTTCCGACTCGCATGCGTGGTTCGGGCCAGGGCTTCTGCTACAACGCCGGACGCTCCATCGCCGCGCTGTTCCCGTTGTTCATCGGTGCGCTGAGCGACAAGCTGCCAATTGGTACGGGTATCGGAATCTTCGCAGCAGGTGCTTATGGCGTGGTGATTCTGGCGGCGCTGAGTCTGCCGGAAACCCGCGGTCGACAACTCGAGTCCTGAGCCTCGACACGTCTGAGCAAGACTGCTCAGACGTCGCTGATCCATTTCTTATCGACAACATCGGTCGCGAGCGGCAACGCCCCCGAGAGGGTTCGCTCGCGCCTGCAAAAGGAGCATGGCATGAACGATTTCATTTCCACCCAGCGCGTGTACGTCCCGGTTGGCACATTGCTCGGCTTGAGCCTGTTCTGTGCACCGGCTGCCCAGGCGGATTTCATTGCCGACAGTAAAGGCAGTCTCGAAGCGCGCAACTTCTATTTCAATCGCGATTTCCGCCAGGCAGGTTCGCGGGACAAGGCAGAGGAATGGGCGCAGGGTTTCCTGTTGCGGATGGAGTCCGGTTACACCGCCGGCACTCTGGGCTTTGGCCTGGATGCCTTGGGCATGGCCGGTTTCAAACTGGACTCCGGTGGGGGGACGGCGGGCACCAATCTGTTGCCGGCGGATTTGTCCGGTGGCTCCCAGAATAGCTACAGCAAATTGGGCATGACCGCCAAAGTGCGCTTGTCCAACAGCACCCTGAAGCTTGGGACTTTGCAAATCAAGGACCCGGTAGTGAACTCCAATGACACTCGTTTGTTGCCGTCAACCTTCAAGGGCGGCATGGTCAATGTGCAGGAAATCGACCGTTTGAAGCTCACAGCCGGTCAACTCACACAGATCAATGTCGTTGACTCCACTAATTATCAGAACATGACCGCCAACCGCATCGGCGGGCAAAGCGACAAGTTCCAGTTTGCCGGGGCTGACTATCAGTTCATGCCAAACCTGACTGCGCAGTACCGCTATGGCACGTTGGAGAATATCTACCAGCAGAACTACCTCGGGCTGGTGCACTTGCTGGACCTGGGCAAGGGCCAGTCGCTCAAGAGCGACGTGCGCTATGCGCGCAGTACCGAAGACGGCAGCTTCCGTAAGCTCGACAACAAGGCCTTTGGTGCACTGTTTACCTACAGCCTTGGTGGCCATGCCCTGGGCTTCGGCTACCAACGCATGAGCGGCGACGATCCGTTTCCGTATATTGGGCGCAGCGATCCATTCCTGGTCAACTTCGTGCAGATCGGCGACTTCGCCAACATCGACGAGCATTCCTGGCAAGCACGCTACGACTACAACTTTGCCGCACTCGGTGTGCCGGGGCTGAGTTTTATGACCCGCTACATCTCTGGCGACAATGTGCAACGCGCAGCGCCAGGTGAAGGCAAGGAATGGGAGCGCAACACCGATATCGCTTACGTGGTGCAGGACGGTACGCTGAAAGGGCTGGGCCTCAAATGGCGCAACGCGTCGGTGCGTTCGAACTTCGGTAATGATCTGGATGAGAACCGCTTGATCCTCAGCTACACCCTGGCGCTTTGGTAAATGCCTGTCAGTTAAGGCGCAGCTTCTTTTGCCGGCTAGCTTCAGGTCAAGCCTATGAACCCTCGCTACCGCGGAATACACAAGGCCGAGATCAATCACAATTCAATGCGGCTGAGACAACTCAAAAGCCTGCTCAAGGAGCACCAAAGCGGGCGAGCGCAGCCTCGATAAATCGTCGGAGTTTGGCTGTTCTCTGACGATTGGCCGTGTAGAGCAAATGCATTTGTCGGCTCGGTGCTTCGTAATCAGCTAACAGTCGAACCAACTCGCCGCTGCGCAACGCGGGCTCAAGAAAGTCTTCGGGACCAAGGACAATCCCGAACCCGTCCAGCGCTGCCGACAGCAGCGCTTTGCTCTCGTTGACCTGCAATCGACTGGCGACTTGTACCCGTTCAACTGCGGAGCCTTTGCAGAATACCCATTCGCGGTCGGCCGGCCGGGACCAATAGGCATACCCCAGACACTCATGGTTCTTCAGATCATCCGGTATTTGCGGCACTCCGCGGTCGGTCAGGTAGCTCGGTGCCGCACAGGCTACCAACCGATAAGGTGCCAACGGCCTGGCGGTCAAACTGGACGCGGTCAACGGGCCAATTCTGAAAGTCACTTCATAACCCTCCTCCACCAGATCGACGAAGCGATCGGTCAAATGCAAATCGATTTCGACTTCCGGGTGTTGACGCAAAAACTCCGTCACAAAGGGCATGAGGCTATAGGAGCCGAACGTTACGGGAGCGCTGATTTTCAGTTTGCCGCGCGGGGTGTCGTTCATGATCTGCGCCAGGGAGTCGGCAGCCTGAGCTTCGCTCAAAATGTGCTTACAGCGTTCGTAGTAAGCACTGCCCAACTCAGTCAGGCTCTGGCGTCGGGTGGTACGGTTCAGTAGCCGCGCACCTAGCCGCTGCTCAAGCGCGGCAACATGCTTGGCCACCATCTGCGCCGACAGGCCCAATCGCTCGGCAGCACTGGCATAGGAGCCGGATTCCGCCGCCATCACAAACGCTCCCATGCTCGTCAGACGATCCATCATTCAACACTCCTGGTAACGAGACTAAGTAGCCGATGATTATTTATCTGCCATTGGTTGGCAATCATCATGGTTTCTTCTTTTTAGCAGCGGAGCAAGGACATGCGTATCGGCATTATTGGGGCAGGCTTCATCGGACGTGCAGTGGCGCAATTGGTCATCGCCGCGGGACACGAGGCGATGCTCAGCAATTCACGTGGGCCACAGACCATGAGCAGCGTGCGCAGTGGCATTCCTGGCAGTCAGGTCGGCACTATCGAGGACGCAGCACAATTTGGCGAAGTTGTACTCGTGGCAATTCCTCTTGAGCATTACCGAAGCGTGCCAGCCAGGTGGCTAGAGGGTAAAACCGTGCTGGATGCCAATAACTACTACCCGGAACGTGACGGTCACATTGCCGCTCTCGACCGATTCGAAACCACCACCAGCCGCTTGCTCGCCGAGCATCTGCCCCACTCCAGCGTGGTCAAGGTGTTCAATGCAATCCTCGCCCAGGACCTGGTGCAGGACGCGCGCCCGAAAGCAGCGCCCGACCGACGCGCACTGCCGATCGCGGCGGATGATCCGGCGGCGAAAGCGCTGGTGATCAAGTTGTTGGACGAGATTGGATTCGACGCGGTAGATGCGGGCAGTCTTGATGAAAGCTGGCGATTCGAACGGGCTAAACCCGCCTACTGCATACCGCTGGATAAAGAGGGGCTGAAGGTTGCCTTGGCTGCGGCGCATCGGCAGGTCGAATTGCCCGAGGGGTCGTGGCGCCGCTGAATAGCCCACAACCTGCTGGATCGAGAGAAGGCTTGGAGCTGACTGCGGACAGTGTCAGCTTTGGGTTGTGGATTCAACCGATCGACGCAACAGGCAGCATTCGGCCAAAAGCAGCCATTAGCAGGAGACTGCTTTCGTCCAAAAGCCATAACTCGTTTGAACGGTGCCTGGTGCTGGCATAATCCAGGCGTCACGAACCCACTTGATATTGCTCAGTGTGAACTGCCGCTGCAGCACGTATTTGCCCCAAACCTTGGCGGAGGTCTAGACACAAGGATCTTGGAAACAGATGCAGGTCGTGGAGAGAATCGACCTATCCCCTGCCAGGAGGATCCATGCTCCTATGTGGAGGGATGGCCGGATGTCATTACACTAGTGGCTCGTGATACTTTCCAGCTAGGCCAAGGCCTCCTTTTCTATCCGAGTCTCTACACCTCATGTCGAGCATTGCCGTTACCGATCTGACCTCCACCATGGACGTCGACAGCGTCTCGCGGCCGGTTGTGGCTCTGAGTGCCACATTGGTCGCCAAGGACTGGGAAAATGCCACGCATCAGCACCGCAAGGCGCAGCTGATCTACTCGGTTCGCGGCATCCTCAACTGCGAAATCGAAGAAGGCGTCTGGATCGTGCCGCCGCAGTGCGCCTTGTGGATCCCCGGCGACCTGCCCCACTCGGCCTGGGGTTCCGGTGAAGTGGAGTGCTACTGCCTGTTCGTCGAGCAGGATGCCGCGCCGGATCTGCCGACCACCTGCTGCACAATTTCGGTATCGCCGCTGCTGCGCGAGTTGCTGCTCAAGGCGACCGCCGTTCCCGAGCTGTACGCCCCAGGCGGACGGGAGGAACGGCTGCTGGCGGTGTTGCTTGACGAGCTGGTGGCGGCGCCGGTGGAGGACCTGCACCTGCCCATGCCGCGCGACCCACGCTTGCGTCGCCTCGCGGAAATGATCCTAGCGACGCCGGCTGACAAGACGTCGAAGACCGCCTGGGCGACGCGCATAGGTATGAGCGAGCGCAGCATGAGCCGCCTGCTGCTGCAGGAAATTGGCATGAGCTTCGGGCGCTGGCGTCGGCAGCTGCACGTGATCCTGGCGCTGCAACGGCTGACCAAGGGTGACAGCGTGCAAACGGTGGCGCTGGAACTGGGCTACGAAAACGCCAGCGGCTTCGTCACGATGTTTCGCAAGGCGGTGGGCAAGCCGCCGGCTCGCTACCTTTCGGATCGCACCGGCAGCGCGGTGACGGCAGCTGCGCCCGGAATCATGCTCCCCGATCCGATCGCCCTCTGATCCAATCCGCCTGTCCTGACGCAAGCCTGCGCTGCTTTATCAAAAAGCCGCGGACTTCAGCGAAGCCCCCACGCACCCGGCAACGCCGCTCGCCCATGAAGACGACCGCGCACAACGGCGACATCGCCGCATGTCACGCCGGCCGTTTCCCCCTCGTCAGTCCGCCTGGCAAGCCGACCATATTACGTAATTAACCATAACTATTACTCAAAACGGCCAACGGGAGGGCGCGATCATTATTGGCCGAATCGAATAACAATCTGGCCTGATTTCACCATCATGGCGCATTGCCTTTGTTGTTAAATGCGCCATCTAAATGCAAATGAGTATTGCTTAAATGAACGCTTCATCCATTACAGGGAAGTCTCGCTCGTCTCTTGCTCTGTGCGCCGATTCAGTCGCCTGTCCGCCGCTCGCCGGGCACCTCAAAAACGCGCCCTGCAGCGCGCTGGGCTCGGCGATTGCGGCAGCGCTTATGCTCAGTGCGCCGGGCGCATTTGCCGCCGAGACGGCGCAGCCGCAGAACAAGGCAGCAGACTCCTCCCAGAAGGAAGTGGCCCTGCCGGCAATCAGCGTGACAGGCCAAATGAACAACGCGACCACCGAGGGAACCGGCTCCTACACCACCGGCGAGACGACAGCGGCGACGCGCCTGCCGATGACGCTGAAGGAAACGCCCCAGGCGGTGACCGTGATCACGCGCCAGCGCATGGACGACCAGCAACTCAACACGGTGCAGAGCGTGTTGGAGAACACCAACGGTGTCACCGCGCGCCAGGCCGACAGCGAGCGCACCAGCTTCTATTCGCGGGGGTTCCTGATTAACAACGTGCAGTACGACGGCATCCCCACCGTGATCGGCAACACCGTCAACGGCAGCGGCATCAGCGCCCTGGACACCGCGTTCTATGACCGTGTCGAGGTGGTGCGTGGCGGCTCGGCCCTGCTGACCGGCACCGGAAACCCTTCGGCCGCCATCAACCTGGTGCGCAAACGGCCAACACCTGAATTCGCCGCATCCGCCTCCCTCGGCGCCGGGAGCTGGGATACCCACCGCGGCATGGGCGACGTATCCACACCGCTGACCGAGGACGGCCGCATCCGCGCGCGCCTGGTAGGCACCTATCAGGACGGCAACTCCTACCTGGACGGCTACAAGCCCGAACGCAAGGCGTTCTACGGCATCGTCGAGGCCGACCTGACCGCCGATACCACGGTGAGCCTGGGCTATGACTACCAGGACATTACGCCGAAGGGCGCCACCTGGGGCGGCTTGCCGCTGTGGTACAGCGACGGTTCGCAGATCGATTATTCCCGCTCCAAGAGCTATGGGCAGGACTGGAGCCATTTCGACAACACCCTGAAGACGGCCTTTGCCGAAGTCGAGCACCGCTTCGACAATGGCTGGACGCTCAAGGGCGTGTTCAACCAGTACCGCACCGAAACCGAAGCCGAACTGGTCTCCCTGGGTGGCCGGCCTGACCCCGCCACGGGGCTGGGCGCCTTCCCGTTTGCACTGGCGTCCGAGGGGCGTAGCCGCCAGAACACCTTTGACGTGATGGCCAGGGGCCCCTTCGAAATGCTCGGCCGCCAGCACGACCTGGTGGTCGGCGCGACAAGTTCACGCCGCAAGGCCAGTCAGGACGATGTAGCGCCGTTCTTCGCAGGCTTTACGCCGATCAACATCCATACCCTGAGCCCAGGCACGCCACGGCCCAACTTTGATGCCATACCGCATATCCCGACCCGCACCGAGGTCAAGCAGAGCGGCATCTATAGCGCGGCCCGCTTCTCCCTGGCCGATCCGCTGAAGCTCATCATCGGCGGGCGCCTGAACTATTACGAGGTCGACGACGACGCCAACGGCAGCACGCTGCACTACAAGAAGAACAACGAATTCACCCCGTACGCCGGACTGGTCTACGACATCGACAGTACCTACTCGGCTTACGTCAGCTACACGGGAATCTTCAACCCGCAAACCGACTTCCGCGACACGACCGGCAACGTGCTCACGCCGTCCAAGGGCAAGACCAAGGAAGTCGGCCTCAAGGCCGCCTACCTGGACGGGCGCCTGAATGCCGCCGTGGCGGTGTTCGAAACTGAGATGGACGACGCCGCGCAGCTGGTCCCCGGCGCGTTCACCCCAGGCGGAGCCAACGCCTATACCGGCGCCGACGGCACCAAGTCTCGCGGCATCGAGTTCGACCTGCAGGGCGAGCTGGCCAATGGCTGGAACATCTACGCCGGTATCGCCCACTTCACCGCCGAGGATGGTGACGGCGAGCGCCTGAACTCCCAGCTACCGCGCACCACGGCCCAGTT
This sequence comes from Pseudomonas sp. KD5, assembly GCF_012932895.1. Lineage (NCBI taxonomy): Bacteria > Pseudomonadati > Pseudomonadota > Gammaproteobacteria > Pseudomonadales > Pseudomonadaceae > Pseudomonas > Pseudomonas sp. KD5. Next base: position 745,416 of record NZ_JDWJ01000001.1, on the reverse strand, counting down.
CTTCACCACCTACCGGCTGCCCGGCGCGTGGAACAAGCTGACCCTGGGCACAGGCGTGAAGTGGCAGAGCCGCTTTTACCAGGCGCCGGGCGTTGGCACCAGCACGCTGGGCGGCGAACAGAGCGCCTATGCCCTGACCTCGGTGATGGGGCGTTACGCCCTGAGCGAGAACATCGACCTGGGCCTCAACGTCAACAACCTATTCGACAAGAAGTACGCCTTGCAGAAGGGTGACTTCGACACCGTGACCTATGGTGCCCCGCGCAACCTGATGGCCACACTGGACTACCGCTACTGATTGCCCGCAGTACGCGGATCGCTGCCGGCGACTCGCGCCCCTACCGCCTTGAACATCGAGAACGTGCTCATGCCTACCCAAAACCCGGTTCACGTATTGGCGATACACAATGCGAACAAGGTCACCTTGTTCTGGTTGACGACTACTGTTGGCGCAGTGCTCTTCGTGACCTTCCAGTTGTTCTTCTACGTAAACGACTTTGTGAGGGCACAGGGCACCGCCCCGGCGATTACCTTCGAGCCCGGCATGCTTTGGGTGTTTCCTACCTTCTATGGCTCCTGGATCGTCACGGTGCTCCTCGCCCTGATCAAAACCCGCAAGGCCCAGTGGGCTGTCCTGATCCTCGGCAGCCTGCTTGTCGTGCTCAATACCCTGGGCGGAGTCACCGACGGGCTGCGCGACGGCTGGTACGTCGCCTTCTCGGCGGTATTCTTCATCACCCTGCCCGGCGTGTTCGCCATCGCCGCCAGCTGGCGTCACCTCAACCGCAAAGGAACCCGCCATGCCGATGAATAGCGCTGAATTCCCGCTGGTGTGGATGAGTTTCGCCCACGAGCCCGGGCACGATACCCAGAAGGACTTCGACGAGTTCGCAGCCAACCTGCAGCGCGGCGAACCCTTCGTGCTGCTCAGCGAAACGCCACCCGGCGATGACCATGAGCACTCACCAGAAGAAAAGAAACGCACCACGCTGTGGATGAAGAAGCACAAGGCGCAACTGCGCAGCCTGGTTCTGGCCCTGATCATGGTCGAACCCAGCGCGGCAAAGCGCCTGGGATTCAAGGCATTCGCCGGCCTGTTCGCCAAGGTCTGGGGCTACCCGCTGCTGTTCGCCGCCTCACGCGAGCAGGCCATCGAGATGGCCCACGAACTGCTGCGCAAGACTAACAGGTAGGTGCGCTGAGGGTTGGCTAGCTGAAACGACTCAGTTCGCTACAACTTTGCCCTCGGAAACTTCGTCCAGTGATTTGCCGTGAGCTCGCTCTTGCGAAACTGCTTGATAAGCCGCGGTACTTCCGGGTGATTATCAGACATCAGTGCGGTAAGGGTGTGCGACGGGCAGCAAACGGCCAACAGCGGTCGTTGAAATGCTCAGAATCACGCTATGCAACATCACTTGTTCAGGCTATCGCTTGATGCTCGACTGCTCTGAAACCTAAGCTCCGAGTGAACCGCAACAGATAGCCATCTGGATCAAGTACCAAAAAATTAAGCTCTCCGTGCAGGCGCTCTTTATCTCGGTACCAGCACTCTTTAATGGGTCTGCGCAATTCAATACCAGCGTCCTCGATGGCCCTAGCCAAAGCTTTGGTATCAGAGCACTGAATCGAAAGATTCATCCCTCGTCCATAGGGTGATAATAGAGGGCCAACACGCCATGGAGACTCTTCCAAGTCATCCTGCTCCAGCATCAATTGACTCCCTTGAAAGGACAGAAAAGTGAATTTGTCTTCAGGCCTTTCGTATTCAATTTAGAAGCCCAGAATCAGGCAGTAAAAATCTAGGCTTCGTTTTAAGTCAGAGACAATCATCTCTGGAACTAACGTGTTCATCTTCATAAACGGACTGCCTTGTCGTTGATAACACCCCTCAAGCAGTAGGGCTTTCGGCGAAAAGACCCGATCGAGTCGGATCACTTTTTAACCGGCGCATTCCAGCATTCGGGGTTAAGTGAGCACATGTTGTATTGACGATCCAACAACGCCATGCGGGGAAGTTGGGCCTCAGTGGTGCGGGCTCTTTTCATTCGGGGCGTTTGGTGACGTGGCCACGGCTTGAAGTGTGCCATCTTCGACTCGGCTCAAGACGTACCATTCTCGCCTGTCACCCTTCCCTGTTACCGGAGTTACAAGCCCGACGCCCCTACGCCGCCTGCCGCTGCATGGTCAGGATAGCAGCACCGAAACCGATGAATGTCGACCCCACCACCCGGCTGACCCAACGAGATAGTGCAGGTCGGATTAGCACACCCTTGGCCCGCGAGGCGAGCGCGGCATAGAGGCTCAGGGACGACACCGACAATGCCATGAAGATCGAGGTGAGGATCAGAAATTGCGGCAGCAACGCCGCACTCTGATCAATGAACTGCGGGAACAACGCGGTGAAGAACATCGTCGCCTTGGGGTTGGTCACCGCCGTCAGGAAGGCTGCTTTGTAGAGTTTGGAACGAGTCGGCCGGCTTTCCTTCAAGTCGTCCTGAATCCCGTCCGGGAGCATTGGGCCCTTTTTGAACAATTGTCTGATGCCCAGGTAGAACAAATAACCGGCACCGATGAACTTCACTGCGTTGAACAGCCATTCGGAACTGGCAAGCAGCGCCCCCAGCCCCAGCATGGCAGCGGACGACAGGCAGAACAGGCCACTGGCGTTGCCGAGCGATGACCATATGGCGCTGCGCTGCCCATGGGCCAGGCTATTGTTGATCGCCATCAAGGTCGCAGGCCCTGGGCTGGCAATGGCAATCGCGGCGACCAATGTAAACGTCAGAATCGAGTGAGAATCCATTTTCAAAGCTCGTGGTGGTGGGGGCTGGCATGTTACAGGAACGAACGGGACAACGAGTTAAGTGTTGCTCGGTTCCCCATACGGAATTGGATTGAAAGCGTTCCTTGCCCACCGACAGCAACCGACCCAAACCGGTCATTCGCGATAGGCAGAAGTAACCGCCCGGTGAAGGCGCCTACCTGTACTGAGCAGGATCTGCAATGAGGTGCAGTCGCCCCGAACCTCACCGCGCAACGGTCTAGATAGGATCCTGAACATTGCTGGCAGGGTCAGCTATGGATGCGTAGGACGTCCCAAGGTAAGGTACGGTCGTCATGCTTGGGTTGATAAGGATTCGCCAAGCAGTGAGTAAGGATAACTTCACAAGGAATTGTCAGTGTACCCACCCGCGTTCCCCCATGACCCTATCACTCCTATTTTCCACAACGTTTATCTAGTTCATGGCAGCATCAGGATCGGCCCTGGAATGCGTATGAACCGAAACATGGTCATAGTCAAAAGTGGCGATGAATTGACCCTCATCAACCCGGTGCGCCTGAGCGATGCCGCACTTTGTCAGCTGGATGCGCTAGGTAATGTTCGCCATGTCCTGCGTCTAGGAGATTTCCATGGTCTAGACGATCGGTTTTACGTTGACCGATATCAGGCGGAGTTCTGGTGTCAATCTCAACCGGAGACTTACAAGGTGCCTATGGCAAACCATGTGATCAACGCCGCAGCGTCTCCGCCGATGCCTGATGCACAGTTTTTCGTGTATGAAGCGGCCAAATACCCTGAGGCGTGCCTTTTGCTGAAGAATCTAAAACTGCTCATCGCCACGGATAGCATTCAATATTGGGCCGACTGGAGTTACACAACTTTCCTTAGCAGATGCGTACTGCGAATGATGGGTTTTAAGCTGACGCTACTTATTGGCGGCCCTTGGCTGAAACGCGTCACGCCGGAGGGGGGCAGTCTTGTCGCCGACTTCGAGAGGCTTCTGAGGCTTGATTTCGAACATGTCGTAGGCGCTCACGGCCAGCTCTTGCATGACGCAGCCAAACCTATGCTTGAAGCGGCAATTGCTAAGGCATTGCCAGATTGAGCAGGCGATAGTTTGCTTCCGACAAGCGTGCGACCGAATCGCTCTACGTTAGTCAGGCCGGTATCCACCGATGCGGCAGCAGCTGCTCGATCTCACTCGCGCGCTGGGTTGGCAGCTGCATCGTAAGCCTCTCCTGATGCCTGCGCTTAGGGCGATGGAGTCATCTATTGAGATGCCCTCTCCCGTCGGGCAAACTCTGGTTGCTTCATTGGCCGATAACAGGAGTTTACGGATGCCATTTCCACTGACGGAACATAATGCCTTGTTGGCCCTAAAGGGCGTAGGGCCGGCCGTTATCGCTCGCCTTGAGCAGATGGGCATTGACTCGCTAGCTGTGCTCAGCAAAGCGAATGCTTGTGACATCCTGGCTCAGGCATCGGCAGCAGTGGGATCGACTTGCTGGAAGAATAGCCCCCAAGCTCGGGCCGCCATTAACGCGGCCATTGAGCTTGCAAAGGACTCTCAGTTGAGCACACCTGGTGCGTAAAGCTGATCGCTTATTTCAATTGGTAAATCTGATTCGTGTCCATCAGCCAATCTCTGCTGAACGACTGGCTAGCCGAATTGGCGTTTCCGTTCGCTCAATCTATCGATACATCGACGACCTTTCCTTCAGTGGAATCCCAATCTATGGTACCGCTGGCGTGGGGTATGCCTTGGATGCCGATTTTGAGATGCCGCCTTTAACGTTGAACAGGCTCGAACTGGATGCATTGATGCTTGGGATGGAAATGCTTTCAGCTTCCGCCGATAACGATCTAGGTGCTGCTGCAAGGATGTTGTTGAGCAAAATCTCAGCGTCCATAGTCCATCACAAGGTTGACCCCAGCTCGGCAAAAATCAGGGCACTTGGAACAACACCTTCCTTGACGCGTGGCCATCTGGCAACCCTTCGAAATGCCATCGAAAACACTCAGGCGCTGAAGATAATTTATACCAGTTTGGATGGTGTGGTTTCGCAACGTCTCATTTCTCCCCTTGGCCTTTTCTACTGGGGAGGAAAGTGGACGGTTGGAAGCTGGTGTAGTGCCAAGGCGGCTTACCGCGATTTTCGGGTCGATCGCATAGCCTCCATCGCTATTGCCCAACAACCATCACCCGACAATCCTGCCCTTGATCTCCAAGCGTATATGAAGCACCAAGCAAGCCAGTGGAAAGCGATCACCACTACTGACACTACGCTGTCAGTATGAGCCAGTGATAATTGGGACTCCTTAACACACAGAAGGCCATCCCTATGCAGCACTCATCTCATGTACTCGAATTAGCCATTTTCAAGGTCAAACCGGAATGCGTTGCGCAAGTGCCTGTGCTCCGCGCAGGGCTTCGTGAAACGTTAAAGACCTTTTCTGGTTTGATCGAGTATCGTGCCTACTGCCCTATGAGCGACGATCGAGTCTTCGCGGACTTAGCAATGTGGGACAGTCTTGAGAACGCACAAAAAGTGGCAAAGGCGTTCAACGATGGAGATCCGAGATTCTCTGAGTATATGTACGCTATTGAAAACCTGACGTTCATGAGCCACCTCGTTCCAGAGATGAGTTGACCCCGACGGACTGCCAGAGCAGGCAAGAGACACCGATGCCTTTGCAGTCAGGCATCGGTGTCGTCACTTCCAGTGTAAGTGTTCTCAGATCACCTATTGCTAGGTTCCGGGTATCCGTCCGGCGGTGTCCTCTAGCCCGCCTTGAAAAGCTATGGTATCCGTCCTTTGGGCGAGCCGGCGAAACAGAGTGACTCGTCTTCTCACCCGCTACACCGGAGCACGCTAAACCTAGCTCAGATTCAACCCGCCGTCTGAGAGGAGTATCTCGCCGGTTAAGTAGTCCGACTCAACCAGCATTACAACAGCTTTTGCGATGTCGTCTGGGCTAGCGGCCCTGCGCATAGGTGCGCGAGTTCGCCACAACTCTTGGGCACCTGTCCACTCTGCGGTCAGAGGCGTGTCGACCAAGCCAGGCGCCACAGCGTTTACGCGAATTTCTGGCCCCAGCGATACCGCGAGCAAGCGGGTCATGTGATTAAGCGCAGCTTTGCTTACCGCATAGGGAATCGATGCGCCCTTAGGACGGATACCGGCATGCGAACTGATGTTTACGACGCAACCTGCTCGACGGTAACGGGCGGCATCGCGCAATGCCGACTCGGCCAATGCGACTAGGTGGAACGGCGCCACGACATTAACCTCGTTAAGTTCGTGCCACACCGTCGAGTTGGCCGAGGCAAGGTCGCCGTGCGGAATGACTCTGCTAATACCGGCGTTATTGACCAATACGTCGAGCTGCCCCCACGCGGCGATCGCCTCGTTAATAAGCCTGACCCTGTCAGCTTCGAAAGCAAGATCAGCTTGCACGTAAATAGCCTGCTTCATTTCGGCAACCATAGCGCGTCCCGTATCCGCAGAATTTCGCGAATGGAGCACCACCGCATAGCCTGCCCGGCTTAGTACACGTGCAATGGCTGCGCCAATACCGGAAGTGGATCCTGTAACCAACGCGACGCGTAATACGTTATCGATTGTCGGATTGGGTTTCATATAGATATCTCGAATTGGTTGCTAGAAAGCCATCACCGTAGCACCAAGCGGGCAACGTCGGCGTCAGGCGGTCACGATAGGCAGGTAACGGAATAAACGCAGGTTGCGGCGCCGTGCTTTTCTGCGTTTGCAGCCGAATCCATTTGTGGACGAGGTTTGCGTTGAGGCTATGGCTGAGTGCGACGCTGGCAATCGAAGCGCCGGGCTGGGCACACTCTTGAATGACCTGGGCCTTGAAGGATTTGGAATAGGAACGGCGTGTTGGCTGCATGAAATACCCGCTTAAAAGGCTAGAACTGGTGCCCACTTAAATTTAAGTGCACACCATGTCTTGGCTTTGCGGGGCTGGGTAGATGACTTGGCCGGACGGTTACAGGCAGAAAACGGCCAAGTGCGGACTGACGGATTCCGTCCATTAGCGCGAACCGACGAACTGCTCCGTAACAACCGCTGCACCTAACGACTTTCGTAGATAGATTGCCGATGCTGGACATAAATGCTTGAACTGGACGGTTTGACTGATAGCGACCGGCGCTTCACCCCTATCGAAAATTTCATACCCGTTGGCTGTAAAAAATCCAGTCGCGCTTTGAGTTAACAAGTGCAACCAAAGCCCCCCCTGGAAGGCAGCATATTGTTCCAGCTCTGACAGCACAGCTTTGCCAAGACCTTTCCCATTATGCGAATCACTAACGACTAGTGAGCGAAGCAGCATGTCTTGACCAGAACCCTCCAGCCCGCCGTACGCGATCCATTTTCCGTCCATCTCAAAACGGAAAAACTGCCTACCCGGTTCGCTTAAATCATCAAAGGGCAATGCGGCTTGACTCAGAGCCTCACGGAGCTGACTCAATCCGTTCGCCTCGATTTTAAACATCTGCATTATCGGTGCCTTCTATAGCTCCCAAAGCACTCAACGCTAGCAGACTTAGCCGTTTTTGGCCTTGTCGCCGGTCGACACGGTATTGGACCCTTTGGGGGCGATTTCTGCCAGTCATGACAGGCAGAAATCGGCCAGAAGCGGTCATTGCAACGTTGTTGGTAGCGGATGAGCTTGGCGCGGGCTGTCACCAATCATTGAAGTCGAGGACGTTCGCCTTCCGCACCAAATCGAAATGTTCAGTCCGCAGGATTTGCTCCCAATACTCCTCACGCTGCAATCGAGTACCAGCTCCGCGCCATTCGACAACCCGGATTGCTGCCGTTCGAGCATAAGCTGCGAGCACATTGTTAAGATGAACATCGCCACCCGAATACCCGAACACAATTATTTCTTCTGCCTCATGGCAGCAATCGTTCAGGTAGTCCCAATAAGTTGAAAGGACTTCGGACGCGCCAATAACGGAACGTTTATGGATGACGTGCGTTAAAACGATATGGTTTGAGATCTCCGCAGAATTCATGGTTAACATGTCCCGCGTCATTTTCCGGGCAGCGCCGCGCCTGTCGTCATAGAAGAGAGGAGACCCATGCAGGTGCAGGTAATAGCCGAAATCGTTTCCGTATCGACGCTCGAGCGTCTCCGCCCCGAACCCCCCGTCGATCATGCCATCGACCAGGTAGCCCCGGTAGCCGCCGTTCATGAAACCGGCGTCGATAAGGGCTCCATAGAGCAGCCGGTCGTAATTCAAAGTTGCGATATTCGATTTAGTTTCGCGGATGAAATCGAAAAGTGGATCAAGAAAAGTATCGGGTAGTGATCCGTCGTACAAGTGCAGATTGGAGGCGACCCGGTGTATGTACTTCGCGACGGCAGTCGGAAACTGCTGACCTTCGGTAGACAACCAATGAACGTCTTCATCTCCGATTTTGTTGAGCATGTTGCACGCCGCGACGACGACGTGGAGCGTGTCGAGCTGGTCCTCGCCTTGCGGCGCCTCGCCGTCGTTATCGACACAGCGACCGACCAACGTTTTTTGATGGTCAGGTAGGTGGCGCGGATGATTCCATACGTCTTCCAGCGCACGCTCTAAAGAGAAGTGCTGTTGGTCCAAGGCCATTCCAAGACCGTTGCCAAACACTAGCGTCTTCCTTGCCATAATTATTCCTTAGCTCGACATCCCATTTGTCAGGATCGTATGTCAAAACGCTAGTACTGAATAGCTCGACTTGAAACTGCTGCGTTATCAACGGAACACGCTAGGGGTTAGTCAGCGCCTGCTAGCAGCCTGCGGGTCAAAAACTCCGGCGGCATACGACCCTATCAAGAGCAGCTATTCCTAATCGTCTTAGGCCTTGAAAGGTCTGCTCCACCGGCATTGCTGTCCGGAAAACGCCGACAATTAGCTCCAAACCAGAAGCAGCCCTTCCCTCATTTCTGCGCAGCAAAGCCATGCTCCGTCGCCGCTGCCACCGAGCATCGCTGGGACTTGTGCGCAATCCGAAAATCTCATAAGGCTGACAAGCCTGATCCTGATGCCCCAGATATCACGCAGGCGAAGGGAAGATATTTGACCGAATAGTTTGCCTATATTCTAAGGTTCACGCCAAAGTGGTAGATGCGTTCATGACTTAGCCTCCATTTCCAGAGACTTAGGATCTCCCTTGCCTAAACGGGTTAGAGCCGGCTAATACAGACGCTGGTGTGCCTACGCACAGCGGCTTTCAAACCTGGGAGGAGCCTCTTCGCGTGCCTAATAGGAGTGGTCTGAAAATCTATCCTGCTCAGAGGCAGCAATCGGCCAAAAGCGGTCTGTGGGGCGCGCCTCGTAATTCCAGGGCCACTCACAATTTTGACTCGATACGACTGACTCACTCGGGCCGGTAGCGGTAACGACTTTCCGACGCAGAATCATCATTCCCGCAGGTACAAGGCGAGTTGCATTGCGGGTCGCGGATGGCCGCCGGCCACCCGCGAGCCAGTGCCATCAAGCCAGCAGCTTAAGCTCGTCTTTACCGTACTTGAGCGATTTCTCGTCTGGAATCATCAGGCCAGTGTGCTCGTTGCGCCCCTGCAGGATAAAGCGGGCGTTCGGGGTGCCCAACTGGGTAGCGGCCTGCTGGCTGTCGGCGCCGATCTCGCCCTTCTTCATGCGGTTGACGATCACCCCCACCGCCGTATCGTTGAAGTCGCGCAGCATCCAGGCATCGCCATCGCTGTCGCCAGCCACCAACACCGGGCCATAGCCCTTCTGTTTAACCAGCACGTTCTTGATGCCGACGGTCTTGCCCGGCCCGTAGTTGAAGTGCCAGTCCGGCTGATAGCGAGTGGTGTATTTGCCGCCTTCCATCGCCATGCGCAGGCCGATCACGTTCTCAGGCGGAACGTCGTATCCGTAATGAGGATTGCCCGCGAACACGCGTACCACATCGTCGATCGAGGCGGTGCTGACATAGACGTCGATGCCGTTGGCGCGCAGCGTGTGCATCAGGCCGCGGATTTCCTCATGGATGCGGATGCCATGAAAGTGCGTATCCGCCACCACCCCGGCCTTGCCCGGCAACGTGCGTGAGCTCTCGTACTTGACCTTGCGCAGTGCGTCGCCGATGGCGTAGTTGTTGGAAGCCTCGGCCATCGCCTGCAACTCAGCCATGGTCATGTTCTTGTAGAAATACAGAATCCACTTATAGCCGATCTCCACCGGGTAACTGTCGCAGATCGCGTCGTACATAAAGTAGAGCTTGGCGAGAAAATCCTTGTACTGCTCGCTGGCCTGAATCTCTTCCAGGCTCTTGTCGCCGGCGAGCCCCTTGTAGTTGGCGTGCAACCAGCGGTAATCCGCTTCTACGTCGCTGGCGATGTCTTCCATCTTGACCGGCTTGCCGTCCACCGTGGTGTAGTCCTTCATGAACGCGCCGTTCGGCACGTCCTGACGCACCACCTCAGCGAACTCATCGGGCGTCAGCTTGTACTGCAGATGATTGATCTGGTAGACCAGCAGCGCTTCTTCGCAGTCGTTCATGATGCAGGTGTTGTCCCAGTCAAACACCGCGTACGGGCACTGGTCAGGGCGGTAGGACGCGCTCTTGACGCCGTGCTCATCGATCACCGCCTGCAGACGCTTTTGGTTGAGCGGCGACCAGCGCGCCGGGTCCAGCGCACTTGGTGTGGCCGGGGGCGTGGCGGCTTGCGTTATGCGGGATGACAACAACAGCGGACTGACAACGGAAACGGTGGCGAGGGTGTTCAGAAACTGGCGACGCTGCATGGCATAGCTCCTACTTCTAAATGAGAGGTTACAACCGAGGCGATGGCGAAAGCGTGTTTCGAAATGCGGACGAGGGGAAGAAACCGTCCGGCCACGAGGCTAGCTCCAAATACACAAAAAAACAATAATGCCTCAATATCACACAAACATGACGCGCAGGCTGCGCCAACCCAATGATCACAAGGCCGCGCCAAACTTGACAGCGACTGACGCCTCTCCACAATGCGTGCTCGGACAGCGACTCGAACAGCAGGGACACCCGGTATGTGGCAAGAAGAGCGTTACCAGCGGATCCGCGCACTACTATCGACTTTGCAGCGCGTCACCACCGACCGCATCGTCACGGAGCTGAACGTTTCACGCGAGACGGTGCGACGCGACCTGGTCGCTCTGGAGGAACAGGGGGAGTTGAAGCGGATACACGGCGGCGCCATCCGCGTTGAAGACGAAGCGCCCATCGCCGAGCGGGCGAACATCAACGTCAAATTCAAGCGTGACCTCGCGCGCGCAGCGGTCAGTCTGCTGTCGCACGGACAGACTGTGTTTATCGACGCGGGCACCACCACCGTCATCCTCGCCGAAGAGCTGGCCAAGCTGGGAGGGCTGACCGTGATCACCAACTCGTTCAACGTGGCGTTGCAATTGCGTAATCCCGCTGTGCCAGGCGGCCAGTACAACGAGGTGATCGTACTGGGCGGTTCGCTCGGCGACCGTGCTCCCGCTACGGTTGGCGGCACCACGGTGGCGGAAATTGGCCGCTATCGGGCCGACCTCGCGCTGTTATCGCCCGTCGGCATCGACGCCCAGCGCGGTGCCAGCAACTACGACCACCGCGAAGCCGAAGTGGCGCGCGCCATGGCCGACAATGCCGAAGGCGTGGTCATCCTCGCCGACTACAGCAAGATCGGCGTGGAGAGCCGCGTCGCTTTCTGCCCGTCAGAACGCATCGACGTGCTTATCACCAACCACAAGGCCAGTACCGAAGCGGCGTTCGCCGCACTGAACGCCAAGCTCAAACGTATTGTCCTGGTGTAGCAGTGGCTCGGCGGTTGCAACAGGCATTGACGCAGCGTGATGCTCTAGTGCGGCGCAACCGGGTAGATCTTGCACGACGCGACTCTCGGCGCGGGCAAACTGACCGTAACTGCATTGGCTGCGATCGCTTGCAATGGGTCGTTTACTGCCCTTGGCGACAGGCAACAATCGGCCCAACAACAGCCAGTCAATGAAGCAGTGGCCTGCGACCGCGATCAATCACAATTCAATGCGGCTGAGACAACTCAAAAGCTTGCTCAAGGAGCACCAAAGCGGACGAGCGCAGCCTCGATAAATCGTCGGAGTTTGGCTGTTCTCTGACGATTGGCCGTGTAGAGCAAATGCATTTGTCGGCTCGGTGCTTCGTAATCAGCTAACAGTCGAACCAACTCNCCGCTGCGCAACGCGGGCTCAAGAAAGTCTTCGGGACCAAGGACAATCCCGAACCCGTCCAGCGCTGCCGACAGCAGTGCTTTGCTCTCGTTGACCTGCAATCGACTGACGACTTGTACCCGTTCAACTGCGGGGCCTTTGCAGAATACCCATTCGCGGTCGGCCGGCCGGGACCAATAGGCATACCCCAGACACTCATGGTTCTTCAGATCATCCGGTATTTGTGGCACTCCGCGGTCGGTCAGGTAGCTCGGTGCAGCACAGGCTACCAACCGATAAGGTGCCAACGGCCTGGCGGTCAAACTGGACGCGGTCAGCGGGCCAATTCTGAAAGTCACTTCATAACCCTCCTCTACATTGCCGCTCTCGACCGATTCGAAACCACCACCAGCCGCTTGCTCGCCGAGCATCTGCCCCACTCCAGCCTGGTCAAGGTGTTCAATGCAATCCTCGCCCAGGACCTGGTGCAGGACACGCGCCCGAAAGCAGCGCCCGACCGACGCGCACTGCCGATCGCGGCGGATGATCCGGCGGTGAAAGCGCTGGTGATCAAGTTACTGGACGAGATTGGATTCGACGCGGTAGATGCGGGCAGTCTTGATGAAAGCTGGCGATTCGAACGGGCTAAACCCGCCTACTGCATACCGCTGGATAAAGAGGGGCTGAAGGTTGCCTTGGCTGCGGCGCATCGGCAGGTCGAATTGCCCGAGGGATCGTGGCGCCGCTGAATAGCCCACAACCTGCTGGATCGAGAGAAGGCTTGGAGCTGACTGCGGACAGTGTCAGCTTTAGGTCGACTCCGACCTGTGACGGCCGGCAACAGTCGACCCAATAGGGTTGTCCACAACGCCCCATCAATTGGGCCGCAAGCGGTCGCCCTTAACGATGTGGGTGTACAGTCAAAGACACCAGTTTGAGCACAATGGGGCGAACGACGAGTATGCACAGGAATGCCACTGGCATGGCCAATTTATAGGCGTGCAGCGCATTACTTAGGTAATCATTCTCAATACCGGAATTTGCCGCAGTGATCACGAATGACATCAAGAGCGCCATGATGGTGGCCATATACAGTGCGAAAACATAAGGCGTAGCGCGAACCGAGAGCTTACGTTGGTTGAAAAATAGAGCTTTAGAGGATGTTTTTGGATTCATATCAGACCTTTTTGATCTTCGATTGGTAGGTGATGAACACCATAGCAAGATCAAAAATTAGCAACTAGACGGCTAGCAGTGGTTGCTTTATAAACAAAATCTTATGAATGACTCTTCTCGCTGGAACAAAGATGAACCTGTTAGGGGCGATTGCTAGCTTTATCAAGGTGGTTGAAGCGGGCTCCATCGTGGGCGCGGCCAAAACCCTGGGCGTCAGTGCGGCAGCCATTAGCCAGACCCTAAATCGCTTGGAAACCCACCTGGGTACGCGTCTTCTCCAGCGCACCACGCGTAGCATGGCGTTAACCGAAAGCGGCATGGTGTACTACGAAAAAGTGAAACGTATAGCGCGTGATCTCGAATCGGCGCAAAGCGCGATCACCAGCGCGCAGACTCAACTCCAAGGGCGACTGTGCATCGCTTCTACCTCCGCTTTCGGGCGGCATGTGTTGGCGCCACTAATCGCCGGCTTCGCTGCACGTTACCCACGCCTGACACTTGAACTCTCAACCACAGATCGCAAAATTAATCATATTCAAGAAGGCATTGATCTGAGCCTGCGGATAAAACCACAACTGGAAGAGGGGATCGTCGCTCGCAAGATCGTTTCAGTCCCTTTTATCATCTGCGCGTCACCCATCTATTTGGAACGAGCCGGCTGGCCACGCGATCCTGAAGACCTCCAGCACCATGCCTGTCTACCGTTTCGCTACCCGCTAGACGGACGCTTTCTACGTTGGGGTTTTATCCGGGATGGGCAACGTTACGACGCTACTCTCAATGCGACCGCAATCAGCGACGATGTTGACGCTCTAGCCCAAATGGCCGTCCGTGGCGCGGGAATAACCCGTTTGGCGGAGTTCGTGGCGGCGCCCTTTATCGAAAGTGGCCAACTCGTTCCTCTGTTTGAACATCGCCACGCTTCAACTTATGCCTACGCTGAACCGCTCGATATTTATGTATGTGTCCAGGAACGAGCCGCCATCACACCCAAGGTCAAAGCTTTTATGCATTATTTGACTGAACATCTGGAAATGCGCTGGCCGATGGAAAATACCTTTACGGCGTCCTGATACGGTGCTTTGCCGCCTTTATAAATTCAATGGCCAAACTTTGCATCGGATAACAGTTACGAACTGCTGCTTGCCGGTGACTGCGGCCGATTGCAGTCTGATTCAACGGGCAGCTTCGGGCCGTATGCCGCCTTTCTCAATAAACAGCAATAGCCCAAAAGCAGTCAATTTCGCTCCATTTCGGCTACCCTCACAAAGCGCCACGCAGCAATCACCTTGTGCCAGGCGCCTCGATATTCTTTCGTAAATGCACCGGAGATGTTCCATGCTCAAGCGTACCCTGGCACTGGCCGTCGGCTTGTCCTTGTCTTTTTGCACCCTGCTGGCGCAAGCCGCCGAGACCCTGAAAGTCAGCGCGATTCCCGATGAAGCGCCGACCGAACTGCTGCGCAAGTTCAAGCCGCTTGGCGCCTATCTGGAACAACAATTGGGCATGAAGGTTGAGTTCGTGCCTGTCAGCGACTATCCGGCGGTGGTCGAGGCGCTGGCTACCGATCGCATCGACCTGGCCTGGCTGGGCGGCTTCACGTTCGTGCAGGCACGCCTGAAAACCGGCAATGCCATTCCGTTGGTGCAGCGTGAACAGGACGCCCAATTCACCAGCAAATTCATCACCGCCGACCCAGCCGTCAAGTCCCTCGCCGATCTCAAGGGCAAGACCTTTGCCTTCGGCTCGGTGTCCTCGACTTCCGGCAGTCTCATGCCGCGCTACTTCATGCTCAAGGAAGGCATCAAGCCGGAAACGTACTTTAGCCGCGTGGGCTACTCCGGTGCCCATGACGCCACCGTTGCCTGGGTCCAGGCTGGCAAGGTCGACGCCGGGGTGCTCAACGCCAGCGTGTGGGAAAAACTGGTCGCTGCCGGCAAGGTCGATACCACCAAAGTCAAAGTGTTTTCGACCACCCCAGCGTACTTCGACTACAACTGGACGGTGCGCGGAACCCTCGATCCGGCGCTGGCAGCCAAGATAAAGGCTGCGTTCCTGGCGCTCGATCCGGCGAACCCGAAAGACAAGGAGATTCTGGACCTGCAGGCCGCCAGCCGCTTTATCGAAACCAAGCCTGAGAACTACAAGGGCATCGAGGAAGCCGCACGCGCCGCCGAACTGCTCAAATGACGTTGCATCTGACCCAGGTCAGCCTTACCCACGCCAACGGTGTCCAGGCGCTGCGTGGCGTGGATCTGCACATCGGTGCACGCGAACAGGTCGCGATTATCGGCCCGTCCGGCGCGGGTAAGTCGAGTCTGCTCAACCTGCTGGCCACCGCCCTGCGGCCGGGCAACGGCGAGCTGCAGGTGCTCGGCGAGCGCGTCTGGCAGCTTTCTGCCCGTCAGCGTCAGCGGCTGCGCGCGCGCATCGGCCTTATCCATCAGGCGCCTCCCCTGCCCCCGCGCCAACGCGTGGTCACCGCGGTTCTGGCCGGCAAGCTGGGTCAGTGGGGTCTGGGCAAGAGCCTGCTGAACCTGCTGCATCCGCTGGATGTTCCGGGCGCACGCGCGGCATTGGCCAGGCTGGACCTGAGTGACAAGTTGTTCGCGCATTGCCAGCAACTGTCCGGTGGACAGCTACAGCGCGTAGGCATTGCCCGCGTGTTATATCAAGCGCCCGAGGTGTTGCTGGCCGATGAGCCGGTATCGGCGATGGACCCGGTGTTGGCCCAGCACACGCTTTCGGTGCTGTGCCGCCATGCCCGGGAGCAGAACGTCACCCTGGTCGCCAGCCTGCACGCGGTGGACCTCGCCCTGGCGCACTTTTCGCGCATCATCGGCTTGCGTGATGGACAGATCCTGTTCGACCTTGCGGCCAGCGCCGTCGACCGCGAGCTGCTCGACAAGCTCTACGCCAATGAGCAGTTGCAATCCTCGCCGATTCCTCCGGCTCCCTTGAGTGTGCAGATCCCCCGATGCTGACGTCTGACACCCGCGATCCGGCCGCCCTGCCCCGTCTGCTGCTCACCCTGCTGGCCCTTGCCTTGCTGTGGCCCGGCATCCGCTTCAGCGAGTTGGACCTCCGTGTGCTGGTGGCGAGTGACAGTCAGAACGAGATGGGCCGGTTTGTATCCGCCTTCTGGCCACCGGCCCATGGCGACGAGTTCATCCAGCTGTTGTTGCAAGCCACCCTGCAGACCCTGGCCATCGCCACGGCCGGCATGGCCCTGGCGTTGCTGTTGGCCGTTCCCGCCGGCCTGCTCGCCAGTCGTGCTCTGTCGCTGTCTGCTGCCTCCCGCGCTGGCCACCCGAGCTATTGGGGCCAACTGCTGCGTTGGCCCATACGCGGTTTACTGATCTTCCTGCGCAGCGTGCCGGAAATTGTCTGGGCCCTGCTGTTCGTGCGCGCCGTCGGCCTCGGCCCGACGGCCGGGGTACTGGCCATTGCCATCACTTACAGCGGCATGTTGGGCAAGGTCTACGCGGAAATTTTCGAGTCGGTCGACCAGCGCCCGGTACACGCGCTACTACAGTCCGGCAGTGGTCGGCTCGCAGCCTTTTGCTACGGAATCCTGCCCAATGTCGCTGCGGAACTGCTGTCGTACACGGTGTACCGCTGGGAATGCGCCATCCGCGCCTCGGTGGTGATGGGCTTCGTCGGTGCCGGCGGCCTGGGCCAGCAAATGGATTTGTCGTTGCGCATGTTCGCCGGCGGTGAAGTGGCCAGTCTGTTATTAACGTTCCTCGTCCTGGTGCTGCTCGCCGATCAACTCAGCCGCCTGCTGCGCTGGAGGCTGACATGAATCGCCTGTTCAACCTGGCACTGCTCCTGTGCATCGGCGCAGCGGTCATCGCCTCGTTCAACTACCTGGGCATCGACCTCGGCGAGCTCGGCGGCACCGGCAACCTGAAGCAGATGGGCGCTTATGCCCAACGTTTTCTCAGCCCGGACCTGAGCTCGAGCCATCTACAAGCCATCGGCCACGGCGCCCTGGAAACCCTGGCCATGTCGGCCCTTGGCACCCTGCTCGCGGCGGTGTTCGGCCTGTTACTGGCATTGCCCGCAGCCGGGCGCTACGGCTGGCCTTTGCAGAGCGCGTCACGCCTGGTGCTCAACGCCTTGCGCGCGGTGCCGGAACTGGTATGGGCCGCGCTGATGGTCCTGGCCGCCGGGCTCGGCCCCAACGCCGGCACCCTGGCCTTGGCCCTGCACACCACCGGCGTGCTCGGCCGGTTGTTCGCCGAAGCACTGGAAAACACCCCGCCAGAACCGGCCGACGCGATCCGTCTGCAGGGCGGCAATGCCGTATGGGCGTTCTGTTACGGCACCCTGCCCAACCTGTTGCCACAGCTACTGGCTTACATCCTGTACCGCTGGGAAAACAACATCCGCATGGCCAGTGTGCTCGGCTTCGTCGGCGCCGGTGGTTTGGGGCAAATGCTCTATGTCAGCCTCAGCCTGTTCCAGGAAGCTCAAGCCAGCACGGTTATTCTGGCGATGCTGTTATTGGTCTTGGCCGTCGATACATTGAGTAGCTGGAGCCGTCAGCGTTGGGTCAAGGCTTGAGCCAGGAAAGTCGGCACCCTTAACCCACACTTTGTTACCGCATACCCCAGCCGGGTGTAAAAACCTGCTTAGGTAACAGCCCCGCAGGTTGCCTCCCCCCCAGCGTTCACCTGCCTGCCAAGCCCATCCCAGAGCGCTGTACGCGTTTTCTCAAACGCCCAATCGGCGAATTGGCCGGGTGATTGCATATGCTTGTCTGTACAAGTACTTGCGTGTGCATAAGACATTTCGCAGCGCAGTACACGCGCTCTTGCGGCACAAGCGCTTTCGATGGTCCCTGGGAATAAAATAATGAAAAAAGCATTTCTCACTCTTTCTGCATTGGCTTTGTGTGTGGCTGCCGGTTCTGCGCTGGCCAAGGAGTACAAGGAGTTGCGATTTGGCGTCGACCCCTCTTATGCGCCGTTCGAATCCAAGGCCGCCGACGGCGGCCTGGTGGGCTTCGACATCGACCTGGGCAACGCGATCTGCGCGGAGCTGAAGGTCAAGTGCAAGTGGGTTGAAAGCGACTTCGACGGCATGATTCCCGGCCTCAAGGCCAACAAGTTCGATGGCGTGATCTCTTCCATGACCGTCACGCCGGCGCGTGAGAAAGTCATCGATTTCTCGAACGAGCTGTTCTCTGGCCCGACCGCGCTGGTATTCAAGAAAGGCGCGGCCATCGGCACCGATCCGGCCTCCCTCAAGGGCAAGAAAATCGGCTACGAGCAAGGCTCCATCCAGGAAGCCTACGCCAAGGCCGTGCTGGACAAGGCCGGGGTAGAGACCCAGGCCTACGCCAACCAGGACCAGGTGTACGCTGACTTGATCTCCGGACGCCTCGATGCCTCGATCCAGGACATGCTGCAAGCCGAACTGGGCTTCCTGAAGTCGCCACCAGGCGCCGACTTCCAAGTCAGCGAGCCGGTCGAAAATCCCCTCCTTCCAGCCAAGACCGCCGTGGGTCTCACCAAAGGCAACGTCGAGCTTCAGGCCTTGCTGAACAAAGGTATCAAGGCACTGCACGACAATGGCACCTATGCGGCTGTCCAGCAGAAGCACTTTGGCGATCTGAATCTCTACAGCGACAAATAATGACCCTGCGCCCATTTCCGGATGGGCACTTTTTTGATTGAGGTAGGGCTGCTCAATGCTAGAAAACTTATTGCAGATTCTTGGGCTGTCAAACTTTAGCCTTCAGGGTTTCGGCCCGCTATTGCTGCAAGGCTCCTGGATGACGGTCAAATTATCCTTTC
Organism: Pseudomonas sp. KD5; assembly: GCF_012932895.1. Classification (NCBI taxonomy): domain Bacteria; kingdom Pseudomonadati; phylum Pseudomonadota; class Gammaproteobacteria; order Pseudomonadales; family Pseudomonadaceae; genus Pseudomonas; species Pseudomonas sp. KD5. Next base: position 726,458 of record NZ_JDWJ01000001.1, on the reverse strand, counting down.
TGTGCTTGCTGGTGAGCGTTGGCCTGGGCCTGATCGGCGCCAGCGCCAAGCTTTCGAAATCGGCACTGCTGCGCGTCCCTGCGCAGGCCTACACCACGCTGATTCGCGGGGTGCCGGACCTGGTGCTGATGCTGTTGATCTTCTACAGCCTGCAAACCTGGCTGTCCTCGTTCACCGACTTCATGGAATGGGAATACATCGAGATCAACCCGTTCAGCGCCGGGGTCATTACCCTGGGCTTCATCTACGGGGCTTATTTCACCGAAACCTTCCGTGGCGCCATCCTCGCCGTACCGCGAGGTCAGATGGAAGCGGCTACCGCCTACGGCCTGACCCGCGCCCAGCGCTTTCGCCTGGTGGTGTTCCCGCAAATGATGCGTTTTGCCCTGCCGGGCATCGGTAATAACTGGATGGTGATCCTCAAGGCCACCGCGCTGGTGTCGATCATTGGCTTGGCCGATCTGGTCAAGGTGGCCCAGGACGCGGGCAAGAGCACCTATCAGCTGTTCTTCTTCCTGATTCTGGCCGCCTTGATCTATCTGGTGATCACCACCGTTTCGAACTACGTCTTGCGCCGGATGGAAATCTTCTACGCCGCAGGCACCCGGGAGGCCGTGCGATGATCGAGCTACTGCAGGAATACTGGAAACCTTTCCTGTTCCAGGACGGCAATCACATCACCGGGCTGGCCATGACCCTCTGGCTGCTCAGTGCCTCGATCCTCTTCGGCTTCGTGATGTCGATCCCGTTGTCGATTGCCCGGGTCTCGAGCAATGTCTGGGTGCGCTGGCCGGTGCAGTTCTACACCTACCTGTTTCGCGGTACGCCGCTGTATATCCAGCTGCTGATTTGCTACACCGGCATTTACAGCCTGGCCGCGGTGCGTGCTCAGCCAGTACTGGATGCGTTCTTTCGCGATGCGATGAACTGCACCATCCTCGCCTTCGCCCTGAACACCTGCGCCTACACCACGGAGATCTTCGCCGGGGCGATTCGCAGCATGAACCACGGTGAAGTCGAAGCGGCCAAAGCCTACGGGCTGACCGGCTGGAAGCTCTATGCCTACGTGATCATGCCGTCCGCCCTGCGTCGCTCGCTGCCTTACTACAGCAACGAAGTGATTCTGATGCTGCACTCGACCACCGTGGCCTTCACCGCGACCATCCCGGACATTCTGAAAGTCGCGCGGGACGCCAACTCGGCGACCTTCCTGACCTTCCAGTCGTTCGGCCTCGCCGCGTTGATCTACCTGGCAGTCACATTCTCCCTGGTCGGCCTGTTCCGCCTGGCTGAACGCCGTTGGTTGTCTTTCCTCGGCCCGGCTCACTAATTCAGGATGCTTGTTCATGTACAAATTGACCGTTGAAAACCTGCACAAAAGTTACGGCAACCATGAAGTCCTCAAGGGCGTTTCGCTGAATGCCAAGACCGGCGATGTGATCAGCCTGATCGGCGCCAGTGGTTCGGGCAAGAGCACCTTTCTACGTTGCATCAACTTCCTGGAAACGCCCAACGACGGCGCCATGAGCCTGGACAACCAGCCAATTCGAATGGTCCATGACCGCCACGGCATGCGCGTGGCCGACGCCAATGAGCTGCAACGCATCCGCACTCGCCTGGCGATGGTGTTCCAGCATTTCAACCTGTGGAGCCACATGACCGTGCTGGAAAACATCACCATGGCTCCACGCCGGGTGCTGGGTGTCAGCAAGAAGGACGCAGAGGATCGCGCCCGGCGCTACCTGGACAAGGTCGGTTTGCCGGCACGGGTTGCTGATCAATACCCGGCGTTTCTCTCGGGTGGTCAGCAGCAACGGGTCGCCATTGCCCGTGCCCTGAGCATGGAACCGGAGATCATGCTGTTCGACGAGCCGACGTCGGCCCTGGACCCGGAATTGGTGGGCGAAGTGCTCAAGGTGATCCAGGGGCTGGCCGAAGAAGGCCGCACCATGATCATGGTGACCCACGAAATGAGCTTTGCGCGCAAAGTGTCGAACCAGGTGCTGTTCCTGCACCAGGGGCGGGTCGAAGAGCAAGGTGCGCCCGAGGACGTATTGGGCAACCCCAAAAGCGAGCGCCTGCAGCAATTCCTCAGCGGCAACCTGAAGTAACCGGAGCGCCTTCGAGCGACCGCAGAGTTGCTCGAAGGCGCTGGCTCAACCGGATAGTCCATCCCTCCTGCCCTCTACTGAGCAGCTGAACTCATTCTTCCTGCAGCCCTGCCATACTGTTCAGCATGACCCGTGCAACTTTCCGCTTCTACGAGGAGCTCAACGATTTCCTGCCGGCCGAACGGCGGCGGCAGTCCTTCACTTGCGAGTGCGCGCGAGGGGCGACGGTCAAGCACATGATCGAGGCGCTCGGGATACCGCACACCGAGGTCGAGATGGTGCTGCTCAATGGCGAGTCGGTGGGCTTTGAGCGGGTGATCTTCGACGGTGACCGGTTGGCGGTGTATCCCAAGTTCGAAGCGCTGGACATCAGCCCGTTGCTCAAGGTTCGTACGCAACCTTTACGGGTGCTGCGCTTCGTGGCTGATGCGCACCTTGGCGGGCTGGCCAGCCTGCTGCGCATGAGCGGCTTCGACACCCTCTACGACAATGGCTTCGACGATGCCGAGATCGCCGAAATCGCCGCGCAGCAAGGACGCATCGTGCTAACCCGCGACCGCGAACTGCTCAAGCGGCGGATCATCAGCCACGGCTGTTACGTGCACGCCCTGAAACCGTCGCTGCAGCTGCGCGAATTGTACGAGCGCCTCGACCTGGCGCGTAGCGCGCGCCCCTTCAGCCTGTGCCTTCATTGCAACCTGCCGCTGCACGAGATCAGCCCGGAACTGGCCCGGCCGCAGGTGCCGCCACGCGTTGGCGTCCTCTATTCGCACTTCCTGCGCTGCGACGCCTGCCAACGGATTTACTGGGAGGGTTCGCACTGGCGCGGTATGTGTGCACTGTTGGCACCTCTGCTGGACCGATAGCCGAGCCCATCGGCTCGGCTGCGTGGTCAGGGACAACTGGCTTTTGCATCAGATAGATACGGCCAGAAGCAGTCCTTCGAATGACAGTCAGCGCTGAGAATGAACGGCTTTGCTCGAACGAAAGACCAGGTAACTTGCCACCACCAGCACCCATGCAGCAATACCGCCATACAGCATCACCCAGCCAAACCCATGCGCCAAAGCTGCGTTGGCGACATCGACCGGAATCGTGATCCCTTGGCCAGTCGGCACCAACACGGCAGAGTTGCCGGCCGAAATATTCTCCGCCAGCCATCTCAGTTGCCCATCATCGGGCGAGCCAGACAACTGGTTGCGCAGGGAAGACAGGATACCTTCCACCAAGATGAATCCCATCAGCGCGATATTAATTGCAAGGCTGATCATGCGAGCGCTGATATCGATGCCCGATGCCATGCCGGCACGTTCACTGGGCACCGATCCGGTGGTGGTATTGGTCACAGGCGTATTGGTCAGCCCCAGTCCGACTCCGGCGATCAGGCAGCCTGGAAGCATCGTCAGCCAGCTGGCGTGCGCGACACTACTGCCCCATTTCATCAGCAGGAACCCCAAACCTATGGTGAACAAACCTGCGGGAATCACCACGTCAGGTCGATAGCGCAGCGCCAGCCGTTCACCTAACGGGGGAACAACCAGCGTCGGCAGCGTATAGGCCAGCAGTGCCAGACCGGTGCCGACACTGGCGTAGCCCAGGCTATTTTGAAAGTACAGCGGCAGGTAAATCATGAACGGCCAGAAGCTGAAGTTCATACCTGCCGACCCTAGCAAGGCACCCGAGAAGCGACGGATGCGCAATACCGAGAAGTCGAACATGGGATCGACATAGCGTCGCTGCGCAACGACAAAGACGATGAAGCTGAGCATTGCCACAACCAGGCTGGTGATGGCCGAACCACTGGAAAAACCCTCCCCCGCGCCCTGAGTGATGAACCAGGAAAGGCCTAACACTGCCAGCGACAACGAAATAATGCCCAACACATCCAGCCTGCGACGCTGCGGATCACGTGACTCATCGACACCGGCGATCACCAGCACCAGCGCGAGCACGGCAATGGGCGCATGCACCAGAAACACCCATTCCCAACTCGACAACGCCACGATAACGGCGCCGATTATCGGGCCAAACCCCAAACCGATACCGAACACGATTCCCCAGGCACTGAACGCTTTCCCGCGCGCAGCTCCCGTCTGAAATCGGTGAGACAGCACGGCCACCTGACAGATCAGCATGGCACCACCGGACATACCTTGCAGGAATCGGTTTGCAACCAACACATTGGCGCTTTGCGCCCATCCACAGCCCAGTGAGGTCATGCCGAAAAGCACCAGGCTGATGACAAACACTCGCTTGCGTCCATACCGATCCGCCAGTGTGCCGGTGGCCATCAGCACCGTGGTGCAGGCGATGGTGTAGGCATTCATGATCCACTGCATATCTTTAAAATCGCTGTGCAGAACCGATTCAAGAGTGGGCAGGATTGCCGGCACGCTCGAGATTTCCAGGCCGAACATCAGCGACGCCAAACACACGGCGGCGATGGTGAAAATATCCTTCTGCGACGGAGAGAACTGCATCGTGATCTTCCAGATCAAGTTGATGGGCACTGGCAAGACCGCTCTGCACGCAGTCAGGGGTAGAGACGCGATAGCCTCGCCAGCGTCACCGGGCACAAGTCCAAGTGAGCGGCCGCATTCTGGAAGTAATTAAAAAATGACAGAAATGATTTAATTTCGTAAGTTTTATTAATATTCGTCATGAGTTGACTAAATGGACTTCGACCCAGCTCTGTTGCGTGCTTTTGTCGCGATCAAGGACACCGGTAGTTTCACTCGTGCCGCAGAGCGGCTGCACTTGAGCCAGTCAGCGATCAGTCATCAGATCCGGCGTTTGGAAGAACAGGCCGGAACCACGCTATTGGTACGCACCACCCGACGTTTGACGCTGACGGAAGATGGTGAAGATTTTCTGCGCCATGCCGAACAAATCCTCAAAGCACAAGATGCCCTCTCCCGACGTTTCGAAGCGTCGTCGGTATCCGGGGCCGTGCGCTTCGGTGTGCCAGAAAACTTTATCGGCGAGGGCCTGCCGCCGTTACTGTCTCGGTTCGCCAGACAATTTCCCGCCGTACGCCTGGATGTAACCGTCGGCACCTACCTCGATCTGCGCGCGCTGGTTGATGCCGACGGGCTCGATCTGGCCGTGGTCATGGCATTGCCGGGCAGCCAGGCCGGCGGTACCGTACTGCGCGAAACCCGGTTCGTCTGGGCCGCGGCGCAGAGTTTCGATTTTACTGGCGATGCCCCTTTGCCACTGGCGTTTGCCCCGGCGCCCTGCTTGCACCGCCAGGTGGCCGTAGATGCGTTGGAGAGCTCCACCGTGGATTGGCGGGTCGCCTTTACCTCTCCAAGTCAACAAGGACTGCGAGCGGCGGTATTGGCGGGGCTTGCCGTCACCGCCCTACCGCTGGGCGATCTAGAGCCTGGCATGGTGGTCATTGACGGCCAATATGGCCTGCCACCGCTGCTGGATGCTGATTTCAGACTGATATGGAGCGTCACGGGAAAGACCCCCGCGGCCAATGCATTTGGACAACTGCTGGTGGAGATGTCTGAGTCATCATCGATCTAGAACAAGCTGGCTGCCATTGGCACTCCAGAGTAAGTGCCCTGTTGATTGCGAAGGGTTGCTTTGAGTCCAGAATGTGTAAAAAGCCCCTAATCTCGAGAGCCCTGTGTAAAACTCTTGTCTCGATGGACGTTGAGGTCACGAGCGACCTTGCTCCTGGAACATCTTATTTGCGTGACGAACACCGTCCACAGGACTCGCGAGGAAGCACATGATCGATGGTTCCGCCGTTTTGACAGTCTTTTTGGTCTACCTGGCCGGTGTCGTTATCCCAGGGCCAAATTTCGTTGCAGTGGTCCATAAAGCGGTGGCTGCTACACGGTCAGAAGCTCTGGCCTTGGTAGCGGGCATCGTACTGGTCAATCTGTTCTGGTCCACCTGTGCAATTGCAGGTCTCGGGGTTGTATTTGCTGCGCTCCCTTGGGCTGCGCTTGTTGTAAAAGTTCTGGGCGCCGCCTACCTGATGTGGTTCGGATTCCGACTGCTGATCAACGCGGGGAAGAATGCGCTTGGCCCGCTAAATGATGCCGTCGCCGGTAGTTGCCGGCAGTCCTTCATTCAGGGGGTGGTTACCAACATCGGCAACCCCAAGTCCATGGCCTTCTATGCCGCTGTTTTTTCAGCAGCAGCCCCCGCCCACGTTTCACCAGGCACGTTTTTGTCGATGCTGGCAGTTGTAGTGGTGGTTTCAATGACCTGGTATGGAATGGTCGCAATCACTCTTTCGCAACCCAAGATTGCGTCCGCGTATCAAGGGAGGAAAAAAGCTATCGACCGACTGTGCGGCGGTTTGATTTTATCTTTGGGAGTCCGCCAGTTGGTTTAGCAATCCCACGATTGATTCGCCTGACAAAATCCCCTACCCCGCACTCAATTCCCACAACACATCCAGCACATGTTGCGTAGGCCGTTCGATGTCTCGACTACGGTGGGCAATACCCAGTTGCCGCCACAATAAAGGCTTTAATGGCCGCATGACGATCCTGGTATCGGGCAATGGCGTGGAGGCTTCATGCGGCAACAACGTCGCACCATAGCCAGCCGCCACCAGGCTTTTGATCGCATCGTTGTAGTTCAGTTGAATACGCGGCGCAGGCTGCGGCCCACCACTGGCGAACCACTCCGCAGTCAAACGCGAAAGACGTGTGGTGTTGTCATTCAGAATCAATGGCTGAGTGGACAGCCAGTCGGGGGTCACAACCTCCGGGGATTCCCAGCGAGCCGGCAGGAAGGCCATGACCGGGTCCCGTCGCCATGGCTCGATCCGCAAGCCCTTCACCGGGGACTGCGGCAGCGCGACCAAACCGATCTCCAAAGCGCCCTCGGCAAGCTTCTTCAAAGTTTCCTGCGACGTGAGCACCGCGACCTGCACATCGATAGCGGGATGGCGCTGGCTCAACGTCTCCAAAGCGTGCGGCATCAACTGTGCGATGGCCCCTGTGGAGGCGCCTAGCCGCACACGCCCGGCCAATCCCTGTACCTGACGTTCCACGTCCTCAAGCGCCTGCTCCGCATCCGCCAACAGGCGCCGCGCACGCTCCACCAGTGTGTTCCCAATCGCCGAAGGCTGAACGCGCCCACGCGTGCGCGACAACAGCTTGCCGCCCACACGCGCCTCCAGGTCGGCGATATGCAAACTGACCGTGGGTGGCGCAAGGTGCAGCGCACGGGCCGCCTCGGCAAACGAACCCAGGTCGGCAATCGCCACCAACGTGCGCAGACGGTCCAGGCTGATTTCGCGCATGAGTGACTCCTCGTTCAGAAAAACTGAATTTCATCGTTTATAAATTCAACTTTTCCTATCTTAGCGCCTCACTGAAGATTGGAACTCCTGATTTCCAACGTCCGAGAGCATTCCATGGCAAGTCCCCTTGTATTCATCGATGGCGACCAAGGCACCACCGGGTTGCAAATCCATCAACGCCTACGCGATCGGAGCGATCTGCGGCTTATCACACTCAGCCCCGAATATCGCAAGGATCCGCAACGTCGCGCCGAAGCCATCAATAACTGCGACATCGCGATTCTCTGCTTGCCCGACCAAGCCGCGCGCGACGCTGTAGCAACCATCGAAAACCCCGCCGTGCGGGTGATCGATGCCAGTTCGGCGCACCGTACCCATCCAGATTGGACCTATGGTTTCGCGGAGATGAATCCGCAGCAGAGCCAACGCATCGCCGCCGCACGACGGGTCAGCAATCCCGGTTGCTATCCAACGGGGGCGATAGGATTGCTGCGCCCTTTACTGGAGGCCGGATTACTGCCCAAGGATTTCCCGATGAACATTCATGCCGTGTCGGGTTATTCCGGGAAAGGACGTGTCGGGGTGGAAGAGCATGAGGGAGAAGGCGCAGCACAGGCGTCGGCGTTTCAGGTCTATGGGCTGGGGCTGGCACACAAACATATTCCGGAGATTCAACAACAAAGCGGTCTGACGGAGCGGCCGATGTTTGTGCCGGCCTATGGCGCTTTTCGGCAGGGGATCGTACTGACCATCCCCTTGCAAACCCGGTTGTTGGCGCCAGGTGTGAGTGCGGTGCAGTTGCATGCGTGTCTGATGCGGCACTACGCCGATGCGAGCCATGTACAGGTGATGTCGATGCTGGAGGCTAAAGGGCTGACGTCCCTTGATCCTCAGGCACTTAACGGGACTGATGATGTGCGACTGTCAGTGTTTGAGAATGATGAGACGGGGCAGGTTTTGTTGGCTGCGGTGTTTGACAATCTTGGGAAGGGAGCAGCTGGAGCAGCAGTGCAGAATCTGGATTTGATGCTTGCAGGAACGTGACTCCGATTACCCGCGCGAATTAGCGTGATGCCCTCATCCCGAGCCAGAATTAGAGGTCAGGCCAGGTTCGCGCCTGAAGCCGTGAGCCCATTTAACGGTAATATCCAGACTAAAACACCGACTTCAACTTGTAGAGAAAACATCTTGTTTGGGCATAAAGAATCGAGCAAACAGCTCGGATTGTGACTTGATATTTAATTTGGCATAAATATTGCGACGATGAACCTTTATCGTTTCCACCGAGAGGGAAAGTTTTCCGGCTATCTCTTTATTAGAGAAGCCACTGAGCAACAATCTGAGCACATCGCTTTCGCGCGCTGTTATTTGCGTGCCAAGCTGGGTAATCGTTTCTGGCCATAGAGGTGGCTCAGCGAGATTTTTCTCTACATCATTTTCAAAACACATGCGCTGATGCATTAATGCAGTCACCCACGGCTTGATAATATCAAGCATTGTTATTTGCTCTTGATCAAAACGGACTTTGCTACCAATGGAAATGCATAACGTTCTATCGGCATCGAGCTGAACATTGTACTGGGCTTCATCCACAGAGATATATTGCGCAAAATATTGATGATAATACTCAGTTTCAAGAAAGTATTCCGGCGCAATATCCAGCAAATGAAAGAAACCGCTCTGGGGGTTTTCTCGATTAGCTATATAAAATGGATCCAGCAGGTAAAGCCCCTTCACATAGCGATGAGTGAACGCGTCCACCTCTTCGACATCTGCGACCTCAGGAAGACTAACAACTTGCACTTGTTGATTGCTAAAGATCAATACAACCCAATTATCGATTTGCACGTATTCGTTTAATATACGAACAAGCGAACTCCAGAATTCTGGACGGTTCAACTGCATGATCAGTTTCCCAATCGATCGGTGCCAAGCCAGGCTATGAAGGTCGAACGGCATTTTCTACCCCTTTTGGGTTAGGGATTCGTAGGTCAGAGGTAAGTATTCGTAGGTATTTACTATTTGGTAACGCCCGGTATATTCGCTACCAGGACTTACGATGGCCATGAGGGCACATCGTCTTGACAAGGATGTTGCATGAGAAAATCACGTTTGCGAACCATTTTTTCGGCCTCGCTTCTCTGTGCTGGGATGAGCACATCAGTGGGAGCTGTAGAGCCTGGGGTGCATCTGTACAACTGGTTCGGGCTTCTCGCACCGGAGACCCCAAAGGAGTTTGAGCAGGCAACCGGCACCAGAGTGCATATGGATGCTTTCGACAGCGCCGAAATCATGCAGAGCAAGGTAATGGCTGGGCGCACGGGGTATGACGTGGTTGTGGCCACCTCCAATGTGTTGCCAAGCCTGATCCAGGCGGGAGTACTTCAGCCGCTGGATCGTAATCAACTGAGTAATTTGTCCCATATCGATCCTGATATTTTGTCCCAGGTCGCGGTCAATGATCCTGGTAATCGCTACGCCGTGCCCTATCTATGGGGCACTACCGGCATTGGCTATGACGTTGACAAAGTCAAAGCGGCATTGGGTGATAATGCTCCGGTGAATAGCTGGGATTTGATCTTCAAAGAAGAAAATATCAGCAAGCTCCAGTCGTGTGGTGTGGCAATGCTTGACTCTCCAAGTGAGATCATTTCGATTGCTTTGCATTACCTTGGGCTCCCCAGCAACAGCAGGAACCCGGATGATTACCAGAAAGCTCAAGCCCTACTGTTAAAAATCCGTCCCTACGTCCTCTATTTCGACTCATCCCGAATTGACGCTGACCTGGCTGACGGCAATATTTGTGCAGTCGTGGGATGGGCTAATGGTGCCCTTGCCGCGCAGGCCATAAACGAGAAGACCAACACTGGACGCAAGATTACCTACAGCCTTCCTCGCGAAGGAGCGCTGGTCTGGTCGGAAAATCTGGTTCTTCTAAAAGACGCGCCCCACCCAAAGGAAGGTATGGCGTTTATTAATTATATGTTGCGACCAGAAGTTATTGCCAAGACCTCAAACCACACTCTCTACCCTAACGCTAATAAAGATGCCGCTGAGTTTGTCGAGCAGAAGTTGCGAGACAACCCCTGGATTTATCCAGACAAAAAGACTATTGCCACACTTATCCCACTTGAGCCATTGCCATTGAAGCTGGAGCGAATCCGCACACGGATTTGGACCAAAGTGAAGAGTGGTGTGTGATCTGACTTGATTTGTCACCTGTTGCTCTATGCATGTCTTTGTTTTATACGCGGACATGCTGTGAGCAGCAGGCTGAGGCTATTTATGTCCGGACAGTAAGACGCAAACGCTGATATACGGGGGCGCCAAATTAGTGGGTTAGTGCCTGTTATAGGCTCTTGCCCTGAGCTGGACTTACCCGGCTTCCTGACATTGACATCTGCGACAGCGCCGATTCAACTCCTTATGCAAGAAGAGAACAGTGGATGTTCAGCCCAGCCAATCAGACGCCTTTCAGTTTGACATCGACGGTTTTGCGCACGATTTTCAAGTACTCGCATTTACCGGAGATGAGGCGATCAGCAGGCCTTATCTCTTCAACGTGGAGCTTGTTAGCGAGCGGTCTGACCTGGATCTCGAAAGCCTCTTCGACGTAGAGGCTTTTCTGACCTTCGACACGAAAGGCAGCGGCATCCATGGACGGATCTATCACATCGCCCAAAGCGGTAATGCTCAGCGTTTGACGCGCTACAATCTGGCCCTCGTACCGCACCTGTCCTACTTGCGCCACCGCATCAACCAGAGGATCTATCAACAGTTCTCGGTGCCGAAAATCGTCGCCTTGATACTGGAAGAACACGGGATTGTGGGTGACGCTTATCGGCTTCATCTGGGGTCGACCTACCCCGAGCGTGACTACTGTACCCAGTACGATGAAACGGATTTGCACTTTATTCAGCGCTTGTGCGAAGAAGAAGGTATCCACTTCCACTTCCAACACAGCGCTCAAGGCCACGTGCTGGTCTTTGGCGATGATCAGGCAGCTTTTCCCAGGATTGGGCAACCCACTGCTTATGGACAAGAGAGCGATAGAGTGGCCAACGAGCCACTGATCAAGCGCTTCAACCTACGCCTGGGGAGAAACGAGCAACAGCCAGGCATGGAAAACGATATCAAGCTGAAGCCTTTCACAAGCCATGAGCACGGCAAGCAGATAAGTCTGCGTGCTATGGAGCGCCGCCACGCGGCTTATCGTCAAGCTGAAGGGCAAGGTGACCAGACCCGGTTAGTCAGTGGCCATGTTCTGGAGATCTCTGGCCACCCGCGCCAGGAATGGAACGACCTATGGTTACTGACTCAGGTCATCCACGAAGGCAAGCAACCACAGGTATTGAGCGAGAACGTCGCCAGAAGCAACACTGACAACGAGGATGACTTTCATCAGGGTTACCGCAACCGCTTTATCGTTCTCCCGTGGGACGTGTCCTATCGCCCGCCTTTGGCTCACAAGAAACCTCAGGCAACAAGCAACCACACCGCTGTGGTCATCGCTCTGGAAGACGAGGAGATCCAGGGTGATAGGCGCCTCGGAAGGGTCAAGGTCAAGTTCCCCTGGGACCGCGAAGGTAGATTTGACGACAAGAGTTGTTGTTGGCTGAGGGGGACTTCCAATTGGAGTTGTGAAATGACGCCCCCCCGAACGGGCATGGAAGTCATGGTTACATTTCTCGAAAACGACCCCGACCAACCGCTGATCAGCGGTTGCCTGTGCTGCCGCTAACCGCAAGCCCTATAAGAGCAGCAACCGTCAGGTTGAAATTTGCCCCTGCAATTACTTAGTCAAGGGCTCAAGCCAGCAGGTCGGTGATCCACCGGGCCTGCCGGGCGACGTCCTGCACCTTCTCCTCGGGCACGGCCTGCCGCGCCTTGGCGAAGTTGCTCAGGGTCCGCTGCTTCTCGCGCAACAGGCGCTGCCACTTGATCAGGAATGCCGGGCTGCGTGCCTGCATCTGCAGCGGACCGAAATACAGCTCCTCGGCGGTGTACATCACCGGCCCGGTGCGCTCGGCGACGATGATTTCGTAGTCGAAGCGGTTTTCCCGTAGCACTTCCTCGCAGAGGATGCAGTAACCATTTTCCATCAGCCATTGGCGCAGTGGCTGCTCGCCGCCGTTGGGTTGAAGGATCAGGCGCTCCTGCCCGCTCAGACGTGCCTTGCCGCTGTCGAGAATGTCGCGGATCGTCTCGCCGCCCATGCCGCAGATGCTGATCACCGTGATCCCGTCTCCCGGCTCGATTGCCGTCAGGCCATCGGCCAGGCGCACGGTGATCCACTGGTCCAGGTCGTTCTCGCGCACGGTGCGTTCGGCCGAACGAAACGGCGTCAATGCCACCTCGCCGGCCACCGCCGCCACGATGGCGCCACGACGCATCAATGCCACAGGCAGGTAGCCGTGATCCGAGCCGATATCGGCCAGGCGCGCACCTGCTGGCACATGTGCCGTCACGCGTTCCAGGCGCATGGACAATGTCTGTTGGTTCAACTGCTGCCCCTTTTCACCACGAACGTCCGGCACCTTTGACCGGATCGGCCCGCGATTCTGGCGAGCAACGCTGTGCATTTCAAATTTATGTGACCAGGGTCATGGCTCGACCCGCACCTACCGCTTGAGTATCGGCCCAAAGCAAACCCTGGTAATGGACCGCTTTGGGCCGACCTGAGACCTACTGCTGAGCTGTCCAAACGGCCAGTTCATAGCCATCCGGATCAATGAAGTGGAATCTGCTTCCACCAGGGAACGAGAATATTTCGCGGGTGATAACAGCGCCCAAGGCTTTGAGCCGTTGCTGCGCCTCATCGAGATCATCCGAGTACAAAATGATCAAAGGGCCACCGGGTCGAACCGGCTCTCCCGTAGTGAAGCCACCGGTAAGGCGGCCATCACTGAATTCCGTATAGGTTGGGCCGTAGTCGACGAATGTCCAGCCGAACGCACTGCCGTAGAAAGCTTTGCTGCGAGCAATGTCGTCGACATTAAATTCAATATTGTCGATCTGCCGGTCTTTACCACGCACACTCATGGATGCCTCCTTGGCTGATTTCAAAGGATCAATGATAACGCATTGGCTATTGCGGCTGCCGGCAAGGAGCAGCCCCCCCTTCGGCCAAATGCAGACTTTAACGCTGGCACGCGGTTATGATCCGGATAATCAGATTCCCTTGGACCCACGCTTATGCCCACCTCGCAAGTCCGCCCCTCACCCGCGCCGCTGCTCAAACCAGGAGAAACGGTGGTCTTGTTCGACGGTGTCTGCAAGCTGTGCAATGGCTGGGCGAGGTTTTTGATTCGCCATGACCGCCAGCGGCGCGTGCGGTTGGCGGCGGTTCAGTCACCCGAGGGGCAGGCTCTGCTCGCGTGGGCAGGTTTGCCCGTGGATCAATTCGACACCATGGCGGTGATCCGCGACCGACACTACTGGGAGCGTTCGGATGCATTTTTCGAAGTCATCGCCCAGTTGCCCGCACTCTGGCGCCCAGTGAACTTGTTGCGCATCTTCCCTCGCATGCTTCGAGATTGGGCATACGACCGCATTGCGCTTAATCGTTATCGGCTCTTCGGGAAATACGACACGTGCCTGCTGCCGGATCCTGATCATGAACAGCGCTTTTTGAAAGCGCCCCTATGAACGCCCTCACCCGCATTAACTGGACCGCCTCGCGTTCACGTTTGGCAGAGGCCTTGAACACCAAAGTCTTGAGCCAACCGATCCTGTTACCCCAATAGCCCAACCAGTTGCACCGGCGTCATCTTCGTCACCATCATCAGCACAATCACAAACATCCCGACAAAACCGACCACCCCCATCCACCACCATTTTTTGTACACGGATCGGTATTCATCATCGAGTCCGCTGCCAGCCTCAACTGCGCACGACGCCATCAGGTACAGCCGCTTCTGCAACACCAGCACCGGCAGCCAAAGCGAACCCACGCAGAAGAAGATAATCAACGAAGTCAGTACCCACTCCGTGGTCATGGGTAGTCCGGAGAGCCTCATCAGCAGGTAGCCCGTGATGATCTGAACAAAGCCTGCCGGCGTGGTAATCCAGGTGTCGAAGCGCACGACCATTCGGGCCACATGCGCGATCACTTGAGGGTTGGCCGTGCGGCTGGCAGCGATCAGGTAGAGGTAGGAGCCCATGCCGAATCCGAACAGGAAAATCGCGGCAATGATGTGGAGGTACTTCAGGCACAGATAGAGCATGTCAGCGCGGCTCCTCAGAGAACTGCACAGACAGGCTCAAATTGTCAGGGTCGTTGATCGCTGCCATGTATTCATCGACGGTAATTTCACCCACGCAAGCCCTGGCACCGGGTTGCGGCACATAGCCCTGGGCCATTTTTGCGGCCAAGGCTACGGATGCGCAGCTTGGAATTTGCGGTCCCTTGTCATTCATGGCCGTCAGTTGCACGGTCATAGCCAGCGGTTCCCCATCAACTCCCCTGCCCTGAACGTCGATGTACATCGCGCTTTTGCCATCGCCGAAGCGTTCGAACCGGGTCCCCAGCCGATGCAGTCTGGCGGCCCAAAGGGCGTGGTCGCGAACCAGCCCGATCTTCAACGCCTGAGCCAGCAGATAGTTGGCGACACCACCCAGCTTCAAGCCCGCGCCGGCCTTGAAGCTCAGGGTTAGCGCGCCATAGCGGCTGGCGAAAATATCCATGTCCGGCACATCGACATTGGCCAGCACGCGAGTGCCCAGATGCGGCATCTTGCGCAGCGTCAGATCCTGCCAACCCGACACTTCATGCACCTTGCCATTCTTGAGTTGCCTGATCGGTTTACCTGCGTAGGCGAGTACGCCTTCGACGGTCGACAATCCCGGCATCTTCGCCGAAGAGGAAATGCCATGCTCGATCGAATCGATACGACTGAAGCGATAGCGCTGCTGATCGATGATGGCTGACGCAAGCGTCGGTACCGAACTGCAGCCACTGAGGATCGCCACTGCGGCCTGTTTCGCCTGGGCATCGAGTACGCCAATGCCGTTGACGAAAGTTCGACAGTCAGACAGGTCGCAGTAGTTCACGCCAGCCTCGATGCAACTCTCGGCGACCGCATAGGATTGCCCCTGAAACGGGCCGCCAGTATGGATGACCAACTGGATGTCCATCGAGCGCAAAACGGATTTGAACTCAGTGCCCATGGCATTGCCGTACCAACTTTCGGCGACAGTGCCCGATTGGCTTTTCAACTCATCGACTTTGCTCTGCAACTTGTGTGGATCGCGACCCGAAATCACCAGTTCCACATCTGGCATCACCGCCAAATGCCTGCAAACGATGCTACCGAAGTTTCCGTAGCCACCGACCACCATCACCCTGAACACCATTCAACTCTTCCCTAACTGACAGGCTGCTTTCAGCCAATAATGACCGCTTTGTGCCTGTAATGTCAGGCGGCTTCGCTACCCTTCATTGAGTCCCTCCCCGCACCGACCGTCGAACTTCAGCCTGTATGGCATAAGCCGGCGCCTCCACAGCATTGAAATCTTGTGTATAGCGCTGGGCAAATCCTTCTACCCCCCATTCCCGAAACTGCTGCACGTGCTTCAGTTCGTGAGCCCAGAGCGCGATGTCCTGTTCTGCGGTTTGAGCATCCCGGAAGAGGATGATGTCGATCAGCGTCACGGCACCGACATCGGGGTTTTGCAGCATGGTAGTGGCGGCGCTGAATTGGCCGTTATCGCTCACTTTGTAGTGCGCGGCATCGAGGACGCTGGGGTCGTACCAGCGCAGCAGTTGCTCCCGGATGTGCGGTGGAATGGGTTGGATCTCGGCGCTGGCTGCTTCAGCGCGGGCTTGGGTCAGCCACAGCGCCAGGGCAGGTGCCGCGACCTGGTAGACGCCATCAGGCATCTGCCCCAGATCTGGCAGGCAGATGCAGCCGTTCAGGCACACTTGTTTCTCGCCAGGTGGGCAGGCGTTAGTCTGGGCTTGTACTACAAGAGTCAGGCCAAGAACAGACAGCGCCACCAGGCATGTGATGATGGGCGGCATTGGGCCCTCCAGAGACGGAAGCAGCGCGAACAGCGGATCACAATTGATCGATGACCCGCATAACTTTAGCGCATCCCTGTCGGGTCTCTTCTCGATGATTGCCTGGGGGGGGGGGGAATTGCTGCCCTCACAACGACAGCAACAGTCGATCAGAAGTGATCGGACTGGATATACGGTGTCTCATGGTGGAAGAGATCACATTGGCCAACCCAAAACGTACCTTGAGCAAACGCGGCTAGGCACGTTTACACCGCTATAGTCGATTCTATTGCCGACCGTACCTCCAGGAGCCTTTTCCCAGTGTCTGACATGCCGAGCAACTTCGCCTACACAAAACGCTTCAACGCCGTACTCGCCTACATCGATGCCAATCTTGAAGGTGACCTGTCGGTGAAGACGTTGAGTCATGTGGCGAACTTTTCGGTGTTTCACTTCCATCGACAATTCAGCGCGTTCGCAGGTGTGCCGGTCTCACGTTATGTGCAACTGATGCGGCTACGACGCGCGGCACATCGCCTGGCCGCCCTCGCTGATCACTCGGTACTGGACGCCGCACTCGGTGCCGGCTTTGAAAGCCCCGAGGCATTTTGCAGGGCGTTCAGGCGGGCGTTCGGTATGACGCCGAGTGCGTTCAGGAAGGAACCGAACTGGCAGGTCTGGAATGCGGTATTCGCAATCCCTCATTTTTCCAGGACTATCATCATGCAAGTACGAATCGTGGAGTTCCCTGAAGTCCGGGTCGCAGCGCTTGAGCACTGCGGACCACCCGGGCTCGTCAATGAGAGCGTGCGCAAGTTCATCGAGTGGCGCATGCAGAGCGGACAGTCGCCGGTGGCATCGAGTCGCACCTTTGGCATTCCCTATGGCAACCCCGACACGACACCTGCACAAGCATTCCGCTTCGCCATCTGCGGCGAGATTCACGAGGCTGTGGCGCCGAATGAGTTCGGTGTGCGCGAGATCGTCATTCCTGGTGGTCGCTGCGTCGTGGTGCGACACGTGGGGTCACCGGATCACATCGGCGAAACGATCTATCCGATTTACCGCGATTGGCTTCCTGCCAGTGGCGAGGAACTCCGTGACCACCCGCTGTTCTTCAATTACCTGAGCGTCTATCCCGAGACGCCGCAGGATCAATGGCAGACTGACGTGTATGTTCCGCTGCAATAGCGGAGCAAGCAGCTATCGAGGTATTCCTGTAGCGACCGGTGTACGCATGTATGCCAATGAAATCCTGCCCACCGACCCTGCTGGCGACGTACTGGTCAGCATCGAGGCGCAGGTCAACGACGGTATCGGCCCGCAACGCACCCTCTCTACACTGATCATCAAGACCTGACTGGAGACACACACATCCGAAATTACCCAACTGCTCATTGCCCTGGTGCTGTTCTTTCTGCTCGATCGGTTTCTCAAACCGTATCTGCTGCGCAAGTGGCTAGGGGTGGTGCTGGTGGCGGCTGGTGCGGTCGGCTGCGTTGCTGCAAGCCAGATCCGTTTATTGGGGTTTGATCTGGGGTTGCTGTCGATCTTTGCCGTGGCGCTCGGGGTGGGGTTGTTCCTGAAGCGGCGGCGGTTCGAGCAGATTGACTGAAGGGACGTAGGGATGTATCGCTACCAGGGATAAATCCTCCTCAGCAAATGCCTCCTTGATAAATGCCTCCAGCTCTTTCTCTTCAAGCAACTCAATAGAAAAATGCCCGAAGCGTTTCGGTAACCAGAGTATGCGTGTCCCACTTGGCGACTGGAGGTTATCGCGAGACAGCGGTTTGCCGTTCTCATCTTCCGGCTGGACGCCTGCGTCGATCAATTCGTCGTAGGCTGCCTCGATGTCCGGTGTGGAATAGCAGTGCCGGTAGATGGTGCCTTCGCCGTTGGCGTCCATCAGAGCCTTGAGATTTCCGGTAAACGGTTGCACCAGCATAAGGCGCTCCGTGCCGAACATGACGATCGCATAGCGCACATGCAAACCGTCGCGCTGCCAATCAAGTGTCTTTGAAATTTTGGCACTGAAGACACGGGCGTAATACCTGCACGCTTCCTCAAGGTCTTTGACGAGAACATCCACATGGCTGAACTTTAATTTCAATGGCCCCACCTTTTTCAGATATGCGACTTGATACCGAGATCTCTCCCTATGTATCACAGTGTGTCTGATTAGCCTCTCGATACATGGCTTTTCACTTGGCCTGCGATTCGACACAGACCAGATACGTCGCCGCGTTCAAATGCAAACAAGGTTTCGAGGGGCTCAGTCAGAACCCCTGGCCAACGGCTTGCAACGGAGACATCACATGAAGATGGCACTGCAGAACAAAACCGGAAAAACCCGCCACCGCCTGGTCGGCTCGTCGATCCTCGCGTTTACCCTGTTCGGCGTTCTCGGTGCGGCCCACGCACAAACGACCGCCGCGGCGCAGCCAACCTCGGTCAATGCTGGTGCCACTCATGCAACACCCTCCCCATTCGGCCCGCTCAAGCATGTCAACGCCGGCCTGCTCAACGTGGCATACGCCGAAACAGGCCCGGCGGACGGGCCGGTGGTGATTCTTCTGCACGGCTGGCCGTACGACATTCACAGCTATGACGAGGTCGCCCCTTTGCTTTCCGCAAAGGGCTATCGAGTGCTGATGCCGTATGCGCGTGGCTATGGCGATACGCATTTTCTGTCCGATAAAACCGTTCGTAATGGCCAACCGGCTGCGCTGGCCAGTGACGTCATCGACTTCATGGATGCGCTGAAGATCAAACAAGCCGTGCTCGGTGGTTACGATTGGGGCGCACGCTCGGCCGACATCGTCTCGGCGCTGTGGCCAGAACGGGTCAAGGCGCTGGTCTCGGTCAGCGGGTATCTGATCGGCAATCAGGCGGCCGGCAAGAACCCGCTGCCACCCAAGGCTGAATTGCAGTGGTGGTATCAGTTTTACTTCGCCACCGATCGCGGTCGCGCCGGGTACGAGAAAAACACCCACGACTTCGCCAAGTTGATATGGCAACTGGCTTCGCCGAAATGGGCGTTCGACGACGCCACTTTCGACCGCAGCGCCAAGGCGCTGGAAAACCCCGACCATGTCGACATCACCGTGTTCAACTACCGCTGGCGCCTGGGCCTGGTCCAGGGCGAGAGCCGATACGAAGCGCTGGAGCAGAAACTGGCCACGGCGCCTTCCATCAGCGTGCCGACCATCACCCTTGAAGGCGATGCCAACGGCGCGCCGCACCCCGCCCCCGAGGATTACGCCAAGCGCTTCACCGGCAAATACGAGTTCCGGCTGATCAGCGGCGGCATCGGCCACAACCTGCCGCAGGAAGATCCGCAGGCGTTCGCCAAGGCTGTGATTGATGCGGATCACCTTTGAGGTGATCTGACATCCATGCACTTGCCCCGCTGAACACCCTCACAACAACGGCTCGTTTATTTAACGAGCCGTTTTAACCAAGGCAGGCGCAACACCGTCTAATCTGAATAGAACACGACCACAAACACGCCTCCAGCCTCTTGATACAGGGGAACCGGGATGATCGGCAAAACAGCACGCCAATGTTCGTCATGGATCCTCCCTTCCCTGCTCGTCATCAACCTGGCCCTGACCGCGGGCTGTGCGGGCAAAACTTCCACGGCCCGCTACTCGGCCTCAAGTGCAGACTCAAGCGCAGGCTCAAGTTGCTATGCAAAAGCGCTACCCACTGCTGGCGAGGGCGGCCTGGCCTGGGGCTCCACCCTGGACATGGCTCGCCAAAAGTCCATGGATAATTGCGTACGCTATGCCGGCCAATCCGGTGGCACGCCGACGACCTGTCATGTGGTGATGGCGGAGTGCAAAAACTGATAGGAGCGGCAATTAATACCGATAGGTCGCCTGCACTGAAATTCCATTCGCACTGTTTTCGTAATGGGCACTGTATTCCGGTTGAAGACCGGAATCGTTCGAGTGTTTTACGGAAGCTTTTGAATCCCAGAGATAACCATAGGCAAAGTCGATCGTCAGATCGGGGTTCGGCAAATAAGCGCCGCCCAGAGTCACCGCCTGGCGATTGCCGACCGGAACGCGCACGCTGCGATCGGCATTTCCAACAGGCGCCGGGTCATAGGCATAGCCTGCGCGTATCAGCCATTGCGGGTTCAATTGATAGGAGGCGCCAACCGCGGTGGACCATGTGTCGTGCCAGTTCATTTGTTCGGCCACATTCCCCAGGCCGGCAGCCTGGCCCATGGCGGAAACACCGCTGTTGATTGCCTCGACCTTCTGGATCCGGCTCCAGCGTGTCCAGGTGGTCCCCAGGTATCCGGTCCAGCGACTATTGAAATGATGGGTGATGGACGTGTCCACTTTTTCGGGCATCGTCAGATCTATCCGGGTGTCATAGTTTCCATCCAGCGGGATAACGCTCGGGGAGCCGGAAACCTCGGTATGCCCTTTGAGGTGATAGCTCACCTTCGAGTGATAAGTCACCCCCCAACGGGTGGCCTCACTAAAGTCAACCAGGAGGCCGACGTTGTAGCCAACGGCCGTGTCATCGCCCTTGATGGTGACCAGAGTGTCCTGGCCGTTGTTCAGAGCGCCGGTTGCCATGTAGTTCTGAAGCTTTGCATCGAAATGGTTCAGGGTCGGTCCGCCACCAATGGACACATAATCATTGATCCGATAGGCCAGTGTGGGCTGCAGGGTTATCTCTTTGGTGGTGCTATAGGAACCATGGTAACGCCCCTGAAAAGTGCTCTCGTAGTCATTGATCAGACCACTCGGCGCATACAGGCCCAGCCCCATCGAAAAACGATCATCAAGCGGTGTCGACAGATAGGCGAAGGGTACAACCCCCAAAGGGACCGAATCCCCCTTGTTCGTTCCCGTGGCACTGCTCTGCGCATCACTGATGTCATCGCTTACCGAGACAATTGCGGCCCCGCCGGAAATCTCACTACGCCGCAACTTGGTCAGGCCTGCGGGGTTTCCGTAAATGGTGCTGGCGTCCAGCGCGGATGACGACCGTCCCGCATAAGCAGTTCCCGCACTGCTTGCACTTTGTTCGTTGAGACCAATGCCATTGGCGCCGACAATGGTCGAGGCGCTGAGCAGTGCCATGGCACTGGCGAACTTAATCCAGACAGCACACTTTCGCTGAACAGAAAGACACGGGATCACACGGCTATTCAGTTTCATTTTCCACCTCTGTTTATTGTTTTTGTTGATTGCACGCAGGCAAGGCTTCGCCTTCCTGTGAACTTTTCAGCACCGGTTGGAGTTGATCGAAGTTGTGTAAAAAACCCTGGCGGAACAGCGCCAGGGCATGGCTGCTGGACTGACAGATGCGAATCAGAGACTCAAGTAAGCCACTCGATCTGGAAGCTGTAGTGTCCCAAGAGCGGCGCCAGGATTTCCTGGTCGGCTCCGGCCCGGATGCAGGCGACAGGCCCACGACGAGTGTCCTGCACGACCTCGACAGCAATATCCGAAAGCCCCAGGCGCCCCGCTTCCTGCTGGACGACTCTGGCAATCTCCCGCTGCTGCAAAGCGGGTTTGAATATCTTGCCCACGGCCGTCAGTGGCAATGCTTCGAGGATTTCGATGCGCTTGGGAACGGCCGCCCGCTCACTGATGTGGAGATGGGCGAACGCCTCCAGCTCTTCGGCCTTGCAAACTTGCCCGGGGCGCAACTGAACGTAGGCCACCGGCACCTCCCCCGAGTAGACGTCGGGGCTGCCGATTGCCGCGGCCAGGGCGACGGCGGGATGCGCCTGCAGAACCTCTTCGATTTGCTTGGGATCGATGTTGTGGCCGCCGCGAATGATCAACTCCTTCTTGCGCCCGGTCAGCCAGAAGTAACCCTGCGCATCCTGGCGACCCAGATCACCCGTATTCAGCCAGCGCTGACCGTCGATATCGACCCAGAGACCCTGGTTATGACGCTCCTCCAGATAGCCATCGAAGAGGTTCGGACCACTGATCGTGATGAGCCCGATTTCATCCACGTTGGCATCGCGCAGGTATTCACCCGCGTCATTGAGCACGACCGAGCGCATATTCTGGTAGGCGATCCGTATCCCGATGGAGCCGATGCGGCGCTCGCCATGGGGCGGATTGATTGAGGAAACGCAGGCGCCCTCGGTAAGACCGTAACCTTCAAGGATCTTTAACCCGGTCCGGCGCTCGAACTCTCGCAGAAGCTCAGCCGGCATGGGCGCCGCGCCACACATTGCGTAGCGAAGACTGGACAGGTCGCGCCCCTGCCATTCATTTTGCAGAAGTGCGGCATAGACCGTTGGCACGCCGGAAAAGAAGTTGATACCGAAGTGCTCGACCATCTCCCAGAATCGCGGGATCACCCCCTCGCCACGATACCCTTGAGGCGTCCCGAGAATCACATGGTCGCCTTGGGTCCAAGGCATCAGGCCAGTCACCATTTGTCCATTGACATGAAACAGCGGCAGGCCACAAAAGATAACCTGGCCACTCGTGCGTGGCTGCATGTGAGCGGCCATGGCCCATGCATTGAATACTTCCGAGCCATGGGTTCGCGCGGCGATCTTGGGGAGCCCGGTGGTGCCGCCCGTACAGATGTAGGAAGAGCACTCATCCTGGCGGATTTGTCGACCGCTGATCAGGTGTGTGTGCGGCTGAGTATTCATCAGCGATAGCCAATCGTGGATCGCGATACCGTTGTGTAAGTCTCGCTCCTTCAGTGCCATGGCTTGCAGGATCCCGCACACCGGTTCGGCGACATAGGGCTCCATGCTGACCCAAACGACAGACCTGAGCGCAGGTAACTGATCCAGCTGCGAAGCCAGTTTGGGCCACAGATCGCTACCCGGGGTCGGTGCGAGCGTTACCACCACGGAGGCCTTCGCGGCATTCAGCAAGCCAGCCATCTGCTTGGCTTCGAGCAGAGGATTGATCGCCATGACGATGCCAGCCGCCTCCCCGCCCCATATGGTGAAATGGGTTTCCGGCAGGTTGGGCAGGATGAAGGCAAGCACCTCGCCCGGTTTGATGCCCAGGTCATGGAAGGCATTCGCCGCGCGGGTGATATCCGCGAAGAGCTGGGAGTAGTTCCACTCGCAGGTGCGCTTGAAATCGGCGGCATTGGCGAAGAAGCTCAGCGCCGGCGCCCGGGGGGTGCACTTGGCGGCCTGCCGCAGCGCTTCATAAGTGCTGGATGCCAGGCCACGCTCCGACAAGGGGACTCGTTCGAGACTTTCGATGTCACTCAGGGTCTGCACCGTCATCAGGCTTCCTCCACGACACGGTTACGTTGCACGCCGAGGTCGATCACACCATCAGCGCTGCGAATGCGCGCCTCGACCACATCACCCGGCTTGAGATACTGCGTCCGGCTTTCCTGCGCCTTAAGGAACAGCTTCCACTTGGTAGCTTCTGGCATCAGGGCCGCAATGCGCTGTTTGGCCGGCGAAGGAACGGTCAGCGCACAGCCGGCGGGTGTACCGGTGGCGATCAGGTCTCCAACGGCGAGGTCTTGCACGGCAGAGAGTTCGGTAAGGGTTTCGGCGGGGCCGTAAACCAGGTTGGCCGTGCTGTCGTTCTGGCGCACCTGGTCGTTGACCGTCAGGCGCAACTGCAATGCCTTGAGGTAAGGCATGCTCTTGGCATCCAGAAGGCAGAGGTACGGGCCGACCGGGCCAAATGTGCGGAAGCTCTTGCCCTTGTAGAACTGCATCTGAGGGATCTGAATGTCACGAGCCGAGTAGTCATTGACGATGACGACGCCTGCGATGAACTCATGCAGATTGGCGTCGGTAACAGCCACCGCGCCGGTGATTGCGCGTTTCATCACCAGCCCCAGTTCGATCTCGTAATCAAGGAAGCGCACGGTGCGCGGCTTGATCAGGTCGCTGTCCGCCGCCACCAGGCAACTGGTCGCCTTGGTGAAGATCATGTTGAATTTCTTCGCATCCGGGTCCATGCCCGACTCGATCATGTGCTGACGGTAATTGGCGCCCTGGCAGACGAACTGCTGGTTACGGGTGATCGGCGACAGCAGTTTCACTTCGCCCTCCGCAAACTCCGTACCTTTTATTTGAGCGAGGTCGTCGAGGCTGTTCTGGCGAATGAAGTCACCGGTGGTTTCAAAAACACCGGGGACAACCGTGATACGGCCCTGGCGTAGCACGCCCCAGTGGATACCGTTCTGAAATTCAAAGCGGACTACGTGTACAGCAGACATTGAAGGTACTCCTGGAGCAGCGTTTGTCCCGCCCGCGGCGGCGCGAGATCTGTGGTGTTGTTCTGTGGAAAGGCTGGCAGCCCTACCCGAACATCCGCATGAGTGTTACCAGCTTGCGAAGGGTCAGGTCGGGGCTGCGTCGCAGGTTCCGGATCAGCGCACGCAGCTTGCTCAAACTCATCCTGGGTTTTGTAAAGCTCTTGGGCATGCGCTGCCCCCACTGCGCCATTGCCTCGGGGCTTACGGGATGAATACCCGTAGGCTGTGCGGCCGTGAACACATCCCCGTCGCAGTAATGCTCGTGCTTATCGCCCCAAGGGTCTTGCCAGTAATCGAAGATCTGACTGCCCAGAATGTGCCGGCCAATGCCCCATGAGTGCTCCCAACCGCGCTCGCGCAGGACGCGCTGCCCCATTCCCACCGCATCGGCATCGACAACCTCATAGGCGCTATGGCTATAGGTGGCCATGAACCCTTGCGCTATCGCGAGCGTATGGTGAGCCGCGGGAACTTCACCGAGGTCAAGGCGCATGAAAGTGACGATAGGTGTGCCATCGGGGAGCACCTGCACATCGCTGGGAATGAACCCGAAATGCTTGGTGTACCAGGCACAGGTCGCCTGGTAGTCCGCCACTTCGATGACGATGTGACCGAGTCTGAGTACTTCAGGGGGAGCGATCGGCGGACGCTGCGTGGCGTTGATTCGCGGTTGCTCGTGCGCCAGATTCCAGGGAAGAGGCGCTCTGTGCACCAGCGTTTTACCTGGAATCTGCTCGCAAACAGCTTCCACGATGAAACCGGAAGGATCGGTCAGCCTGACGTAATACCCGCCACCAGGATGTTCCGATTTTTCTACCGGTGAGGCGCCTGGGATGCGCGTCAGTTTTTGCAGATCCTTAAGCGACTCGACGGCCAGTGCGAACCCGACAAAACGTGCCTGTTCTGCACGATGGACTCGGTAGCAGTACGCAGTGGGGTCGGTGGCGCGCAGATAAAGCGTATCGGCGTCCTGCTGACTGACTGTCAGGCCGAAATCGGTCAAAAACCGCGCCGCCTCGTTCAAGTCCGGCCGCTGAAAGATCAGGTGAGTCAGCCCCTGGGCCTTCACCGTCGGCTGCGGATGCCGGGCGGGTTGTTGCGTTGCCAACCGATGCAATTGGTTTTTGTTGTTCATTGTTCTTGTTTTCCGGTTTTTTAGGGTAAAGCCGTCCCCGCGCCCCTGAAAATCCAGAGGCGTTTAGTTGAATCGGCTTACGAACTAGTCGAGAGAAGGAAGTGTTGGCAGCTCTGTAGTCGCCAGCGCACGAGCCTCCTCTGGTGCCACACCCAATGCCCGCAGCACCAGCTCGGCCGTGTCAGAGCCCGATTCGCGCCACGTTCTATGCCCTTCCAGCACCAGGAAAATCGAGCCCAGCACACTGCTCGATATCAGCGTCAAAACTGAGAGCAATTGCTCCTGCGCAAACGTGTACCGCCCACTGGCAAGTCCACTTAGAAGATCGGTAGTCGCCTGGCTGCTGAACATTTCACGCAACGAAGCATTGCTCATGGCGAACTTATGGATGAACGCCCCCCAATGGGAGTCCTCATGAGCGCGACGAATGAAGAGTCGAATGCCATTGGCAAGACGCTGAGCCGGATCGGTGAGAGCGTCGAAGCTCTTGTTGACGCGCTCATGCATCTCCCTGGCGAGATGGCTGGCAACTGCCTCGAACAGGTTTTCCATGCTGTCGATGTTGCTGTAGATCGTTCCGCGCGCTACTCCTGCCTCTTGTGCGAGGTCAAGGATGTTCACCTGGGAGGTACCTCTTTCAGCGAACAGGCGGAAAGCGGCTTGATGAATGCGGCGCTGTGTCGGATTCAGGGATTCCACGTTCTCTCTCCAAAATTACCTTATGAGTCAATTGAACACGCGTGTTCAGCTGCAGTCAACAAAGTTTTTTGAATCAAGAATGAAACCATCCAGGAAAACCGTTCTATGCCGCATAAAAACGGATTCATCGAATGTTTTTTCAAGGTCCACGAAAAGATTTGGAGTTCTATTCACCAACAAAAATGAACATGAATGTTCAGCAGAAGGCCTGGCGAATCGAGAATGATATCAGGGGCTAAGGTAGCGGCTTACCGGCGATTTTCTTGGCTCTGGCCGGTGTTACGCCCAGAGCCTTGAGAATCATCTCGGCGACCAGCAGATCGTGCTCTGCCGCCGCACGCCCCTCGACAACCGAGCGCATGGCTCCGGTTGTGCACGATACGACCATGTCCAGGGCGACCCCTTCGTCCTCATAAGCGAAAGTGCCCGCGCGCAGACCTTCACGCAGGTCACCCAGCACATGATCAGCCAAACGCGAACGCATGGCCTGATCGGAATGGATGATGCGCAGAAGCGCGTTAGCCCATTGATGGTCGTAGGCAGCCCGACGGACGAACATGCGCACGCCGATCGAAAGCCGCTGTGCGCCGCAATGCACGTCCGAGCTCAAGGCGGAAATGGCATCGGAGAACTCGGACGCCATGGCGATGCCAACGGCCTCGAGCACTTCGTCGCGCGTTCGAAAATAGTTGTAGATGGTGCCGTTGGATACCGCAGCCTCCGCGGCGACCTCGAGCAGTGCAATCTCCCCCACCTCCTTACGTGCGACAAGACGCAATGCCGCGTCCACCAGGCCGCGACGGGTGCGTTCACGCTTCTTGTGACCTCGAGTGAGAGGTTCTTGCGCAGTTTCTTCTGAAGGAAAAGTGGGGGACGGCATCTTCACGCTCTTAATCGAGGGGGCTCGTTGATGGTAATGGAAACGCTATCGGCAGTGGAATCGACGCTGGCCATCAGGATCTGGCACTCTCGAACCAGACTGTCTGCCTCTGTGCCGGGAGCGTGGTGCATGATGATACGGTCGGGGCGAATCGCAACGAGCGTGCCTTTGGCAGCCAGCGGCAGGATCTCATGGTTCAGGTCTTCGATGAAGTCGCAACCGCTGTCGGAGCGCTGACCACAGGGGCCGATCTGCAAGAAGTGACCGCCCATCTTGATCCATGAAAAGACTTGAGCAGTGCTCAGCAGTGATAACGGGTCAACGCCGAACCCGACCAGGGTCAGGTTGTGTCCAAGCGTATCGTCGCTCAGCTGGATCCGCTGTTGTGTGTTGCGCACCCAGGCCTGGGGAAACAGACTGCCGCGAACCAGTTTGTCGCTACGACGATGCTGCATGAACAGACCGTTTTTGAAGATATTCTTCGGCTTGATGTCCAACTGTTCGAAGTATTTTCTGGACGCGGGCGTCAACGCCAGCGTGCGCATCATGCCGTGGATGAAGAAAGCGGCGACCTTGTTTCTCGGCATCACCAGGCGGCCCATGAGTTTCGCCAGATTGATCATCGCCTGGGCATGGGGCCGGCGCTCCACGTCATAGGTATCGAGTATTGAAGGCGCGGCTTGCCCGTGAAGGACCCAAGCCAGTTTCCAGGCAAGGTTGGCGCCATCTCGAAGTCCTGCGACGAGACCTTGCCCGACAAAGGGCGGGGTGATGTGGGCCGCGTCCCCTGCAAGGAAGACTCGCCCCTTGCTGAATCGGTTGCAGCAGCGCGCGTGGAATCGATACACCGCCTTGCGCTCGATTTCCAGCTCCTGCGGATTGATCCATGGCGCGATCAGCCGGGCGATGCTTTCCGGGCTTTCCAGCTCTTCCCGGGATTCGCCGGGGTGCAGCATGAACTCCCAACGTTCCCTTCCGCCGGGAGCGGGCATGTGCGGTGTCGGGCGCCGTGGATCACAGATAAATTCAACGTGATCGATCGCTGATTGATGCCGGTTCCTGGTATCGACAATCAGCCAATCCTCTGCATAGGTTTGTCCTTCGAATTCCTGGCCAATCAAGGCCCTGACCCTGGAACTTGCTCCATCGGCACCTATCAGGTATCGGGCGCGAACGGAATGCACGTGGCCATCCTGATCCCGTACGGAGGCAACGACACCTTCCGACTCCTCGACCAGATTCTCAAGCTCGAATCCGCCCAGGCTGGTCACTGTCTTCAGTCGGGAGACCTGGTTGCGCATCGCATGTTCAAGATCGGGTTGATAGAACGTCACCAGTTTGGGATGACCGTCGATGCACCCCGCGGTATTGGCCCGACTGAATTGCCCGAGGACCGGGGAATGCATCTTCACTTCAGGGATAACGATCTTCTCGAAAGCGTCTTCCGACAATCCGGCCAGTTGCAGGATGCGAAGCGCCTCGTTGTCCAGGGCAATGGCGCGGGGCATCAGCAGGACCTCATGGGACTTGTCCAATACCAGCGTCTTTACACCATAGCCGCCGAGCAACGCCGCGATTGTCGCCCCTACCGGACCGTTACCGACGACCAGCACATCGACAGCGGTGGAAGGCAATTCGGAACCTTTCTTGTTGTTGTTCATCTCGAGCCCTTGTTGTGATTGAAGTCGTGAGACACGCAGGTCTCATCGTCAGGCAAGGTGAAGGTATGTAAAATTGAAACATTTTTCAATATTGAAATTCTTGTCATTAATTTTTTGGTACCAGTTTCCGACCGACGAGGCTTGGCTTCCGAGCCGATCAGCGTTGTTATTGGAGTGACCACGTGTCATGCCTCACGGCGCATAACTCTGTTTCAGTTTCAGGAATCCAACGTGGTACGTCCGCAATCCCATCCGAATCCGGTCCAGCTCTGCTTCGTCGAGTTCGAACTCGACGAAACCAACGCCTGCTTGTCACGTAATGGAGAAGCCGTGGCATTGGCACCAACGCCCTTCATGCTGCTTTGCGCGCTTGCACGCCAGCCGGGATCGCTGGTGACCAAGGATGCTTTGCTGGATGAAGTGTGGGGACATCGGTTTGTCAGCGATTCAGTGTTGAAGACGGCCATCAGCGATCTGCGCAAGGTGCTGGGCGACGACCCCAGGCAGCCCCGCTTCATCGAGACGGTGTCGCGGCGCGGCTATCGGTTCATCGCCGGGCCGTCCCCTGCCCCTTCGATACCGTCTGCATCCACGACGGTGCCGGCGGTCGTTGCCTATCCGTCGACACCATTCATTGGTCGCACCGACAAACTCTCAAGACTGCAACGGGCATGGGAGCGGGCTTGCGGTGGGCAACGGGCGGTGGTTTGGCTGGCCGGAGAACCGGGGATTGGCAAGACCACGTTGATCGAGCATTTCCTCGCCAGCCTAGGTGGCATCGCCTGTGCCCGCGGCCACTGCGTGGAACACTACGGCACCGGCGAACCGTACCTGCCGGTGCTGGAGGCGTTGGCCGATCTGTGCCGCAGCGACCCTGCCCTGCCGGCACTGCTGCGCACCGTGGCGCCGACCTGGCTGCTGCAACTGCCGTGGCTGAGCACAGCGCAAGAGCGAGACGCGTTGCGGCGAGAACTTGCGGGCATCGGTCCGGATCGCATGCTGCGAGAAATGGGCGAACTGTTGGACCGCTACACAGAGCAGCGACCGCTGTTGCTGGTGACTGAAGACCTGCACTGGAGCGATCGGGCGACCGTCCAGCTCATCGACTATGTGGCGCGTCGGCGCGGTCGCACACGGCTTATGTGGCTGTCGAGCTTCCGCGTCGCCGAGGTGGTAGCGCTCGAACATCCGCTCAATTCGTTGCGCCACGAACTGCGCCAACAACGTCTTTGCGAGGAAGTGGTGCTCGATCCGTTCTCGGAAACCGAAGTCGCTGACTACATCGCGCTACGTTCGACATCGCTGGCGCGCGATGAAGCCTTCGTGCGTGCCCTGCACGAGCGCACCGACGGTGTACCGCTGTTCGTGTCGTCAGTCATCAGTGAAGTGATGGATCCGGCGGACGACGACGCCACCATCGAAGCCCGACTGGCGGGAATGGCGGTTCCCGAAAACCTCGCAGCCATCATTGATCACTACATCACCAGGCTCGGGCACGGGCAGCGTGCGCTGCTCTCGGCGGCAGCAGTCTGCGGCGTCGAGTTTCGGGTCGAGACGGTTTCGCTGGCCCTCGAGCGCGATCTCGCTTGCGTGGCTGACACCTGCGAGGAACTGGTGCGCGAGCAGATGTGGCTCACGCGGTCGCGGGTCGCCGAACCTGATGAAATGGCGGAGCTGCCCTACTCGTTCCGCCATGCCCTCTTCCGCCAGGTACTGTACGACCGCACGCCGCGCTCGTTGCGTACCCACCTTCATCACCAGGTTGGCGCCGCGCTCGAACACGAGCGCATGGCCGGCGTGCCGGTGGCGGCCTCGGAACTGGCGACACACTTCGACCGGGCTCGGCAGCCGATGATCGCGCTGCGTTATTACGCCGAAGCCGCGGAAGCCGCGCTGCTGCACTTCAGCCCAGCCTTGTGCATCGGTCTCACCGAGCGCGCGCGGGTCCTGCTGCGGCAAGCACCGGAAGGGATCGAGCGCAATACGCTCGAAATTACCCTGGCGACGCTACAGGGCGTATCGGCTTTCCATACGCTCGGTGTCGGCAACGAAGCCAGGAACGCGTTCGAACGCGCGTACACGCGGCTAGCGGAGGTACCCGAGCATCCGATGCGCGGGCGCCTGCTGCATGGCTTCGGCTATCTGCTCGGGCTGCGCGGCGACTATGCGCAGGCGCTGGCGGTAGCAGAGCGCGCCGAAACCCTTTCGCGCGAGGCGAATGATCCAGCGCTCATGCTGGTGGCATGCATCGTACAGGGCGAGGTGCATCATCTTCAGGGGCGCACGCAAGCGACCCGCCATTGGCTGGAGCGCGCGCTCGCAATCGCCGAGCCGCTGGACATTGGGGCGAACGAGATCTTTGCGGCCGATCCTCAGGTCATGCTGCACGGTATGTTGGCCATAGAACTCGTGCGTTCCGGTCTTGTTGTGCAAGGCCGGGACCACATGCAGCGGGCGCGAACCCGCGCGCAGGCGCTTCGCCAGCCCATGACCTGGCTGGTCGCCACCTGGCAAGAGGTGTTGATCGAGGTGCGGATGGGGAACCCTGTGCGGGTGGCAGCGCTGGCTGACGACATGCAGACGCTGGTCGACGAGTATTCGCTGGCACTGGGGCGCACGGCTTGCCGCTGGTGGCGCGGCTGGGCCGAGGCGCGCAATGGCGCACCGCGTGACGGCTATCGCAGCATCCGCGAGGCCTACGACGAACACACCGGACTCGGCATGCGCTCCGGTGCCAGCGAGGTGCTCGGCTACGCCGCCGAGGCGCTGCTGCTGGCGGGTGACTTGAACGCTGCGCAAGTCGAGCTACAGGAAGCACTACGAGTGGGGGAAGAACTGGGCGAGCGCGTGTACCTGCCGCAACTGTTGCTGCTGGAGGCAGCGATTGCGCGGATGCAGGACCGGCTCGATGCCGGCAACATCGCAGCGCGGCGAGCGATTGAGGAAGCGCGCACCCAGGCGGCACCGTGGCTGGAGCTGCTCGCGCTGGTCGAGTTGTGCGAGCACCACGACGCGGCTACCGAGGACCGCCGGACCCTGGCGGCGCTGGTTGAGCAATTGCCCGAAACCGATGGAACCGAGCTGGTGAAGCGTGCGCGCTCGCTGCTTCAGGCTACAAAGCCCGTGAATTAAAGACGCAAAACCTGTGGGAGCGAGCCTCTGTGGCGAGGGGGCTTGCCCCCGTTGGGGCGCGGAGCGCACCCGAATCCAGTCACCGCGATTTTGAGTTAGAAAGCGGCGACCGGTTTTACGACTGCTTCGCAGTCGAACGGGGGCAAGCCCCCTCGCCACCGAGGCAGGCTCCCACAAGGGCTGCAGTATTCCCGACCGAAGTACGACCTTTCGCTTACGACTTGACCAGGGGGACGGCCTACGCTGTCGTCGAACTTTCTGATCCCCTGGTCTGCAATGAGCCTGAACCCTGAATCCAAGTACCCGAACCGCCGCTCGTATGTCGTGAAGCTGCGTAGCGACGCCATGCCCGGGGCGCTCGTGGGCCGCCTCGAAAACCTGGTTACCGGACGTCAAAGCGAGTTTTCGTCCGCCGAAGCGTTGCTGGAGTCGATTGACTCCGACCTCGCGTCAGCGACCGGCGAGCACGCGGCAGATGCCGACAGCGAGTGACACCTCCAACCTGAATCAACACTCGATATGGCGACCGAACGGCGACGCTTCGCTGACGACTTCGCACACACCGGGCCCTACGCTGATGCCACCTCGAATCTACACGAGTCCAATCCGATGCCGCGACCTCCAACCTCCCATCCGCTGACCCGCTGCGCCGGGCGCACGCCCCTGCAACATGCCGAACGCCTGCTCGGCGTCGTCGTGGGTGCGGCGCTCGCCGCCTCTATCGCCCTGGTCTTGACCGGTTGCTCCACGGAGACCGCCAAACCGTCGGTGCCCCTGGCAGCCAAGTTCGCAGCAAGCACAGCCTCCGAGATGGAACCCGAAGCCGCGTGGTGGGAAACGTTCAACGACCCGGTGTTGACCGATCTGGTGCGCCGCGCAATGCACGAGAACCGTGATATCAAGATTGCCGCCGAGCGCGTGCGCACCGCTCGCGCCGGCGAGACGATCAGTCGCTCCTGGCTCTTTCCGAGCGTCGGAATGTCCGCCTTCGGCTCCGACAGTAGTAGCGGCTACAGCACGGCCAAGAAGCAGGGAGTTCCGGACACCAAGACCGTCGGCGCAGGCCTGGACGTCTCTTGGGAACTCGACCTCAGCGGACGCCTGCGCGCAGGCGCGGCAGCAGCCGAGGCCGAGGCACTGGCTGCGGAGGACGGCGTGCGTGGCGTGCGTCTGTTGGTAATGAGCGACGTTGCCAGCAACTACTTCACGCTGGTCGGTGCGCTGCGCCAGGCCGAAACGTTACGCGCGATCTCGACCGCGCAGGACGAGACACTGCGCCTGGTTAATGCCCGCCACCGTGTCGGGCTGGCCACCGCCTTCGACGTCGAGCGCGCACAGACCGATGCCGCTTCGGCGCGCGCGCAGATCCCTGCGCTGGAAACCCAGGCGGCTGTGGCGCGGCACCGCATCGCGGTATTGATCGGTGACCAGGCCTTTAATGCCGCGAGTATCCAGCCCTCCCCCGGCAACGTGGTGGCGCCCGCGGCCCGACAAGGGCAGCCCGCCACCCTGCTGCAGCGCAGGCCTGATGTATTGGCGTTGATGGCGCAACTCGATGCCGCCAATGCGCGCCGTCAACAAGCCGCAGCCGAGTGGTTTCCACGGTTGTTCCTCGGGGCATCCTATGGCCGCCAGGGCCTTGAGATGAACGGTCTGGACCTGGGCGCCGCCCGCTTCACCAACGTAGCCGCCCTGCTCACCATGCCGATCTTCAACGCCGGGCGCACGCGCGCGATCAACGAGGTCGCCGAGAGCGGCCAACGTGAAGCGCTACTGCGCGCCGAGGACGGCATTGTGCGCGCGCTCGAGGACGTGGAAAACGCCCTCGTCACCCAGACCCAGGAGCGCCAGCGTGCCCAATCGTTGCAGTCGGCCACCGAGTCCGCGGAGGCTGCGCTGAGCCACGCGCAGTCACTCTACGATAGAGGCCAGATTGATCTGCTGCCGCTGCTGGATTCACAGCGAGCGCGTCTGGCGGCACGCCTGAACGCCAACGAAAGCAACACCCGCCTGCTGCTCGACAGCGTGCAGCTCTACAAGGCATTGGGCGGAGGCTGGCAGGTGTTCGAACACCCCGCCACTCCCACCGCAACCATCGAAGCCGACCGGCCACCACTTTCCTAAGAATCTGTCGTTTTCCAAAGAGGAACCGTCTTGAAGAATTCCCTTACTGCGGCCGGCGCCCTGGCCGTAGCCGTCATGCTGTCCGCGTGCAGCCCGGACCAACCCACCGTGCAGGCACCACGACCGGTTCGCACCGCTGAAATCAGCTACGACAATGCCCGCGATATCAGTCGCTATGTCGGCACCGTACAGTCGCGGCACGAAGTCGACCAGGCCTTCCGCGTGGGCGGCAAGGTCGCCCAGCGCAAGGTCGATGTCGGCCAGTATGTGCACGACGGCGACATCCTGGCTGTGCTGGATGACAGCGACTACCGCCTCGCTGAAGACGCGTCGCGACAACAATGGACGGTTGCCGTCGAGCAGACGCACCAGGCCGATTCGGACCGCCAGCGCCTGACCGCGCTGAAGGCTGACGGCTCGGTCAGTGCAGCGGATGACGAGCGCGCGCAGACCAACGCCCAAACCGCGCATGCGACCGCCGAGGCCGAGGCACGAAAGCTCGAACTCGCGCGCAACCGGCTCAAATACACCGTGCTGCGCGCCTCGCGTAGCGGTGTTGTCACGGCTGTACGCTTTGAGGCCGGACAGGTCGTGGCCGAGGGCCAACCGATCGTCTCGGTTGCGAATCCGGATGAGTCCGAGATCGTCATCGATGTGCCCGAGGATCAGCTGTCGGTCTTCAAGGAGGCGCGTTTCAAGGCTTCGCTGGCCAGTGCACCGAACGAAGTCTTCGATGTCACGCTGCGTGAACTGTCGCCGCAAGCTGCGGCGCAGACACGCACCTATCGCGCGCGGCTCAAGCCGGTGCAGGCGCTGCCACTGGGCGCCACTGCCACGGTAACCGCCGAGCGGATGATGACAAATGTCTCCGTGGCGGCGGTGCCAGCCACGGCACTGACACAAATCGGCGGCCAGCCAGCGCTGTGGGTGGTCACGCCCGAGGGCAAGGGTCCGGCGGGCATCGTCGAACTGGTGCAGGTGGCGGTGTGGGGCTATCGCAATGACGAGGTGCTCGTCTCCGGGCCACAGGCCGGCGCTTTGGTCGTCACCGCCGGGGTGCAGAAGATGGCATCCGGGCTGAAAGTCGCGCTTCCCGGCGCGTCGATTGTTGACGCGAACACCACGCAGCAGGCCGCCCGATGAACAACTTCAACCTCACCGACTGGGCGCTGCGTCACCGCGCCATCGTCCTGTTCATGCTCATCCTCGTCGCGGTGGCCGGTGCCTTCAGCTTCACCCGGCTCGGTCAGCTCGAGGACCCGAATTTTTCCGTGCCCTCCATGACCACCATGGTCATCTGGCCGGGCGCTACCGCCCAGCAGATGCAGGACGAGGTCCTCAATCGCATGGAGAAGAAATTCGAGCAGATCGACAACTTCGAGAAGGTGGTCACCTATGCGCGCCAAGGCTACGCGGGCATGACGCTCACCGTGCGCGGCGGCACCTCCAAGGCTGACCAGCGCGAGGCCTGGTACCAGGCGCGTAAAAAACTCAACGACCTGAGCCTCGAGCTGCCTGACGGCGTGATCGGGCCGATCGTAAACGACGAGTACGGCGACGTGTATGGCCTGATGTACGCCGTCAAGGGCGACGGCATCGGTCACGCCGACCTGTCGGACGCGGCCGAAGACATCAAGCGCCAGATGCTGAAGGTGCCGATGGTCAAGAAGATCGACCTCATCGGCAAACAGGCCAAGCGTGTCTACGTCGAGTTCTCGCACGAGCGCCTGGCAGCGCTGGGCATTACTCCGCTGGCCATCGCCGAAAGCCTCAAGAGCCAGAACGCCCTGTTGCCCGCAGGCCAGATCGACACCCGAGGCGACCGCGTGATGGTGCGCGTAAGCGGCCAATTCGCCAGTGAAGAAGCTATCCGTAACGTGCCCATCACTGCGGGCGGTCGACTGATCAAGCTCGGCGACATTGCGACCGTTACCCGTGGCTTCGAAGATCCGCCCACCTACACGGTACGCCACAACGGCCAGCCAGTGCTGATGCTCGGCATCACGATGACCAGCGACGGCAACATCGTGGACCTTGGCAAGGCGATGAATACGGCAGTCGCCAAGATCCAGTCCGAACTTCCACACGGCGTGGAGCTGGAGCTGGTGGCCGACCAGCCAACCACGGTGAAGGACGCCATCCTGGACTTCGGTCATGCGCTGGCCGAGGCGCTGATCATCGTGATCGCGGTGAGCCTGGCCAGCCTGGGCTGGCGCGCCGGCCTCGTGGTCGCGACCACGGTGCCGCTGGTGCTGGGCGGCGTGGCGCTGGTGATGCTGGCGATGGGCTGGAACCTCGAACGCATCTCGCTCGGCTCGCTGATTATCGCGTTGGGACTGCTGGTGGATGACGCCATCATCGCCATCGAGATGATGGTGGCGAAGATGGAAACCGGCATGGACCGCATAAAGGCGGCCGCCTTCTCCTATCAGTCCACCGCCATGCCGCGCCTGACCGGCGCACTCATCACCGTCGTAGGCTTCCTGCCGATCGGCCTCTCGAAGTCCACCACCGGCGAGTACGCAGGTGGCATTTTCTGGATCGTCGGCGCCGCGGTGCTGTTCTCGTGGATCTGCTCCGGCATCTTCACACCGTACTTGGCAGTGAAGATGCTGCCCAACGATTTGGGCAAGCACCAGCACGGTGATCTGTATGACACGAAGTTCTACCGCAGCCTGCGCCGCCTGATCGACGCCGCCATCGAGCACCGCTGGGTGGTCATCGGCGCGACGTTTGGCGCCCTGGTGCTGGCGCTGGCCTGTATCAAGCTAGTGCCGCAGCAATTCTTCCCTAACAGTTCGCGTCCTGAACTGGTGATTGACCTGCGCGTCAAGGAAGGCTCCTCGTTCGCCGCGACGACCGAGCAGGTCAAGCACATGGAAGAGATCCTGGCGAAGGACGAGGACGTGCGTTTCTATACTGCCTACACCGGCGCCGGCGCACCACGCTTCTATCTCTCGCTCAACCCCGAGCTGCCGAATCCCGGATTTGCCCAGCTCGTTGTGATGACCAAGGACCTGGATGCACGCGAGCGAGTCCGTGCACGGCTGATGACCTCGGCCGACCAACAATTCCCGCAGGCATGGGTGCGCGTGACCCGGCTCGAGTTGGGCCCCCCTGTCGGCTACCCGGTGCAGTTCCGCGTCGTCGGCCCTGATACCCAAATGGTGCGCCAGATCGCCCGCGACGTGGAGAAGGTGGTGGCGTCCAACCCGAAGGTGCGCGACCTCCAGCTCGACTGGAACGACCCGGTGCGCACGCTGAAAGTGCAGCTGGATCAGGACAAGGCGAGCGCGCTGGGCCTCACGCCGGCCGACGTGTCGCTGGCGACCCAGACCGTGATGAACGGCGCAACCCTGTCGCAGCTGCGTGAGCACGAGGACCTGATCGACATCGTGGCCCGCGCCGTGCCTGAGGAGCGCTTGAGCCTCGACACACTCAAAGACATCAACCTCTACACGCGCCAGGGCACGGTGGTGCCACTGTCGCAAGTCGCACAGGTGCGCTCGGAACTGGAAGAGCCGGTGCTGTGGCGCCGCAACCGCGACATGGCGATCACGGTGCGTGCCGACGTGAAAGATGGCGAGCAAGGTGTATCGGTGACGCAGCAGATCCGGCCGTTGCTCAAGGAGATCGAAGCGAAACTGCCGTCGGGCTACCGCATCGACGTGGGCGGCGCGGTGGAGGAAAGCGACAAGGCCAACAAGGCGCTGCTGGCGGTGGCCCCGCTGATGATGATCAGCATCCTGCTGCTGCTTATGCTGCAACTGCAGAACTTCTCTCGCATGTGGATGGTGGTACTGACCGCGCCGCTGGGCTTGATCGGTGTGGTGCCGGCGCTGCTGGTGTTCCAGTCGCCGCTGGGCTTCGTCGCGATCCTGGGCATCATTGCACTGGGTGGCATGATCATGCGCAACTCGGTCATCCTGATCGACCAGGTGCAAACCGAGATCGCCGAAGGACGCGACCCGTGGAATGCCGTGCTGGATGCGGCCATTCACAGGACTCGTCCGGTGATGCTGACGGCGCTGGCCACCGTGCTTGCAATGATCCCGCTAACGCGCAGTGTGTTCTGGGGGCCGATGGCAATTGCGATCATGGGCGGTCTTACCGTGGCGACGCTACTGACGATCTTCTTCGTCCCGGCGTTGTACGCCGCATGGTTCAAGGTGGATCGCCAGACGGCCGCTGATACCCCACAGGTACGGGGGAACGCCACGCTCGCTTCTGAGTGATGAGTGTCCCCCACCGTGTGATGGGTAGCATTGCGATCTTGATCGACCGCTCTGCTACCCATCGAACGCCTGCGTTCAGTATGCAAACTGAACACTCATCCTCTTCTTAATAGTGTCAGGCGGCACCAGGGACATTGGTTCCCATGCCCGCCGGCAGGAACGGTCGAATTTCGTCGATCTCCGCAGCGCTGAGGCGCAACTCCAGGGCTGCAATCAGCCCGTCTACTTGCGCGCGATGGCGGGCTCCGACAATGGCGCCCGTCACGACCGGTTTGCGAAGAACCCAGGCGATGGCGACCGCAGCAGCGCTCACCCCGTGCCTTTCTCCAATACGTGCCATGACGTCAACCAATGCCAGGTTCGCACTCAAACGGGGCTCCTGGAAATCAGCACTTCGGGCCTTGCGCCAATCGTCTTCGGGCAGTTGCGAGATGCGTTCGCGCGTCATGCTGCCGGACAGTAGCCCTGATTGAAGCGTGGAATAGGCAAGCACACCCATCCCGCTCTGCTCACAGAGTGGCAGAACGTCCTGCTCGATGTCCCGCATCAAGGCCGAGTACGGCGGCTGGAGCGAAACGATCTCCGTCACCGCCTGCGCCCGCTTGAGTTGAGCGACATCGAAATTCGATACACCGATAGCGCGAATCTTTCCTTGATCGCGCGCGGCGGCCAAAGCCGAAAGCGCCATTTCAATGCCTTCACTGCTGGCGTCGGCAGGAAAAGCAGGCCAGTGGATCTGATAAAGATCGATCGTCTCGACTTGAAGCCGGCGCA
This sequence comes from Pseudomonas sp. KD5, assembly GCF_012932895.1. Taxonomy (NCBI): domain Bacteria; kingdom Pseudomonadati; phylum Pseudomonadota; class Gammaproteobacteria; order Pseudomonadales; family Pseudomonadaceae; genus Pseudomonas; species Pseudomonas sp. KD5. The sequence continues at coordinate 687,190 of NZ_JDWJ01000001.1, read as the reverse complement.
AGCTTGCGTCGATCTCGGCAAGCAAGGATTGAGGGGCCAGTGAATGCGAAATCTTCTTCGTGACCGGGTCCCAGACCAGACTGCCTTTGGTGAACACCAAAGGACGCCGTGAGGCCGGCACCCGCCGCAGCAATTGCCCCACCAGTTGCTCCGCATGGCCCAAGCCATAAACCGCAGCGGTATCAATCCAGTTCACGCCGCGTTCGACGGCATATTCAAGTGCGCCCAGGCTGTCCTTGTCATCCTGCGCTCCCCAACTGTACTCCCAGCCGGTGCCGGCGATTGCCCAGGTTCCCAGGCCAATCGGCGAAATCAGAAAATCCGATGATCCAAGACGATTGTTTTGCATAGCGACCTCTCCACGAATGATGGAGGAAGTATCCGGCAGAGGTCTCATGACGATAAGATAGGTAATCGTATTTGAACTACTGAACAACACTCATGAGTTATCACCCCGATCTCTCTGAACTCGACGCCTTTGCCGCCGTCGCTCGCCATCGCAGCTTTCGCAAGGCCGCCGACGAACGTGGCGTTTCGGCTTCCGCGTTGAGTCACGCAATGCGAGCGTTGGAAGCACGTTTGGGCATCAGGCTGCTGAACCGAACCACTCGTAGCGTGACCCCGACCGAGGCCGGCCAGCAGCTATTGGCAACGCTGGTCCCGAGCCTGCACCAGGTTAACGATGCATTGGCGCAATTGACCTCGATGCAGGAAGTGCCCACTGGCAAACTTCGCCTCAACGTGGCGCGTCCGGCGGCTCGCATCGTGTTTGCGAAAGTGCTGGCGCCCTTCGTGGCCAGGTATCCACGTATTCAGTTGGACCTGATCACCGATGATGGATTGACCGATATCGTGAACGAGGGATTTGACGCTGGAGTCCGCTTTGGTGAAAGCCTGGCCGGTGACATGATCGCAGTCCCTGTCGGCGCACCTCAATCGTTCGTGACCGTAGCCGCGGATGCTTATCTGGCCGCGAAGGGAACCGCGCACGTCCCCCGCGACTTGCTCGACCATGCGTGCATTGCCAGGCGTTTTCCCAGTGGCAAACTTTACGCCTGGGAGTATCAAGCCGACGGTCAACCGATACGATTGTCCGTCACCGGCCCGCTGATTCTGGAAGACGATGGGCTGATGATCCAGGCAGCGAAAGACGGCGCTGGTATTGCCTATGTCTACGAGGAGCTGGTGCGCGACGATCTCCGGAACGGGCATCTCAGAGAAATACTCCAGGAGTGGAAAGCACCGCCCAGCCGGTTCTTTCTTTACTACTCAAGCCGGCGGCATGTGCCACCCGCCTTGAAAGCGCTCATCGAATTTATCAGCGCTCGCGAGGCTGCGTAGCCGTCGTAAAATCAAAACTTGAATCCACGATTTTTTCAACAAACGGAGTCACCTACATGGAAGTCATCAATCAGTTGCAGCCCGCAGAGTGTGCAGGCATGGAAGATATCCGACGCGAAATCGACGCCCTTGACCAGGCCGTTATCAAGCTGTTGGGCAAGCGTTTTCACTACGTGCTGGCCGCCTCGAAGTTCAAGACCTCGGTGACTTCGGTGCGCGCTCCGGAGCGTTTCAAGGCCATGCTGGCAACACGACGCGAATGGGCCGAAGCCGAGGGCCTGAGCCCGGATGCCATCGAGAAGATGTACAGCGACCTGGTGAACCACTTCATTGCCGAAGAGATGAAACACTGGGCGGCTCATCAATCCGAAGCCTGACGCTAGTGTCCTGACTGTCCGCCCTACCGGCCAGGAGCGGACAGTTGTTCCACTGCACAATCATTCAAGTAGTTTCACCCGCAAGGAAAGCGACCTTATGAAGCCCGTCAGAATTCGTACCCTGCAAAGTACTGATGCCGAGGCGTTGCTGGCGTTCGAGTTGGACAATCGCGAATGGTTCGAGCGCCACATTGACGCGCGCGGCTCTGCTTTTTACTCGGTGCAGGGCGTCACCGACCACATTGACGCTTATTTAGCTGATTTTGCCGCCGGAACCTGGCATCCATTCGTCATCGAAGATGACGGCGCAAACATCGTGGGTCGGGCGAACCTCAAAGGCATCGACATGACCGTGCGGTCGGCAGAAGTCGGCTATAGGATTGCCCAAAACGCTTGCGGACAGGGACTGGCGACGCTGGCGGTGAAGCATCTGATCCAGCAGGCGCAGGTGCACTGGAACCTTAAACAACTGGTTGCCACCGTATACGCGGGAAATATCGGCTCGGCAAAAGTACTCGAACGGTGTGGCTTCTTGATCGAACATGCTTCTCGAAAAGGGGCAGAGCACGAATGTCGGTTTGGTCTTTCGATTTAGCTGAGTGAGTCTCCATCGGCTCCGGATCTTCTCATGCTGATTGTCTGCGCCAAGTGCCGGGTGACGTGCCGAACTGGCGTTTGAATGCGCGACTGAACGCAGCTTCGGACTCGTAGCCAACGGCAAAGCCAATTTGCGCCACATTGCCGCGACCTTCGCGTAGGTGTTGAGCCGCCACGTGCATACGCCAGAGCGTCAGGTATTGCATCGGTGGCTGTCCGACCAATGCCGTGAATCGCTCCGCGAATACCGAGCGCGACATGCCCACTTCAAGCGCCAGCGCTTCTGCAGTCCAGCCCTCGGTTGGACGAGCATGGAGTAGCGCCAGTGCGCGCCCGATATGCGGGTCTCGCAAACCCGCCAGCCACCCGCGCCGCTCAGTGGGTAGGCTGGCGACGTACTGGCTGACGGCTTCGACGAATAGCAATTCGGATAGCTTGGCGATGACCGTTGTCGAGCCGACCCGTCCCGCCGCGATTTCACTCACAGCAAAACGGAATGAGCTTTCGATCCAGGTGCCCGAAGCCGTCGCGCGCAGGTCGAGTTTCAATAAGGATGGCAGCGACGAAAGCAACGGGCTGAAGGGTGTTTCAGAGCCGAGGAAGCCACACAACAACTGCGTGACCTCGCCGCCCCCGCCGTACCTGATTCGTGAAATGCCGCCGACGTCTGGTGGCTGAATGACTTCCCTCGCCGGCATGGGCGCAATGCTCAGGTCACTGCCAAAGGAATGGGCATCATTGCGAGGAAGCAGAACGAGTTCGCCTGCCCCCACGTCGAGGGTGGCACCACCGTCTATTCGTATTTGCATGTGCCCCGCGGCGACAAAATGCGACGCAATGATATGTCGAGGGGCCGCCAGGAACGGTTTGCAATCATCCGCCGAGATTCTGCCGTTGATGCACCAGGGCGCAGTGAGTTCCGCCTCGAGGAAGACCCCTCCAGACAGCCTGATCACACGCAAGACATCAGAAAGCGCATCCAACACTTGCCCGTCCTCTTTTCCGGACTCCGGAGCAGGTATTCAGGCGCATCGGTCATTCACCACCTGAACCGCGATGCCTAGATTAGCACCAACGCGGACTCAGAGATCGATGGTCATTGGCTCCGACGTCAACCGTAATTGCCCCATTCCAACTCGACCAAGGCAGCAGGAGATCTAGATGAACACCATCGCTACCCTACCCCGCTCAGAGTCCGGCAACGCCGCCCGTTATGCTCAAATGGTCAGATCATCGAAAAAAGCCGAATGGCAGATCGATCGCGATTTGCTACAGGACCGGAGTTTCGACTTCTCGCGCAAATTCCTGCCCGATGGACTCTCGCAAATCGACCGCCTGACCTTTCTCGTCGAGGCCGAAGCACGCCTGCTCAGTCAGATTCAGGGCCGGACCTATGCGTACATCTTTGGCCTGGTCGAGCGCTTTATCAGTGCCAAAATGCTCGATCAAGGCCGAGCCCATGTATTTGACGATCAGCTTGCACTCGAAGCGCTGGTGCGCTTTTCCAACGACGAGATCAAGCACCAGGAATTATTCCGGCGCATGGAGACGATGATTGGTTCGCAATTGCCCGCGGGATATCGTCAAGTTGCCGATCCAAACGATGTGGCACGTGCGGTACTTGCAGCCAGCACTTGGTCGGTGCTGGCGCTGACCTGTCATATCGAGCTTTTTGTTCAGGCGCACTACGCACAGAGCATCGCACCGCGCGAGGAGTTGTGCCCCCTATTCAAGGATGTCTTCAAATTTCACTGGAAGGATGAAAGCCGGCACGTCGTACTCGATGAACTGGAGTGGAAGGCGGAGCATGCGAAACTGTCGCCAGCCGAGTGTGACCTGGCAGTGAACGATCTGATTGCGCTGGTGGCGGCCGTCGATGCAATCCTGCAGGCACAATCGGCATCCGATGCCGACTACTTTATTAGAAGTGTCTCAAGACCGTTCAGTGTCGATAAGACAGCGCAAATCCATGCCTGCCTGCTGAGCGCCTATCGCTGGCAGTACATTATCTCGGGCGTGCAGCATCCACACTTTGGCCGGCTGCTGACGCGCATGACAACGCCGGCACAAATGGCCAGGATTCAGACCGCACTGGCCCCCATCATGAATAATTGATCGACAGCGCGCGACCGACCGTTTGTCGGCCGCGCGGCTGTGAACGCGACAGGTAGAAACGGCCAAGCGCGGCCTTTCAGGTAATGTGGGAAGTGGCCTGAAAAAGCGGTGGGCTCTGAAGGCAACAAACGGTGGCCGCAACGGTCCAACGCGCGGTTGAACACCAGGTGCGAGCTACCAGAAGCATCACCTGCCGACTGCCACTACCTCTGGGAGAACCAATTGTCAGCTGTCTTTTTGCGTCAAATGTTCCGGTTATCGGTACTGCTCTTTTCCGTTGGCACTTCGTTCTCTGTTTACGCCTGCCCAAAAGGGCAGTACGAAGTCTGCGTGGTCACTTGTTTTTGTGCTCCGGGCTCCAAAGAGGAGACCGGGTCGATTTTTGAGAACATGAGCCAAATAGCTTCCACTGGATTACAGAGTTGGATCGTGCAATCGCGCGACACCGCGGCAACTGGCGATATTCGGACAATCCCGCTGAATATCCGGGCCCAACTCGAACCCTACTATGACATCCAGGTGCTTGATTCAGCCCGCTACAAGGTAGGCGATGATGAGGAGCTGAACGCCGCAAACACCATGTTGCAGAATCCCGATGTCACTGCGGTCACCCTGATAGACATCATCGTCTTTCGCAGTGCCGATGATGCTCTTAACAATGTCGCGCTGTGGGCGCATGAATTGAAGCACGTGCAGCAGTACCAGCAATGGGGGGTTCGGGAGTTTTCCACTCGCTATACCCGTGATTACACAGCCGTCGAGGCGCCTGCTTACGAGATTCAAGCCAAGGTAGCCAGAGCGCTAAGGGCCAGCGTGGCCCAGTCAGAACCTCCTCGACATCCTTGATGTTCAAAGGGCTGGGCCTTTGCTCCATGAATGGATCAGTTAAATCCAAAAACCCATATTTATCCCAAAAACAATAGAGCGGATGATGCGCCTCCAGCCATTTATGTGAGAGCCATCATGAAACGTGACACCAGCCTGACGTGGCGCCACGTCGATGCACAGAACCTTGACCTCAAAGGGATGCGGGTTGCCGTCGTGGGTGGCACCGGTGGCATCGGGCAGGCATTGAGTCGCTTGCTGGCCTCTCGCGGCGCTCGCGTCCTGGTCGTTGGGCAAACTTTTCGTGATGCTGGCACCCAGGGCATCGAATTTCTCCAGGCGGACCTGAGCCTGATGAGTGAGGCGCTGCGGGTCGCCAGGCTGCTGCCGGCGGAATCCCTGGATCTGCTCATTTTCACCACCGGTATCTTCGCCGCCTCCCAACGTCAGGAAACAGCGGAGGGCATTGAGCGCGATCTGGCAGTCAGCTATCTGAACCGCATGGTCATCCTGCGCAACGTCGGGCCGAAGTTGGGTACAGACAGGCCCAAGGCTAAGAACAAACCAAGGGTGATTGTCGTGGGCTATCCCGGCACGGGCCAGATAGGGACGTTCGACGACCTCAATGCTGAAAGGTCCTATAAGGCCATGTCCGCGCACATGAACACGGTGGCCGGCAACGAAATGCTTGTTCTGGATGCGGTGCAGCGCTACCCGCACCTGGACGCTTTTGGCCTGAATCCCGGTCTGATCAAAACCAGTATCCGCGATAACTTTTTCGGCAAGGGCTCGCTGAAATCGCGCATCGCGGAGGGCCTGATCGGGCTGCTGACACCCACCGCCGAAACTTATGCGAAGAGAATCGTCCCGTTACTGGTTGCCCCTGAGATCGAGGATCGCAGCGGCGTGATGTTCAACAGCAAGGGCCAGGCGATCCTGCCGTCTACGGGCATGACTGAAGCGCATATCAGTCAGTTCATGGTCGCGTCCGAAACACTGCTTGCCCGGACGGGTATTTCAGTCGCGGCCTCTTGATCGTGGAGGCAATCGCTCTCCATCACAGCCTCCGAGAGTCTCGACTCCGGACCAAAAGCAGGCAGTGGACGGAGCGATAGCCAATGAGTAGCTATGCTTGGTCTGTTGCGCAAACTGATTGTGCAGCCGGGAATTGCAGACACCCGTGTCGATCGCCGCCCCACTGGTACTCCATAGGCAGCCGCGAAATATGACGTCCTTGGTCTCATCGATCATCGAGTTACTCACGGCGCACCCGCATATCGCGTATCTGGCCGTGTTTCTCCTGGCACTTTCCGAGTCAATTCCGATCATCGGTGTCGTCGTTCCCGGCACCGCCGTGATCCTTGCGCTCAGCACTCTGGTGCCGAGTGGCGTGTTATTGCTCTGGCCGTTACTGATCGCCGCCACGTCAGGCGCCATTGCGGGGGATGGTCTTTCGTTCTGGCTCGGGCACCGATACCGCCGCGAGATTCTTGGCCTCTGGCCACTGAACCGGCATCCTGAGCTGATTCAGCGCAGCGAAGCCTTTTTCAACCGTCATCGCGATAAAAGTATCTTTTTCGCGCGCTTCACACCGGGCGTCCGCGCCTTCGTTCCGCTCCTCGCCGGCACGCTGGGAATGGCGGTCAGTCGGTTTTATGCCGTCAATGTCGTGTCGGCGCTCGCCTGGGCTCCGTCGCATATCCTGCCCGGCGTGCTCGTCGGCGCGACGTTCAGCATTCTCGGTGCAGCTGCAAAGCCGCTCGCGATCCTGCTGGTCATTTTAGTCGCGGTGGGCTGGGTGGTCCTGCATATCGTGCGCTGGGCGCTGCATCGCGGCATCCCCTACTTCATCGTCGCAGTGCAGCGGTTGCGGGGCTGGACCGGCGCCCACGACACCTGGCTGAGCCGCAGTCTCACTCACTTTCTCGATCCTTCACGGCCCGAAGCACGGGCTCTCGCACTGTCGACGGTCCTGCTCGTCGGTGCCGCGTGGCTTTTCTTCGGTGTCCTTGAGGACATCATCAACGGCGACCCGTTGCTGCTTGCAGATAGCGCGATATACCGCGTGCTCCAGGATCTTCGCACTGCACCGGGCGATGCGGTGATGATCGCCATCACAGAACTCGGCGACACCAAGGTCGTGCTGGCGGTCACGATTGTTGTCTTGCTGTGGCTCATGTGGAAACGCGCTTGGCGTACGGCTGCCTATTGGCTGATTGCGATTGCTGGCGCTTCGGGGCTCACCATAGTCATCAAGGTAGCGCTGTATCGAGCTCTCCCTGCGGAACCTCTCTATTCCGGGTGGAGTGCCTTTTCCTTCCCCAGCGGCCACAGCACGATCAATGTCGTGCTATACGGTTTTCTCGCCTTCCTTATCGCGCGTGATACCCGCCCGGCACGGCGCCTCGTGGTCGCTCCTGGCGCAGCCACCCTGATATTTCTGATTGCATTCTCGCACCTCTACCTCGGGGCACATTGGCTTTCCGACGTGCTCGGGGGGCTGACATTCGGATCCGCTTGGCTGGCGCTACTCAGCCTCTTCTACCTGCGGCGGCAGGCCGAGCACATTGGGTCAGCGGGGCTGCTCGCCCTCGGATGTGTGACACTTCTGCTCGCCGGCGGCTTCAATATTTACCGTAACCATACGACGGACAGCAGTCGTTATGCCGTCAAGGTGGGAACGTTGACCTTAGCTGCCACCGATTGGTGGGCGTCGGATTGGCAGCAACTGCCGGTGCGGCGTATCGACCTCACTGGCGAGACGAATGAACCACTGACGTTTCAGTGGGCCGGTGGTCTGCCGGAGTTGCAAGATGTCCTGCAGCGCAACGGATGGCGCACCTCAGCGGCATGGACACTGTTGAATACCCTGAACTGGTTTACCGTCCAGACTGACCCTGCCGATCTTCCGGTCATCCCCCTTTTCGCCAGTGGTCGCCTTCCCAGTCTGACTCTCGTTCGACCGTATAACGATGATGGGCCTGCCGGTTCGCGTCTGGTGCTTCGATTGTGGATCGTCGATATCGAGCTCACAAACGGGCGAACTATGCCGCTGTGGATTGGCTCGATTGTCGAGGAGCGTTTCTATCATCCCCTGGCCCTCATCACGTTAACGTCAACACAGCCCGATGCGAATACACCGCGCAGAATGCTAGCGGCCGTTCTTGAGGGTGGGCGGCTCGTATCCCGGACCGAAGGAATGGCAGATGCGGATTGGGATGGGCAGGTTCTGTTAGCTCGCACGGTGAAAAACAAAAATGAATGACCGTTCAGGGTCGTTTGCCGCCCTACTTCTGAAGGAGCGCTTCCCCATGGCCTGAATCAGGAATAAAGTAGCAAGACCTACATAAATCGTAGAAAACGCTACATGAAAAATTGGCTAGCTTTGATATTAGGTCTGCCAACTGCCAATGCCACCGAACGCATGCGTGCCTGGCGCGCGCTAAAAGCCTCTGGAGCGGCGGTCTTACGCGATGGCGCCTATCTCTTACCTGATACCGCTGCCTGTCGAGAAGCGCTAACGTCTGTCGAGCGCGACATCTTGGCCATCAATGGCACTGCCTACGTCCTGCCTGTCGTTGATCCTGATGGTGAGCGCTTTATTGAGCTGTTCGACCGTAGCGATGATTACAGCAAGCTAGGCGCCGAGATCGAAGCATGCCGGGCACAGCTCAATGCCGAGAATGCACTGGTCACCACCAAGCAAATTCGCAAGCTGCGCAAAGCCTATGAACAGCTCGCCAGCATCGATTACTTTCCAGGTAAACCCAAACAGCAGATCGACTCGGCTTTGCAGGAACTGGAGACAGCAGTCAGCAGAGCGCTGTCTGCGGATGAGCCGCATAGCTGCGACCAGCCAATCACGGCGCTGAGCCTTGGCGATTATCAATGTCGTGTCTGGGCAACACGTAAACGCCCGTGGGTCGACCGCCTGGCTTGCGCCTGGTTGATTCGGCGCTTCATTGATCCGCAGGCTCAGATCCTTTGGCTGAACACTCCACAGGAGTGCCCAGCCGATGCATTGGGTTTCGACTTCGATGACGCAACTTTCAGTCATGTCGGCAATCGCGTGACCTTTGAAACCCTGCAAGCCAGCTTTGAACTTCAAGAGCCGGGCCTGAGCCGCATCGCTGCACTGGTGCATTACCTCGATATCGGTGGCATTCAGCCGGTGGAGGCTGCCGGCATCGAACGGGTGCTGGCAGGGCTACGCGAAACCATTACCCATGACGACCACTTGTTGGCTGCTGCCAGCGCCATCTTTGACGGCCTGCTCGCCGAGTTCGTGAAAGAGGAACATCCCAATGATTAAGGCTTCCCCATCAGCTGTTGAAGAGGATCTGTCGAGGCCTGAACCGATCAGTTTGCGTGAGGCGTTCTGGTTCTGGCTGAAGTTGGGATTCATTAGCTTTGGCGGGCCCGCAGGACAGATCTCGATCATGCACCAGGAGTTGGTAGAGCGGCGGCGTTGGATTTCCGAGCGGCGGTTTCTGCACGCCCTCAACTATTGCATGCTGTTGCCAGGGCCGGAGGCTCAGCAGCTAGCAACCTATATCGGTTGGTTGATGCATCGAACCTGGGGTGGGGTGATCGCCGGGGGGCTGTTTGTGTTGCCCTCACTGTTCATCCTGATCGCGCTGTCCTGGATGTATATCGCCTTCGGCGAAGTCCCGGTGGTGGCCGGGCTTTTCTATGGCATCAAGCCCGCCGTGACGGCCATCGTCGTGCAGGCGGCCCATCGAATCGGCTCACGCGCGCTGAAGAACAACTGGCTGTGGGCTATGGCGGCGGCGTCATTTACCGCGATCTTCGCGTTCAATGTGCCGTTCCCGCTGATCGTGCTGGGAGCCGCGTTAATCGGTTATGCAGGAGGCCGCCTGGCGCCCGAGAAATTCAGGACCGGGGGCCATAGCGCCGCCAAAAAGTCCTTCGGCCCAGCATTGATCGATGACGACACCCCGTCCCCTGAGCATGCCCGGTTCAGCTGGTTGAAACTGGCGCTGCTGGCACTCATCGGCGCAGCGTTGTGGGCGTTGCCGATGGGGGTCTTGACCGTGCTCTTTGGCTGGGAAGGCACCTTGACTCAGATGGGCTGGTTCTTTACCAAGGCCGCATTGCTGACCTTTGGCGGCGCCTATGCGGTGCTTCCCTACGTCTACCAAGGCGCGGTCGGTCATTATGGCTGGCTGACACCGACACAAATGATCGACGGATTGGCGCTGGGGGAAACCACACCGGGGCCGCTGATCATGGTGGTGGCTTTCGTCGGCTTTGTCGGCGCCTATGTCTCGCAGGTGTTCGGCGCCGATCAGGTGTTTCTGGCCGGAGCCGTCGCGGCCACGCTGGTGACCTGGTTCACCTTCCTGCCTTCGTTCCTGTTCATCCTCGCAGGTGGCCCGCTGGTGGAGTCGACTCACAATGAACTCAAGTTCACCGCACCGCTTACCGGGATTACTGCCGCTGTGGTTGGGGTGATTCTCAATCTGGCGTGTTTCTTCGGCTATCACGTTCTTTGGCCCAAAGGGTTCAGCGGCAACCTGGACTGGCCTTCCGCGCTGATCGCGATTGCGGCGGCGATTGCCTTGTTCCGCTTCAAGCGCGGCGTGATTCAGGTACTGATGGCCTGCGCACTCGTTGGTTTGACTGTGCACTTACTGCGCTAGAGCGCGCAATGATCAACTATTTTCTGGCGGGCACCGGGCCTGCCAGATCACCCAGCCTACTGAGTTAGGCAGGAGGTGTTCCATGAGGTGGATTACCCGTGAACGACCCAAGATCGACCGCATTGCCTGTCCTTGGCTGATCACTCATTTTATCGATCCCCAGGCCGAGTTCTTGTACGTGCCCAGCAGAGAGGTTCTGCAGATTGCCGCTGAGAAAGGTGCAACGCCTTATGACATTCCGGGCGTTGAGCTTTCCCACGTAGGTGAGCTGTGCAGCTTTGATGCGTTCCTGAAGAAGTACCAGCTCAGTGATCCTGCCTTGCAGCAGTTGGCCAAAATCGTGCGCGGCGCAGATACCTCCCGCCTGGATCTGACACCGCAATCGGCTGGGCTCTATGCGATTTCGCTGGGACTATCGCAATGTTATGCCGATGACCACGAAATGCTGGCACATGGTTTGATCCTGTATGACGCCCTGTATGCCTGGTGCAAGGAATGTCAGGGCGAGTCACATAATTGGCCTCCTCAGATGTGAGAGGCGTCCACACGGAGGTCCAGCCCGGAACTGGGCTCATGATCAGTGAAACACGGCACATTCTGATCTGCGCATTGCTGAGACTTGGGCGAGGCGGTTGAACCCGCCTTGTCCGATCAGGAGAAGACCTCATGAACACACGAGACAATCGACGTTTCACTCTGCCAGTCTTCGCGATCCTGCTGACTGCGCTAGCCATTTTGGGCTTCGCAAGTCTTCGCTACTGTCTGGCCGCCGACGAGTTGCCGACTAACGACCTGCCACTGAAGCACGTCGCCGACATTCCATTGCCCGGTGGCGCCACTCGGCTCGACTACGAGAGCTACGATCCAGAGCGCAACCTGATGTTCATCGCTCATCTTGGTGACGGTGAAGTTATCGCCTTTGACATGCGCGAGTCCCGCGTTGTCGGGCGCATTGCGAACGTCTCGTCGGTACACGGTGTGCTCGTAATTCCTGAGTTGTCACGTGTCTACGCTTCAGCGACAGGTACGAACGAAATCGTTGCAATAGACGAAGCGACCCTGGCAATTGTCAGTCGCATACCAGGCGGCATCTATCCGGACGGCATGGCTTATGTGCCTCACCTCCACAAGCTTTACGTATCGAACGAAAGCGGCGAAACCGAAACGGTGATCGACGTGGACACGAACACTCGTGTTGCGACGATTCCATTGGGAGGTGAAGTCGGCAATACACAATATGACCCCATATCACGACACGTCTTCGTCAATATCCAGACTCGTCGGCAACTTATCGAAATCGATCCCGCGACCGACCACATCGTGGCGCGCATTGATCTGCCGGGGGCACGTGGCAATCATGGTTTGTTGATCAATCCGCATGACCGGCTTGCCTTTATCGCGTGCGAAGGTAATGACAAGCTCCTCGTACTGGATATGCACACCATGCGGGTCATCCAGGCGTTCGATACCGGGGGAGCCCCCGATGTGCTTGCGTTCGATCCAGTGCTGAACACACTTTATGTCGCAGGAGAGGCCGGCATTGTGTCGATGTTCCACGTGAAGGGGGCAGTGGTCACGAAAATTGGCAATGGCAGCGTGGGCCCGCGTGCGCATGTCGTTGCCGTAGATGCCGCGACACACCGCTCGTATTTTCCGCTCAAGGATATCGACGGGCACCCGGTACTACGGATTATGGAACCCCGTTAGCGGATTGAATCGACTCTAGTTCCGACCGTGCTAGATGTCGGGCCTGAACTTACTCCTGCCTGACAATATCGACCGAGATCTCCACCGCAGCAATCGTGCCCCGGTTCTCAAGCCAGTGCGTGGTGTTCCTGTCCTCGGGCCAACCCACGCCCGGCCCATAGTCCGTGGCGACGCCATTTCGATGGTCGGTGATGGTTCCTTGCAGTATGTAGACGGTACCGGGTCTGTCTTTATGGTTGTGAACCGGCCCGAAGACGCCTCCAGGCTCGATGGTCACCATGCGCATTCTAAGCTGGCGCCCTGCCATGCCTTCGATCTCGGGGCCAAGGTCAACCGTTGCCAGTAACTTCACCGCAACGCCTTGTGTTTCAGGTGCTACCTGTTCGTCGCTCATCGTGCTCTCCTCTCTGTGCATATAGGGCTTGAATAGAAGTAAAGCCCCTAAGAACCGACAGAGAGGTAAATCCGCCCAACGATGGTCGCCAATGCGGCCAATTGTGGCCGATGGTCGTTGCATTTCGCTTGTCACCGGCGTTTGGCTAAGCTGAATAAATCGGGGGGTGAACTGAAACCTGAGTGATGGCGGCCATCAGCGGATCTTGATTGGCATCAAGACCGCACTCCCGAAGGAGACGACTATGTATGCGGTGATAAGAACCTACCTGGGCGCTGGAGCAGAACAGCTTTTCAAGCTTCTGGAGGAGCGCAATGCCGACGTCGAAGCCACCCTGCGGACAGTGCCCGGCCTCGTAAGCTACACACTGCTCAATACGGGTGATGGCGGCACGGCGGTAACTGTTTGCACAGACAAGACCGGCACTGATGCAAGCTTGAAAGTGGCGCGCGACTGGATTCAGAAAAATGCTTCGCATATTCAAGTGAAACCACCGATCGTGACGGAAGGTCCGGTGATTGTGCAGATAAAATAGATTCAACCGGTCGATGCAACACACTAGACACTGTGTAAACAGGAGGCGTGTTGCATCGACGGAATACATCGCGCTCAAAGCTACAACAACCCCATGGGCAAACCCGATCATAGCGCTCTATGATTGAACCCCATGACGACCTCTCTTCCGATCCGCCAACCCTGCCCTCCCGGTGCTTGCATCTGCGAGCGTGAGCAGCTGTTGGAAACCCCCGGCACGGACCTGCGCATCCTGAGCCTGACCCAGTCGGAAGAGAAACGCCTGATCGAACGCCTGGAAAACCTCCAGAGCCTGAGCGACCTGGAGCGTCTGCAACGGCGAATGTATGAGCAGTTGGGTCTGCGCGTGGAGATCGCTCCGGGCTTCAATGAAGTGCGCACCATGCGCGGTATCAATATCACCTTGGGCGAACTGCCGGGCCTGTGCCGCAAAACCCGTCAGTCGATCCCGGCGGCCATTCGCCGAGGACTGGAGAAGCACCCGGAAGTTGCCTACGAGCTGCTCAATGCCAACGACTTGTTGCGTGATGCCTGATGGCTTGCACCGTTATCCCGATACGTTCATTAGAATGCCCTGAAACAGGATCAGCGGTCGTACACGCGACACGGTCCGCTGCTATGCCTTCTCATGGGAGAACAGGTTTCAGGCCAGCCAGGACGTAGCTGGAAACTCAGGCGTGACCGTGGCCCCGGCGCCAGCCAGGAACGCGAAGATAAAAGGTGCCAGTCCGTAGCAGGAGGTGGCAGATGTTATTCATGGTCCGTTGGTCCATCAGTCCGCAGCAACGTAACAGCGCGATCGAACGTTTTCTCAAGACCGGTGGTGCCCCACCCGCAGGCGTCAGCATGCTGGGACGCTGGCATGCTGTCGGCGGCTCCAGTGGAGTGGGCATTGCCGAGGCCAGTGATCCAGTGGCGATTCAGAAGTGGGTACTGGAATGGAGCGACCTCATGAACATGGAAGTCCACGCCGCATTGACCGATGAACAGGTGGCGCCGCTGCTCGCTGCCGCAGTGGGCAAGCAATAGTTGTTGTGGTGAGGGGGCTTGCCCCCGCTGGGCTGCGAAGCGGCCCCAAAATCTCTGATGTACCAAAGATTTTGTGAGTGCTACGCACTCAAACGGGGCGATGCGTCGTTCCGACAAGCCCCCTCGCCACATCCCTTCCGATTCACTATTTTTTCATCCCGATCCGTCGCCGCATCTCGGCGGTAATCGTCTGCCGGGTTTTCTTCAGGTCGGCCCAGGGTTCATCGCCCACCTCGGCCAAACGTTCATGCACAGTGTGCAGGTTCCATTGATTACCCCCCTTGAGCTCAGACACTTCTTCGCGAAAGATCGGTACCGACACTGGCAACCCTTCGCGGCTGCGCACGGCATAAGCGCAGATCGTGGTGGCGCCGAGGCCGTTGCGCAGGTAATCGATAAAGATGCGCCCAACCCGGTTTTTCGGCCCCGACACCGCGGAAAATCGTTCCGGCAGCAGCTTGGCCATGTGACTGACAATCGCATGGCTGAAGTCCTTGACCTCGTCCCAACCGTGTTTGCGGGTCAGCGGTACGACCAGGTGAATCCCCTTGCCGCCGCTGGTCTTGAGAAACGCCTTGAGCCCCAGCTCATCCAGCACCGTGAGGATCAGCCGGGTCGCTTCGACCATGCTCTTCCAGGGCAACGCCGGATCCGGGTCGAGGTCGAGGACGAAGCGGTCGGGTTTGTCCAGATCGACCGACGTGGCGTTCCAGGTGTGCAGCTCCACGGTACTCATCTGCACTGCGCCAATCAGGGCCTGGGCATTGTTGATAACCATCATCGGTTGGCCGGTCAGTGCCTTGTCCAGAGTGACAATGCCGGGTATGGCCAGATTCTCGGCGTTCTTCTGAAAGAACAGTTCGCCGGTGATGCCGTCCGGTGCGCGCACCAGCGCCACCGGCCGGTCCTTGAGTTGCGGCAGAATCCACTCGGCGACGCTGGCGTAATACTCCGCCAATTGCATCTTGGTGGTGCCGCTACTGGCATCGATCACCCGATCCGGATGCGTGATGCGCACCTTGCCCTGCTCCAGGCCGACTTGTGACGGTGCCGCTTGGGAGGTTTTAGTTTTAGTGGTTGAGGTTTTCACGGTTGTCGGACGCTCCTCGGTGATGTCGGCGGCAGGCTTATCCTCGCGCAGCCCATGGAACACGGCCTGGCGCACCGAGCCGTCCTTCGTCATCTCGGCGAAGGCCACTTCCGCCAGCAAAACGGGTTTGAGCCAATGCACACCCTTGACTTCAACACCGGTGGGCGGGTTCACCACCGAGGGCTTTTTCGTCTGCAGCGGTTTCAGTTGTTCGTAAAGACGCTTGAGGCTCGCCTCGCTGAATCCGGTGCCGACCTTGCCCGCATAGCGCAATTCCCCGCTGTCACGGTCGTGCAGCCCCAGCAGCAACGCGCCAAAGGCACTGCGCGAGCCTTTGGGATCGGTGAAGCCGACCACGATGAATTCCTGCCGATGCTTGCACTTTAGTTTGATCCAGTCACTGCTGCGCCGGGACACGTAAGGCGAGCCCAGGCGTTTGCCAATCAACCCTTCCATGTGCATTTTACAGGCGCTGTCGAGTAACGCCTCCGGGGACTCGTTGAACGTGTCGGAGAACCGCAACAGAGGGTTTTCATCGGGCTTGAGCACAGTCGCCAGCGCCGCCCTGCGCGCTTCGACAGGAACTTCGCGCAGGTCCACGCCATTGAGGTAAGGCAAATCGAACAGGTAGTAAACGATGCTGGCGCTACGACCGGCATCGAAGGCGTTTTGCAACGCCTGAAAATCCGGAACACCCTGCTCGTCCGCCACCACCATTTCGCCGTCGAGCCAGGCCGATTCCAGGCCCAACGCCGCCAGCGCTGCAGCCTGCTCTGGCAATTTGTGGGTCCAGTCGTGACCGTTGCGGGTGAAGAGCTTGACTTCATCGTGGTCGATGCGCGCCATGACCCGGTAACCGTCGAACTTGATCTCATAGCTCCATTCGCCGTCCGGCGCGGATTCCACCAGTGTCGCCAATTCGGGTTTGAGCAGCTCCGGCAGTTTGGCTTTGCGAGCGCCTGTCAGCTGTGATGAGCGCTCTCTGCGCGCCTTCGCCGCTGGCTTTTTAACGGGACTGGGTTTCGACTTGGCGACAATGGTGCGATCGCTGAGTACGCTGTCGGGCTCGGCGGCGACCACGTCGTAATCGCTTTCGGGCCTGGCCGCGCCGTCCTGATGTTTGATCAGAAACCATTGCTCCTGCTTGCCCGGCATGTGCGTGCGCACGAGGTTCCACAGGCCGCCGAGCTTCTCCCCTTGCAACTCGAATTTCAGCCGCCCCTTGGCGTACGCCTTGGCAGGGTCGTCCTGGGGAATCCACACCCCACGGTCCCAAACGATCACCTCGCCGGCGCCGTAATGCCCTTCGGGAATGGTGCCCTCGAACGTGGCGTAATCGAGCGGATGGTCTTCGACGTGGATTGCCAGGCGCTTGACCTTGGGGTCCAGCGACGGGCCTTTCGGCACGGCCCAACTTTTCAGCGCGCCATCGAGCTCAAGGCGAAAGTCATAGTGCAGGTGCGAGGCGTCATGTTTCTGAATGCAGAATTGCAGCGCATGATCCTTCACCGCTTTTTTGCCCGAACGCTTGGCGGCGGCCGGTTCCGGAGTCGCCACAAAGTCACGCATGCGGTTGTAATCGTCCAGGGTCTTGTTCATGGCTTACCGGGTGCTCGCTGGCGGACGCTGAATCGGCACGTCTCTACATCAGCAGAGCGACAGGTCCGGAAAAAAATTCCATCGCCACTGGAATTGCCCGGACAGACGGCTGGGTCTATCGGGATGGTCGCTCATAGCCTTGATGCGCAACTTCTTGCGCAGTTATTCGTCCCAAAAACACCTCGACAACGCTGAACGCCAGGTGGATCAAGCCCTCCAGCCGAGTGCGCAACTTCTTGCGCACCACTGCGCAAGAAGTTGCGCACTTTTTCAGGTAATCGCTGCCGAAAAACCTCTCCACGTTTAAAAAATAGCCTCAACCACCTGATTTATATGACAAAAAACATTTATGGCACGCTCCTTGAGAACAGTCAGGCACCCACCGGGCGATACCGCCTCCCGGGCACCTTAAATTTATCCGCAAGGAGAGCACCCCATGGCAACACCAGCGTACATGTCCGTTACCGGCGAAAAACAAGGCCTGATCACTGCCGGCGCATTCACCGCCGACTCCGTTGGCAACACCTACCAGGAAGGCCACGAAGACCAGGTCATGGTTCAGGCGTTCAGCCACGACGTGATCATCCCGCGTGACCCACAGTCCGGCCAACCGACCGGTCAGCGTGTACACAAGCCAGTCGTGATCACCAAGGTCTACGACAAGTCTTCGCCACTGCTGCAAGCGGCGCTGACCTCCGGCGAGCGCATGAGCGAAATCGTTATCCAGTGGTACCGCACTTCGGCTCAAGGTACCCAAGAGCACTACTACACCACCAAACTGGAAGACGCGATCATCGTCGCCATCAACAACAAAATGCACAACTGCCAGGATCCGTCGAACTCGCACTTCACGCACCTGGAAGAAGTGCAATTCACCTACCGCAAAATCACCTGGACCCACGAAGTATCCGGTACTTCGGGTTCCGATGACTGGCGTGTTCCAGTCGCTTAATCGCGGCTGACGGTTCCAAACATCGGCCAGCTCTGCTGGTCGATGTCATTTGCACCTTCCAGGAATTTTCGCGTCCGTTGATCCGGCTTTCGGGTGTCAACGCGCGCCGCAACACTGCACGAGGAACAAGGGATGTTCGCGCCGGCCAATCAGACTCACTTTGCCCTGACTGTCGAAGGTCTGGAAAACGATCTCCAGGTCCTTGCCCTGCAAGGTCGGGAAGCCATCAGCCAGCCTTTTGTGTTTGAGGTGGAGCTGGTCAGTGAGCAGCCGTCCCTGGACCTCGAAACGCTATTGCACAAACCGGCCTTTTTGCAGCTCTCGCCTGACGGCAGCGGCATTCATGGCCAGATCTACCGCGCCGCCCAGGGTGATTCCGGCAAACGCCTGACCCGCTACGCGGTGACCCTGCGTCCGCAACTGTCTTACCTCGCGCATCGCATCAACCAACGCACCTTCCAGAACCTCACCGTGCCGAAAATCATCGGCATGGTCCTCGAAGAGCACGGCATCCAGAGCAATGCCTACGAATTCAAAGTCGGGGCGATTTATCCCGAGCGCATTTACTGCGTTCAGTACGATGAATCGGACCTGCAGTTCATCCAGCGCCTGTGCGAGGAAGAAGGAATCCATTACCACTTCCAGCACAGCGCCACGGCCCACAAGCTGGTGTTCGGCGATGGCCAGACGGTGTTCCCGAAACTCGCGCCCGTGGCCTACCAGCAAGACTCCGGCATGGTCGCCAACGACCCGGTAATCAAGCGCTTCGACCTGCGCCTGGAAACCCGCACCAGCCGTACCACCCGCCGCGACTACGACTTCGAAAAGCCGCGCCTGAAGCTTGAAAGCGAGAACCGTGGCGACGCCCTGCCCGACCTCGAAGACTACGACTACCCCGGCCGCTTCATCGACCGCGAACGCGGCAAGCAACTGGCCAAACGCGCCCTCGAGCGTCATCGCAGCGACTTCCAGCTGGCCGAAGGCCGAAGCGATCAGCCGTTGCTGGTCAGCGGCCACTTCCTGGCCCTGACCCAACACCCCAAGGCCAAGTGGAACGACCTGTGGCTGCTGACTGAAATCCTCCACGAAGGCAAACAGCCGCAAGTGCTGGAAGAGTCGGTGACCAGCAGCACCACCAATCTCAAAGACGATTTCCACCAGGGCTACCGCAACCGCTTCCAGGCCACCCCCTGGGACGTGCCGAACCGTCCGCCGCTGAACCACCCTAAGCCACGGATCCTCGGCAGCCAGAGCGCCGTGGTCACCGGGCCAAAAGGTGAAGAGATCCACTGCGACCAATACGGCCGCGTCAAAGTGCAATTCCACTGGGACCGCGAAGGCCAGGCCGACGACAAGACCAGCTGCTGGCTGCGCGTCTCCTCCGCCTGGGCCGGCGCCCATTACGGCGGCATCGCCATTCCACGGATCGGCATGGAAGTGCTGGTCAGCTTCCTCGAAGGCGACCCCGACCAACCGCTGATCAGCGGCTGCCTGTACCACAAGGAAAACGTCGTCCCGTACGCCCTGCCGGCGAACAAGACCCGCAGCACCTTCAAAACCCTGAGTTCTCCGGGCGGCGGCGGATTCAACGAGCTGCGCATCGAAGACAAAAAAGGCCAGGAACAGATCTTCCTGCACGCCCAGCACGACTGGGATGAGAACGTCGAACACGACCAGAAAATCCGCGTCGGCAACGAACGCCACGACACCGTCGAGCAAAACAGCTACAGCGAATTCAAGGCCGAAGAACACCACACTGTCTACGCCGATCGCAAAGTCGAAGCCCGCGCCAACGACCACCTAACCGTGGGCGTCAACCAGCACATCAAGGTCGGCACCGGCCAATTCATCGAAGCCGGCCAGGAGATCCACCTGAGCAGCGGCATGAAAGTCGTGCTTGAAGCCGGCACCGAACTCACCCTCAAGGCCGGCGGCAGCTTCATCAAGATCGATGCCAGCGGCGTCACCCTCAGCGGCCCGGCGATCAACATGAACTCCGGCGGCAGCCCGGGCAGCGGCACCGGGGCAGCACCGTTGATGCCTGGGGCGTTGAAACAGGCTGATGCGGACAAGGCTGGCGCGGTGTTGACCCCGGCGCAGATTAATACGCTGAAGCGCAATGCGCCGTTCTGTGAAGAGTGCGAGAAGTGCAAGGCAGGTGCTTGTGCGATCTGATCCGATGACTCCACAAGCGTGGCTGGCTGAACGGCCGTTGCGGACGGGTGAGCGGTTGTACTTGATTGTTAGTGCGGCCAGTGATGCCGAAGCGCTCAAGTCGCTTTACCAAAACGAACCCACAACCCAGGCGACCCCGATTTGGGGCGGTACACCTTACGCGGGCTGGCAGCCGGTGATGCCCTACCTCATTGAGTTGAAACCCAACTCAAGTTTTCTACCGTGGATTGCCGAAACCGACGCCCTCGATTGGGGGTGGCTGGCCGTTTCCAGCAGCGAACCGAACGTGGTGTTCGAACACCTGCGTAGCCTCACTCTGGTTCGGATGCCGGATGGGACTGAAGTGTTTTTCCGGTTCTGGGACGGGCGGCATATCTACCCGATTCTGGCAGGACTCGGCGACGCCGCCGGTGAAGTGCTGCCGGTGTTTGATCGGTACCTGATCAATGGAAAGAGCCTGGAGGTGGGGCCGCGCGCGGTGCCGCCGGCAAAAGACTGGCCGTGGTGGGAAGTGCCGCAGAAGCTGCTGGATGGTTTGACCAAGCAAAATCCGTCGACCGTCATCGGCAACATGATGCAGTGGTTGAAGGAGGATCACGCCGATCTGTACTTCTCGTTCCCTGAATCCAACCTTCGAGAAAAAGTGGCGCGCTTCGTAAAGCGCACCCCTCTCACGGAAGAGAACTACACAGGGCTGCTGAAAGCCCACTTGGAAAATGAGGTGGCCGTATGAGCATTTTGATGGGTTCGATCGTTGGGAACCTGACAGCGAAACAACCAGATGCTCAGGCCATCGTCAGTGATTTCAAGACATGCCGCATCGGTTTAAACTGCAGCGAAATCAGCAACCTGACGATCAAAAACATACCTACAAAAGAAAAACCCAATATAACAATCACTCAGAGCGAAAACATTTTCACGCTCCATGCTTCGAACAGCAGCTCGATAATTGAATTCACAACGAAATCCCCGCTACTTTGTGGCCCCTCAGTTTATATGAACGACAAAAAGCCCGTACTCACTTAAAAAATCTAACTCATTTTTCTGCCCTTTGAGTCGTCTGACAAAAGCATCGGACATTTCCCGCCCCCCCCATCGCCATCCATGAACTTGTAAACCCCCTCCTCCCCAGATAACCTCCCTCAGTCACTGCAACCTCAGCGACCGGTTTTGACAGACCGAACACAAGGCATGCAAATGCCGCTTTGCGGCTCCTTTGATTCAGGAGCTTCACGGTGAAAAAGTTTCCACCCGATTCCCTCGATCCCATTCAACTCAGCCAAGCAACCCAACGCGCCGTCAGCGCCCGCCTCCGCAACCCCAAAAACCCCGACCCCATCAGCCACGTCTTCACCCTTCTCCCCAACATCCGCACCGAAACCCTGCTAAGCCACGCCTGCGAAACCCTCGCCTCGCTCAACGTACTGACCACCGACCTTGCCCGTGAACTCGAAGGCTCGCACCGCAGCCTGGCGCTATCGATTCAGCAATTGGCTGTACTGGGTGAGTTGTTGGTAAACCGGGCGCTGGACAACCTCGACCCGACCGGTGGGACGTCCGACGCTCAGGAGGTTCAACCATGACTCGATACATGCCGATTACCGGCATCGACTGCACGATCCCTTCCCTGCTAATCGACACCGCAGCGCCTGTCGACGTGTTGCACGACACGGCGGCGCATCGCATTCGTTGCGTCACTCAACTGTTGGAAACGCTGTCTATGGGCGAAGCGCCTGGGGGTGACGCTGCACTGTTGCAAGAGTTTGCGCGGGTGTTGGCAATCCCATTGCGGGACGGCTGCGATTTGCTGGATGTGGTCGGCCGACGGTTACGGGCGCAGCTTTAATTCAGCCAATAAAAATGGGCGACGCCAGGGTCGCCCATTTTTATATCCGACGTTTAATATCATTCCTCAAATTGATCCACACAGCATTTCGCAAGAGGTTGCTAAAACATCGTCTGCAAATTTATTGATACAGGAGCAAAAGCCTTCAAACGTCCACTATATTGGACTCTACCGCAAAATCGTGACCACCAGGAAACCCAAAAAGCTGGCGCTTCGGTCAAGTAATTTCCACACTGAGAAATATTGGTTTTCAGCCGGTCTTCAATTTATGCTTGAGCTCACAGTATGGAGGCTGTGATGAATGTTCAAACTCAGACGGAAAACATGGGCGTTACTTTTGGTCTACATCGTAGGTGTCAGTGGTTATATCTACTACCTTTACGTCGAGACCCAAGGCATCCTCACTGACAACATTAATAACAAGCTGCTGCATGCCGCGTTGGGCGCTTCGGCCATCCTCGGCGACCGCTACCATGACAATCTGATCGACAAACAGTCGAAAACGGAAGCGCAAGACTGGGATGCCATTCAGCGGCTCTCCCGGTTTAACGAGTCCATGGGCACCGCGTTTGTCTACAGCGTGGTCAAACGCGCTGGGGAAGCCTATCTAGTCAGTTCCAGCGCATCGAAAAAAGAAATTCAAGAGCAGAATTTCGTACGTTTTTTCGATCCTTATCCCGATGCCAGTCAGGCTTTGCTCGACAGTTTTGAGCGCACCGAGCCCACCTGGATCGATTACTCGGATCACTGGGGAGACTTTCGCGCTGTCTTCGTCCCGATGAAGTCCCAGGACGGAACAGTTTATGTGGTGGGGGCGGAGATGACGTTGGCGGATTACTACCACCAACTCAATCAGGACTCCCTGCACCATATCCTCCTTGCCATTCTGGTATTTCTCGCCTTCAGTCTTTTACGCATGCGCGCGCATCTTCAGCAATTGCAAATAAACGAACAGGTATTGAATCAGGCAAAAAATACCGCCGAGGACGCTGATCGTTCAAAAACCAGATTCTTGGCCACCATGAGTCATGAAATCCGCACCCCCATGTACGGGGTTATCGGCGCGACCGAGTTGTTGGCTGGGTCTGCCCTCACTCCCGAGCAAAACAATCTGGTCAAAACGATTCATACCAGTGGACGAACCCTGTTGTCTCTTATCGACAATATTCTTGACTTGGCAAAAATCGAAGCGGGCAAACTTGAATTGAAGCCTCGTGTATTCGACGTGAGAGTGCTGGTTTCATCCAGTATTGAAATGATCCGGCAAAACATTCAGGACAAACCAATAGTCCTTGAGGCCCAGGTCTCACCGGACGTACCGCCGTGGGTCAAAGCCGATAGTGATTGCCTTCGCCAGATATTGATCAACTTGTTGGGCAATGCGGTCAAATTTACCGAAGCCGGACAAGTATCACTCGTGGTCACGACTCGTGGTTACGGCCCTCGAGCGCGCCTCGACTTCTCCATACGCGATACCGGCATAGGTATCCCCTTGGCTCGGCAAAGCAGCCTGTTCAAGCCCTTTACCCAGTTTAAAGGGCCGACCAGTCAACGCTTTACCGGGAGCGGGCTCGGTCTTTCCATTTGCAAGAATCTGGTCGAGGCACAACAGGGGACGTTGTCCTTTACCAGTCAGCCTGGCGTTGGATCGACGTTCTTTTTCTCACTCCCCATGGAGCTTTTTTCAGTTTCGGAGATACCCATCGAGAGCAATCAGGCAGCGGTTGGTTTCGACGCTTCTTTTGCCCAGGATTATCCACTGGATATCCTGCTGGTGGAGAATCATCCAATTAACCAGAAAGTTGCTCTGGCGATGTTACAGGCATTGGGTTATACGCCTGACCTCGCGTCAAATGGCCTGGAGGCGGTCAATCAGTGTATGACATCGACTCCGGATATCATTTTCATGGATATCAATATGCCTGTTATGGATGGATTAGCGGCCATGCGTAAAATCCGCCAACGACCGCAGGGCGATACTTGCTATATCGTTGCTTTCACCGCAAACGCTTTTTCGAGCGAGATTGAACGTTTCAAGGCCGCCGGAGCCAATGATATTTTAACCAAACCGACAAACTTTCAGTCCTTGACCCGAGTGCTTCAACGAGCAGCCAATTACCGACAGCAGCTCCAGGCCAGCACGCGGGGAGTGAATACCATTTCAAGTTGACGCCAGAATCTGGCTGTTGACGGCGTACACCGTGCGCCTGACCCGGATTGGCTCCATCAGCCAATAAAAATGGGCGACCCCAAGGTCGCCCATTTTTATATCCGAAACTTTTAAACAGCACCTCCCAAAGAAGGTGTTCGCCCAGTGTAATGGCCTGGCAATCCATGCACCGGTAAAGAGCCCTGACACCGGGCGAACGGGAAGGATTTTAATAGAATTTGGCAGATATGTCCTCGTGTACAAACATGAAATTTATGCACGTAATATTTCGTAAGGCCCCGCTTACACAACGTCTACAAACTTCCTAAACGCACCGGTTCGACCATTAAAATTGATTGTTCTTATACAGCTATCCGCACAAGAACAATCAATACGTACAAGTAATGATCAGCTTGGGTGCTGGCAGGCCACTTTCAGCACATCGCTACAGGTCAGCACAACGCTCTACCCTACGTTCAGATCTTTCAATTTCACCGAATAACGTGGCGTCGAGAGCTCCAACTCAATACCCGGTCATCTCCAGATACCCCTGCCCCCCATGACTGCCGCTCAGCCGCACCGGCCCTTCCCAGTAAGGAATGCGCAAGTCCATCCAGGCCTTGGGGTTGAGGGCGTCGATAGTAATTTCGAGGTGCTTGCCCGGGATGTTGATCGACCAGCGCACAGGCATCGAACGCCCGGCGACCTTGGCGGTATCTTGCGGTGTGAGGCGAATGTCGTCGGCGTGCAGCAACTGCGTCTGCCCCTGAGCGTCGATCCAGGTGCCGGTGAGGTATGGCGCGCCGTCCTTTTGCCGCATGCGGTAGAGCATCACTTGCTCACCGCTGTCCAGGTGCAGGGAGAACCAGTCCCAACCGGTCTGGTTGGCGGTCAGCGGTTGGCTGCTCCACTCTCGGTCGAGCCAGGCCGGGCCGTTGACCGTGTAGGTTTTGCCGTCGATTTCGAGGGTGCCGCTGGCCTGGAAAAAAGGCTGGCTGTAGTAGTACGAAGCCTGGCCTTGTTCGGATTTCTGGCTGAAGCCTTTGTCTCCTTGAAGCACCAGTGGCCGGGTTGAGGTCAGTCGCAGCTGGTAGCTGAACGTTTTGTCGCGGGCGCTGAGTTGCAGGTCTGCCAGCGGGTTTTCGTCGGTGGCCTGACTGCTGAAACGCCAGTCATCGATCCATGCATTGAACGGCTTAAGGATCACTCCGGCCTGGCCGACACCGCCTCGGGCATAGCGTTCGGCGGCATGGTGTGCGGTGGCGGATGTCACGGCCGCGTGGCCCAGCCAGATAGTCTGATTGGCCCAGCCAAGTTGCTCGGGCGTCGCTTTCAAGGCGCTGCGAAACAGCGTCCATTGCGCGCCGAACTCGCGCCCCTGATCGTCCTTGAGGTTGGCGGTGACGTACCACCATTCAATGCGAAAGCCATCGTGGGCGCCGTGGTCCGCCGGGAAACTGAATTCTCGCCCGGGCACCACCGGGGTAAATGCGGTGGCCTGATGGCCGAGGCCGGCGAAGCCTTTTTCCGGCGCAGGCGTGTTGTCGCAGCCGCTCAGCAACGCCAGCAGCAACACGCCGACTTTAATCTTCATGAGCAAACGTCCTCAGCAGATCCGCCGGTTGCGTGCGATATAGCGAATACAACGGCCACGCCGACGCAAGCAACGTGGCGAGCAAGGCCAGGCCCATCAACTGCAACAGTTGCAGCGGAAACACCCGTAGCGGCAAGCGCCAGCCGAAGGCCTGCACGTTGATCACCGTGTCCAGACACCACGCCAATGCGATGCCCAACGGCAATGCCAGCACCAATGTCAGCACCGCGAGCAACCAGGTCTGCCCGAGGTTGAGCAGCATCAACTGTCGCCGCGTCACGCCCAGCGCCCACAAGGGCGCGAGTTGTCCGAGGCGACTCTGGCTCTGGGTCAGCAGGCTGATGAACAGCGCCACGCCCGCGACGCAAAGCGTCAGGCTGTTGAGTGCGGCGGTGGCGGCGAAGGTGCGCTCGAACACTTGCGTGGACCAGCCCTTGAGCCGGGCCTGGTCGACGATGCGGCTGTCGTCCAGGGCGAAGCGCGCTTGCAGCGCGGCCAGGAACGCGGGAATCGACGCGGGCTCGATGCGCAGGTTGAAACGGCTGGGTGTCAGCTGCGGCCAGCCGCGCAGCAGGTGATTGATGTTGACCAGCAGATGGCCCTTGGGATTGCCGTAGTCGGCGTAGATCCCAACGATCCGTGGCGACCATGGACCGTTGGGCGTGGCAATGGTCAAGTGATCACCCAGGCGTACCTTCAACCGCCGGGCCAGTTGTTCGCTGAGCATCAGTGCGTCATCCTTGGCCAGTCGTTCCCAAGGGTCGTCGCCCAAGGCTTCCAGCAACGGCCAGTGCTGGCGATAGGTCGGGTGATCGATCACGCCGAAGACTTCCGCCGGCCAGCCCTGTAACTGAATCGACACTTGCCAGTTGGGTAGCACCGCGCTGACTTGGGGTTGTTGTTTGAGCCATGTGTAAAGCTCTCGGGCCTGGGCCGGATTTTGCGGATTGACATACAACTCGGCGGTCAGGCGTTGTTCGAGCCAGTTGTTGAAGGTCTGGCGGAAACCGGCGGTCATGCTGCCGGCGCCGATGTTCGCCGCCAGCGCCAATAACAGCGCCATCAAGGCCAGGCTCAGGGCCGGCAACTGCTGACGGCAGTCGGCGACGAACCATTGGCCGAGCACCGAGCGACTGCGCCGCAGCACCCGGTTGAGCACGCTGTTCAACACCACCGGCAAGGCCAGTGCGGCGCCGATCAACAACGCGGCCATCAGCACGAAACCACTGCTCAGGCTGTCGCCGAACATCAACGCCAACACCGCGATCAACGCAGCCATCGCCGCGACCCAGCCCTGGCGCCGCAACCAGCGCGCGTGGGCCTGATGCCAGGCTTGCGGATCGGCCAGCGCCAGCAGCGGCAAACGCGCTGCGCGCAGCAAACTGTTGGCGCCTGCCAGCAACGCGCCGAGCAAGCTCAGACCGATGCCGCTGAACCACCACAGCGGGCTGAGGCTCAACTGTCCCGGCACCTCGGCGCCGTACAAGCCGCGCAAACTGGCGGCGACGTCCGGCAACAGCACGCCAGCCAGCAGGTAGCCGCTGAGCACACCGGCGACACCACCGATCAACGCCAGACCACCCAGCTCGACGGCGAGGCCGGCAATCAACATTCGCGCACTGACGCCACAGGCGCGCAGGGTTCTGAGCAAACCTCGACGTTGCTCCAGCGCCAGGCCGATTGCCGCGTGCACGATGAACAGGCCAACCACGAACGACAGAAAGCCCAAGGCATCGAGGTTCAGATGGAAGCTCTCGGTCAGGCGCGCAAGATTGTTTTCTTCACCGCTGCTGATGAGCTGGAGTTGGCCCTTGAACTGATCAGGCAGGGTCTCGGTGAAATCCTTGGGCAGCAACAGACGTGACAGTTGATCGGGCAATTGCAGAATCTGCTGGGCGAAACCGATGTCCACCAGCAACACACCGGGGGCCATGTCGGGTTGGGCACGCAGTGGCGGCAAGGCGATGCCGCTCTCGGCCGTCGGTGTTTCACCTTCGTGCAAGCCCAACGCCTGCAAGGTCTGCGGCGAGATCCAGGTGCTGCCCGGCGCCGTAAAGAACTCGACGACCTGCTCGATCGGCAACGCCTGCCCGGCCACTGCGGAACCGGCCGGCAACGACACCGGTTCGATACCCATCAGCTGCAAGCGCTGGTCTTCATGGCCCTTGAGCGTCACCCGGCCTCGCAACACGGGCGATACCGGCCAACCCGCGCGACGCAGGTCGATAAACAATTGCTGAGGGAACACCCCACCGCCGGGCGCACTGAGGCTGGCTTGAGGTTCGCCACCGATCAACTGACTGGCCCGCGCGTAGCTTTCCCGTGCCTGACTGTTCAGCGCTTGCACGCCGGTCAGCAGGCTGGTGGCGAGCCAGAGCCCGGTCAGCACACTGAAAAATTGCACCGGATGTTGCCGCCAATGGCTGAGCAGCGCCCGCAATGTCTCGCGAAAAACCCGCACTTCAGCGCTCGTCCGCGCCAGCCAGACGGCCATTATGCAGCACCACTTTTTCCGCCAGCCGCGCGGCGACTCTGGGGCTGTGGGTGACCATCAACAACGTCGTCGGGCTGTCGTCGAGCAACTCCAGCAGCAACTTCAACACCTCATCGCTGGTGGCTTCATCGAGGCTGCCGGTGGGTTCGTCGGCCAGCAGCAGTTTCGGTTGCGAGGCCAACGCCCTGCCAAGCGCAACTCGTTGCTGTTGCCCGCCAGACAATTGTTCCGGATAGCGCTGCAACAGATCCACCAACCCAAGACGCTGCACCAGATGCGCTTGCCAGCGCGAATCGTGGCGTCCGGCCAGACGCGCCTGAAACGCCAGATTGTCCTCGACCCGCAAACTGCCGATCAGGTTGAACTGCTGAAACACCAGGCCGATTTCGGTGCGCCGCCAGTGGGCCAATTGGCCTTCGTTCATCTGTTCCAGCCGATGCTCGCCGCTACGAATGCTGCCGCGATCGACCTTGTCCAGGCCGGCGATCAGGTGCAGCAAGGTGCTTTTGCCACTGCCCGACTCGCCCATCAACGCCAGGCTGCTGCCGGGTTTCAACGTGAGGTCGACGCCTTGTAATACCAGCAAAGGGCCTTGGGGGGTGGCGTAGCTTTTGAAGACGCCCTGGACCGAAAGCATGAGAGGAGGCTCGTTGAAGGCAGTGGGCCTAGGATAGCGGACGGCAGCAGGACCGCGTTATCGTTTATCGCGAGCCTGCTCGCGATAAGGCCAGGTCATCTCATCAAAATCTCACTCCCCCACCGCCACACTCGGCACCACTGGCCCCGGCGTCACAATGCTCTTCAGATCGATGTACTTCCACGCAGGCACAGCGCCGAGCCGCGCATTGAAGCGATAGTTGAAAGTAAAGTCATCCGCCGTCGACACGCTCAACGGTTTGCCATACACCGCCTCGATCCCCGCCAGGTCATAGCCCATCAACTGCAACAACGTCGGGAAGATGTTGTAGTGACTGGAGCGGTCCTTGTTGGCCGGCAACTGCGCCTGCCAGTCCATCGTCTTCAAATCGCTGCCCGAGATCACCACCAACGGCACCAACCCTTCTTCCTCCACCGGGTCACTGCCACAGTGAGTGTTGAGCCCCGGGTTACCGCGTTCATGCAGATCCTGCCCATGGTCCGAGGTGTAGATCAGCAACGCATTGCGTAAATCCGCCTGGGTGAAAACCCGTGAGAAGAACTCGCCGACATTCCACAGCACCGTGTTTTTGTAGGCATTGCGGTACAACACCCAATCATCCGGCTGACCGTTGAAGCCATCGCGTTTACCGGAGTCCGCCACCTCGACAAACTGCCCCCGAGGCAAGGTCGGGCGGTAGGCCATAAACGCGTCTGGGTATTTGTCGTGCACGGGAAAATGCGCGCCGACCTTGTTGATCACCACCAGCTCCGGTATGCCGTCGTTGAGCAGATCGATCAGCTTGGCCGCCGCAGCCATGTCGCGCTCACGCACGCTGGTCTGGTCGAATTGCACGAACTCGTCGATGTCCTGCTTCTCGGCATTGCTCATCAGGTTCTGCAAGTTGCCGCCCGTGCGCTGGGCATCGATGTAAACCGTGCGCAGCCCGGCCTTTTTCGCGTACTGCCAGATCGACGGCAGTGTGGTGTTGATCCGCATGTAATCGCCACGGGTGCCGCCATAGCGCAACGTGACGTTGGTGTCGGCGCTGCAATTGGCGATGGACGCGGCGTAGCCGTAATTGAAGATGTCCACGCCCGGGTGCGCTTCCTTGAGGTTGCTGTGCACACCGAATGGCGTGTTGATGTCCAGGTAATTACCGGAAATGCTCTCGTCGATGATCAGTACGATGTCGTAACCCACCGGCCGATCGATGCGCGCCAGGCTCACCGGCTCGCGCGGGCCGACAGTGTTGTGCAGCGCTTCATAGGTAAACAGATTCAGATAGGCCAACGGCGTGTACATGATCGGCAAGCCACGGGCGCCCTCGCCGGCCCGCACGAACAACACGACACTGAGCAGCAGCACGCCGAGCACCGGTGCCGCCACCAACAGCGGTCCCGGCAATGGTAGCCGTCGACGCGGCTTGAGCCCGATACCCAACAGCAGCAACAAGCCACTGACCATCGCGCCGATGATCGCATCGCGGTACTGGTAAGCCGCTTCCTGAATGAACCCACCGGAATACACCAGCGACACAAAACTGCTGTAGGTCAGGTAACTGGCGGTCACGTGCGTATACACGTCAAAGAAAATCGCCGAGCCAAACAGCGCCAACGCAAACAAATGACGGACCAGTGTCTGACGAATATAGGCGGTCATGAACAGCGCGATCGTCAGCACCACGAACATCCCGCCATACAGCAACATCGGCAAACCGATGCCCAATGCCTCGAGACGATCGAGGTAATAGTCGTAGCTTTTGAGTAAATACAGAACCAGCAACAGTTCCTTGAAGTATCGGATCATGGTGGATGCAGTACCTCCATGGCTGCCATTGGCAAATGGAAACCAATGATTATCAGCCATTTTCTGACACTAGCACCGAGCCATGAAAGCGCAAGAAATGCCGGTTTTTTGCCAAAAGCGTCAAAAAAACATTAACTCAAATCTGACGCTTCAAAACGCCTGTAACCCTTGTAATACAAGCCTTTCGACCGTTTATCGTTTTCTTGAAACCCCTCAAAACCACGACAAATCCAGCAACGGCAAGCACTTGATACCAAATAGCCCATGAAATCAGGGTTTCCAGCCCGCGCTACCCGTCATTTTGCTGACACGCTTTCCCAAGGCTGGGCTATACCCCTTTTGACAGTCTCATTTCAGTTACATCCACCGTCTTACGAGGCACGCCAATATGGACGTGAACGTATTGGGTACGTGTTGCGTCGGCCTCATCCAAGCTGCGGCATTGGCAGCTCCAGAGGCGCCACGATCATGAAGATACTCGTCACTGGAGCCGCCGGCTTCATTGGTGCCCATTGTGTGTTGCGGCTGTTGAGCGACGGGCATCAGGTGTGCGGGCTGGACAACTTCAATGACTACTACGACCCGCAACTCAAACATGACCGCGTGGATTGGGTACGCGAGCAGGTCGGCGATTTCCCCCTCGCGAAAGTCGACCTGGCCGATGCCGAGGCCCTCGACGCACTGTTTGAGTGTGAACAACCGCAAGTGGTGATTCACCTCGCGGCGCAGGCCGGGGTGCGTTACTCCCTGGAAAATCCTCGGGCCTACCTCGACAGCAATCTGAGCGGGTTCCTCAACATTCTCGAAAGCTGCCGTCACCACCCGGTCAGGCACTTGATCTATGCCTCGTCCAGTTCGGTGTACGGCGCCAACCAGCACACGCCTTATTCGGTCAAGGACAACGTCGACCATCCGTTGTCGCTGTACGCCGCGACCAAAAAAGCCAACGAGTCGATGGCCCACAGCTACAGCCATCTGTTCGGCATTCCCTGCACCGGTTTGCGTTTTTTCACTGTGTACGGGCCCTGGGGCCGGCCCGACATGTCGCCGATCCAGTTCGCCCGGGCGATTGCCGAAGGGCAGCCGCTGAAGCTGTTCAACTACGGCCAGCACCAGCGGGACTTCACCTACATCGACGACATCATCGAGAGCATCGCCCGCCTGGTCGAACGCGCGCCCCAGCCGGCACCGGACTGGAACCGCGAGCAACCGGACCCGGCCAGCAGCATGGCGCCATGGCGCATTTACAACATTGGCGGACAGCAGCCGGTAGCGCTCAAGGACTACCTGGCACTGCTGGAAAAGCACCTGGGGCAAAAGGC
Source organism: Pseudomonas sp. KD5 (assembly GCF_012932895.1). Taxonomy (NCBI): domain Bacteria; kingdom Pseudomonadati; phylum Pseudomonadota; class Gammaproteobacteria; order Pseudomonadales; family Pseudomonadaceae; genus Pseudomonas; species Pseudomonas sp. KD5. The sequence goes on along the minus strand of NZ_JDWJ01000001.1, from coordinate 654,941 downwards.
CCTCGTCGAGTTACTGCCCCTGCAACCGGGCGACGTGCTCAACACCTGCGCCGATACCAGCGATCTGGCACTGGCCACCGGTTTCCAGCCACGGATAGAGCTGGATGAAGGACTCGGACGATTCATCGCCTGGTTCCGTGACTACTACCCACTGCGTAGCGCCCACTCGCCATTCATGGCCGGGCTTTAGCGGAGGACTCTATGACTGGACATGAAAAAGGCATGTTGCTCGATCACATGCAGCGTGACAACCGCCTGGATCCCGAGCACCGGATGCGTCTCGACAAGGCGATCCACGTGCAGGGTCACGGCTGGGTGACCGGCCGCAACGGCGGTCGGCCCTGGACCCTGTCGCGCACCAATCGGGTGCTCGCCTGCCTCGGTGCACTGGTGATTTTGCTGTTGATTTCCCCGGTACTGCTGGGGCTGGCACTGGCGATCAAGTTCAGCAGCCCGGGGCCGGTGATGTTCGTGCAGAAGCGCACCGGTTATCGCGGCCGCATGTTCGGCATGTACAAGTTCCGCACCATGGTGGCCAACGCCGAGGAGCTCAAGGAGTCCCTGCGGCATCTGAACAAGCACGGCGCCGACGCCATCGACTTCAAGATCGACAACGACCCGCGGATTACCCCCATCGGCAGCTTCCTGCGGCGCAGCAGCCTCGATGAATTACCCAACCTGATCAATGTGGTGAGCGGCGACATGCGCCTGGTAGGTCCACGACCCACCTCGTTCAATGCCCGTCGTTACAAGGACAGCCACCTTGCACGCCTGAGCATCTACCCCGGCATGACCGGTCTGTGGCAGATCTCCGGGCGCAGCAATATCGACTTCGACCAGCGCGTTGAGTTGGACCTCACGTACATCGCCGAGCAGAGCCTGTTGCTTGATCTGAAGATTCTGTTGAAAACCCCCTTCATCGTGTTCAACGGCCACGGAGCGAGTTAAATGGACGGTTCATCGAATAACAGCCTGACCATCGCCAGCCCGAGCGAGTCCAACCTGACCTCGACCGTGCTCGACCTGGATCTGCGGATCCTTTTTCTGACCGCTGCCAACGCAGGCACGGGCACCACCACCAGCGCCCTGGCGCTGGCCAGCCAACTGGCGTCAATGAGCAACGGCCAAGTGCTGCTGGTGGACGCCAGTCAGTCGACGGGCAATCTCACGCAACAGCTGGGGCTGAGCAAAGAGCGCGGCTTTCGCGACCTGCTGTTCAACGATTCCCCGCCGCTGCTGCAGGACTGCCTGGTGACCGTCTCCAGCCTGCCCTTCCACATCCTGCCGAACGGGCGGCACATCCGCGGTACCGAGCACCTGACCAGCGAACAGCTGATCCCGTTGCTCGAACAGTTGGTCGATCGGTATCGCTTCGTGGTGATCGACGGCGATGCGGTGTATGAGGCCGTCGACACCCTGGTCATCAGCACTTTGGTGGACGGCGTGATCATGGTGGTGCGTGCGGAAGACACCCGCTGGGAAGTGGCCCAGGCCGCGGCCCAACGCCTGACCCAGGCCGGTGCGAAACTGGTGGGCAGCGTCTTCAACCGGCGCAAGTACTACATGCCCAAATGGCTCTACAAAAACCTGTAAGCACCCACCTGAAGGATGAAGTCATGAATGCCAAAGTGCTTGTCCTGCTGTTGCTACCGCTTGCAGGTTGCTCCAGCACCAGTGAAACCCAAAACATGCCGGTGCAGATCCTCACGGCCGAGCCGGCCAACGCCCAGGCCACCGATATGCCCAAGGTCGAACAGACCTTGCGGCCCAAGGACGTGCTGGACGTGATCTTCCACGTCAGCACCAGTGGCTCGGAGGCTTACCGCATTCAGCCCGGCGACCAGGTCGCGCTGAACTTCACTGCGGCCAGCCAGCTCAACGGCACGCAACTGGTGCTGCCCGATGGCACCATCGAACTGCCGGGGGCCAACACCTCGGTGAAAATCGGCGGGATGACCTCGGTCCAGGCCCGGGAGGAAATCCAGCGCGCCTATAACCGCAAAGCCCTGTTCCAGCCCAATCGCAACCAGTTGACCGTGCTGGTCACCAGCCCGCTGAGCAACGAGCAAAACCTCAAGAGCGCCCTGAACCACCCCGCTACCGGCATGAGCCGGGAGATCACCGTGGGCAACGACGGCTATGCAAGTTTTCCGGAAATCGGCTCCGTGCCGCTGCAAGGCATGACCGTGAACCAACTGGAAACGTTCCTCAATCAACGTTATGCGCAATTGCCGGGACGGATGACCGTCGACGTCATGCTCAAATCCACGTCGGGCAATGAAATCTATGTGCTGGGTGAAGTCGCGCAGCCGGGCTCCTATCCGATTCGCCGCCCGGTTTCAGTGCTCGAAGCGTTGACCCTGGCCCGTGGCACCAACGTCAAGGCGCGCCTCGATTCAGTGGTGATCATGCGCCGCAACGGCAACCAGGTGCAGGCTGTGCACTACGACGTGGAGAAAGCCTTGTCCGGTGACGCGTCGCAGATTGCTTACCTGCAACCGGACGACATGCTCTACGTGCCCAAGACCAAACTGGCCAGTGCCGGTGAGCTCGCGCGGCAACTGGCCGATGTGGTGTTGTTTCAGGGGGTGGGCTTCACCTTCGGCTACCGCGTCGACAACAAAGGCAGCAACAACTAACTCTCAGGTGACCGACTATGAACCCAAAGGAAAACTACCTGCATGAGTTCTTCAGGATCTTCTTCGCCAACAAGCGGCTGGTGAAGCGAATCTTCCTGATCTTTGCAGTGATCGCCCTGCTCCTGCCACTGGTGCTGAAACAGAGCTTCGATATCACCGCGCAGGTGCTCGTGCAGTCCAAAAAACTCTCTCAGGGAGACGCCACCACATCCCTGACCCAAGGCGACGCCTCTTTCATTCCGCCATCGCTGGCGGATATGGAAACCGAGAGCAATATCCTGCGCTCTCCGGCCCTGATCCGTCAGACCATCAGTGACCTGCAGGCCAAAGGCGAATACACGCCCAACCCCGGGGCCTTCAACAAATTGGTGACCGTACCGATCCAGCGTTTCGTGACCAACCCCTTGCGTGAATACGTGATCAACCCGGTGCGCGGCGCGCTCGGGCTTGCAATCGATCCGGTGCGGGACACCACCCTGGATACCTTCACCCAGGAGGCCATCGATAACCTGAAGATCGACACCCTGCCCGGCTCCAACGTGATCTCCATTATCTACAGCTCAAGCGATCCGGCCCAAGGCACCCGGTTTGTCGCAACGATGTTGCAAAACTACCTGGCCAGCCGTCAGGAACTGCAATCGATCGATCTGCCACAGAGCTTCTACGAAACCAAGAAGAAGCAGTATCAGGTGCGGCTCGATGGCCTGGAAGGTACTCGACTGGCGTTGCTCGAAAAGATCGGTGCGTCCGATCCGAAGGAAGAAATCACCTTCCGCCTCAACGCCATCAACACCGAGGAAGAGAACCTGAACCAGTATCAGGATCGCTTGCTGCAAAGCCAGCGCTGGCTCGACTACCTGAAAACCGCGCTGGCGGCGGCCAACAATACCTCTCGGCTCAACGACTACACCTTCCCCTTCACCTTCACCACCACGGTGGACAACATTGCCTTCGAAGACCGGGAGATCCGGCAGATCGGTGAGGCACTGACGACTCAGGTCAGTCGCTACATGAACGACCTCGCAGTGTTCCAGCCGGGCAGCGAACCGATGCTGCTGGCCCGCGAGCAAATTACCCGCACCCGCCAGCAGTTCCTGAAAATCGTCAGCAACCGGATTCAGGAGCGCACCAGCGACCTGGCCATTGTCACCTCGGTGATCAACCAGAAAACCGCGCGCATCGCCGAGTTCAAGAACCGCATCCACCAGTTGCAAGTGGCTCAGAGCAAGTTGCAGCAGATGGATACCGAGATCAATGCCTTGCACGCGGCGTTCTCCACCTATGCCCAGCGCTTTGCCGAAAGCAGCACCGCCCGCGCGCTGGACAGCGATTTGTCCAACGCCCGGGTGCTCAGCCCGCCGTTCGAACCGACCGAGGTGGCGTTTCCCAAACCGCTGCTGATCATTCCATTCGGGATGCTGACCGGACTGCTGCTGGCGATTGCCTTCGTCTACGTGCGTGAGTTCTTCGATCACAGCTTCAAACATCCAGCGCAAATCACCCATGAACTGGGCTTGCCGGTGCTGTTGGTGATCAACGATCAGGACGTCCTGCCGAACAACCCGCACAAGAACTGGACCGTGCCTAGCTTCATGTATTGGGTGCGCCATTGAACGGGCCGCTCAACGCCAGCGCGCTGCCGATCATGCATTTGATCAGCAGCGGCGGCTTTTATGGCGCTGAGCGGATGTTGCTGGACCATTGCCTGGCGACGCCGGGGCACCACCAGGTGCTGTTTCTGGATGCGCCGCCGGCGCTGATCGACCGGTTCCGCGAGGCCGGGATCGACTGCCGCGCTTTCGCGGGACTGGGGCAATTGCTGGGTCATTTACGTTATCGGCGGGCTGAACATCCGCTGATCAATACGCACAATTTCAAGGGTCTGGTGTTTGGCTGGGTCGGCGCGACATTGTTTGACTTGCCGTTGGTGATTACCCAGCACGGTTTCACCCCGCGCAGTCGCAAGCAACGCTTCTACGGCTGGCTGAGCCTGCAACTGTGCCGCACGGCGTCGGTGAATCGGGTGGTCTGCGTGGCAGAAAGCATCGCGATGCTGCACCGCAAGGCCAGTGTTCGGAAGGAGAAGCTGCAAGTGATTCCCAATGGTCTGCCAACCGCCAACGGCTTGCTGCCCCACAACGCCAGACACCCGCGCTGGCTGGCGGGCTTCGTCGGTCGGCTGACCCATGAAAAAGGCCCGGACCTGTTTCTCGATGCACTGATTGCGCTGTGTCAGCAACATCCGCAACTGGACGCGGTGATGCTCGGCGATGGCCCGGAACGGGAAACCCTGCTGGCGCGAATTGCCGCCGCCGGCTTGCACAACCGCATCACCCTGCCGGGTTACCAGACCGACATGAACCGCTGGTGGCCGCAACTCGATGCGCTGGTGATCAGCTCGCGCACCGAGGGCACGCCGATGATTTTGCTCGAAGCAATGCAGGCCGGAGTGCCAGTGGTGGCATTCAGCGTCGGCGGAATTCCCGATGTGCTGGAGGATCGGCACAACGGTCTGCTGGCGCCCCCCACCGACAGCGTCGCCCTCGCCCGGCAGCTCGACACGCTGCTGAGTGAGCCGGTACTGGCTCGCNNACTGATCGACAACGCAAAACGTACGCAACAGGACCGTTACGACCTGAAGGCCTTGGCCGAACGCTGGTCGCAGCTTTATATCCGTACTGCACGGGAGGCACGCGCGTGATCTTTCCGCTCTCGATCGTCAGTCTGCTCGCCCTGGTCTGCCTCGGTTTGCTGGCCAGTCCTTACCCCTATCTGGCGCCCGGCGCGGTGCTCGGCATGGTCGCTGTCGGTGTGCTCTACCGAAAACCCGCCTGGGGGTTATTGGGCATCGCGGCACTGGTGCCATTCGAAGGCTTCTTCAAGGGCAACGCGCTGTCAGGCACCAAATTCATCGGTGCGTCATTGGCGCTGATCCTGATGTTGCAACTGGCCATTCACCAGATTCCGTCCGAGCGCCTGCGCAGCAACATCTGGCGCTTCCTGATCGGCTTCGTGGTGTTGTACCTGTTGAGCATGATCAATACCGACAACATGGACATGTCCCAGAGTCATCTGCGGGACATGAGCGTCGGCCTGGTGCTGTTTGTAATCACCTTGCTGATTGGCCGTGAGTTGAACCTCGATCTGTTCGCCCGGCTGGTAACCCTTAGCGTCAGCGCGACCAGCGCGCTGGCCATGTTCTCCACCAAGTATCAGGACCAGGGCCGCGCCGCCGGGCTGCTGGAAGACGCGAACTCGTTTGCCCTGTTGATCGCCTTCGCCGTGCCGCTGGCCCTGCTACTGGTGATCCGCGGTCCGAACCTGTTGCACCGATTGTTCTGGGGCGGCTGCTGCATTTTGCTGCTGGGCGGCATGACCAAAACCGATTCCCGTTCCGGGCTGGTGGTGCTGTTCCTGAGCTTGATGATCGGCGCCTGGCACTACCGCGCGCAGTTGCCACGCATCCGGCCGCGCCACTTGGGTTTTGCCATACTCGGCCTTGCGATCGTGATCCCGGTGGGGATTTATTCGATGCCAGCCGGTTACCTCAAGCGCATCCAGTCCTTGAGCGTCTTGAAAGAAGGCGCCAAAAGCCAGGACGAATCCCTCGGCCGCCGCACGTCATACCTTGTGGTCGGCAGCCAGATCATTCGTGAGCACCCGTTACTCGGTTCCGGCCCCGGCACCTTCCCGCTGCACTACGCCACCTCCGGGTACGCCAAGGTGTTTTCCGCCAACCGCAAACCCGGCGACTTGTACCGTCGCGCTCACAACACCTACATGGAAATCTTCAGTGAACTGGGGATTCCCGCCGGGCTGTTGTTCGTCGGCATGCTGGGCCTTGGGATGTACAACCTGGTCCGCGCCCGTCAAGCCTGGATGCTGCGACGAGATTGGGAACAGGCCGACCTGATCACCCACCTGGGCATCAGTTATCTGTCGTTGACACTGTTTTTGATGTTCCTCAGCGCACCGAATCACAAGTACCTGTGGATCATGCTCGCCCTGACCTGGGTGTTGCGCCTCAAGGCTGAGGAACGTCCGCCGACGGAGGCCAGGGCATGAACCGCATCAGCATTGCCATCCCGATGTACAACGAGGCCAGACACATCGGCCGCACCTTGCTTGCCGCGAAAAAAGCCGCGCAGGCTGCCGGGATGGAATGCGAGCTGATTGTGGTCGATAACGGCTCCAACGATCAGGGCCCGCACATCGCTCGCCAGCTCGGGGCGCAGGTGCTGGTGCTGCCCGGGCTGCTGATCGGCGCCCTGCGCAATCGCGGGGCGGCGATGGCGACAGGCGAATGGCTGGGCTTCATCGATGCCGATATCGAGATGCCCGAGGACTGGCTCACGCTGTTGTTGAGCATCCAACACGCGGTTCAGGTCGACGTCCTGGGACTGGACCTGCACACCCCGGCCGAAGCCCCGTGGTATGCCAATGCCTGGCAACGCCGCACGTTGCGCCCGAACGATGAAACCATGAAAGCAGTGCGATGGCTGCCCAGTTCCAACCTGTTGATGCGTCGTCCATGGTTCGACAAGGTCGGCGGCTTCAACGAAAACCTGCGCACCGGCGAAGACAAAGATTTCACCATGCGCCTTTCCCACTCTGGCGCACGCCTGCTGGCCGTCAACCAGAGCGTTGCCCTGCATTGGGGTTACGAGAGCAGTTGGCGCGAATGGATGGGCAAGGAGTTCTGGCGTCAGGGCAGTCACCTGCAATTACTGCGCAGCCACGGCTTGAATCTGCGTTTACTGCGATTCCCTATGCTATCGATCATCGCCTGGGTGTTGGATTTCATGGCGCTATCCGCCCTGCTCAACGGTTCCCCCCTACTGGCGCTATTCATGCTGTTCGTCACCAGCCTGCCAGCGCTCGCCCAAAGTCTGCGCCAGAGCCTGTTACACCGCGACCTGCGCCTGATGCTGCAACTCTGGGGCCTGCATTGGGTGCGTCTGCACCTGGCGGGTGCCGCGTTCATCCTGAGCCTTTGTCGCTGGAATGCCAGGAGACCCGCCCGTGGCTGAATTCATTTTCTGGTGGTGCCTGTTATTGCCGGTGTACGCCTGGTTCGGCTACCCGCTGCTGCTGACGCTGCTCGCGCCGTTATTTCCCGCACGGCGTCATGGGCCGGCACAGCCGATGAACGTGAGCATCGTCATCGCCGCGCACAACGAGGCCCAGTACATCGAAGAAAAGTTGCGCATCCTGCTCGCCCAGGATTATCAGGCGCGCTCGCTACAGATCATTCTGGCCAGCGACGGCTCCACCGACGACACCGTGGCCTGCGCCCGCAAGGTCATCGACCCGCGCATCAGCGTGCTCGACCTGCCCCGTCAGGGCAAGGCAGCCACCTTGAATGCCGCCGTTGCCCTGAGCACGGGCGAGATTCTGGTGTTCACCGATGCCGACAACCAATGGTCGACCGACACCCTCGGCCAATTGCTCGCGCCTCTGGCCGATCCACAGGTCGGGGCCTGCGCCGGGCACATGTTGATCCCGGTGGCGGGCCAGGGCCTGAGCCTGGGCGATAGCCTTTATCGGCACTACGAAGGTTGGCTGCGTATGGTGGAAAATCGTACCGGCTGCATGGTCTCCGCCGACGGCGCCCTGCTCGCCCTGCGTCGCGAGTTGTTCCAGAACGTGCCGTCGGAGGTCAACGATGATTTCTTTATCAGTACCTGCGCGCCGGTGGCGCACAAACGCATTGTCTATGTGCCCACAGCCCGGGTGATCGACCAGGGCGTCGATGAGATCGACAAACAATGGCGCCGTCGTCTGCGCGTCACCGTCGGCGGCCTGCAGAGCCTGGCCCAGCGCCGGGAACTGTTGAATCCCTGGCGCCATGGCTTGTATGCGATTGCGCTGATCAGCCACAAACTGATTCGACGCTTGGCACCGATCCTGTTGCTGCCGTTGTTGCTGAGTAACTTCTGGCTGTGGAATGTCCATGGCTTCTATCGCCTGAGCCTGATCGCGCAGCTGCTCGGTTATGCGGTGGCCATCGCCGGCCTGCTGGATGTGCAACACCGTTTGCCCAAACCCTTTCGCCTCGCCGGCTTCTTTCTGGTGACCCTTGCCGGAATGAGTATCGGTCTGTGGCAGTTCCTGCGTGGACAGCGGTACGCGCAGTGGAACCCCGAGCAAAATCGTTGACAGGACCGCGCCATGGCGATCAGACAATTATTAAAACGCACCAGTGGCTGGCTCTATCTCAACTCGCCGGTAGGCCGTCACCAACTGCACGGTGCCGGGGTGATCCTGATGCTGCACCGGGTGCTGCCCAATGACCGCGCCGCCGACTTGCCCCATCGCAATGAACTGTGCGTCGGGCCGAAAGGCTTTGCTCACCTGCTGCTCTGGTTGAAAAAACACTTCGATTGCGTACCGCTGATGGAAATTCTGCAACCCGGCACCGCCATGTCGGAGCGCCCCAAAGTCGCACTGACCTTCGACGATGGCTGGCGCGACAACGCGCTGAATGCCTTCCCGTTGCTGAAAAGGTATCAGGTGCCGGCGAGCATTTTTCTCTCCACCGACTTCATCGGCAGCCGGCAACGCTTCTGGTGGGAAAGCCTGGGGGAAACCCTGTGGCACAGCCACGGTGAAAAAGCCCGGACACACTTGATTGAATGCCTGCAACAGATCGGGCGACCGTTACCGGTAATGCTCGATGACCTGGATGTGCAGCGCCGTAGCCTGGCGCTTTTGCATTTTTTGCAAAACCTGAAAAGCCTGCCACCGAGTGAACTGAGCCGGCTCACCGACCAATGCCCTGAAGAATCGTTGCCCCAAGCCTTGGACTGGCATCAAGTGCGCGCGCTGGAAGCCAGCGGGTTGATCCGCTTCGGCCCTCACGGCGCCAGCCACACGATCTTCACCGACCTTGACGATCAACACCTGGATGAAGAACTGAGCCGCAGCCGCAATGCACTGTTGAATGGCTGCAACCGGCCGCTGCCAGTCTACTGCTACCCCAATGGCAACCATGATGCGCGGGTGCGCGAACACGTGGCCGACCACGACTTCCCGTTTGCCCTGGGCACCGCCAGCGGGATTTACCGTGGTATCGGCGATCCACTGGCCTTGCCGCGAATCGGCATCAGCCAGCGCACGGCGCGCGATCCGGAACTGCTGTCGTGGCGTATCTACCGCGGAGCCCGGCCATGAGTCGCAGCCACTACCTCAAACACCTGGCCCTGAGCATGGGCACCAAACTGGCGATGATCGGCCTGCGCCTGCTGCGTAACGTGTTGCTGGCGCGGATTCTGGGACCCAGCGAGCGCGGCCTGTTTGCGCTGCTCAGCACCCTGCCCGATTTGATCAGCGCCGCCACCAGCGGCGGGCTGAATTCGGCGGTGGGTTATCAGGCGGCCAAGCAACGGCCCATGGGTTTGCTGCTGAGTCAGGTGCTGGTATTCGGTTGCCTGCTGGCAGGTTTGCTGACGTTGCTGGTGGTGGCGCTGACCCGCGAGTTCGGCAGCGAACTCGACATCACCACGCAATTAGGATTGCTCGCCTGGCTGTTGCTGCTGGCGGTGCCGCTGACCGTGCTCAAGAGCGGCCTGCTGACCTTGCACAACGCGTCGGGCGGTGTGGTGGCGTTCAATGCCTTGCGGCTGGTCGAATCGCTGGCGCCACTGCTGCTGTTTATCGCCTTGTTCTGGATGTGGAAAGACGCCGCGCTGGAAGCGGCGCTGATCAGTTGGCTAGCCGGCATCAGCCTGGTGGTGCTGGCCGGCTGGGTCTGGCTCAACCGTGCGCAACCCTTGACGTTGCAATGGGACCGCGCCAGCCAGAAAGAACTGTTGCGCTACAGCGCCCGTAGCCATCCCGATTTGTTGTTCCAGCAAGTCATTCTGCGCTCCGATTACCTGTTCATCGGTGCCTTGCTCGGCAGTACGGCATTGGGTCATTACGCCATGGCCAGCGCTGCCGCCGAGTTGCTGCTGATCGTCCCGGAAGCGGTGACCACACCCCTGATGAAACGCCTGCTGCAACAGGACGAAGGCATGGAACGCCTGACGCCGTTGGCCTTGCGCCTGACCGCCACGGTGATGCTCGGTGCCTGCCTGACCATGGCCGTGATCGGAGAATGGCTGATCGTCACCCTGTTCGGCATCGCTTATCAACCGGCCTACCCAGCCTTGCTGGCGCTGCTGCCGGGGCTGCTCGGTCTTTGCTATGCGAGCATCCTGCGCCTGGACTTGCTGGGCAAAAATCGCCCCGGCACGGTTTCGCTGCTGGTGGGCCTCGGCGCGCTGCTGAACCTGGCCCTGAACCTGTTGCTGATCCCGATGTATGGCATCGTCGGCGCCGCGGCGGCATCGTCCATCGCCTACCTGGCGGTGACCGTCGCGCTGTTGGTGATGTACTGCCGGTTGAGCGGCGTACCCTTCTGGCAAACCCTGATCATCCTGCCCAGTGATGTGGCACCGATGCTTCAGATACTGCAACGGAAATCAGCATGAAACCCCTGGTGCTGCTGTTGAGCCTGGGCCTTGGTTTGAGCGCTCAGGCGGCGCCCATGCGCTGGACCGACATTCGCGACGGCAGCCTGTACCTGCAAGCGGATCGCCCCGACACGTTGACCATCCAGTGGGTCCCTGCGTGGCAGGCCGATGCCAACGAAGAACACCTGTACCTGCTCGACGGCAACGGCAACCTGAAGGGTGATCGCCTGATCGCCGCCAGTGAATCACGCGGCAAGCAGAGCTGGCCGCTGGCGCCAGGTGCCGCCAGTTATCGACTGGAAATTCCGGGCTACAGTTTCCGCCGCTACACCGTCGAACACGACGAACGCACCGTGGCGCTGTTCGCCCCGGCCAAGGTGCATTTCAGCGCCGAAACCCGTGGCGGCGATGAGCTGTATTTCAAAGTCGCACCGGGGGAACACGCCGTGCTGGCCGGCAAGTTTCACGGTGGCGTCAGCGCTCTGCTGGCCCAGCGTGTGGGCGATAACAAACAAGTGACGCTGGCGCTGAAACCCTATCGCGCCTATTGGCAATTCGATCAGCTCGAACTGCCCGTCACCCAGGACGAACAAGTCTGGCGCCTGCGCCTGCAAGGCAGCGGCAAGGTCGCGTTCTGGCTCGATGGCACGGCGAACCTGTTCGCCCAGAACCCGCAGCAACTCAAGCCGCTGCGCGAGGACGCTGGCCAGACCCGGCTGACCCTGCATAAAGAGACGCTCGGCCCGACCCCGAACCTGGGCATTTATTTGCCCTACGTGCTGCCACCGCAATCCAGTTTCGCGGCGCTCGATGCCCTCAAGCCTCAGGCGGGCTCCTACTACAGTTTCGTCGACGTCACGGCGCAAAATCCACACCACGAAGACGCGTTCCGCCAGCTCTATCAGAACCGCTTCGGCATCACGCAGGACATCACGCTGTTGGCCGGCAGCCAGCGTCAGGCCGATCTGCGCGCCGACACCACGAGCAACGCCGGCCTCGACGCCTGGCTCACCGCTACCCGCGCCCTCGGTGGCGGCGGCACTCACTACATCGCGTTCGCCGACGAGCCCAATCTCAACTACTCGAGCTACGCCAACTACCAGGCGATCTTCAACAGCATGGCTCGGCAAGTGCGCAGCGATCCGGCCAACGCCAAGGCTGGCATTCGCATTGCCATGCCCGCCAGTTCGCGCTTCGTCAACGGCCCGTTCACCGACGATGCTGCCGACAAGCGCGGTATCGACTGGGCACGGCGCATGCTGGCTGAATCCGGCGAGCAGATCGACGCCCTCGCCTGGCACGAATGGATGGTTCGCGACCTGCTGGCGACCCGGGTCTACCGCGACAGTGTGCGCCGCGCCGCCGAGCTGGTGGGCCTCGATGCCAAGGGCCGGCCACGCAAGGCCTTACTGCTGGACCAGACCAACCTGTCCAGCGGCTCAAGCCTGAGTCCCTACGATCAGGAAACCCATTTCGCTTCGCTGTGGTGGGCCTCGGTGGTCATCAACTCGGCGCAGGACGGCTTGCTGGACATGCTCAACTGGTTCCAGGCCGCCGACGAACCGAACTACCCCAAAGGCATGGTGCGGGTGCTGGGTGGCGATCGTTTCGAGCTCAAACCGGTGGGCCTGGCCCAACAATTCATCCGGCAGCACTGGCTGAAAAACGTCATGCGCCTGGACAACGACGCCTTCGAAGTCGACGTGCTGGCGATGGCCACCGAACACCAACGCAGCCTGTTGGGCGTCAATAAGGGCGCGCGCCTGCAGCGTGTCGATCTGGCCGGGGCGACCTGCCCGCTGACCAAGGGAGCGCTGGTGTATTTTGGTGCCGACAGCCGCAGTCGCGAAGGCAAATTCAACTGTCAGGACGGTCGCGTCAGCTTCGACCTGCCAGGGCAAACCCTGTTCGCCCTGAGCTGGAGCGCCTCATGAACGTCCATGAGTTATGCGGCGGTCTGAACCTATGATGGCTCGATTCGAATGGCGCACGTCGTTGTGCGCTCCGGACTTTCCAACAGCCGCCTATGAGGGGTTGCGCTGGCGCGTGACGGACCATACACCGTTCAACACCCTCGCCTGGCTGCGCGCATCGGAACAGGCACTGGTTGCCGGGGAGCGCTTGCACGTTCTGCTCGGCTGGCACGGCGATGAATTGGCCTTGTGCCTGCCGTTGGTGGTGTCCGTGGAGCGCTTTGGTGGGCTACCGTTTCGAGTCCTGCATCACCTCGGTTACCCCCTCACCGATCGCCTGGCCCTGCTCAGTTGCCTCGATGCCGAGAGCATGCGCAAGGCGCTGGTGATCATCCGCCGTCGCGTGCCCCATGCGATGCTGCAACTCAATGAATTGTGCGAACCCATCGGCGAAGAAAGTGCGCTGACCACCTGGATGGCCCACAGCTCGACCGGCGAGCGCCGCCTCAGTTGTCGGGTGCCGGTGCACCTGATCAGCGAGGCCGACCATCAGGAAGTGTCCGGCGACCCCCGCTACAAACTGCGCCGTGCACGTAAACGCATCGCGGCTTGCGGTGCCGAGATCCGACGGATAACCCCCGACGCCGCCACCATCAGGCCACTGTTGCGGGCCCTCGGCAAAGTCGAAGCGCTGAGCTGGAAAGGCCTTCAAGGCGTGGGGATTTTCACCAATGACCGCTACCGGCAATGGATCGAGCAGGCTTTCACCGCCCTTGCCGAACTGGGACTGGTGCGGGTGGTGGTGCTGGAACTGGACGGGCGTTGCATCAGCTACCGCATCGGCTTGCTGGAACAGGGTCGGTTGTACGACTACAACCTGGCGTTCCTGCCGCAACACGCAGACCTGGGCAGCGGACGTGTGCTGCTGGAAGAGTGGATCCGCTGGGGGCTGGACGACAACTGGCACTGGGTCGACGCCTCGCGGATCAGCCTGGAAAACTCCAGCCATCAACTCCTGGAGCGCATGACCGGGCAACTGGAGCACTGGCGCTGGAGTTTCTACTCCTGGCGCCCCAGCGGACTCGCCCTCGGGCTGGCCCTGCGACTCTGGCACCACATCAAACCCGGGTTAAAAAAGTGGCAGGCCAGGCGTTCAGCAACGCTGGTTGCTCCTACGCTTACACCTATACAGGCTCCAATTGTCGCCAAAGACGCTGCACCCACCGAACAACAAAGAGAGGGCAGCCATGCCTCGCCAAGTCATAGTCAACGCTGACGATTTCGGCCTCAGCCCGAGCGAAAACGCGGTGATCCTGGGTGCCTTCCATGCTGGAGTCATCAGCTCCGCAACCGCCATGGCCAACATGCCGGCCTTCGAAGCGGCCTGCGTCCTGGCCCGGCAGCCAATGCTCAAGGGGCGGATCGGGCTGCACTTCAACCTCACGTATGGCCGACCGTTGAGCCCGTCGATTCTGGCGCGTTCGACGTTCTGCGACAGCCAGGGTGAGTTCGACCTCAGCCTGCCCCGTCACTGTCTCTGGCTCAACCGCCTGGATCGCGACGCGGTGCTGGAGGAACTCGAAGCCCAATGGCAACGCTGCCTGGACAACGGCCTGCACCCCAGCCACCTCGATTCCCATCAGCACGTGCACAACATCTGGCCCATTGGTGAAATCGTCGCGCGGTTTGCCGCCCGCCAAGGGGTGCCCGTGCGACTGGCGCGCGATCTGGGAAGTAACCTGAGCGTGCCCAAGCGAGTGTTCAAGACGTTGCTCAACCATCGCTTGAACAGCCTGTCCGGAGCGACCGCCCAGAACGTATGCACCCCGGTCGACCTGCGCACTGTGGCGATGCCAATCGACGGCTTACTGGAAATCGTCGTCCATCCGATCCATATCGGCGCCGATTTTGGCGATGCCTATCTGAGCCCGGGAGAGTCGCTGAGCCATGTGCTGGAGCAGCGTCTTGCGGGTGTTCCGAGAGTGTCCTATGCCGTTGTGCCGAGGATGTCCAAAGAGGAGCCGCAATACCCGACCGAACTGCACCCGCTGAAATCCTGATTTTTCGCCATCGAAAACGTTACCCACCACACCCTGGCTTCGGCCTCGGAGGACTTCATGAGCGCCATCGACAAGATTCGCGAACGCATCAAACAAAAAGGCCTGCTCCACACGCTCCAGTCGCTCTGGAAGCGCTACGTGTATTTCCATAGGGAGCTGCTGTGGCTGGGGCGCGACCTGGTGACCCCGGTGGCGCCGCAAAATCTGCGGCCCTATTCGGGCCTGCGCCTGGTGATCATCACCCCGGAAAACGCCATCGCGTTCACCAAGTACTACGGCAACCGCGTCAAGGCCATGGCCGAAATCGCCGCCGAGGGTCACACCGGGCACATGTACGTGAACGAGGAAGGTGATGCCATCGGATTCATCTGGGGCAGCGCCAGGGACTACTTCGACCGGCACTATTACGGCTGCTGGTTCCGGATCAACCCCGGTGAGTTTTTCGAGTTCGGCGGTGAAATGATCCCTCAATACTTCGGCACCAGCCTGTCGATGGACGCCCAGTTCAAGCTCTGGGACGCGATGCGGGCCAAAGGGTGCAACAAGATCGTCGACGTCTGCGATACCCGCAACATTCAGGCAATGAAAATGCACATCCGCATGGACTACCAGGAGCAAGGGCGCATCACCCACGTCTACGACCTGTTCGGCCGCTGGCGCTTCTTCCGCGAAACCTACTACACCGGCTCGCGGCTGACGGCACTGCGCAAACCGGAACAACGGCCGGTGACGGCGGCGCAGGCGTGATTGGCGGGCAGGCGGGAGCGATGGTTGTTGCTTGACTGCGGACCGTGTCGACGCCATCGCAGGCAAGTCCGCGATGGCGTCAGTCAGTGCAACTCATTCCTCAGGTCTGACACTCAGCGCTTCACCGCCACCAACGTGTAACACAACGGCAACTGCGCCTTTTGCTGCTGATACTTGTCGTAGAGTTCTTCGCGGTTGGAATGCGGGTACTCCTTGAAGTGGCTGATCTGCAACCCCGCCTCGACGGCACCGGTGAAGATCGCGCCCAGGGTGTGGACGAACCAGTAGGACGCCGAGGCCTGCTGTTCGACTTTGCCTTCGTAGACGATCGGTTGGTCCTGGACGAAAGGCTCGCTGCGAAAATACGAGCTGTCCGGGCGATAGGGATCGGCTGACTCGGGGTCGAACATTTCCAGGAACGGGTGGGTTTCGTAAATCACCAGGCTGCCACCGGACTTGAGGGTTCGCGCGGCATGGCGCATGAACTCGCCGATGTCCGGCATCCAGTTCAATACGCCGATGGTGATCAGCGCCACGTCGAAGCGTTGGTGCAGCTCAGTCGACAGGTGATGGATATCAGCTTCGATGAATTCGGGCTGATGAGGCGAACGGGATGCCAGCTCCCGGGCCTGATCGAGAAAGGCCCCGGACTGGTCGACGCCCACCACGCTGCGGGCACCCAGCGCAAACAGCGAAAGACTTTCCCGGCCATTGTTGCAGCCCAGTTGCACCACATCCTTGCCGTCGACACCGACCTGTTGGAGCAACCCGGTGAGGGTGTCATCCAGGCAGGAAAAATCGCCATGGCTCACTGCACTCAAACGGGCCCGCCATTCGGGAGTGTCCTTGTGGTGTTGGGCGGAGTCATTCCATGCATCGCGATTGCTGGCGATGGCTTTTTCTTTTGTCGGCATTTCCATTGCACGCTCCAGATTCCGGGCCTTTGATTGACCGGCACGAGTCTAGATCAGCGTCAGGAAAAACCACATCAGGGGTTTGTTGCGATCTTGTAATCAACGATGGCGTGCACCCTCCTATTGGTTCAACCGCTCACGCAAGAACTCGATCAGCGCCTGCACCGGTCGTGAGGCCTGGCGGTGCTGCGGGTAGACCGCCGACAAAGTCAGCGGCTCGGGGCGGAAATCATCCAGTACCGGCACCAGCCGGCCGTCTTCCAGAGCCGAATCGACGATGAAGGTCGGCAAGTACGTGATGCCCATGCCGGCGATGGCCGCGTCCTTGAGCAGTTCACCGTTGTTGACCCGCATCCGCCCGGTGACATTGATCGTCAGCGGCTTGCCCCGCCCTTCGAACCGCCATTGCACCTGGCGACCATGGCCGTAGGGCAGGCAATCGTGGCTGTGCAACTCCTCGGGTTCAACCGGCGTACCACGTTCGGCCAGATACGCCGGGCTGGCGCAGTACACCCGCTCGATGACGGCGATGCGCCGGGCGATCAAGGTCGAGTCCTCCAGCACGCCGATGCGCAAGGCCAAATCGTATCCCTCACCGAGCAAGTCCACCGGCCGATCACTCAGGTCGACCTCGACGGTGACGTCGCGATAACGCTGCAAAAATACTGGCAGCAAACAGCCCAAATGCGCCACGGCAAACGACAACGGTGCACTCAGGCGAATGGTCCCGCGAGGCTCGATGGTCTGGCCGGCGATGCCCTGCTCCACTTGCTCGACTTCACTGAGCAGGCGAAGGGCCGATTCGTAATAACTCTGCCCCAGCGGGGTGACGTCCAGCCGTCGGGTGGAGCGATTGAGCAGGCGCACGCCGAGGCGCTCTTCGAGTTGCATCAGCCGACGGCTGACGAACTGCTTGGACAGGCCCAACTGATCGGCCGCCGCCGTGAAGCTGCCGGAGTCCATGACCTGGCAAAAAATACGCATGTCTTCGAACGGATTCATTGTCACTCTCTGGTTGACAGTTAATCGCTTTATAGCCGCTTTTTCACTTTCCGGCATCTCATTAATCTGTGCTCACGGTGTTGCTGAGGCCTGAACCCCAGCGCCACAGCAGCCCGATCCCAAGGCATAAAAACTCAAACGATTTAAAAAGGATTTGCACATGAACATCAAGAAAACCCTCGCCACTTCCGTTCTCGCCCTGTCCATCGGCAACGCATTCGCCGCCGGCAGCCCCGGTGTCGAACACAACACCCAGGCCTTCCTCGATGCCCTCGCCGCCGGCGGTGGCAAACCGCTGGAACAACTGAGCCCGAAAGACGCCCGCGCGGTGCTGACCGGTGCCCAGGCTTCGGTGAAGGTTGATCTGTCGGGTGTTGAAGTCAGCGACAAGGCGATCAAGGTCGACGGCCAGACCATCAACCTGAAAGTGGTGCGTCCGGCCAAGGTCAAGGGCGAGTTGCCGGTGTTCATGTTCTTCCACGGTGGCGGCTGGGTATTGGGCGACTTCCCGACTCACCAGCGCCTGATCCGTGACCTGGTAGTGGGCTCCGGCGCAGTCGCGGTATACGTCGACTACACGCCGTCGCCGGAAGCGCAATACCCGACCGCCATCAACCAGGCCTACACCGCGACCAAATGGGTGGCCGAGCACGGCAAAGAGATCGGTGTCGATGGCAAGCGACTGGCGGTGGCCGGCAACAGCGTCGGCGGCAACATGGCGGCGATCGTGGCGCTGATGGCCAAGGAACAGAAAACCCCTGCCCTGCGCTTCCAGCTGTTGATGTGGCCGGTGACCAACGCGCAGTTCGACGACGGCTCTTACCAGCAATTCGCCGAGGGGCACTTCCTCACCAAAGGGATGATGCAGTGGTTCTGGGACAACTACACCACCAACCCGGCCGAGCGTGCGCAGATCCATGCCTCGCCGCTGAATGCCAGCGCCGAACAACTCAAGGGCCTGCCTGCCGCACTGGTGCAGACCGCCGAATTCGACGTGCTGCGTGACGAAGGCGAAGGCTACGCCCGCCACCTCGATGCGGCCGGTGTGCCGGTTACCTCGGTGCGCTACAACGGGATGATTCATGACTTTGGCCTGCTCAATCCGCTGAATCAGATCCCGGAAGTCAAAGCGGCGGTACGTCAGGCCGCGGCTGAGCTCAAGACGCATCTGAACTAAGCCCAACCTCTCGCCACACCCCAGGGTGTGGCGAGTTTTTTTGTGCCCGCTGGAGTGCAATCCATGAGCCTTTTCTCTGCCCACCTGTTGCCTTGGAGCGCCCTGCTGCTGGTGCTCGACGCCTTGCTCTGGCACCTCGTCCCGTTCAAGCATCGCGCGCCAAAGGTCGGTGTGCGGCTGGTACTGTTTCTGGCGTTCAGCGCGCTGATTATCAACGCCGGCGTCAGCCCGTTGCAGACACCGTTGATTGCCGATGACCAGGTGGCGCAACTTGGTGCAACGGCGCTGGGGATTATCTGGTGGTTGTACACCGCACGAGTGCTCACCGAGGTGTTCGGTCTGGTGCTGATGCGTCGCATAGGTCACAGCGGCCGTTTGCTGCAGGACGTGATCGGTGCGCTGGTGTTTCTGGCCTCCATCGTCGCGGCCGCCGGTTATGTGCTGGATCTGCCGGTCAAGGGTCTGCTGGCGACTTCCGGCGTGTTCGCCATCGTGGTCGGTCTGGCGCTGCAAAGTACGTTGGCCGACGTGTTCTCCGGCATTGTGCTCAACACCACCAAACCCTATCAGGTGGACGACTTTGTGGTGATCGATGGCGTCGAAGGCAAAGTGCTGGACATCAACTGGCGTGCCACGCACCTGTTGAGCAGCGCCGGCACGATGGCCGTGGTGCCGAACTCGGTGGCGGCCAAGGCCAAGATCGTCAACCTCAGCCGCCCGAACAACCTGCACGGGGTGTCGATCAGCATCAAGGTGCCGAACCACATCCGCCCACGCCGGGTGCTCGACGCCCTCGACCGCACGCTGCAAGGCAGCAGCAGTCTGTTGCTGTCGCCCGCACCAAAAGCGGTGCTCAAAGAGGCTGGCGAAGAGATGTCCGAATACGTGGCCAGCGGTTTCATCGCCGAGCTGGGCAAGAAAAGCGACGTGCGCAATCAACTGTTCGACCTCGCCCATCGCCATCTGGAAGCGGCCGGCATCTCGCGGCACCCCGACGGCGTGATCGAACCCTCGACCCGCGCCCGCGCACTGCTCGATGAAGTGAAGATTTTCCGCTCGCTGAGCCATGAGGAACGCGACCGCCTCGCCGAATCGATGGTCGCGCAACAATACGCCGCCGGCGAGGTGGTGCTGGATCTGGCTGAAGTGCCGGACAGTCTGTTCGTGATCGCCACCGGCGTCGTCAGCGCCAGCGTGCCGGACGGCAATGGTTTCACCGAGGCCGGTCGCATGGGGCCGAGCGAAGTCATGGGCGAACAGAGCATCCTGGCCGATACGCCGTCGCAGGCAACGTTCACCGCGCTGACATCTTCGATCATCTACCGTCTCGACAAGAACCTGACCCGCCAGTGCATGGAACAGCGCAGCGAAGTGGGCCGGGCGTTGAACAAGTTGCAGGCGGTGCGCCAGCAAAACAGTCGGCAGGCGTTGATGGCCAAACCGGTGCCGATCAGGAAAGGTGGTTTTCTGGGATGGTTGCAGAAGCGCTGATGCAGAGGACATTCGAGCAGTACAAAAAAATGCCCGCACATCGCGGGCATTTTTCTTCAACGCCTTACTTGGCGGTGAACTTGGTGTAGCTGTTGATCAGGTTGCGGTAGTTCGGCAGACGCTGGGACAACAGGTTGGCCAGGCCTTCCATGTCGTTGCGCCAGTCGCCTTGCAGCTCGCAGGCCACGGCGAACCAGTTCAGCAGGTGTGCACCCGCCGCCGACATGCGTGCCCACGCCGCTTGTTGCACGGTGGTGTTGAAGGTGCCGGAAGAGTCGGTGACCACGAACACTTCAAAGCCTTCGGCAATGGCCGACAGGGTTGGGAACGCCACGCAGACGTCAGTCACCACGCCAGCGATGATCAGTTGCTTGCGACCGGTGGCCTTGATGGCTTTGACGAAGTCTTCGTTGTCCCAGGCGTTGATCTGGCCTGGACGCTGAATGAACGGCGCGTCCGGGAATTGCTCGCGCAGTTCAGGCACGATCGGGCCGTTCGGGCCTGCGTCGAAACTGGTGGTGAGGATGGTCGGCAGGTTGAAGAACTTGGCGATGTCGCCCAGGGCCAGCACGTTGTTCTTGAATTCGTTGGGCGAGAAATCCTGCACCAGAGAGATCAGGCCGGTCTGGTGATCGACCAGCAGCACAACGGCGTCATCTTTGTTCAGACGTTTGTAAGGAACGTTGCTCATGTGAAACTCCTCGGAGGGTGATGAGTGAAGCGTCGACCACACATGGCCGACGCTTTTGTTGCAAGACTCAGAACGCGAAGCAGGAACAGCCGAAGGCGCCCCAGAAACCGGCGAAGTCACTCACCGGCACGTTCGACATACGGGCCTTCTCATGGCTGTGGGTATGCACGGCGCAAGGGCCGCTGCACTGGTGCACCTGCGCCTGCATCGGCGCGTTCGGCCGCCAGTGTCCCGGAACCTTCGCCACCGGCGACCAGTCCGGCAGCACCGGCAGGCTGACAGGCCCGAGTTTTTCGAAGTCGCCGGCGGCGTACACCACCTTGCCGCCGACCACGGTCAATACCGACTCGATCCACTTGATCGCTTCCTCCTCGACGCTGAAGAAGTCTGCGCTCAGCGCCGCCAGGTCCGCCAGTTGTCCGACCTTGATCTGGCCTTTCTTGCCTTGTTCCGACGAGAACCAGGCGCTGCCATGGGTGAACAGTTCCAGTGCAGTGGTGCGCGGCAAACCTTCCTCGTACAGCGCCAGACCACCGACGGTACGGCCGCTGACCATCCAGTACAGCGAGGTCCATGGATTGTAGCTGGACACTCGCGTGGCATCGGTGCCGGCGCCGACCGGTACACCCTCGGCCAGCATGCGCTTGATCGGTGGCGTAGATTCGGCGGCCTGCTTGCCGTAGCGGTCGACAAAATATTCACCCTGGAACGCCATGCGGTCCTGGATCGCAATGCCACCGCCCAGCGCCCTTACCCGCTCGATGTTCTGTGGGGTGATGGTTTCAGCGTGGTCGAAGAACCATGGCAGGCCGTTGAACGGAATATCGCGGTTGACCTTCTCGAACACATCGAGCATGCGGCTGATGGATTCGTTGTAAGTCGCGTGTAGACGGAACGGCCAGCGCTGTTCCACCAGGTGGCGGACCACCGGCTCCAGCTCCTGCTCCATGGTCTGCGGCAGGTCCGGACGCGGTTCGAGGAAGTCCTCGAAGTCCGCCGCCGAGAACACCAGCATCTCGCCGGCGCCGTTGTGCCGCAGGTAGTCGTCGCCCTGATGCAACTTGACGCTGCCGGTCCAGTTCTGGAAATCGGTCAGCTCTTCTTTTGGCTTCTGGGTGAACAGGTTGTAGGCGATGCGGATGGTCAGTTGCTCGTCCTTGGCCAACTGCTCGATCACTTGATAATCGTCCGGGTAATTCTGGAAACCACCACCGGCGTCGATCGCGCTGGTCAGGCCGAGGCGGTTGAGCTCACGCATGAACTGGCGGGTCGAGTTGACCTGATATTCCAGCGGCAGCTTCGGCCCCTTGGCCAGGGTCGAGTACAGGATCATCGCGTTCGGCCTTGCGACCAACATGCCGGTCGGATTGCCGTTGGCATCACGCACGATTTCGCCACCCGGCGGGTTCGGCGTGTCGCGGGTGTAACCGGCAACCCGCAATGCAGCGCGGTTGAGCAAGGCGCGGTCGTACAAATGCAGCACGAACACCGGGGTGTCTGGTGCCGCCTGGTTGAGCTCTTCCAGGGTCGGCATGCGCTTCTCGGCAAACTGGAATTCGTTCCAGCCACCGACTACCCGTACCCATTGCGGCGTCGGTGTGCGGTCAGCTTGCTCCTTGAGCATGCGCAACGCATCAGCCAGGGACGGCACGCCTTCCCAGCGCAGTTCGAGGTTGTAGTTCAAACCACCACGGATCAGGTGCAGGTGCGAATCGTTGAGGCCAGGGATAACACAGCGGCCCTTGAGGTCGATCACCTGAGTGCCCGAGCCGCGCAGGGCCATGGCCTCTGCATCGTTACCGACAGCAACAAAGCGTCCGTCCTTGATCGCCACGGCACTGGCCAGCGGTTTTTCCCGGTCTACGGTATGAAATTGGCCATTGAATAGAATCAGATCGGCGTTCATCGCAGTTCCTTCGTCATCAGTGAAATGAAGCAAAAAGCGCCGACTCAGCGTGGCGAATTTGCGTTGGATTCGAGGTGCTCCCGTGGCTGACTGGCCGTCAGCCACGGCGCAAACAAGCGAGTCGCGGCCGGCATGCACACGTACACCACCGACACCACGATGGTCAGGGTGATCAGGAACGTGGCGACCAAGTAGTTGGAGAGAAAAGCGTTGAGTTTGAGCAGCGGCCCCCAGAGCAGCGGCACCAGCAAGGTGTGCGGCAGAATTACCAGCAACGACACCACGGCCTGCTTCCAGCGCGGTGGCGGCGAGGCGGCATCGGCCAGCGGCGCGAACCAGAATTCGTTGACCGGGTTGACCTCGGTCTGGTCGCCGTCGGCCAGCATCGGCGCGGCTTCATCGATCAACGCCTGACGTTGCGGCGAATCGAGCCAGTGCTGCATGGCCTCGGTGGAGCAAAAGCGCAGCACGCAGGTAAACATGTCCAGGCCAGCGTTCTTGCCGCGGATCACGTCCACGCCCAGATGCCCTTCCGTGCGCCCCGCTACGCTGACGATGTTGCGCAGCCAGGCTTCATAGGCTGCTTCGAAACCGGCCTTGACCCGGTGCTTGACGATCAGCGTCACGATCTCATCGGACCCCGGCGCTTTTTGAGTTTGGGCTTCAGACATAACGGAGCACTCCGGGCAAACGGACATTGAGCGCCAGCCGTCCAGGCCCGGCGATAAACACAGAGGTGAAGATGATCAACAACAGCCAGCCGAACTGCCCTTCGGCCACACTCCATTGCGGATGAACCACCAGCAGCGCCACCAGCAGCACAAACAGAATAGGCAAGCACGCCAAACGCGCCAGAACACCAGCGACAATCAATAGCGGGCACAGGACTTCGGCGAAAATCGCCAGGATCAGCGTGAGGTGGGCACCGAGGTGGAATGGGTCTTCGATCAGTTGCAACTGCGCGTTGAAGTCCAGCAACTTGGGCAAGCCGTGAACCCACAGCAGAAACAGACCACCGCTGACCCGCAAAAACAGCAGCCCGACATCCCGCGCCTGTTCATCCCGTTGCGAAGCGTTCATGACTCACCCCTGTTCAATCATTGGATTGAATAGTGCCGCCAAGGGGTAGGGAAAAATTGAATGTACGTGCTCTCTTTGCACGGCGGGAACACCACACACAGACAACACACCCCCTCGCCACAGGGGATCAGGTCATAGGGCCGGGTTGGCCTTCAGCTCCAGACTGTCCAGCGCCCGATTCACCGCCAGCTCGCCGAACATGATGAGCTGCGCGACGCCCAGTATCGTATTGCGCTGCGGCCCCTCCAGAAACCCGGCGCAGTCACTGGCGATCACCTTGGCCGAGGCAAAGGACTCACGGCGCAAGGATCTGTAGCTTTCAGGAAGTAACGATCAACACCTTTAAACACTGCACGTCGAATACCAAAACCCTCCAGCCCCGCCTCTGGTCAACGAGTGTCTATGACAGTGTATTCCCGCACTTCGAAATCCGTCCTGGCCGCCGAACCAGGCACCTGATCCGTACACACCGAGAACACGATAGACAATATGCTCCCAGGCCTGAGCGCCAGCAAATAGACGGCCGGTATGATCGTGCTGTAGCCACCAGACGTAACCCATGCTCGATGAACCGCGTTGCGCGAGTCCGTCCAAATGGGCAAATTGTGCTCGACGCCGCTGGCATTGCGGCCTGTCAACATCAACGACAATCGTTGTCCGATCGCAATATGTAGCCAGATGCCAAGCGCCAGCGTCCCTCCAGCAATGACATCCTTCAGATCAAGCTCGGTTGTACCCTTCGCTTCGGCAATCACCGGGGAAACGAGCGATTCCTTCGGGATAGGCAGAACATGTAACGGCCAGGGCAATGAAGTGACTGGATCCGATGAACCACGCCTATAGGTGAACGAGATACCCGCCGCCTTGCCGATGCTGAAAGGCACCAATGAAGTGCGCAACGATATTTCCATGGGCATGGCGCCCACCGGGACAGCAATTGTGGTGAGCGAACCCGCTGCTGGTGTGCCAGGCTCGGCAGTCCAGTTCACGCTGACCAGGTCGTCAGACTGACTTGCATAATTCAAGACAGCGGTCAAATGTGTGATCGCGTCAACCGGGTTCAAATTGGCGTTATCTGGCGCTTCCTTGATCGTCACTTCCCGGCTTACCACCGCGCTTGTCAGGACGATGTAGTTTCGATGGGCAAACAGCTGGGCAAGGGACTCATCCAGGCTCCCTTGCAGCCCCACCATCAACTTCAGGGTCAGTACGCTGCGGTCCTTGAGCCCGTGCAGGGCAATGGCGGAGTGGCTTCGCTCGTAAAAACCGAAACGGATGAATTCGTCAGTGATGATATTGCTCGGCGCACTCCAGTACCTCATACGGAAATTGCTGCCGTCGGCGTTCTTGCCCTCAAGCCACAACCAAAGGAATTGACCCCGAGCGCTCAAGGGCCACGCGTTGATACGCAGGGTAACGTCGGTCAGGCCATTGATGTCCAGTATCGGACCTTCCCCGGACTGTTCTGCCTGGGTGATGAAGGGGCGAGGTAAATCGCGTTGCGCCAGAGGCAGCACGTACACGACCTGTGGCTCTGAAGTCACGGGTGCAGCGGTGCCGCGAATGATGGTGTAAGTCACCGTCACCGTTTGGCCCAGATTGAAGATCACCAACGAATTAGGGAGTCGACTCACCAGCGGCCGAGTGCTACCGGCGTTGATGAAAGCCGTGGTGAGAGAGCCGTTTGGTCCGGAGCCCGGAGCACCTGTCCAGGTCACACTCACCTGATCGGCGTCCTGCAACGCCGGATCGGTCACCTCGATCGTGAGGGTATTCCTCACGTCCACCGGATTGAGGAGGGACTGGTTGGCGCTTTCCTGGATGACAGGAGACGGTGGGCCGCTGGCGCTTACTGTGGTTGTAGCGATGTTCATTGTGCTTTCCCTGTGCATGATCGATCCGGCCCCCGAAAGAGCATTGAATGAATCACACACCGACGTACGGGCACGCGCTACTGTCAGAACTTATAGGTGAGTGGCTGTTTCAGACGAACGGTGCAGCGCGGTTTCGCCTTACACAGCAGGAATATCCAGCGAGGCCGACATGAACTGGCTGATCCTCGATCGCAGCCATTTCTCGGCAGGATCGTTGTCATGCACCCCGCTCCAGGCCATCGACAGTTGCGCGGCGTCGATGGGGAACGGCGGATCTTCGGCGCGCAACCCACAACCCTCAACCAACGCACACGCGGCGTAATCCGGCACGGTGGCGATCATCTCCGTGCCAGCGAGCAACGCGCGCAAACCACTGAATTGCGGCACGCCCAGCACCACGCGGCGGGTGCGGCCGACCTTGGCCAGGTCGAGGTCGATGTTGCCGCTCAGGTCGCCGGAGAACGACACCATCGCATGCGGACGGGCGCAGTATTCGTCGAGAGTCAGCGGCCCCGGGCGGTCATCGCCGCGCAGGACTTTGCAGGGGATGTCCCGCAGCTTCTTGCGCTTGGCATTGGCCGGCAGATCGGTGGTGTAGCTCACCCCCACCGAGATTTCCCCCGACGCCAGCAACGCCGGCATCAGCAGATAGTTGGCGCGGCGCACCACGACCACGATCCCCGGCGCCTCTTCCTGCAACTGGCGCAGCAACGGTGGAAACAGCCCGAACTCGGCATCGTCCGACAGCCCGATGCGAAACACATCGCAGCTGCTGGCCGGCTCGAACTCTTTGGCGCGGCTGACCGCCCCCGAGATGGTGTCCATCGCCGGTTGCAGCTCCTTGAGAATCGCCAGCGCCCGCGCCGTCGGTTCCATGCCGCGACCGTTGCGCAGCAACAACGGATCGTCGAACAAATCACGCAACCGGCCCAGCGCGGCGCTCACTGCTGGTTGGCCCATGAACAGCTTTTCGGCGACGCGGGTCAGGTTTTTTTCGAACATCAACGCTTCGAAAATCACCAGCAGGTTCATGTCGACGCGGCGCAGATCATTACGGTTCATGGGCACGGTTCCCTTTTGTGTTCAGCCAGGCGCAAGTGTGTCGGACTTTACTCGATCATCGGCACTTTCGCCGCTCGTTTATAAGGCCCGTACTCGATCGGTACCCACTGGAAATGCTTGTCCACTGCGGTGATATGGCCGACACCCGGAAACGGCAAATGCGCTGCCGTAACCCAGATCTTGCTGGCCGCCGCATCGCTGAAAACCTTGGCGCGGCTCTTGATCGCCTGCTGATTGTCGACGTCAAAACGGATCGATACCTCGGGATGCTCGAACTGCACCGCCAGGTTATGCACCAGATCGCCCATGAACAGAATGCTCTGACCCTGGGAGTTGAACCGATACGTGGTACTGCCCGGTGTGTGCCCGGCCTCCAGCTCGGCATCGACAACGCCCGGCACTGGCGACTGCCCGGCAGTAAAGGTTTTGAAACGGCCCGCCGCGATATACGGCGCGGTTGAGTCCTGGGCGATCTTGAAGAATTCCCTGGCACCGGCCGGTGCCTTGGCCATGGCCTGGGGATCAAGCCAGTAATCGGCTTCTGCCTTGGCCGCGTACACCGTTGCGTTGGCGAACACGGGCTTTTGCTGCCCATCCACCAACCCGCACACATGATCCAGATGCAGGTGAGTGAGCAGGATGGTATCGACCTGTTCCGGCTGGTAACCGGCGGCTTTCATGTTCGCCGACAGTTGGCCCGCCGTGGCACCGATGCACTGCCCTGCTCCGGTATCCACCAGAATCAATTGTTTGCCGGTATTCACCAGAAACGCATTGAACGCGGTTTGCACCCCCGGCGTTTCAATCGAACGACGAGCCAGCAACGCGCGGATCTGGTCTTGGGTCAGCCCCTCGAGCAGTTTGGGCGACAGGTCGTTGTAGCCATCGAACAACGCCGTCACCTCGTAGTCGCCCACCGCGAGCCGGTAGTAACCGGGCACCTGAGTGTTCACCTGAGCCGGTGCCTGGGCCAGGCTGATGCCAGACATCAGCGCCAATGCCAGGCCAAGTCCGCCAAGTGTGCAAACGCGGGATTGCTTCATGAGATCACCCTTGATCGAGCCAGAAAAAGCGGCCCAGTCCAGGCCGCTACACGTCGCCCATCTTGCATGACCGTGCATCGGTGCGAATTGCAGTGATGTGCTCAGTTGGCGCATTTTCACCCTTAAGCCTGACTGCGGAATTAACAACGTTTAACTCGCAAGCCAAAGTCCTCGCGGCCAAGAATGAAGCCCTCTGCGCAGACTTGTTTCTAAAACAAGGGAACGTGCTGACCCACCGTGCAGTGCATCCGCGCGCGCCCATCGACACGGACATTGGCCATGGCTCTCATTCAGCAAAACGCGATCAAGGCGTGTGCCATTGAAACGCAAAAAAAAACCACGGGGGGCCTTAGCCCCTGGCGCGAAACTCTGGTCAAGCAACTGATCCTCGACCACCTCGACGACACCCTGGAAGTGACCGAACTGGCACGGGTCTGTGCCCTGTCGCGCAGTCATTTTTCCCGTGCGTTCAAATGCAGCACCGGTGTTTCGCCGCAGGACTGGATCCGACAGCAACGCATTGCCCGGGCCAAACAATTGATCCAGAACACCGACCTGACCCTGACGCAAATCAGCCTGGAATGTGGCTTCTGCGACCAGGCGCATTTCTCCCATATCTTCACCCGCAGCGAAGGCATCACACCGTTTGCCTGGCGCTGCCGTGCCATGCTTACTCTTCCCTCTCACAACAGCAAAAGATCGCAGCCTTCGCCAGCGCCTACAGGTGCTCACATGTCCCTGTAGGCGCCGGCGCCTTTGATTTTGATCAGCCCTTGATGAACGCCAGCAGATCTTCGTTGAGTTGATCCTTGTGGGTATCGGTCAGGCCGTGTGGAGCTCCCGGATAGACTTTCAATGTGGAGCCCTTGACCAGTTTCGCCGAGGCGATGCCCGCCGCTTCGATCGGCACTACCTGATCGTCGTCACCATGCACCACGAGGGTCGGCACGTCGAACTTCTTCAGGTCTTCGGTGAAGTCGGTTTCAGAGAACGCCTTGATGCAGTCGTACGCGTTCTTGTGGCCGGAAGCCATGCCCTGCAGCCAGAACCAGTCGATCATGCCTTGCGAAGGTTTGGCACCCGGCCGGTTGAAACCGAAGAACGGACCGCTGGCCAGATCCTTGTACAACTGCGAACGGTCGACCAAAGACGCCTGACGAATACCGTCGAATACTTCCATTGGCAGGCCGCCAGGGTTGGTGTCGGTCTTGAGCATCTGCGGTGGCACCGATGAAATCAGCCCGGCCTTGGCCACGCGACCGGTGCCGTGGCGACCGATGTAGCGCGCCACTTCGCCACCGCCAGTGGAGAAACCGAACAACACAGCGTTTTGCAGATCCAGATGCTCGATCAACTGCGCCAGGTCATCGGCGTAGGTGTCCATGTCATTGCCGAACCATGGCTGGCTCGAACGGCCGTGACCACGGCGGTCATGGGCGATGACCCGGTAGCCTTTGGAGGCCAGGAAGATCATCTGCGACTCCCAACTGTCGGCGTTCAACGGCCAACCGTGGCTGAAGACGATCGGCTGACCGGTTCCCCAGTCCTTGTAGTAAATCTCGGTGCCGTCTCGGGTAGTAAAGGTGCTCATTACGACTCTCCTGATGCATGGGTTTACGACGATTAACAAGAGGTTTGAGCCAGGCGTTCGGCCAGGCGCGCCACCCGCTCGCCCAAATGTGCGGCGGTGCGGCGGTCTTCCAGGGGCGGAGCAAATTCGGGGGATTGTTCGACGTTCGATTGGGCCATCGCCCCCAGCGAACTGCCGAGTCGGTTCAACTGCCCGTCGAACAGGCCAAGGCTGCTGCGCGCCGGCAGCAGGTCGAGGCCGACCCAGATCATCGAGTGCTGGGCGGCGAACACCGCCATCTGCAGCAAGGTATTGAGCTTGTCGCCACACAGGCATCCGGAGTTGGTAAACCCGGCAGCGAGCTTGTCGCGCCAGGGCTGGGCCAGGTAGAACGAGGCGGTGGCCTCCATGAAACCCTTGAAGGCTGCCGAGGCGCTGCCCATGTAGGTGGGGGCGCCGAAGATGATTGCATCGGCACGGTGCAAGCGCTCCCAGTGGTCGTCCACTTCCTCCACCGGAATCAGCCGACAGGTGCTGCCCAAGTGTCGTTCCACCCCCAGGCCCACGGCTTCGGCCATGACCCGGGTGTGCCCGTAACCACTGTGATAGACCACCACCACGTTGCTCATTCCGGCTCCTCCAGAAGTGTTCGTCCTTTTTGCGGCACGCTTTTTGTTGCACTTTCTGTTGCAAAAAGGCCGATACCTTCGGCTACTTGAAGAAATGGATTTTTGAGCGTAGACCGGATCGGTACGAGTTAAACGTTGTTAATTTTCTGCCGTACACCCATGGCCCCGGCGTGCCGTTCACCAGCGCTGAGTCCAATAAATACGGGGCCGCCGGGCACTGACGGCAAGGCCGCAGCCGTTGTACCTGCTGTCGAGATGTATGACGCCACGTTGCGCTACCGAAAAAACCTCAGGAATATGCCTGGATACCGCGTGATAGAAGGATGCAAGCAGGAGTGACCCGTTGACCCTTACCCCCGAACAGGCCATCCGTTTCGGCCCCTACCGGATCTACCCCGGACAACGCCTGGTGATGGAGGCCGACCAGCCCCTGCGCCTGGGCAGGCAAGCCATGGACATTCTGTTGGTCCTGCTGGAGCACGCAGGCCAGGTGGTGAGCAAACAACAACTGATCGCGCGGGTCTGGCCCAAAAGCGTGGTGGAAGACATCAATCTGCGCGTGCACATGGCAGCACTGCGCAAAGCCCTCGGTGACGGTCAGGCCGGTCAGCGTTACATCATCACCGTCGCCCAACGCGGCTACAGTTTTGTCGCGCCATTTTCCCTGGAATCCATCGAACAACGCCCCCAAAACGACGCTAATGAACCAGGCGGCCATAACCTGCCGGTGCGCCGGACTCGCATGATCGGCCGTCAGGCCCTGGTCGACAGACTGCTGGCGCAACTCTCACAGCAACGTTTCATCACCCTCGTGGGCCCCGGCGGGATCGGCAAGACGACCGTGGCGCTGCGCGTCGCCGAGCAACTGATCGGTCGCTATCGAGACGGCATTCGCCTGGTGGACCTGGCACCGATCAACTGCCCTTTGATGATCGGCGCGCACTTGGCGACAGCGCTGGGCTTGTCGTTGCATGACGCCGACCCCATGAACGGGCTCGCCACATGCTTGCGCGAACGACAGATGCTGCTGGTCATCGACAACTGCGAACACCTGATCGATGCCATTGCGTTGCTCAGCGAAAGCATCCTGCGCGCGGCGCCCCAAGTGCACATTCTGGCCACCAGTCGCGAAAGCCTGCGGGCCGAAGGCGAATACGTACAGCGCCTGGAATCGCTGGACTGCCCACCGCCCATCGCCGTGCTCGACCGAGCTCAGGCCCTGACGTTTTCGGCGCTGCAATTGTTTGTCGAGCGGGCGATGGCCAGCCACGACAGCTTCGAACTGAGCGAAGCCGACCTACCGCTGGCGATTGAAATCTGCCGACGTCTGGACGGCATCCCGTTGGCGATCGAACTGGCAGCGGCGCAGGTTGGCAACCTGGGTTTGAGCGGCTTGCTGTCGCAACTGCAAGACAGCTTTCGCCTGCTCGCCCAAGGCTGCCCGACCACCATGGGCCGCCATCAGACCCTGCGCGCGACTCTGGACTGGAGCTTCGAACTGCTCAATGCCTGCGAGCAAACGTGCCTGCGCCGACTGGGGATATTCCGGGGCGCTTTTACCCTGGAATCGGCGGCTGCCGTGATTGTCGGCCAGTACGTCGAGCCCGATGTGGTGTTTGCCTCGATTACCCAATTGGTGGCCAAGTCATTGCTGAACGTGGAAGTCGGCGATGAAGAAGTGTTCTACCGTCTGCTCGACACCACGCGTGGCTATGCGCTGGAAAAGCTCGACCAGGCCCAAGAGCTGGCGGACACCCGAGAGCGCCACGCCGAATGCTGCCTGGCCTTGATGCAGCAGGCGCAAAGTGAATGGGAACACACCCAGAGCGAGCGCTGGACCGAGCGTTACGCCCGCAGCCTGGACGACATTCGTGCAGTCCTGGATTGGGGCTTGAACGCTCAAGGGCCGCAGGCCTTGGCCATCCGTCTCGCCGCGACCTCGGCACCGCTCTGGCAAGAGCTGTCGCTGCTCAAGGAATACGGGGTGTACGTGGGCAAAGCCCTGGCGTTGCTCGAAGCGACGCACCAGCCCTGTCCGCGTTTGACCATGAACCTCAAGCTTGCCCTCGGCAGTTCCTGCTACCACACCCAGGGC
Source organism: Pseudomonas sp. KD5 (assembly GCF_012932895.1). Classification (NCBI taxonomy): domain Bacteria; kingdom Pseudomonadati; phylum Pseudomonadota; class Gammaproteobacteria; order Pseudomonadales; family Pseudomonadaceae; genus Pseudomonas; species Pseudomonas sp. KD5. Next base: position 622,592 of record NZ_JDWJ01000001.1, on the reverse strand, counting down.
AATAGCACCGAAGCCGTCGAAGCCTTCGTCAGCGCCAAACACCTGGCCGAACACTGCAACGATATGGCCGGTCAGCTCAAAGCGATTTCCGGGCACCTGGCGGTTGATCTCAGCTGCGGCCACTACCAACTGGCTCTGGAGCAGAGCCGACAATTCGAGCGGTTGAGGCCGCACGACGACGCGGTGACGGCCCTCAGCACCCAACGTTTGCGGGTCCTGGCCCTGCATTTTGCCGGGGATCAGGCACTGGCGCGGGAGAATGCCGAACAGGTCATTCAACGTCTGGCCCAGAGCGGCCAGCTCAACCGCTTCACCCATGGCTTTGGCGTGCAATACGACCAGAGCGTGGCGGCCCTGACGATTCTGGCGCGCATTCTCTGGCTGCAAGGGCTCCCGGAAAAAGCCTGGCATACCGCAAGACAGGCGCTCGACATCGCGATGCAAATCAATCATGGCACGTCCATCTGCTACACCCTGGCGCTGTCCGGTTGCCTGATCGCCCACTACAACGGCAACACGCCGGTCGCCCGCGAGCTCCTGGCCTTGCTGCTTGAGCAGTCGAAGAAACACTCGGTGTTGCTGTTCTACACCTGGGCCAAACACTACGCGCAGGTAATCGACGGAACTGATGCGCCCTCATCCCCGCGACCGGACACCGGGTTGGTCAAGGAAATCATGGTCACTCTGGGCAGCCGTTTCATCGATGATGCGTTGCTGGAGCGGGCCGAAAACGGCGCGGCGGGCTGGAGCACGGCAGAGATTCTGCGGGCCCGGGCCGACGCGTTACTGGCAGAGGATTGCCCGAGCAGTGCTGACGCGGCCGAGGCGGTGCTGCTCAAGGCTTTAGCCGTGGCAAAAACTCAGGGAGCGCTGGCCTGGGAGCTGCGCAGTGCGACTTCGCTGGCCCAGCTGTGGCAGCGTCAGGGCCACTTCCGGCAAGCCCATGAGCTGCTGGCGCCGATTTACCAGCGCTTCACCGAAGGCTTCGCCACACCGGACCTGATAAAAGTCCGGCGGTTACTCGACGAGTTGCAGCACCACCTGTCCGACTGATGTCCAGTGGGCCCGGCTGATGTAGCGCTCATAACGCAGTTCGAAGGCACGCAAGTAACCGCTGTTTTCGAGTTTCTCCAGGGCGTAGGTGCGAGTGGTATTGAGGAAACGGTAGCGCGTTACGCCGTTGCCCTGCTCGACCGACAGCAGCGATTTATTCGCCAGACTCTCCACCACGTTGACCAGGCTTGCGGGCAGCAACATCGCGCCACTGACCACGCCAATCGCCGCGTCCAGGGTGAACGCCATCTTGAACACCGCCAGCCGCTGCAACACGATCTGTTCCAACGGGCTTAGCCGTTCATAGCTCCAATCCAGTGCGGCTTTGAGATTCTGATGCCGTGGCACGGCGGTGCGTCGACCTTGGCTCAACAGCTGAAAACAGTTGCCCAGTTGCGCTTGCAACCCTACCAGCGCCAATGCATCGATCTGCGCCGCCGCCAGCTCAATGGCCAGGGGCAAGCCATCCAGCCGACGACAGATTTCACGCACAGCATTGAGATCCTGTTGGCGCAGGGCAAACCCTAGCTGACGGGCTCGGGCGCGGCTGACCAACAGCTGCACCGCTGAATACCCCATGGCCTCGTCCACGCTATAAATCGCCGAGACTGGCGGCACCGTCAGGGCGGGTAACCGCAGCAGCGTTTCCCCCGCTGCTCGCAGCGGTTCGCGACTGGTGGCGAGGATCGACAATCGAGGCGCCGAGGCCAACAGATCGTCCACCACTGTCCTGCAACGTTCGAGCAGGTGTTCGCAGTTGTCGAGCACCACCAAGGCATGCCGTTGCGCCAACGCGTTTGCGCCAACGTCTAATTCCAGGGTGCGCGACAGATGATCGACAAGCTGCGATGGGTCATCGATGGCCGACAGGTCAACCATCCAGACACCATCCCGATAGTGCTGCAACAGCAGCTCGGCCACGCGCAACGCCACGGTGGTCTTGCCGATGCCCGCAGGGCCGATCAGGGTCATGAAGCGTCGAACCGGCAACTGCCGGACCACGCTGCCGACGATCGAGTCGCGACCGGTCACCGGTGTGAGCCGCGCAGGCAAGTTGTGTTGAGGCTTGTGCACGGTTTCGACCAGCACCGGCGTGCCCGCCCGATCGTGCTGCACCGGGGCGATGAAGCTATAACCGCGCTGGGGAATATTAACGATATAAGGCTGCCCGTTCGGCCCATCGCCGAGCGCTCGACGCAGGGCGGCAATGTGGACGCGCAAGTTGATTTCCTCGACCACCGAGGTCGGCCATACGTGGGCAATCAGCGCCTCTTTGCTGACCACCGCACCAGCGTGCTCAACCAGCACCTGCAAAATGTCCAGGGCTCGCCCGCCCATGCGCAGCGGCCGATCACCGTCCAGGATCAACCGCTGATGCAAGTGGAATGCGTAGGGCCCGAACCGCAGCACCGTGTCACTGTTTATCTCTCTGAGGTTGTTCATGCACGTTCATATGCTGAAAACCTGGCTCGGCTCAAGGAACTGCAAGCTCCATCGATCCCGCCCATCCAGGCTCCGCACCTCCCAAAAAAGAGTTCACGGGTATCTTGGCAGGCATGGGTGACGGTACAACGGCCATGGGAGGAGCGTCACGGTCATCGCGGTGCGCACGACGGACAACAGCGCGTTAACTGAACTGCTCGCGGTACTGGGTGGGGGTCAGGCCGAGCTTTTCACTGAATAGAAATCGCATGTGCCGCACGCTGCCGAAGCCACTTTTATAGGCCACAGTCTTGAGCGGCAGCTCGCTGGTTTCCAACAGATTCCTGGCGTGATCGATGCGCGCGCTTTGCAGAAACTCCATCGGCGTCATGTTCACTTCCCGAGTGAAAACCCTGGCGAAGTGCCGCGCACTCATGTTCACCAGACTGGCCATACGCTCGATACCGAACGCTTCGTCGAGGTGTTCGAGCACATGGTTCTGCACCCGGGTGACCGGCGTTTCCTGGGGGCCCACCGCGGCCATCAACGGACTGAACTGCGCCTGCCCGCCCTGGCGTTTCATCACTACCAGCAGCACTTTGGCGACGTCCTGGGCGACTTTCTTGCCGTGGTCCTGGGCAACCACCGCCAGCGCCAGATCGATACCGGCGGTGACACCGCCGGAAGTGATGAGGTTGCGGTCCTGCACGAAAATCTGATCGGTCTCGACGACAGCCTTGGGGAAGCCTTTGATCAGTCGTTCGGTGTAATGCCAGTGAGTGGTCACGCGAAAGCCGTCCAGCAATCCGGCATGCCCGAGCACGAACGCGCCGGTGCAGATCGACCCGTATCGGTCAGCACGGCTGATGGCTCCCCGAAGCCAGTCGAGCAGCGGCGGATACTTTTCGTTGTAGGCCCCCGGCCCGCCTGGCACCAGCAACAGGTCATAGTGCTCGTTAGCCTGATCGATGTGCAGATCCGCCAGTACGCTCACGCCGTTGGAGGCCCGCAATGCGCCCTGCACGGTGCCGATGGTCAACAGCTCGTATCGGTCCGCCGGTTGCAGATAACGATTGGCGATGGAAAACACTTCCATGGGGCCGGCCATGTCGAGCAGGAGAAAGTCTGGGAACAACACCATTGCCACGGTTTTCATGGGTTCAAGGTCACTAATAGAGAACTGTTCAATACCATTGCGCCGCCCACAGGTCTGGCGCCCCACATTATGGCCACATGTAACAACAAGCATACATGAACCCGTTCACACAACTGTCAACCTGTGCGAGACAGTATTTCAATTTCCATCTACTTACTGCACTTTCAGGTAAACATTAACCTTCTCCTCACTCGGACGAATTCACGTCCTGACAGGAGATTTCATCATGCTGACCCTTCGCAAAGCTTCGGATCGCGGCGCGGCCAATCACGGTTGGTTGAAGTCGTTCCATACCTTTTCCTTTGCCAACTACCGCAACCCGCGGGAACAGGGTTTTTCCGACCTGTTGGTGATCAACGACGACCGCGTAGCCGCCGGCAAAGGCTTTGGCCAGCACCCTCACCGCGACATGGAGATTTTCTCCTACGTGCTCGAAGGCGCGCTGGAACACAAGGACACTTTAGGCACGGGTTCGGTGATCCGCCCTGGCGATGTGCAACTGATGAGCGCCGGCAGTGGCGTGGCGCACAGTGAATACAACCACTCATCGACACGCCCGGTGCACTTCCTGCAAATCTGGATCGTGCCTGACGTCAGCGGCGCCAAACCGCGTTATCAGCAAGAGCATTTCAGCACGCAGAAAAAACGCGGCCGCTTGCAGTTGATCATCTCCCCGGATGGGGCCAAGGGTTCATTGAAAGTCCGGCAGGATGCGCGGGTGTATGCCGGCCTGATCGACGGCAAGGAAAGCGCCACGCTGGAACTGGCTGCCGATCGCTACGCCTATGTGCATGTGGCGCGGGGCAGTGTCGAGCTGAACGGTATGCAGCTGCAGGAAGGCGACGGCGTACGGGTTCGCAAAGAAAAGGTGCTGACCTTGAGCAATGGCGTGGACGCTGAGGTGCTGGTGTTTGATCTGCGGCCGCAGGAATTGCCGGAAATGCCGTGATCCCCTTGTTCAACGCCCGCAAAAAAACGGCCTGATCAAGGCCGTTTTTTGGCCGCGACAAAAATCCTGTAGGAGCGAGGCCACAGGAATATCTAAATCGCCGCCCGCAATTCCCGTGGCGACAGGCCGTAATGTGAGCGAAAGCGCACGGCAAAACGTGAGGCCGAGGCGTAACCGCTGGCACCGGCAATTTCACCGATGGGCCGGGAAGTGGTTTGCAACCATTGCAACGCGGTCGCCAGTCGAACGCTTTCCAGAATATTCCTGAAGCTGCTCCCCTCATTGGCCAGTTGGCGACGCAAAGTCGACTCACCGAGATTCAGGTGTTGAGCGACGCTCGCAACCGTCCAGTCGCTCTCAGGGCTGCCCATCACCAACTGCTGCACACGCTCGCACAGTGGATCATTGCGATCCATCAGCAGCGGTCCGGCCTGGCCGTTGAGGCCCAGGCTGAGCAGAACCGCTTCCCCATAGTGGGTGCGTAATGCATCCGGCGCGTTCGCATTGATGGCGGCCAATAACTGATCCCATGCCTGCGTCGTGTGCCTGTCCAGAGGAACACACAGATCTGTCTTCGGGGCACGGTGACCATTCATGATCTGCCGGCCATATCGGCTGCTGAAGTTGCGCAGTGTCGAACCGGGAAAGGTCACGACATCAGCGATGTAGTGACCGTGAAGACCGGGGAAGTTCGAGATACCAAGCTCACGCCCGGCCGGCAACAGAATCAGATGTTGCGGCCCTGCGCGCATCTCCCGGTCATCCCATTGCAACAGCTTTTCCCCCTGTCGCACTCGACACAAGGCAGTCGCGAATATCGGCACCCGTTGCAAGGTATGAGGCTGCCGCGCCCGTATGACACACGCATCGATAATGTTTTCCCGGTGCTGGATGCCGTCACAAGGGCGCATCGTTCTTAACGTCCGTAAGTTGAAGTGATGGTCGCTTTGGCCAAGGCGTTGGCATTGAGCATATAGCCCACCAAGGCTCCGCTGGCCTGGCTGTCGAGTGGCAGCTTATCGACTTTCAACGCCCATACGGTGAATTGATAGCGATGGGGCTTATCCCCCACAGGAGGGCACGCTCCGCCAAATCCCGGTTGGCCATAATCGGTTCGTCCTTGTACGGCACCGGCAGGCAGGTTCGAACCGACCCCGCTTGGCAAACTTTTGGTTGAAGCCGGTAAGTTGACCACCGTCCAATGCCACCAGCCGCTGCCAGTCGGCGCATCAGGGTCATAGACCGTGATTGCGTAACTTTTAGTGCCCACCGGGGCGTTGGACCAGGACAGTTGCGGAGACGTATTTCCCCCTTCACAACCGAAACCCTGGAATACCTCGCGACTGGTCAGCGGGCGATTTTCAGCAATATCCTGGCTTGTCAGCGAGAAGTCGGCTGCGTGCCCAGTGAGGACGACCCCCATGGACAATGCGGATAGGATAATTCGGATGTTCATCGTGACCTCATCGGTGTCTTGGCGTGAAGCACGAGTCTAGAGAGAGCAAAGGCTGATTACTGTGCCGAAACGCTCGACCATTGTGCCTGAACGCTCTCTCGATCCAGGCACTGTCACAGGTAATCTCAAACCGCTGCGAAGATATTCTTCATCGCCGCGTACTGCAGCAGCATGATGGTCTTGGCATCGCAAATTTCCCCGCGATAAAACGCCTCGAGGGCGTCGTCGAACTTCCACTCCAACACTTCCAGTTCTTCAGTTTCGTCTTCCAGCCCACCGCCCTCGCTGACTTTCGAAGAGGCGTCGTACTCGGCAATAAAGAAATGCAGTTTCTCCGTGACCGAACCGGGGCTCATGTAGGACTCGAACACCTTCTGCACATGGTGGACGCGATAGCCGGTTTCTTCCTCAGCTTCAGCGCGAATGCGCTCTTCAGGCGCAGCGCCTTCCAGCAGCCCCGCCGCCACTTCAATCAACAAACCATCATGGCCGTTGACGAACACCGGCAACCGGAACTGGCGGGTCAGCACGACAGTTTTCTTCTCGCGGTTGAACAGCAGGATCGCCGCACCGTTGCCACGGTCATAAACCTCGCGGGTCTGGCGCTGCCAGTCGCCGTTGTTGCGCAAGTAATCAAACGTGATTTTCTTCAGCAGATACCAGTCGTGGGACAGCACCTGGGACTCGATGATGTTGACCCGCTCGGCTGTGTTCGACATGACAATCCATCCTTATGTTCGTCAGAAAGCGTCCATGTTAGGCGAAAACAGAAAAAACCGGCGACTGTCGTAATGCTGTGCACTCAAGAGAACCTTGAGCCGGAGAAACCTGTGGCGAGGGAGCTTGCTCCCGCTGGGCTGCGTAGCGGCCCCAAAAATCTGACAACCATTGCGATTTTTGTGAGCGCTACGCACTCAAGCGGGAGCAAGGTATCCGTCCGGTCAACACACCTTCCTGACCTTCATCCAATCTGCTCGAACCGCCGCCTGGTCACGAACAGCCCCGCGCCCACTGGCACGGCAAGGACCGACATCAATCCCAAGTCAAAGCCCAGCAACTGGGTCTGGCTCACTGCAACGCAGCCGATTGCGCCTGCCACCACCAGCGTCACCCCTAGCCACTTGCGCAGCGGGTACGGCTTAAGAAACCGATCAAGTAGAAAGGCCAGCGCCACGACGATGACCGTCTGGGTAATTTCGGACATGTGCAGCCCCACTCAGGTCTTGATGATCAGGGATTCGGAAGAGCGCTGTGGGCCAATCCCACCATTGACCTGCGCCTGGATGCTGACGATTACGTCGCCAGCATGGTAGGTGGGCAGAGCGTCATTGACGTACGAGCGCACACCCGCAGTTACAACAGTACCTGCGGTGACACTGCCTGCAGGTCCGGCTAAACCGCCCACAGTACCGGCAGCGCCACCGAAGGCGGAGGCGGCCAGGTTGGCGACCTTGGTGCGTTGGGCATTGAGGGCATCGCCCTGTTGCCGGGTCAGCGGCTTGGAGATGCCGATCATCATCACGCACGGCAGGCTCTTGGCCTGCATCTTGTCGTACACCTCGACAACCTTGCTGTTGACCTCATAGTGGGCGCTTTTCGCCTCGCCAAAATGCAGCTCGCGCAGGCGTCCGCGCTCGCTGTCGGTGAGGGTGATCTGCGAGACGTTGAAGACGATCCCGTGAGTGCCCATGTATTGGAAAGTCCCTTCGAACTTCATCGCGCGCATCCTTTCGAGGCAAAGATGGCGATTCTCTACAAGGAGCGCATTGGGTTCAAATCATTTCACCTTGCCGGCAAGGTGTGTTGGCTCCCTCGCCACAAGTTCTTACTGACTCAAGACTCTCTTGAGTGAACCGCATTGCGGAGCTTTCATCCTCAGGAAAGTTGCGCCCTGTATTCTTTCTGATACTCCCCGGCGAGGGTTTCTTTCTGTTGGTCGTCGAGTAACTTGCCGGCCATCTGAAAGAACTTCTGCTCCTCCTCTTTGAGGTGGTGATGGACCTTCTCCGAGAGTTTTTTCGCCGTTGCCAACCAGGACGGACTGGACATTTGGGTGGCATCCAGCGTTTCCATCATCTCGTCCATTTCGTGGTGTTCGGAGATAGCGTGGCGGCCAAGATCCACGCCGTTGTCGAACTCCATCAGCGGGATGTAGAAATGGCGTTCTTCAGCGGTTGCGTGGGCCTGAAGCTCGGATTTGAGCCGTTTGTAAGCCTCGACCCGTTCCAGGGTGTCGCCACTGGTTTGAATCACTGCATCGGCATAGCGGCGCTGACGGTCGTGGCTTTCGCGCAAGGCTTCAAAAATGTTCACGGGCTGCCCTCAATGACTGCTTTCAACAACGATGCTGTTCACGCTAGACATTCCCGGAGCCCCGGGGGTTCCTTGGGCTTCGGGGGGATAGAACAATCGCCGCAACCGGGATAGGCTCCGTGTTCACTGCCATAAGGATGTGTTGCCTATGACTCTGCGAATCGAATTGTCGAAAAATGCCACTGCGGAGGAGCGCGAAGCAATCCTCACACCACTGCGCGCCTACAACGCCGCAAAGGCCGGGGCCACGGTGTCGGAGCAGATTGCTTTGCTGGTACGCAATGACAGCGACGAGATTCTCGGCGGGCTTTATGGCCGGGTGTTTTACCAATGGTTTTTCATTGAGTTGTTGTCGGTGCCGGAGCTGGCCCGGGGACAAGGGATGGGCTCGAAACTGATGCAGATGGCCGAAGACCTGGCGCGGGAAAAGAAATGCGTGGGGATCTGGCTGGACACCTTCGACTTCCAGGCGCCGGAGTTTTACAAGAAGCACGGCTACAGCGAGTTGGGGCACATTGCCGATTATCCGCCGGGCCACAAGCGCTTCTTTTTTCAGAAGCGTTTGATGGATTTGTAAGCGTCGGTTTTTGTGTTGCCTTCAAAAGATCGCAGCCTCGTTTCACTCTGTCGAGTGAAACGAGGCTGCGATCTTTTCTGGATCTTCGATCTTGCTTACAAACAGGTCGCCAACGCCGCCAATCGGCGCTTGGCGACAAAATCGTCGTGCTGCGCGTAGTAGCTCAATGCTGTACCCGAGGCGTCGGTGGTCACGTCCACGAAAGACTCGGCCGAACGGGTGTAGACCGTCGATCCGCCCTTCTTGCCCGGCTGCAAATACGCACCGGCATCGACGCCGAACACCGCCTCGTCCTGCCAGGCAAACTGCACGCACTGGGCGACGACTTTTTCCGGTTTGTCCGAGGTCAGGGTTTTGTACGGGGTTTTGGTGCGGGCGTCGTTCATCGCCGATCCGGCGCAGCCCGCCAGCAAGGTTGCGGCCAGCGCCACCATCAGAATTCGCATTGCGTTCGCTCATAAGGAAAAAGCGGACTGTACCACCGCGGCGCGGCGTATCGTTCTGCTTTACTTCATTTATACCGCGACACCGCGCAACGATTCGCGCACCCTGTCGCGCCGATAGCCTCGCATCACCCATTTTTCAGGAAAGCCATGACACCCAACGCCGAGTTCTACAAACCCTCCACCGACTACGCCGACAAACTGATCAGCCAGATCGGCCAGACGCCGGCCTGGATCGCCAAGCGAATTGGCGTCACCGACAAGCGGATTCGTTACATTCTCGACGGCGAAAGAACCGTCAAAGGCGAAACCACGCCGATCCAGATGACCTACACCGAGCAGTTTGCCCTTGAGTGTCTGGCTGCGGCTGCCAAAGCGAGCAAAAAGCAGTCTTCGTAATCCCCTCAAGGAGTGACCATGGCGGCAACCGAACAGCAACACGAACAGGCGCTGAGGAAGTTTCTCGATGAACGCCCTGAGCTGCGTCTTGAGCTCGACAATCTCAATCCCCTGCTCGCCCAGGCCAAAGGCGAGACGATGGCGCAGTACCGCGACGAACGCTTGCATGAAGCGTTCGAAGCCGAGGCCGAGCGCCTGGGTTTGTTTGCCTGGGAGCTGACACTGCAACTGACCACCGCCACGCCCGAGGAATATCAGGCCCAACGCATGGAAGTGCACAAGGAAGTTGCAGAGATGGCCGGCATGAACTGGCTTGAGTATTGCGAGTTGTATGGGCTAACCAAATAATCCTCGCGATGGCAGCGACTCGGTCTGCGAGTAAACGCCCTTCGCCGCCCTGCCGATAAAGCTTTATCATGGCCGCAGTTTTGCTGATCGAGTCCGTCATGAAATTCGCCATTGCGCTGTTTTCCGCCGCCCATGCGCCCTCCTCGCGCCGTGCCTTGTTGTTCGCCCAGGCCGCGCTGGCCGGCGGGCATGAGATTGTCCGGCTGTTTTTCTATCAGGATGGCGTCTACAACGCGTCCGGCAGTGTGGTCACGCCTCAGGATGAGCAGGATTTGCCCAAGCAATGGCGCACCTTTGTCAGCGAGCATCAACTCGATGGCGTGGTCTGCATCGCCGCCGCCCTGCGTCGTGGCGTGCTGAACGAGGAAGAAGCCCAGCGCTATCAGCGTGAAGCGGTCGCCGTGGGAGCGCCGTGGGAATTGTCCGGCCTTGGCCAGTTGCATGACGCGGTGCAGGACGCCGACCGCCTGATCTGTTTCGGAGGCGCGTGAGATGGCTAAATCCTTGCTGATTATCAGCCGTCAGGCGCCGTGGTCCGGGCCGAATGCGCGGGAAGCGCTGGACATTGTATTGGCCGGCGGCGCCTTCGATCTGCCGATCGGGCTGCTGTTTCTTGATGACGGCGTGTTCCAGCTCGCTGCGAAACAGGACGCCAAGGCGTTGCAGCAGAAAGACCTGAGCGCCAACCTGCAAGCCTTGCCGATGTTTGGCGTCGAAGATCTGTTCGTGTGCGCTGACAGCGTAGCGGCCCGAGGCCTGGACCCCAAAGGTCTGTCGCTTGAAGAAGCCCGGGTACTGAGCGCCCAGGACATCACCGCCCTTATTGACCGTTACGACCAGGTGATCACCCTCTGATGTCGACTTTGCATGTGTTGTCTCATTCCCCATTCGGCGACGAGCGCCTGGGCAGTTGCCTGCGCGTGATCGGCCCCAACGATGCGCTGCTGCTGAGTGGCGACGCGGCCTATGCCTTGCAGCCAGGCACCGCGCCATTCAGCTCTTTGCATGCTCGCAACCTGAAACTGTTCGTACTGGCCGAAGACGCACAGGCCCGTGCTCTGCAGGTTCCGGACTGGGCCAGTGCCATTGACTACCCGGCCTTCGTCGAACTGTCGATTCACTATGACAAGGTCAACAGTTGGCTATGAAATCCCTGACCGTTGGCGCCCGCGCCATTGAACTGGACAAGGACGGTTTCCTGGTGGAACTGAACGACTGGTCTACCGAGGTGGCCACCGCCCTCGCCGCCGCCGAAGACATCGAGTTGAGCCCGGAACATTGGGAAATCCTCGAACTGCTGCGCAGTTTCTACGACGAATTCCAGTTGTCCCCGGCCACCCGCCCGCTGATCAAGTACACCGCATTGAAGCTCGGCCCCGACAAGGGCAACAGCCTGCACCTGAACCGACTGTTCAAAGGCACCCCTGCCAAACTCGCCGCGAAACTGGCGGGCCTGCCCAAACCGACGAATTGCTTATGACCGACTATCCAGCGCTGACCCTCGAAACGCCCGCCGAGCACCCGTTCGCCCAATTCGTGCGGATCCTTGGCAAAGGCAAACGCGGCGCACGCGATCTGACCCGGGCCGAAGCCCGCGAGGCCATGGGCATGGTGCTCGACGACAAGGTCGAGGACACCCAGCTCGGCGCGTTCCTGATGCTGTTGCGACACAAGGAAGAGAGCGCCGAGGAAATGGCCGGGTTCACCGAAGCCTTGCGTGAACGCCTGAGTCCCCCGGCGCTGACGGTCGATCTGGACTGGCCGACGTACGCAGGCAAGAAGCGGCATTTGCCGTGGTATCTGCTGGCGGCCAAGTGCCTGGCGCAGAACGGCCTGCGCATCTTCATGCACGGCGGCGGCGCGCACACGGCGGGGCGACTGTACAGCGAACAACTGCTCGAGACGCTGAACATACCGTTGTGCCGCAACTGGCAGCAGGTCGGTGCGGCACTCGATCAGGGCGGTCTGGCGTTCATGCCATTGGTGGACTGGGCTCCACAACTCCAGCGAATGATCGACCTGCGCAACACTCTGGGCCTGCGCTCGCCGATCCATTCCCTGGCGCGGATTCTCAACCCGTTGGGCGCCCGTTGTGGCCTGCAAAGCATTTTCCACCCCGGCTACCAGGCGGTGCATCGCGATGCCAGCGGTCTGCTCGGGGACACGGCAATCGTCGTCAAGGGCGATGGCGGCGAAATTGAGATCAACCCGGACGCTGACAGTCACCTGTATGGCACCACCGGCGGCGAAAGTTGGGATGAAGAATGGCCGCAGCTGTCGAGCCAGCGCCACGTCAAACCGGCGAGCCTGGATCCGGAGCACTTGAAAGCCGTGTGGCGTGGCGACGCGGTCGACAGCTATCCGCAAATGGCGCTGATCTCGACCATGGCCCTGGCCTTGCGCGGCCTCGGCCAGTCTCGCGAACAAGCCTTCGAAACCGCCCAGCAATATTGGGACGCCCGGGACCGATCGATTTAATCGATCATAACAGCCCAACCTTTGCGCTTTTTGTTCGAACCTATGCGCATAGACTCCTCTCCAACGTTTATAGGTTGAGGAGTCAGGCACATGGGTTTGTTAGTCGAAGGTCGCTGGCAGGATCAGTGGTACCAAAGCAGCAAGGATGGCGCGTTCCAGCGTGAACAGGCGCAGCGTCGCAACTGGCTGACCGCCGATGGCAAGCCAGGCCCGAGCGGCGTCGGTGGTTTTGCCGCCGAGGCCGGTCGCTATCACCTCTATGTGTCGCTCGCCTGCCCGTGGGCCCATCGCACGCTGATCCTGCGCAAACTCAAAGGCCTCGAAAGCCTGATCGACGTGTCGGTGGTCAGCTGGTTGATGCTGGAAAACGGCTGGACCTTCGATAAAAACCTCGGATCGACTGGCGACAAGCTCGATCATTTCAATTTCATGCACCAACGCTACACCGCCGATACCGCCGACTACACCGGCCGCGTCACCGTGCCGGTGCTGTGGGATAAACAGACCAACCGCATCGTCAGCAATGAATCGGCGGAGATCATCCGCATGTTCAACAGCGCATTCGATGACTTGACCGGCAATGACCTGGATTTCTACCCCGCTCCGCTGCGCAACGAAATCGACGCCCTGAACGAGCGGATATATCCAGCAGTGAACAACGGCGTCTATCGCGCCGGGTTTGCCACCTCGCAGCAGGCTTACGAAGAAGCGTTCGATGAGTTGTTTGCTGAGCTGGATCGGTTGGAGCAACTGCTGGGAGCGAATCGTTACCTGACGGGTGAATACCTGACCGAAGCGGATATTCGCCTGTTCACCACGCTGATTCGTTTTGATGCGGTGTATCACGGCCACTTCAAATGCAATCTGCGGCGGATTGCCGATTATCCGAACCTGTCGAACTGGTTACGGGAGATTTATCAGTGGCCCGGGATTGCCGAGACGGTGGATTTCACCCACATCAAGAACCACTACTATGGCAGCCACAAAACCATCAATCCGACCGGGATTGTGCCTAAAGGGCCGGCGCAGGATTTCACCGGGGCGCATGATCGGGGGCGGTTGAGTGGGAAAGAGGTTTGGCGCAAGGCCTGAGGTTGATCGTTCCCACTCTGCGTGGGAATGTATCCCGTGACGCTCTGCGTCACATCCGAAACGGAACGCGGAGCGTCCCTGGCGGCGTTCCCACGCGGAGCGTGGGAACGATCACACAGACAACACAGAAATCAGACCTGCGCTTGAGCCCCTTCGAACCACGCCAGTTTCTCGCGCAGTTGCACCACTTCCCCGACGATCACCAGTGTCGGCGCATGCACTTCATGCTCCGCCACTAGCCGTGGCAGGTCGGCCAGAGTGCCGGTAAATACCCGCTGATTGACCGTGGTGCCCTGCTGGATCAACGCCGCCGGGGTATCGGCCGCGCGACCGTGCTTGATCAACTGCTCGCAGATGATCGGCAAGCCCACCAGCCCCATGTAAAACACCAGGGTTTGCGCCGGCGCGACCAGGTCGGCCCACGGCAAATCGGTGGAACCGTCCTTGAGGTGCCCGGTGACAAACCGCACTGACTGCGCGTAATCGCGGTGAGTCAGCGGAATCCCGGCATACGCCGCGCAACCGCTGGCAGCGGTAATGCCCGGCACGACCTGGAACGGGATGCCATGGGCCGCCAGTTCTTCGATCTCTTCGCCGCCACGCCCGAAAATGAACGGATCGCCACCCTTCAAGCGCACCACGCGCTTGCCGGCCTTGGCCAGATCCACCAGATGCTGGTTGATCTGTTCCTGAGGCACGGCGTGATCGGCGCGGCGCTTGCCGACGTAGACCCGCTCGGCATCGCGACGGCACAAATCCAGAATCGCCGGCGCCACCAGACGGTCATACAACACCACGTCGGCTTGCTGCATCAGGCGCAAGGCGCGGAAGGTCAACAGGTCGGGATCACCCGGCCCGGCGCCCACCAGATAAACCTCGCCAGTGGCTACAGGGGCTTCGCCATTGATTTTGGCCAGCATCAAGCGCTCGGCCTCGGCGCCCTGCCCGGCCAGTTGCCGGTCGGCAATCGGTCCCTGGAACACATCCTCCCAGAACGCCCGACGCTGCTGCACGTCCGGAAACAGGCCTTTGACCTGGTTGCGGAAACGCGCCGCCAGACCGGCCAGTTGTCCGTAAGTGGAAGGAATCCAGGTTTCCAGCTTGGCGCGAATCAACCGCGCCAGCACCGGTGCATCACCGCCACTGGACACGGCAATGATCAGCGGCGAACGGTCGACAATCGCCGGGAAGATCACGCTGCACAAGGCCGGCGCGTCCACCACGTTGACCGGCACGCAACGCCGATGGGCATCGGCGGAGACTTGCGCGTTCAGCGGTTCGTCGTCGGTGGCGGCGATGATCAGCCCGCAACCGTCCAGATCCGCCTCGACGTAGCCACGCACCAGGCACTCGCCACCGCTGCCGGCTACCAGCTCACGCAACTGCGGTTCGATTTCAGGTGCGACCACCCGCAGCAGCGCACCGGCTTCGGCCAGCAGGCGGGATTTGCGCAAGGCAATCTCCCCCCCGCCGACGACCAACACACGACTGCCGCGAAGGTTATGGAACAGCGGCAGATAGTCCATTTAGCCGATGACCTCAAGGCCACCCATGTAAGGCTTGAGCACTTCAGGCACACGGATCGAACCGTCGGCCTGCTGATAGTTCTCGAGTACCGCCACCAGGGTACGACCGACCGCCAGGCCGGAACCGTTCAGGGTGTGCACCAGTTCAGGCTTGCCGGTTTCCGGGTTGCGGAAACGCGCTTGCATACGGCGCGCCTGGAAGTCGCCACAGTTGGAGCACGACGAAATCTCGCGGTACTTGTCCTGGCTCGGAATCCACACTTCCAGGTCGTAGGTCTTGACCGCGCTGAAGCCCATGTCGCCGGTGCACAGCGCCAGGGTGCGGTATGGCAGCTCCAGCAGTTGCAGGACTTTCTCGGCGTTGGCGGTCAGGTTTTCCAGCGCTTGCATCGAGGTCGACGGCTCAACGATCTGGACCATCTCGACTTTGTCGAACTGGTGCTGACGGATCATCCCGCGGGTGTCGCGACCCGACGCGCCAGCCTCGCTGCGGAAGCACGGCGTGTGTGCCACGAACTTGATCGGCAGCAGTTTCGAATCGACGATTTCGCCGGCCACGATGTTGGTCAGCGACACTTCAGCGGTCGGGATCAGGTACAGATCGGCTTCGCCGTCGCGGCTGATCTTGAACAGGTCTTCTTCGAATTTCGGCAACTGACCGGTGCCCTGCAGGGCTGGCGCTTGTACCAGATAAGGCGTGTAAGCCTCTTCGTAACCGTGTTCGTTGATGTGCAGGTTGATCATGAACTGCGCCAGGGCACGGTGCAGGCGAGCAATCGGGCCGCGCAGCAGGGCGAAACGGGCGCCGGACAGCTTGGCGGCGGTTTCGAAGTCCAGCCAGCCGAACTTCTCGCCCAGGGCCACGTGGTCCTGAACCGGGAAGTCGAAAGCCTTCGGCGTGCCCCAACGGCGCACTTCAACGTTGCCTTCTTCGTCATCGCCAACCGGCACCGATTCGTGCGGCAGGTTCGGAATGCCCAGCAGGATCGAATCCAGCTCGGTCTGGATCGCGTCCAGCTCGACTTTACCGGCGCTCAACTCGCCCGCCATACGCTCGACATCCGCCATCAGCGGCGCGATGTCTTCGCCGCGCTGCTTGGCCTGGCCGATGGATTTGGAGCGCGCGTTACGTTCAGCCTGCAGAGCTTCGGTGCGGGTCTGGACGGTCTTGCGCTGTTCTTCCAGCGCTTCGATGCGCGCAACATCCAGGGCAAAGCCACGGGATGCCAGGCGGTCCGCTACGTCCTGAAGGTTGCTACGTAACAGTTTGGAATCGAGCATGTCGGTTTCTCGTTATCAAAGTTTGGTCAAGGACAGGCCAGCCCAGGTGGCGAGCAGCCCGCCGAATACGCTGATGGCCGCATAGCCCAAGGCCAGCGGCACTTGCCCGGTTTCCAGCAGGCGCACCGTATCCAGTGAAAAGGATGAAAAAGTCGTCAGCCCCCCGAGGAAGCCAACGATCAACCCGGCGCGTACCGCAAACGATACCTCCGGGCGAATCAAAAACAGGCCGTATAGAACGCCGATCAGCAAACAGCCCACGATATTAACGGCCAGCGTCGCGGTATAGAAGTGCCGCGGCCAATTCGCGTTGATCCAGTTACCGGTGGCGAAGCGCAACAGCGTACCGGCGACACCGCCGACAGAAACCGCAACGATCAAGGGAATCACTATTTTCTCCGCTGTCGGGGGCTTAGACGGTCAAGCTGCGCGAGGTGGTTGAGCTTTTCGCCGATCTTCAGCTCCAGGCCGCGAGGCACGGGTTGATAGAACCGTTGTGGCTCCAACTCATCCGGGAAGTAATCTTCGCCAGCGGCGTAGGCATCCGGTTCATCGTGGGCGTAACGATATTCATCGCCATAACCCAATTGCTTCATCAACTTGGTCGGCGCATTGCGCAGGTGCAGCGGCACTTCCAGCGAACCGTGTTCGGTAGCGCTGCGCATCGCGGCCTTGAAGCCCATGTACACCGCGTTGCTTTTTGGCGCGCAAGCCAGATAGGTAATGGCTTGGGCCACCGCCAGTTCGCCTTCGGGGCTACCGAGGCGCTCCTGCACTTCCCACGCCGCCAGGCATAGGCTCAGGGCGCGGGGGTCGGCATTGCCGATGTCTTCGCTGGCCATGCGCACCACGCGTCGGGCCAGGTACAGCGGGTCGCAGCCGCCGTCGATCATTCGCGCGAACCAGTACAGCGCGCCATCGGGGTTGGAACCGCGTACCGATTTATGCAGCGCGGATATCTGGTCGTAGAAGGCTTCGCCGCCCTTGTCGAAACGTCGACGGGTGTCGCCGAGCAGACTTTGCAGCAGGTCGACGCCGATTTCGCTCTGGTCTTCGGCCAGGTCCGAGGCGTTTTCCAGCAAGTTAAGCAAACGCCGGCCATCGCCATCGGCGGCGGACAGCAGCATCTGGAAGCCCTCGTCGCTGAGGGTCAGTTGCCGCTTGCCCAGCCCGCGCTCTTCGGTCAGCGCGCGATGCACCAGCTTGCGCAGGGCGGCTTCGTCGAGGCTTTTGAGCACATAGACACGCGCCCGGGACAGCAGCGCGTTGTTGAGTTCGAACGAGGGGTTTTCCGTGGTCGCGCCGATGAAAATCAGCGTGCCGTCTTCAACGTATGGCAGGAACGCATCCTGCTGGGACTTGTTGAAGCGATGCACTTCATCAACGAACAGGATGGTGCGTTTACCGTACTGCCCGGCCTGCTGCTTGGCGACTTCCACCGCCTGACGAATCTCCTTGACCCCGGCCAGCACCGCCGAAACCGTTTCGAAGTGCGCATCGGAGACTTCCGCCAGCAGCCGCGCCAGGGTGGTTTTACCCACGCCCGGTGGCCCCCAGAAAATCATCGAGTGCAGGGCACCCTGCTCCAGGGCTTCGCGCAAAGGCTTGCCGCGAGCGAGCACGTGTTCCTGACCGACGTACTCGTCCAGATTGGCCGCACGCAAACGGGCGGCCAGAGGCTGAGCAATCGGGGCGCTGCGAAACAGGTCCATCACGTACTTTTAAAACCTCGAGTCAATTCTCAAGTTTGGCGAACACCACACAAGCCCGCTTCTACAGGTTTACTCCTGGATCACATCGGCACCCTTGGGAATGTCGAACTTGAATTTGGAGGCCGGGATTGGCTCGTTGGCCTTCACACCGGTGAACAGGATGTTGGTGCGCTGGCCGACGCTGTCGATCATCTGCATATCATTGACCAGACCATTGCGGAACGATAGGCGCAGGCTGTCGAACAGGGTGTCCTTGGTTTTCGGCTTCAGGGTGAAGTCGATCACGCCGCCGGCTTCCTTGGCGCTGATGTCGAAGCTCTGGCTGATCTTGGACACGTCACCGGACAGCAGCAACGCCGGGGTCTGGGTCAGACGCTGATCAAGAGTCTTGATGGTGGCCTGTTCCAGATCCGGGTCCCACAGGGTCACTTTCTTACCGTCCGATACCATGGTTTGCTCGGCCGGCGCGTTGGTGTGCCAGTAGAACAGGCCCGGGCGCTGCAAGGACATTTCACCCGCAGTTTCTTGTAACTGGGTGCCGCTGCCGTCGAGGGTCAGCTGAGAGAAGTGCGCGGTCAGGGTCTGGGATTTTTCCAGCAGTTGAGTCAGACGCGCCACGTCCTTGTCGTCGGCGTGGGCCGAGAGCGTGGTCAAAGCCAGTACCGGCAGCAGCAACATGCGGATAAGACGCATGGGAGTCCTCATAAACATTCGTGGGAGTGCGGGCGGCGCCTCAAGACGCCGCCCCTTTCAATACCGGATCAGTCGCGCACCGGGCCAGGGGCCAGGACTTCACGCGAACCGTTGGTGTTCATGGACGTTACGACCCCGGCCATTTCCATGGCTTCGATCATGCGCGCCGCGCGGTTGTAGCCGATTTTCAGCTTGCGCTGAACCGCGGAGATGGATGCGCGACGGCTTTCCAGGACGAACTGCACCGCTTCGTCGTAGAGCGCGTCGGTTTCGGCATCATCTTCACCGCCACCGCCGCCGTTTTCAAAGCCGCTACCAGCCTCTTCGACACCGGCGAGAATGTCATCGTTGTATTCCGGCGCGCCGCGCAACTTCCAGGCTTCAACCACCCGGTGCACCTCGTCATCGGACACGAATGCGCCGTGAACACGAATCGGCAGGCTGGTGCCCGGCGGCATGTACAACATATCACCGTGGCCCAGCAGTTGTTCGGCGCCGCCCTGGTCGATGATGGTCCGCGAATCGATCTTGCTCGATACCTGGAACGCCATACGGGTCGGGATGTTCGCCTTGATCAGACCGGTGATCACATCCACCGACGGACGCTGGGTCGCGAGGATCAAGTGGATGCCCGCCGCACGCGCCTTCTGCGCGATACGCGCGATCAGCTCTTCAACCTTCTTGCCGACGATCATCATCATGTCGGCGAATTCGTCGACCACCACGACGATGGTCGGCAGCTTCTGCAGCAGCGGTGCCTCGTCGTGGATGCTTTCGCGCTTGTACAGCGGATCGCTCAACGGCTCGCCAGCGTCCTGGGCTTCCTTGACCTTGGCGTTGAAGCCCGACAGGTTACGCACGCCCATCTTCGCCATCAGTTTGTAGCGCCGCTCCATTTCGGCGACGCTCCAGCGCAAGGCGTTGGCGGCATCCTTCATGTCGGTGACCACCGGGCACAGCAGGTGCGGGATGCCTTCGTAGATCGACAGCTCAAGCATTTTCGGGTCGATCATGATCAGCTTGGCGTCTTCAGGGCCCGACTTGAACAGAATCGACAGGATCATCGCGTTCACACCCACCGACTTACCGGAACCGGTCGTACCGGCCACCAGCAAGTGGGGCATTTTCGCCAGGTCAGTGATGACCGGTTTGCCGCCGATGTCGTGACCCAGGGCCAAGGTGACCGGAGACTTGAAGTTATCGTACTCGGGGGTCGACAAGACCTCGGAGAACCGCACGATCTGCCGGTCTTCGTTAGGGATCTCGATACCGACCGTGGTCTTGCCCGGAATCACTTCCACCACGCGCACGCTGGTCACGGCCAGGGAACGGGCCAGGTCTTTCGCCAGGTTGGCAATGCGGCTGACTTTCACCCCGGCGGCAGGCTGGATTTCGTAACGGGTGATGACCGGGCCCGGGTGAATCGAGTCTACCGAGACTTCGACGCCGAATTCCTTGAGCTTGATTTCCAGCAAGTGGCCGACGGCCGCCAGGGATTCAGGCGAATAATTGAGTTGTTTCTTTTCCGCCGGGTCGAGAATTGAAATCGGCGGCAAGGTGCCTTCCACGGCGCTGTCGACGAACAACGGCGCTTGTTTCTCTTTTTCCACGCGCTTGCTCGGAGCGGCCGGCTTCGGCGGTGCGGGAGCAATCACCGGCGGCACCTGCTTTTCACGCTCGGACATGTGCTTGCTCAGGGCCTGCTCGCGCTCGATCAGGCGTTCCTTGACCTTGGCCTGCTCACGTTTGTCGGTGACCGTCGGCGCAACCACGTCGTGCACGCGATCGTCGACTTCACGCAGCTGGGCGACCAATTGCTTGCGTTCGGTACGGGCTGCCCACCAGCGATTGGCCGCGCCCTGAAACAATTCGAACAAATCGAGGGTGATCTTGCCGGTGACGTCCATCACCTTGAACCATGACAGGTCGGTGAATACCGTCAGGCCGAACAGGAACAGCGCAATGAACAGCAGCGTGCTGCCCTGAATATTCAGGGCATTCTTCGCCAGATCGCCGAGGCTTTCACCCAAAGCGCCGCCCGCGCCGGCCGGCAGACCGGTCGCCGCATGGAAATGGATATGAGCCAGCGCCGCGCCCGACAGCACCAGAAACACCAGGCCGATCAGGCGCCAGGAAAACAGCCAGCCGCTCCACTGCCATGGCTCGTGGCGCTGACGGAAGATCTGATAGGCCTTGATCGCCAGCAATAGCGGGAAAATGTAGGCGAAGTAACCCAGGACCATGAACAGGATGTCGGCGCTGTAAGAGCCGGCAGGCCCGCCGAAGTTCTGTACGTCGTCGATCTTGCTGTTATGGCTCCAGCCCGGATCGTCCTTGCCATAGGTCAACAAGGCCATCATCAGGAACAGGCACAAGGCGCCGATGGCGATCAATGCACCTTCCTTGAGCCGGTAGTGCAATTGCTGGCGCCAGAGCGGAACGACTGTTTTAGGTGCTGCGGTGGATTTCTTCAAAACGCTTCTTTTCCTGCGCCCTTGGCGCGTCCATCTGTTGAATGACTATAAAAACTGCCCAATCCAGGCAGGTAAAAAAGTTAACAGTCCCAACCGAGACTACTTTTAACACTGTGCCCCGGTTTTTCGAAATACGGTACGCAGCGCTTTTTTGATACAAACACTGTTACAAGCGGGCATTGTACGGGTTTGTTCGCCCAATGCCATGCTTGAGACCCTTGGCTCCAGCATAGCCAACAGCACAATACGCGCCGTCCAATTTGAGCATGCATTCTCTTTTGTGACAAAGGCTTATGAGGTGTTTTTATGAGTGAAGCGAAGCATTCCCGCCTGATCATTCTGGGTTCCGGCCCTGCCGGTTACAGCGCAGCCGTTTATGCCGCTCGCGCCAACCTCAAACCCGTTGTCATTACCGGCATACAGGCCGGTGGCCAGCTGACCACCACCGTCGAAGTCGACAACTGGCCCGGCGACGTCGAAGGCCTGACTGGCCCGGTGCTGATGGAACGCATGCAGAAACACGCCGAACGCTTCGACACCGAGATCGTTTACGACCACATCCATACCGCCAAGTTGCAACAGCGCCCGTTCGAGCTCATCGGCGACAGCGGCACCTACACCTGCGATGCGCTGATTATCGCCACCGGCGCTTCGGCCCAATACCTGGGGCTGCCATCGGAAGAAGCCTTTGCCGGCAAAGGGGTTTCGGCCTGCGCCACCTGCGATGGTTTCTTCTATCGCAACCAGGTGGTCGCAGTGGTCGGCGGCGGCAACACCGCTGTGGAAGAAGCCCTGTACCTGTCGAACATCGCCAAGGAGGTTCATCTGATTCACCGTCGCGACAAACTGCGTTCGGAGAAGATCCTGCAGGACAAGCTCTTCGAAAAAGCCGCCAACGGCAATATCCGCCTGCACTGGAACCAGAACCTGGACGAAATACTCGGTGACGCCAGCGGCGTGACCGGCGCCCGCCTGCGTCACAGCCATACCGGCGAAACCGCTGAACTGTCGCTGGCCGGCGTGTTCATCGCCATCGGCCACAAACCCAACACCGACCTGTTCCAGGGCCAGCTGCAGATGCGCAACGGCTACCTGCTGGTCAAGGGCGGCAGCGAAGGCGACGCCACCGCCACCGCCATCCAGGGTGTATTCGCCGCCGGCGACGTGGCCGACCACGTTTACCGCCAGGCAGTGACCTCTGCCGGAGCCGGTTGCATGGCTGCGCTGGATGCCGAGAAGTATCTCGATGACATTCCCGGCGTTTGACGGTTAACCTTCTATCTGGCGGGTTTATCGGCCCGCCACCGCCCTCCCCTTCTGCAAGCCCGGATGCCATGCTGACTTGGTTACAACGCAATACCCTGACTTTTCCGCCGCTGGAAAAAGCCATGCGCGACCCCAACGGACTGCTGGCCGCGGGCGGCGATCTGTCCGCCGACCGTCTGATTCAGGCGTATCGCCATGGCTGCTTTCCGTGGTTCTCGGAAGGCCAACCGATTCTCTGGTGGTCGCCGGATCCGCGCACGGTGCTGTTTCCCGACGAACTGCATGTCTCCCGCAGCCTGAATAAACTGCTGCGCCAACAACGCTATCAAGTGACCTTCGATCGGGATTTTGCCGCAGTCATCAGCGCCTGCGCCGCGCCGCGCGAGTACGCCGATGGCACCTGGATCACCCAAGCGATGCAGGACGCCTACGTCGAACTGCACAGGCGCGGCTACGCCCATTCGGTGGAGGTCTGGGACGATGGCGTGCTGGTCGGCGGGCTCTACGGCCTGGCCATGGGACAGCTGTTTTTCGGTGAGTCGATGTTCAGCCGCGCCGACAACGCCTCCAAATATGGCTTTGCCATGCTGGTGCGACATCTGAAAGACTCAGGTTTTGTGCTGATCGATTGCCAGATGCCCACCGATCATCTGCACAGCCTGGGCGCCCGAGCGATTCCCCGCACCGAGTTTGCCGGCTACCTTGCCCGGCACCTGGATCAACCCAGTAGTGCCACCTGGGTTTGCTGAGCGACATTGGCCCGTGTGGCTTACACTTAATGCGGGGAGACGAATTGAGAGCGTCCCCTTATCAAAAGTTTATCCCGAGGGTTGATCATGACCGAGTTGGCGCGTTTGAAGTTCTATGCCACTCAGCCCCACTCTTGCAGTTATCTGCCCGAGGAGCAGGCCACTACGCTGTTCCTCGATCCCAGTCAGCCCATGGATGTGCATGTCTACGCAGATCTGTCGGAAATGGGCTTTCGTCGCAGTGGCGATCATCTCTACCGGCCCCATTGCCAGAATTGCAATGCGTGCGTACCGGCGCGCATTCCTGTGGCGCAATTTACCCCCAACCGTCAGCAGAAACGCATTCTCAAACGCAATGCCGACTTGCAGGTACGCCCGGCCCGACCAAAGTTCAGCGAGGAGTATTTCGACCTCTATCAGCGCTACATCGAACAGCGCCACGCCGACGGCGATATGTATCCGCCGAGTCGCGACCAGTTCTCGACCTTCCTGGTGCGTGACCTGCCGTTCTCCCGCTTCTACGAATTTCGTCTCGAAGGCCGACTGGTGGCGGTGGCCGTCACCGACTTGCTGCCCAATGGCCTGTCAGCGGTGTACACCTTCTACGAGCCCGGCGAGGAGCGTCGCAGCCTGGGGCGTTACGCGATTCTCTGGCAGATTGCCGAAGCCCGGCGCCTGGGGCTGGAAGCGGTCTATCTCGGCTACTGGATCAAAAACTGCAAAAAAATGAGCTACAAGACCCAATATCGCCCTATCGAACTGCTGATTAATCAACGTTGGGTCATCCTGAGCTAGAACCCCTTGGCTTAAACCCCACTTTTCGGGCACAATGCACGCCGCTTTTGCCTGGCGCAGTTGCACCGGGCCATTCATTGGACACCGAGGGCTTTACTGCATGTCGAAAGAAGACAGCTTCGAAATGGAAGGCACTGTCGTCGACACCCTGCCCAACACCATGTTTCGTGTGGAGTTGGAAAATGGGCACGTCGTAACCGCGCATATCTCCGGCAAGATGCGCAAGAACTACATTCGTATTCTTACCGGCGACAAAGTGCGCGTCGAGCTGACGCCCTATGACTTGAGCAAAGGGCGCATCACCTACCGCGCTCGCTAATCAAGTCAATACAAAACGCCCGGCTATGCCGGGCGTTTTTGTTTGTGCGCAATGCCGAACGCGGAGCGTGCGTTGAGGCATTCCCACGCGGAGCGTGGGAACGATCACATCTGGCAGACAGCAAAAAGGCGCCTTTCGGCGCCTTTTGCTTTGTTGCAGTTAACGTCAGGCCATTTCAGCCGTGGTCTCGAACTCGAAAGTCAGCTCGCCGTCCTTGATGTCGATGTGCACCACACCGCCATGGTCGGCCAGTTCGCCAAAGAGAATCTCCTCCGCCAGCGGACGCTTGATCTTGTCCTGAATCAAGCGCGCCATTGGTCGAGCGCCCATTGCCGTGTCGTAGCCACCCGCCGCCAGCCAGCTGCGTGCAGCGTCAGTCACTTCCAGCTGCACACGCTTGTCTTCCAGTTGCGCCTGAAGTTCGGTAAGGAACTTGTCCACCACACTTTTGATGACCTCATGACTGAGGCGACCAAACTGGATAATGGTGTCCAGACGGTTGCGGAATTCCGGCGTGAAACTCTTCTTGATCACTTCCATCGCATCGGACGAGTGGTCCTGATAGGTGAAACCGATCGAAGCACGCGCTGCAGTCTCGGCACCGGCGTTGGTCGTCATGATGACGATCACGTTACGAAAATCTGCCTTGCGCCCGTTGTTATCAGTCAGCGTACCGTGATCCATGACCTGCAACAGCAGGTTGAAGACTTCCGGATGCGCCTTCTCGATTTCATCGAGCAACAATACGCAGTGAGGCTGCTTGGTGATGGCTTCGGTCAGCAGACCGCCCTGGTCGAACCCGACATAGCCTGGAGGCGCACCGATCAGACGCGATACGGTATGGCGCTCCATGTACTCGGACATGTCGAAGCGAACCAGCTCGACCCCCAACGCCTTGGCCAGCTGCCGCGCAGCTTCGGTTTTACCGACGCCGGTCGGGCCTGCGAACAGGAACGAACCGACGGGCTTGTCAGGCGACTTGAGGCCGGCACGGGACAGTTTGATCGCGGTCGACAGTGAGTCGATCGCCGCATCCTGGCCGAATACCGTGAGTTTCAGGTCACGCTCAAGGTTCCGCAGCAGCTCTTTGTCGGAGCTGGTGACGTGTTTTGGCGGAATTCGCGCGATTTTCGCAACGATGTCCTCGACCTGAGGCACTTCGATGCGTTTCACGCGCTTCTCGACTGGCTGCAGACGCTGATAGGCACCCGCCTCGTCGATGACGTCGATGGCCTTGTCCGGCATGTGCCGGTCATTGATGTAACGCGACGCCAGTTCGGCAGCGGCGCGCAGGGCTTCATCACTGTATTCAATGTTGTGATGGAGCTCGAAACGCCCTTTCAGGCCACGCAGGATACCGATGGTGTCTTCCACCGAAGGCTCCGACACATCGACCTTCTGGAAGCGCCGGGCCAAGGCACGGTCCTTCTCGAAGATCCCGCGGAACTCCTGGAACGTGGTCGAACCGATGCAGCGAATATCGCCCGAAGACAACAATGGCTTGAGCAGGTTCGAGGCATCCATGACGCCACCGGACGCAGCGCCCGCACCGATGATGGTGTGGATCTCGTCGATGAACAGGATCGCCTGCGGACGTTTTTTCAGTTCATTGAGCAACGCCTTGAAGCGCTTCTCGAAATCACCGCGGTATTTGGTTCCAGCCAGCAAGGCCCCCAGATCGAGGGAATACACCACGCTGTTGGCCAGCAGGTCCGGCACCTGGTTGTCGACAATGCGTTTGGCCAGGCCTTCGGCAATCGCGGTTTTACCCACGCCCGCCTCGCCCACCAGCAGCGGATTGTTTTTGCGACGACGCGCCAGGATCTGCGCGACTCGCTCGACTTCGAGCTCACGGCCTACCAATGGATCGATACGACCCTGGCGCGCGAGTTCATTGAGGTTGCTGGCATAAGCATCCAGAGGATTGCCTGAAGAAGAAGACTCACCGCCCTCGTCGTCCTGCATATCTTGTTCACCTTCAGAGTGATCGCCATGCCCCGGCACTTTGGAAATGCCATGGGCGATGTAGTTGACGACATCGATGCGCGCAACGCTCTGCTGTTTCAGCAGAAACACTGCCTGACTCTCTTGCTCACTGAAGATCGCGACCAGCACGTTGGCGCCAGTCACTTCGCGTTTGCCCGAGCTCTGTACGTGAAAGACAGCACGTTGCAGTACACGCTGGAAGCCCAGGGTTGGCTGGGTTTCGCGATCCTCGTCATGCAAGGGGATCAATGGCGTGGTGGAGTCGATGAACTCCTGCAGGTCATGCTTGAGTTTGTCGAGGTTTGCGCCGCAGGCACGCAAAACGGTAGCGGCAGCCTCATTATCCAATAGGGCCAGCAGCAGGTGTTCGACGGTCATGAATTCATGACGCTTCGAACGAGCCTCCTTGAAGGCTAGATTGAGGGTGACTTCGAGCTCGCGGTTTAACATAGCTTCACCTCATACCCAAGTGGTCGGCGATTAACCGTCCTTCTCGATTTCACAGAGTAGCGGATGCTGGCTTTCCCTGGCGTACTGGTTGACCTGCATGGCCTTGGTCTCGGCGATGTCGCGGGTAAACACTCCACATACTGCCCGTCCTTCTGTATGAACGGCCAGCATGACCTTGGTCGCCAGCTCGCGATTCAGGTTAAAAAACACCTCGAGCACTTCGACGACGAAATCCATCGGTGTGTAGTCATCGTTGAACAAAACCACCTTGTACATAGGCGGCGCCTGTAAAGCAGGCTTAGCCTCCTGAACAGCAATGCCTGCGGAATCGTCGTCGTGTAAATCAGGGCGATCCTGATTGAATGTTAGTCGAATCTGGCTGATTGCATGCATGGAAAGAAAGGTTCGTCAGTTGTGCAAATACAGTGGTGGGGGCGGCCATCAGCGATTTCAACTCCGACTGCCCGGTCACCTTGACTATCGGGAAAACGGTGTTACAACCAATAGAGCCCACAGTGGGTAAAAAAGGTCCGCGGAGTCAATCTATTTACAAGATTAGACTGCGGATTAACTGGATGATACTCCAGTGATGGAGTCTGTTGCAGAGGGATATGGGTATGGCTGTCGGTAAGGTGAAATGGTTCAACAATGCCAAGGGGTTCGGTTTCATTAATACCGACGCCAGGGAAGGTCGTGACGAGGACGGAAAAGAAATCGATTTCTTTGCCCACTACTCAGCCATTGATATGGATGGATACAAGACCCTCAAGGCCGGGCAAGCCGTATACTTTGATATTGTTCAAGGCCCCAAGGGGCTGCATGCCGTCAAAATTATGGACAAAGTGGCCATTGACGCAGCAGCCGCAGCCGCTACCAGCAGCCACGCCAAAGCCGTGAGCTGATTCATACCACCCAAGGCATCCAGTCATAAAAAAACCGCCCGACTCGATCACTCGAGCCGGGCGGTTTTATTGCAGCCGTTCTTCGCTTACATGTGCGAGATCAGCGCATCACCGAAGCCCGAAGACGACACCAGTTTGGCACCGTCCATCAGACGTTCGAAGTCGTAGGTCACGGTCTTGGCACCAATGGCGCCATTGGTGCCCTTGATGATCAGATCGGCCGCCTCGGTCCAGCCCATGTGACGCAGCATCATCTCTGCGGACAGGATGAGCGAGCCCGGGTTGACCTGGTCCTTGCCGGCGTACTTCGGCGCGGTGCCGTGGGTGGCTTCGAACATGGCCACGGTGTCGGACAGGTTCGCACCCGGCGCAATACCGATACCGCCCACTTCTGCCGCCAGGGCGTCGGAGAGGTAGTCACCGTTGAGGTTCAGGGTGGCGATCACATCGTACTCGGCCGGACGCAGCAGGATCTGCTGGAGCATGGCGTCGGCGATGGCGTCCTTGACGATGACATTCTTGCCGGTTTTCGGGTTTTTGAACTGCATCCACGGACCGCCATCGAGCAGGGTCGCGCCGAATTCTTCGGCAGCCACTTCGTAGGCCCATTCCTTGAAGGCACCTTCGGTGAACTTCATGATGTTGCCTTTGTGCACAATAGTCAGCGAGTCGCGGTCATTGTCGACCACGTACTGCAGGGCCTTGCGCGCCAGACGCTTGGTGCCTTCCAGGGAAACCGGCTTGACGCCGATACCGCAATTCTGGTCGAAACGGATCTTGGTGACGCCCATTTCTTCTTTAAGGAACTTGATGACCTTGGTCGCTTCCGGCGAACCAGCCTTCCATTCGATACCGGCATAAATGTCTTCCGAGTTTTCGCGGAAGATGGTCATGTCGACGTCGCCTGGCTTCTTGACCGGACTCGGCACGCCTTCGAACCAGCGCACTGGACGCAGGCACACATACAGGTCGAGCTGCTGGCGCAGCGCCACGTTCAGGGAACGGATGCCACCGCCGACCGGCGTGGTCAGAGGGCCCTTGATGGAAACCACGTAATCCTTGACCGCGTCCAGGGTTTCCTGAGGCAGCCAGGTGTCCTGATCGTAAACCTGAGTCGCTTTCTCCCCGGCGTAGACTTCCATCCAGGAAATTTTGCGCTCGCCGCCGTAAGCCTTCTTAACAGCAGCATCGACAACCTTGATCATGACCGGGCTGATATCAACGCCAATACCATCGCCTTCAATGAAGGGAATGATCGGGTTGTTAGGAACATTGAGAGAATGGTCCGCGTTGACGGTAATTTTTTCGCCGACGGCTGGAACCTGAATCTTCTTGTATCCCATGCTGAACTCCATTGTTTGGATTGAACATCTGGCTTCGTCCGAGCGTACCCCAGTTGAATCGGCGCGCAAACCCTATGTTCCGTCCATCTGCCGCGAAGCTGCACAGTTCGTGACGTACAAGCCTGAAAGTAAAGGGAAAAGCGCCAAACTCAAGCACGCCATGCAAGGCTACTCCCCACGCCTGCCTGCGACCTTTAGACCAATGGACGAGAATCGTTGCATATGAACCATCGGCAGATTGCCAGCTACCTATGTATAATGCCGCCGCTGACCACAGAGTCACGACGGCCGACCTCTCTGCCACTGGAAATGTAGCCGAGACTCTGGGCCCGAAAAAGCAGGATTGTTACCGCAGTCCACCCGCTTGACGCTCGACCGATGCACCCAACATCACCGCAAAGAAACCTCGACATTCGGCTCATGGATGACTTTGAACGAACGCGCTTACCCGGCGCCCCTCGAGTTTCTGTGCACGCTTTAGCAAAGAAGAGAGAGTTAATCCGAATATGCCCACCCGCTCGAAGATCATCTATACCTTCACCGACGAAGCCCCAGCCCTCGCCACCTATTCACTGTTGCCTATCGTAGAGGCCTTCACCGCCTCCGCTGATATCGCCGTTGAAACCCGCGATATCTCTCTTGCAGGGCGCATTCTGGCCAGCTTCCCCGAGCAATTGGGTGATAAAGCGGTAGCCGACCACCTCGCCGAACTGGGCGACCTGGCCGTTACACCTGAAGCCAACATCATCAAACTGCCGAACATCAGCGCTTCGGTTCCACAACTGCAGGCCGCGATCAAAGAGCTGCAAGCCCAGGGCTATGCACTGCCGGACTACCCGGAAACCGTGACCAGCGACGCCGACAAAGAAGCCAAGGCCCGCTACGACAAGATCAAGGGCAGCGCCGTAAACCCGGTTCTGCGCGAAGGCAACTCCGATCGTCGCGCACCGCTGTCGGTCAAGAACTACGCACGCAAGCACCCGCACAAAATGGGCGCCTGGGCCAAGGACTCCAAGTCCCACGTAGCTCACATGAGCACCGGCGATTTCTACGGCAGCGAAAAAGCTGCCCTGATCGACGCCGCTGACGCCGTCAAAATCGAACTGATCGCTCAAGACGGCACCACCACCGTCCTGAAGGAAAAAACCACCGTACAAGCCGGTGAGATCCTCGATTGCGCAGTCATGAGCAAAAACGCGCTGCGCAGCTTCATCGCCGCCGAGATCGAAGACGCCAAGGCAAAAGGCGTGCTGCTGTCGGTTCACCTCAAAGCCACCATGATGAAGGTCTCCGACCCGATCATGTTCGGCCAGATCGTTGCCGAGTTCTATAAAGACGCACTGGCCAAGCACGCTGACGTGCTGGCGCAGATCGGCTTCAACCTGAACAACGGCATCGGCGACCTGTACGCTCGCATCAAGGCCTTGCCTGCCGAGCAACAAGCGCAGATCGAAGCGGACATCCAGGCGGTCTACGCCGTTCGTCCGTCGTTGGCCATGGTCAACTCCGACAAAGGCATCACCAACCTGCACGTGCCGAGCGACGTCATCGTCGACGCCTCGATGCCAGCGATGATCCGTGACTCCGGCAAGATGTGGGGCACCGACGGCCAGCTGCACGACACCAAGGCGGTGATCCCGGATCGCTGCTACGCCACCATCTACCAGGCGGTGATCGAAGACTGCAAGGCAAACGGCGCCTTCGATCCGACCACCATGGGCAGCGTGCCAAACGTTGGCCTGATGGCGAAAAAAGCCGAAGAGTACGGCTCGCACGACAAGACGTTCCAGATCAAGGCCAACGGCGTTGTTCGTGTCACCGACAGCAAAGGCTCCCTGCTGCTGGAACAGTCGGTTGAAGCCGGCGACATCTTCCGCATGTGCCAGACCAAAGACGCGCCGATCCAGGACTGGGTCAAACTGGCCGTCAACCGCGCTCGCGCAAGCAGCACTCCAGCGATTTTCTGGCTGGACCCAATGCGCGCCCACGACGGCGTAGTGATCGAGAAAGTTCAGGCTTACCTGAAGGACCACGACACTTCCGGGCTGGACATCCGCGTCATGTCGCCAGTCGACGCGATGAAGTTCACCCTGGAGCGCACTCGCTCCGGCCTCGACACCATTTCGGTGACCGGCAACGTATTGCGCGACTACCTGACTGACCTGTTCCCGATCATGGAACTGGGCACCAGCGCCAAGATGCTGTCGATCGTTCCGCTGATGAACGGCGGTGGCCTGTTCGAAACCGGCGCTGGCGGTTCGGCACCGAAGCACGTTCAACAGCTGCTGGAAGAAAACTTCCTGCGCTGGGATTCCCTGGGCGAGTTCCTGGCCCTGGCCGCCTCCCTTGAGCATCTGGGTGTGACGTACAACAACCCTAAAGCGCTGGTGCTGGCCAAGACCCTGGATCAGGCCACTGGCCAGTTCCTGGACAACAACAAGTCGCCATCGCGCAAAGTCGGCAACATCGACAACCGCGGCAGCCACTTCTACCTGGCGCTGTACTGGGCTCAGGCCCTGGCCGCCCAGACCGAAGACGCTGCACTGCAAGCGCAGTTTGGCGAACTGGCCAAAACCCTGACCGCGAACGAAGCAACTATCGTTGCCGAGCTCAACGCCGTTCAGGGCAAGCCAGTGGACATCGGCGGTTACTACCACGCCAATGCCGAGCTGATCAGCAAGGCCATGCGCCCGAGCGCAACCTTCAACGCCGCGATCGCTGCGTTGGTTTAAGGTTGTAAGGGAACATCACAAACCCCGGCCATGCGCCGGGGTTTGTGTTTTCAGCGTTGACAGCATTCAAATGTGAACACTGCCCCCACAGGGAAAGCGCTTCAAATTCAACATTAAGGACATTTCATGGATTGGCTACCCCACATCACCGTCGCCACCATCGTCGAAGACAACGGTCGCTTCCTGATGGTCGAAGAATCCAAACACGGACGAACGGTGCTCAATCAGCCCGCCGGTCATCTGGACCCGGACGAAACCCTGATCGAGGCCGCCGTACGCGAAACCCTCGAAGAAACCGGCTGGGACGTCGAGCCAACCGGCGTAATAGGCATTTATCTCTACACCGCCCCGAGCAACGGAGTGACCTATCAACGCGTCTGCTTCACCGCCAAAGCGCTGAAACACCGTCCCGACTATCAATTGGACGACGGTATTGTCGGCGCGAAATGGCTGACGCGTGACGAACTGCTACAACAGCGCGCAAACTGGCGCAGTGAGCTGATCATCCGCTGTATCGATGATTATCTGGACGGTAAACACTTCAGCCTCGAGCTGATCCGCCCTTCTCTTTAGCCTTGCAGGCTTGAGCCTGCTAGAATCGCGTCCTTTTTCAAGACACTCATTAAATCCCTATGCGTGATCCAGCCCCTTCTGCCACACAAAAGAAGCGCGTCATTGTCGGTATGTCCGGCGGCGTGGACTCTTCCGTTTCCGCTCTCCTGCTGATCGAGCAGGGTTATGAGGTGGAAGGCCTGTTCATGAAGAACTGGGAAGAAGACGATGGAACGGAATACTGCACCGCCATGGATGACCTGGCGGACGCGCAGGCCGTGTGCGACAAGATTGGCATCAAGCTGCACACCGCCAACTTCGCCGCCGAGTACTGGGACAACGTGTTCGAGCACTTCCTGGCCGAATACAAGGCCGGTCGCACGCCGAATCCGGACATCCTGTGCAACCGCGAGATCAAGTTCAAGGCGTTCCTCGACTACGCCATGATGCTCGGCGCCGACCTGATCGCCACCGGCCACTACGTGCGTCGCCGCGACATCGATGGTCGCACCGAACTGCTCAAGGGCCTGGATCCGAACAAGGACCAAAGCTACTTCCTGCACGCCGTCGGCGGCGAACAGATCGCCAAGACCCTGTTCCCGGTCGGCGAGCTGGAAAAACCCGAAGTCCGCGCGATTGCCGAGAAACACGACCTGGCCACCGCGAAGAAAAAGGACTCCACCGGAATCTGCTTTATCGGCGAACGTCGCTTCAGCGATTTCCTCAAGCAATACCTGCCGGCCCAACCCGGCGAGATCAAGACCACCGACGGTGAAGTCATCGGCCGTCACCATGGCCTGATGTATCACACCATCGGCCAGCGGCAGGGTCTGGGCATCGGCGGCCTGAAAGACGCCGGTGAAGAGCCGTGGTACGTGTTGATCAAGGACCTGGAACACAACGAGCTGATCGTCGGCCAGGGCAACGACCACCCATGGCTGTTCTCCCGCGCCCTGCTCGCCTCGGACATCTATTGGGTCAACCCGATCGATTTGACCGAGCCGCGCAGGCTGACCGCCAAGGTGCGTTATCGCCAGAGCGACCAGCCTTGCACCCTGGAAAAGACCGCCACCGGCTACCGTGCCACCTTTGATGACCCGCAACGCGCGGTCACTCCGGGCCAATCCGTGGTGTTCTACGACGGTGAAATCTGCCTCGGTGGCGGCGTGATCGAAGTAGCCGAGCCCTGGACCAGCAAGGGCCAGCGTTCATGAGCCCGACTCAGGAGCAACTGACGGCCCTGGGCGGCGTGTTTCTCGCCGCCGTGCTGGTCGACAAGATCGCCAAGACCGGCCAGACCAACGAAGCCGGCCTGACTTGCATGCTCGGCAGCCTGTTGATTCGCGACCCCAAGGACACTCTGGAAGTGTACGGCGGCGATGACATCAATTTGCGCGAAGGCTATCGCGCATTGATCGGCGCCCTGGAGCGCGACCCCAGCACCCTTCAGCGCGAACCGCTGCGCTACGCCCTGGCGATGCTGGGGCTGGAGCGCCAATTGGCCAAGCGCAATGACATGCTGGACGTGATCGGCAAGCGCCTACCGCAGATTCAGTCCCAGGTCGAACACTTCGGCCCGGCCCACGAAAACGTGATCGCCGCTTGCGGCGCGCTGTACCAGGACACCCTGAGCACTCTGCGCCAACGAATTCAGGTGCATGGCGACATGCGCAACCTGCAGCAACCGAGCAATGCCTCGAAAATCCGCGCACTGTTGCTGGCCGGGATTCGTTCGGCACGCCTGTGGCGGCAGTTGGGCGGTCATCGCTGGCAGTTGGTGATCAGCCGACGCAAGTTGCTTAAAGAGCTTTACCCGCTGATGCGCAGCAGCTGAACCGCGCCCGCAATACCGTTTTGTAGTCAGTAACGCGTAATACGCCGGTCAGTTGGCAACGGACCGGCGGATTTTTTTCATGTATGATACGCGCCCCATTTCGTTGCCCGACTGTCCGAGAACACCCCATGCAGCTCTCTTCGCTCACTGCGGTTTCCCCTGTTGACGGCCGCTACGCCGGCAAAACCCAGGCCCTGCGCCCAATTTTCAGCGAATACGGCCTGATCCGTGCTCGCGTTCTGGTTGAAGTGCGCTGGCTCCAGCGCCTGGCCGCTCACCCTGCCATCAGCGAAGTGCCGGCGTTCTCCGCCGAAGCCAACGCGGTGTTGAACACCCTGGCGGAAAACTTCTCTCTGGAGCACGCCGAGCGTGTCAAAGAGATCGAGCGCACCACCAACCACGACGTCAAAGCCATTGAATACCTGCTTAAAGAGCAGGCGGCCAAGCTGCCGGAACTGGCCAAGGTCAGCGAGTTCATCCACTTCGCCTGCACCAGCGAGGACATCAACAACCTGTCCCACGCCCTGATGCTGCGTGAAGGCCGTGATGACGTGATGCTGCCGCTGATGCGCCAGACCGCCAACGCCATCCGCGAACTGGCCATCCGTTTCGCTGATGTGCCGATGCTGTCGCGCACCCACGGTCAACCGGCATCGCCGACCACCCTGGGCAAAGAGCTGGCGAACGTGGTTTACCGCCTGGAGCGTCAAATCGCTCAAGTCGCCGCCGTTCCGCTGCTGGGCAAGATCAACGGCGCCGTCGGCAACTACAACGCTCACCTGTCGGCCTACCCTGAGATCGACTGGGAAGCCAACGCCCGCGCCTTCATCGAAGACGAGCTGGGCCTGGGCTTCAACCCGTACACCACGCAGATCGAACCGCACGACTACATCGCCGAGCTGTTCGACGCGATCGCGCGCTTCAACACCATCCTGATCGACTTCGACCGCGACATCTGGGGCTACATCTCCCTGGGTTATTTCAAACAGCGCACCATCGCTGGCGAAATCGGTTCGTCGACCATGCCGCACAAGGTCAACCCGATCGACTTCGAAAACTCCGAAGGCAACCTGGGCATCGCCAACGCACTGTTCCAGCACCTGGCGAGCAAACTGCCAATCTCCCGCTGGCAGCGCGACCTGACCGACTCCACCGTACTGCGCAACCTCGGTGTCGGCTTCGCCCACAGCGTGATCGCGTACGAAGCCAGCCTCAAAGGCATCAGCAAACTGGAGCTCAACGAGCAAAAGATTGCCGCCGACCTGGACGCTTGCTGGGAAGTATTGGCCGAACCGATCCAGACCGTGATGCGTCGTTACAACATCGAAAACCCGTACGAGAAGCTCAAAGAGCTGACGCGCGGCAAGGGCATCAGCCCTGAAGCACTGCAAACCTTCATCGACGGCCTGGACATGCCAGCTGCCGCCAAGGCTGAGCTGAAACTGCTCACCCCGGCCAACTACATCGGCAACGCTGTGGCACAAGCCAAACGCATCTGATCGACCGCTCTACCCGTTTGAGACGCCCGGCGCCGCCGGGCGTTTTTATTCCCGTCTGAAAAGTGCATTTTTTCAATAGGTTACACATGAATCCTGACATTCCTCTTCAACTTCTGGGCGGCATCACGGCGCGGGAATTCCTGCGCGACTACTGGCAGAAAAAACCCCTGCTGATCCGTCAGGCGATTCCTGATTTCGAAAGCCCGATCGACGCCGACGAACTGGCCGGCCTGGCGCTGGAAGAAGAAGTCGAATCGCGCCTGGTGATCGAGCACGGCGAGCGCCCTTGGGAATTGCGCCGCGGCCCGTTCGCCGAAGACGAATTCAGCAAACTGCCGGAACGCGAATGGACCCTGCTGGTGCAAGCCGTCGACCAATTCGTGCCGGAAGTTGCCGAACTGCTGGAAAACTTCCGCTTCCTGCCGAGCTGGCGCGTCGACGACGTGATGATCAGTTTTGCCGCTCCGGGTGGCAGCGTGGGTCCGCACTTCGATAACTACGACGTGTTCCTGCTGCAAGGCCACGGCAAGCGCAACTGGAAAATCGGCCAGATGTGCGACTCCGAGAGCCCGCTGCTGCAACACGCCGACCTGCGCATCCTCGCCGATTTCGAAGCCACCGATGAGTGGGTGCTGGAACCGGGCGACATGCTCTACCTGCCACCGCGCCTGGCTCATTCTGGCGTGGCTGTCGATGATTGCATGACCTACTCGGTCGGCTTCCGCGCCCCGAGCGCCGCTGAAGTGCTGACCCACTTCACCGACTTCCTCAGCCAGTTCCTGACGGACGAAGAGCGCTACACCGACGCCGACGCCCTGCCGGCGGTCGATCCTCATCAAATCCAGCACGATGCCCTCGATCGCCTCAAAAGCCTGCTGGCCGAACACATGAGCGACGAGCGCCTGCTGCTGACCTGGTTCGGCCAGTTCATGACCGAGCCGCGCTACCCGGAACTGGTGGTCGGCCCGGAAGAAGTCGAAGAGCAAGACTTCCTCAGCGCGCTCGAAGAAGGTGCCGTGCTGATCCGCAACCCGAGTGCGCGCCTGGCCTGGTCGGAAGTCGACGACGACCTGCTGCTGTTCGCCAGCGGCCAGAGCCGTTACCTGCCGGGCAAGCTGCGCGAGCTGCTGAAAATGATCTGCGCCGCCGACGCCCTGCATGTCGATAACCTCGGCCCATGGCTGAGCGACGAAGACGGCCGTGGCCTGCTGTGTGAACTGGTCAAGCAGGGCAGCCTGGGGTTTGCCGATGAATAAGATTCACGTACGTGTCGCAGACTGGCAAAAGGACAACGCTGAGATCCGGCGCATTCGTGAAGCGGTATTCGTCGCCGAGCAATCCGTTCCACCTGAATTGGAATGGGATGCCGATGACGCCACGGCGGTGCATTTCCTGGCCTTCGAAGGCGACTTTCCGATCGGCACCGCCCGCCTGTTGTCCGATGGCCACATCGGCCGGGTGTCGGTGCTCAAAGACTGGCGCGGCATGAAGGTTGGCGATGCGCTGATGCAAGCGGTGATCGGTGAAGCCGAGAAGCGCGGGCTGAAGCAGCAGATGCTGAGCGCGCAAGTGCAAGCCACGGCGTTCTATGAGCGCCTGGGTTTCAGTATGGTCAGTGAGGAATTCCTGGAAGCCGGGATTCCGCATGTAGACATGGTGCGTCACTCGACTTGATTCCCTGTGGCGAGGGGGCTTGCCCCCGTTGGGCTGCGCAGCAGCCCTAAAAATCTTGGGGCCGCTGCGCGACCCAACGGGGGCAAGCCCCCTCACCACAAATACATATCAAGAACACCACAAAACGCCCCGCCATTCTCGGATGCCGGGGCGTTTTGCTGTCTGTGATTCAACTCGCACCACGCCGGGCCGACAAACTGGCAATATCAAACCTTTGATTTGCGGAGAAACGGACATGTCCCTACGCACCCTGCTCACCACGCTGCTGCTGACCTGCAGTTTTTCGGTCATGGCCGCCACCGAGATCGTGCCCCTGAATTACCGCACCAGCGCCGACCTGCTGCCAGTAGCGCAGGATTTCATCGGCAAGGACGGCAAGGTCAGCGCCTACGGCAACCAGCTGATCGTCAACGCCGAGCCCGACAAGATCGATGAACTCAAGACCTTCCTCGCGCAACTCGACACCGCCCCCAAACGCTTACTGATCACCGTCGACACCAACGAAAACAACTTTCAGGGCGATCAGGGCTACTCGGTCAACGGTGCCGCACCGAATCAAACCCGCATCATCAATCGCAGCACCGACAGCCGTGAAGGCGGTATCCAGCAGATTCAGGCCAGCGAAGGCGCACCGGCGCTAATCCAGGTCGGCCAAAGCGTGCCGCTCACCAGCACTCAGACTGACGGCTATGGCGACCTGCGCAGCCAGACCGAATACCGCAATGTCACCCAGGGTTTCTACGTCACCGCCAGCGTCACCGGCAACATCGTTCATCTAGCCATCAGTACCAACCGTGACCGGATGAGCCAGGAACGTCCCGATGTAGTGAACGTGCAAAGTACCGACACAACTGTCAGCGGTCGACTGGGCGAATGGATCACCCTGGCCGGCGTGAATCGTCAGACTCAGGCCGACAAACAGGGTCTGACCCGCAGCTACTCGACCCAGGGCCGGGATGACATGACTTTGCGGGTGAAAGTCGACACCTTGGACTAAAGCACCAAAAACTGACTGATTAGTCGTATTAGACCAAAGATGTAGTGCTTGAAAAAAAGCACTACAAAACGTTTGACGAGCCAAAAAAGCAAAGGCATGATGGCCTCGCTCCCGCTAATCAGAGGCCCTGGCAAGGGCTTTCGAGTCGCTGTTCGCACCCTACCCCGCGAGCCGATTCGTGTCTGTACCGCCCACAAGGTGTGTTTGACGAGGTTGCCGACTGGAACGAAGTTGTCCCGAGGGACGGAAGCGTAATTAGGTAACCCGGCTCCACACTGAAGTTCGCACCAAGGCCCACGACGCCCGAATGCGCTCGCCAGTTCGCCCTTACCTGCTCACTTCCCCCTCGAGCCCATCGTTCATCCCGTCGCCATCCCCGCCGAACCCGACTTGACCGCCTAAGCTTCTGGTCAGCGAGCAGCCATGTACGCCCCCAACTGAATGAGCGTATTTGGCACGCAGGAATTGTTCACCCAGAACCATTTTCGATTAAAGACGCGACGAGGTTTATCTCCATGGCACTGACACGCGAACAGCAAATTGCAGCCCTCGAAAAAGACTGGGCTGAAAACCCACGCTGGAAAGGCGTGAAGCGCAATTACTCCGCTGCTGACGTCGTCCGTCTGCGTGGCTCGGTTCAACCTGAGCACACCTTTGCAAAAATGGGCGCCGAGAAGCTCTGGAACCTGGTGACCCAGGGCGCCAAGCCGTCCTTCCGTCCTGAGAAAGATTTCGTTAACTGCATGGGCGCCCTGACCGGTGGCCAGGCCGTACAGCAAGTCAAGGCCGGCATCCAGGCGATCTACCTGTCGGGCTGGCAAGTGGCTGCGGACAACAACTCCGCCGAATCGATGTACCCGGACCAGTCGCTGTACCCGGTGGATTCGGTTCCAACCGTGGTCAAGCGCATCAACAACTCGTTCCGTCGCGCTGACCAGATCCAGTGGAAAGCCGGCAAGAACCCGGGCGACGAAGGCTACATCGACTACTTCGCCCCGATCGTGGCTGACGCTGAAGCCGGTTTCGGCGGCGTGCTGAACGCTTACGAGCTGATGAAAAGCATGATCGAAGCAGGCGCCGCCGGCGTTCACTTCGAAGACCAACTGGCTTCCGTAAAAAAATGCGGCCACATGGGCGGCAAGGTACTGGTTCCGACCCAGGAAGCCGTGCAGAAGCTGACCGCTGCTCGTCTGGCAGCCGACGTCGCCGGTGTACCGACCATTATCCTGGCCCGTACCGACGCGAACGCCGCTGACCTGCTGACGTCCGACTGCGACCCGTACGATCAGCCATTCGTGACCGGCACCCGTACCCAGGAAGGCTTCTACAAGGTTCGCGCCGGTCTCGACCAGGCCATCGCTCGCGGCCTGGCCTACGCGCCGTACGCCGACCTGATCTGGTGCGAAACCGCCAAGCCGGATCTGGACGAAGCCCGTCGCTTCGCCGAAGCGATCAAAAAGGAATACCCGGACCAACTGCTGTCGTACAACTGCTCGCCTTCCTTCAACTGGAAGAAAAA
The DNA here is from genome assembly GCF_012932895.1 of Pseudomonas sp. KD5. NCBI lineage: Bacteria > Pseudomonadati > Pseudomonadota > Gammaproteobacteria > Pseudomonadales > Pseudomonadaceae > Pseudomonas > Pseudomonas sp. KD5. The sequence continues at coordinate 582,603 of NZ_JDWJ01000001.1, read as the reverse complement.
CCTGGACGACGCGACCATCGCCAAGTTCCAGCGCGAACTGTCCGCCATGGGTTACAAGCACCAGTTCATCACCCTGGCCGGCATTCACAACATGTGGCACAGCATGTTCAACCTGGCGCACGACTACGCCCGCAACGACATGACCGCCTACGTTAAGCTGCAAGAGCAAGAGTTCGCCGACGCCGCCAAGGGCTACACCTTCGTGGCTCACCAGCAGGAAGTGGGCACCGGCTACTTCGACGACATGACCACCGTGATCCAGGGTGGCACGTCTTCGGTAACCGCACTGACCGGTTCGACCGAAGAAGAACAGTTCCACTGATCTGCTTCGCTTAAACAAACGGCCCTTGCGGACCGAATAAAAAGCTAACCGCAAAGCCGCTCATCTGACGCCCCGACTGGTTCGGGGCGTTTTTTTGCCTGCGATTCTCCCCCTCTGTAGGAGCGAGGCTTGCCCGCGAAGAATGCGCTGCGGTTTTTCAGACATACCGCATCATCGTTCTTCGCGGGCAAGCCTCGCTCCTACGGGATCGGGTGCAGGAAAAAACCTTGATCCAGAGCAGTTTCACGATCAGGAAAACAAGGTAAAACCACCCCGCGCGCTACTTGCAGTAACGCGCATATAAGACAACTTCCCGAACCGCTGCTCGCTAAACAGTTTGAAAACCACACCAAATAACATTGATTATCATTTAGCGGAAACTATGTTCGTTACATTCCCTACAAAACATATTTGACAAAACCCCCGCTAATGCCCGAACCGCATGGGCTACAGGGCTTTGGAGATGCGCCATGTCCTTATTCCAATAAATAATTTCGCTATTGGAATTTTACTTGCAGGGTGTTTAGCCATAAAATCAGCGGGATTGATTGCTGCGACATATCGTCACTGCCTTATTTCTTTATCAAGCTCAGAGACCTTTGCTCTCTGTTAAGGATTACCAGCATGCCCGAAGCGACCGGACTCATGGCCCACAACTGGGGCTTTGCCATTTTCCTTCTGGGTGTCGGCGGCCTTTGCGCCTTCATGCTCGGCGTCTCCAGCCTCCTCGGGTCAAAAGCCTGGGGCCGCAGCAAAAACGAACCGTTCGAGTCCGGCATGCTACCTACAGGTGGCGCCCGCTTGCGGCTCTCAGCCAAATTCTATCTGGTCGCGATGCTCTTCGTGATCTTCGATATCGAAGCCCTCTTTCTCTTTGCCTGGTCTGTGTCCGTCCGCGAAAGCGGCTGGACCGGATTCGTCGAAGCTCTCGTTTTCATAGCAATTCTGTTGGCAGGTCTTGTCTACCTATTTCGAGTGGGCGCCCTTGACTGGGCTCCGGCAGCTCGTCTTAAGCGGCAAGCGAAGCTGAAACAATGAGGCTTTGGCAATGCAATACAATCTCACCAGGATCGACCCCGATGCTCCTAACGAGCAGTATCCGATTGGCCAACGGGAAACCGTTTCCGATCCGTTAGAAGATCAAGTCCACAAAAACATTTTCATGGGCAAGCTCGAAGACGTGCTCAACGGCACGATCAACTGGGGGCGCAAGAACTCCCTGTGGCCGTATAACTTCGGTCTTTCGTGCTGCTACGTGGAAATGACTACCGCCTTCACGGCGCCCCACGACATCGCGCGCTTTGGCGCCGAGGTAATTCGGGCATCACCGCGTCAGGCGGATTTCATGGTTATCGCCGGTACCTGCTTCATCAAGATGGCGCCGATCATTCAGCGTCTCTACGAGCAGATGCTCGAACCTAAATGGGTCATTTCCATGGGTTCGTGCGCCAACTCCGGTGGCATGTACGACATCTACTCCGTCGTTCAAGGGGTGGACAAGTTCCTGCCCGTGGACGTCTACGTGCCTGGCTGCCCACCCCGCCCTGAAGCTTTTCTGCAAGGCTTGATGCTGTTGCAGGAGTCGATTGGCCAGGAGCGTCGCCCACTTTCCTGGGTCGTTGGCGATCAAGGCGTTTACCGCGCCGAGATGCCTTCGCAAAAGGAACAGCGCCGCGAACAGCGTATTCAGGTAACCAACCTGCGCAGCCCCGACGAAGTCTGATCCAGATCTGCTTCTTTTATAGAACGAGAAACTGGCTTCATTCTTTACGTTGACCGAAAGCGATAAATAACCATGACTGCAGGCAGTGCTCTGTACATCCCGCCTTATAAGGCAGACGACCAGGATGTGGTCGTCGAACTGAACAACCGTTTTGGCCCAGAGGCGTTCACCGCCCAGCCTACCCGCACCGGCATGCCGGTGCTTTGGGTTGCCCGCGCCAAACTCGTCGAAGTCCTGACTTTCCTGCGCAACCTGCCCAAGCCGTACGTCATGCTCTATGACCTGCACGGCGTGGACGAGCGTCTGCGTACCAAGCGTCAAGGGCTGCCAAACGGCGTCGACTTCACTGTGTTCTATCACTTGATGTCGATCGAACGTAATAGTGACGTAATGATCAAGGTTGCCTTGTCCGAGAGCGACCTCAACCTGCCGAGCGTCACCAGCATCTGGCCGAACGCCAACTGGTATGAGCGTGAAGTGTGGGACATGTACGGCATTCACTTTGCCGGCCACCCGCACCTGAGCCGCATCATGATGCCGCCGACCTGGGAAGGTCACCCGCTGCGCAAGGACTTCCCGGCCCGCGCCACCGAGTTCGATCCGTTCAGCCTGACCCTGGCCAAGCAACAGCTTGAGGAAGAAGCCGCGCGCTTCAAGCCTGAAGACTGGGGCATGAAGCGTTCCGGCCCGAACGAGGACTACATGTTCCTCAACCTGGGTCCGAACCACCCTTCGGCCCACGGTGCGTTCCGTATCATCCTGCAGCTGGACGGTGAAGAGATCGTCGACTGCGTGCCAGACGTCGGCTACCACCACCGTGGTGCCGAGAAGATGGCCGAGCGTCAGTCCTGGCACAGTTTCATTCCGTACACCGACCGTATCGACTACCTCGGCGGCGTGATGAACAACCTGCCGTACGTGCTCTCGGTCGAGAAGCTGGCCGGCATCAAGGTGCCCGAGAAGGTCGACGTCATCCGCATCATGATGGCCGAGTTCTTCCGGATCACCAGCCACCTGCTGTTCCTGGGGACTTACATCCAGGACGTCGGCGCCATGACTCCGGTGTTCTTCACCTTCACCGACCGCCAGAAAGCGTACACGGTGATCGAAGCCATTACCGGTTTCCGTCTGCACCCGGCCTGGTACCGCATCGGTGGCGTCGCCCACGACCTGCCGCGCGGCTGGGAAAAACTGGTCAAGGATTTCGTCGAGTGGATGCCAAAGCGTCTGGACGAATACCAGAAAGCCGCACTGGACAACAGCATCCTGCGTGGCCGGACCATCGGCGTCGCCGCCTACAACACCAAGGAAGCCCTGGAATGGGGCGTCACCGGTGCCGGCCTGCGTTCGACCGGTTGCAATTTCGACCTGCGTAAAGCTCGCCCCTACTCCGGCTACGAAAACTTCGAATTCGAAGTACCGCTGGCGGCCAATGGCGATGCCTACGACCGTTGCATCGTTCGCGTCGAAGAAATGCGCCAGAGCATCAAGATCATCGAGCAGTGCATGCGCAACATGCCGGAAGGCCCGTACAAGGCGGACCACCCGCTGACCACGCCGCCGCCTAAAGAGCGCACGCTGCAGCACATCGAGACCCTGATCACGCACTTCCTGCAAGTTTCGTGGGGCCCGGTCATGCCGGCCAACGAATCCTTCCAGATGATCGAAGCGACCAAGGGCATCAACAGTTATTACCTGACGAGCGATGGCGGCACCATGAGCTACCGCACCCGGATTCGTACCCCAAGCTTCCCGCACCTGCAGCAGATCCCTTCGGTGATCAAAGGCAGCATGGTCGCGGACTTGATCGCGTACCTGGGTAGTATCGATTTCGTTATGGCCGACGTGGACCGTTAAGCATGAACAGCACGCTTATCCTGACAGACCGTTTCGCCCTGAGCGAAACCGAGCGCTCGGCCATCGAGCACGAGCTGCATCACTACGAAGACCCGCGCGCGGCGTCGATCGAAGCCCTGAAGATCGTCCAGAAGGAACGTGGCTGGGTGCCTGACGGCGCGCTCTACGCCATCGGCGAAATCCTCGGCATCCCGGCCAGCGACGTTGAAGGGGTGGCTACTTTCTATAGCCAGATCTTCCGTCAGCCAGTCGGCCGTCACATCATTCGCGTCTGCGACAGCATGGTCTGCTACATCGGCGGCCATGAATCGGTGGTCAGCGAAATCCAGAGCAAGCTGGGCATCGGCCTGGGCCAGACCACCGCCGACGGTCGCTTCACCCTGCTGCCGGTCTGCTGCCTCGGCAACTGTGACAAGGCGCCGGCGTTGATGATCGACGACGACACATTCGGTGATGTGCAGCCTGCCGGCGTTGCCAAATTGCTCGAGGGCTACGTATGACCCTGACTTCCTTCGGTCCTGCCAACCGCATCAAGCGTTCGGCCGAGACTCACCCGCTCACCTGGCGTTTGCGTGACGACGGCGAAGCCGTATGGCTCGACGAGTACCAGGCCAAGAACGGTTACGCCGCTGCACGCAAAGCCTTCGCCGACATGGCCCAGGACGACATCGTCCAGACCGTGAAAGACTCCGGCCTCAAGGGTCGCGGCGGTGCAGGCTTCCCCACTGGCGTGAAGTGGGGCCTGATGCCCAAGGACGAATCCATCAACATCCGCTACCTGCTGTGCAACGCGGATGAAATGGAGCCGAACACCTGGAAAGACCGCATGCTGATGGAGCAACTGCCCCATCTGCTGATCGAAGGCATGCTGATCAGTGCTCGCGCGCTGAAAACCTACCGGGGCTACATCTTCCTGCGTGGCGAATACACCACCGCCGCCAAGCACCTGAACCGTGCCGTGGAAGAAGCCAAGGCAGCAGGTCTGCTGGGCAAGAACATCCTGGGCAGCGGCTTCGATTTCGAGCTGTTCGTCCACACCGGTGCCGGGCGTTACATCTGCGGTGAAGAAACCGCACTGATCAACTCCCTCGAAGGCCGCCGCGCCAACCCGCGCTCCAAGCCGCCCTTCCCTGCCGCCGTGGGCGTGTGGGGCAAGCCGACTTGCGTGAACAACGTTGAAACCCTGTGCAACGTGCCGGCGATCATCGCCGACGGCGTGGACTGGTACAAATCGTTGGCCCGCGAAGGCAGCGAAGACATGGGCACCAAGCTCATGGGCTTCTCCGGCAAGGTCAAGAACCCGGGCCTGTGGGAATTGCCGTTCGGCGTTACCGGTCGCGAGCTGTTCGAAGACTACGCCGGCGGCATGCGCGACGGTTACAAGCTCAAGTGCTGGCAGCCTGGCGGCGCCGGTACCGGCTTCCTGTTGCCGGAACACCTGGACGCACAAATGTACGCCGGCGGCATCGCCAAAGTGGGCACCCGTATGGGTACCGGCCTGGCCATGGCGGTGGACGACAGCGTCAACATGGTGTCCCTGCTGCGCAACATGGAAGAGTTCTTCGCCCGTGAATCGTGTGGTTTCTGCACCCCATGCCGTGACGGTCTGCCGTGGAGCGTCAAGCTGCTGCGCGCGATCGAGAACGGTGAAGGGCAAGCCGGCGATATCGAGACCCTGCTGGGTCTGGTCGGTTTCCTCGGCCCAGGCAAGACCTTCTGTGCTCACGCACCGGGTGCCGTGGAGCCGTTGGGCAGTGCCATCAAATACTTCCGTCCAGAGTTCGAAGCCGGCATCGCGCCTACCCGCGCCATCGTCCCGCCTCTGGCAAAGCCGATCGTAGTCGGCGCTTAACGCTTTAAAAAAGGCGAACGGTCCGTGCCGTTCGCCTTTCGTCCGATGACGCCTTTCGAGGCTGTTTGGATTTGGACGGATAACAAGATTCCATTAGCCACGCCCGCTGACACCGGGCCAACGAAGAACTTTGAACCATGGCCACTATCCACGTAGACGGCAAAGAGCTCGAAGTCGATGGGGCAGACAACCTGTTACAGGCATGTCTGTCGCTAGGCCTCGATATCCCTTATTTCTGCTGGCACCCAGCCCTTGGCAGCGTTGGCGCTTGCCGCCAGTGCGCGGTCAAGCAGTACACCGACGAGAACGACAAGCGTGGTCGGATCGTCATGTCCTGCATGACCCCCGCCACCGACGGCAGCTGGATCTCCATCGACGACGAAGAAGCGAAAGTGTTTCGCGCCAGCGTCGTTGAATGGCTGATGACCAACCACCCTCACGACTGCCCGGTCTGTGAGGAAGGCGGTCACTGCCACCTGCAAGACATGACGGTGATGACCGGCCACAACGAGCGCCGTTACCGCTTCACCAAGCGTACCCACCAGAACCAGCAACTGGGCCCGTTCATTTCCCACGAAATGAACCGCTGCATCGCCTGCTATCGCTGCGTGCGCTTCTATAAGGACTACGCTGGCGGCACCGATCTCGGTGTGTTTGGCGCCCACGACAACGTGTACTTCGGTCGCGTTGAAGACGGCACCCTGGAAAGCGAGTTCTCCGGCAACCTCACCGAGGTCTGCCCGACCGGTGTGTTCACCGACAAGACTCACTCCGAGCGCTACAACCGCAAGTGGGACATGCAGTTCTCGCCGAGCATCTGCCATGGCTGCTCCAGCGGTTGCAACATCTCCCCGGGCGAGCGTTACGGCGAACTGCGCCGCATTGAAAACCGCTTCAACGGTTCGGTGAACCAGTACTTCCTGTGCGACCGTGGCCGTTTCGGCTATGGCTATGTCAACCGCAAGGATCGCCCACGTCAGCCACTGCTGGCCAACGGCGCGAAACTGAGCCTGGACGAAGCACTGGATAAAGCCGCCGACCTGCTGCGCGGTCGCAACATCGTCGGTATCGGTTCGCCACGCGCCAGCCTCGAAAGCAACTACGCGCTGCTCGAACTGGTCGGCGCCGAGCACTTCTACTCCGGTATCGAAGCCTCGGAGCTGGAACGCATTCGTCTGGTCATGCAGGTGCTCAAAGACAGCCCGCTGCCGATCCCGAACATGCGTGACATCGAAGACCACGATGCGATTTTCGTCCTCGGCGAAGACCTGACCCAGACCGCTGCGCGCATGGCCCTGGCCCTGCGTCAATCGGTCAAGGGCAAGGCCGAAGACATGGCCGACGCCATGCGCGTTCAGCCATGGCTCGACGCCGCGGTGAAGAACATCGGCCAGCACGAACTGAACCCGCTGTTCATCGCCAGCCTGGCTGAAACCAAGCTCGACGACATCGCTGAAGAATGCGTTCACGCCGCACCGGACGACCTGGCCCGCATCGGTTTCGCCGTGGCTCATGCCCTCGACGCCAGCGCACCGGCCGTTGAAGGTCTGGACGCCGAAGCTCTGGCGCTGGCCAAGCGCATTGCCGACGCCCTGCTCGCCGCCAAGCGTCCGCTGATCATTGCCGGTACCTCGCTGGGTTCCAAGGCGCTGATCGAAGCGGCGGCGAACATCGCCAAAGCCCTGAAGCTGCGCGAGAAGAACGGTTCCATCAGCCTGATCGTGCCGGAGGCCAACAGCCTCGGCCTGGCCATGCTCGGCGGCAACTCGGTCGACGAAGCACTGCAAGCCGTGATCGACGGTAAGGCCGACGCCATCGTCGTGCTGGAAAACGATCTGTACACCCGTACCGACAAATCCAAGGTCGATGCTGCCCTGAACGCTGCGAAAGTGGTGATCGTGGCGGACCATCAGAAGACCGCCACCAGCGATCGCGCGCACCTGGTACTGCCAGCGGCCAGCTTCGCTGAAGGCGACGGTACGCTGGTCAGCCAGGAAGGCCGCGCCCAGCGTTTCTTCCAGGTCTTCGACCCGACTTACCTCGACGCGAGCATTCTGGTTCACGAAGGCTGGCGCTGGCTGCATGCCCTGCGTTCGACCCTGCTGAACCAGCCGATCGACTGGACCCAACTGGACCACGTCACCGCTGCCGTTGCTGCAAGCACGCCGCAACTGGCGCGTATCGTCGATGCCGCACCGTCCGCCGCATTCCGGATCAAAGGCCTGAAACTGGCGCGCGAACCGCTGCGTTACTCCGGTCGTACCGCCATGCGCGCCGACATCAGCGTGCACGAACCGCGTACTTCCCAGGATAACGACACTGCATTCTCGTTCTCGATGGAAGGTTACTCGGGCTCCGCCGAACCGCGTCAGCAAGTACCTTTCGCCTGGTCTCCGGGCTGGAACTCGCCGCAAGCCTGGAACAAGTTCCAGGACGAAGTCGGTGGTCACCTGCGCGCTGGCGACCCGGGCACTCGCCTGATCGAAAGCACCGGTGATTCGCTGAACTGGTTCGCCAGTGTTCCGCGTGCGTTCAACCCGGCGCCAGGCACCTGGCAGGTCGTACCGTTCTTCCACCTGTTCGGCAGCGAAGAAAACTCTTCCAAAGCCGCACCGGTGCAGGAGCGCATCCCGGCCGCCTACGTGTCGCTGGCCAAGTCCGAAGCCGATCGCCTGGGTGTCAATGACGGTGCCCTGCTGAGCTTGAACGTTGCTGGCCAGACTTTGCGTCTGCCGCTGCGCATCAACGAAGAGCTGGGTGCCGGTCTGGTCGCATTGCCTGCAGGTATCGCCGGCATTCCACCAGCCATCTTTGGCAAATCCGTTGACGGTCTGCAGGAGGCAGCGCTATGACCTTGTTCACTCCTGAAGTGATCGACGTAATCATCGCGGTCCTCAAGGCCATCGTGATTCTGCTCGCCGTAGTGGTTTGCGGCGCGCTGCTGAGCTGGGTCGAGCGTCGTTTGCTCGCCCTCTGGCAGGACCGTTACGGTCCGAATCGCGTCGGCCCGTTCGGCGCGTTCCAGATTGCGGCCGACATGATCAAGATGTTCTTCAAGGAAGACTGGACCCCACCGTTCGCCGACAAAGTGATCTTCACCCTGGCACCGGTCGTGGCCATGAGCGCCTTGCTGATTGCCTTCGCGATCATCCCGATCACCCCGACCTGGGGCGTGGCGGATATCAACATCGGCATCCTGTTCTTCTTCGCCATGGCGGGTCTGTCGGTCTACGCGGTGCTGTTTGCCGGCTGGTCGAGCAACAACAAGTTCGCCCTGTTGGGCAGCTTGCGGGCCTCGGCACAAACCGTGTCGTACGAAGTGTTCATGGGCCTGTCGCTGATGGGCATCGTGATCCAGGTTGGCTCGTTCAACATGCGCGACATCGTTGAATACCAAGCGCAGAACATGTGGTTCATCATTCCGCAGATCTTCGGTTTCCTGACCTTCTTCATCGCTGGCGTCGCCGTGACTCACCGTCACCCGTTCGACCAGCCGGAAGCGGAACAGGAACTGGCCGACGGTTACCACATTGAATACGCTGGCATGAAATGGGGCATGTTCTTCGTCGGTGAGTACATCGGCATCGTGTTGATCTCGGCGCTGCTGGTCACGCTGTTCTTCGGTGGCTGGCACGGCCCGTTCGGCCTGCTGCCGCAGATCCCGTTCATCTGGTTCGCACTGAAAACCGCGTTCTTCATCATGTTCTTCATCCTGCTGCGCGCCTCGATTCCGCGCCCACGGTATGACCAAGTGATGGACTTCAGCTGGAAGTTCTGCCTGCCGCTGACCCTCGTCAACATGCTGGTGACCGCTGCGATCGTGTTGCTCAACACGCCCGCCGTCGCGGCTCAGTGAGGATAGAGAATCATGAAGTACATTTTTGACATCGTGCATGGCTTCTTCACCCAGCTTCGCAGCCTGGTGATGATCTTCGGCCACGCCTTCCGCAAGCGCGACACGCTGCAGTACCCGGAAGAACCCGTGTACCTGCCGCCGCGTTTCCGTGGCCGTATCGTCCTGACCCGCGACCCCGACGGCGAAGAGCGTTGTGTAGCCTGCAACCTGTGCGCCGTGGCGTGCCCGGTGGGTTGCATCTCGCTGCAGAAAGCTGAAACCGAAGACGGTCGCTGGTACCCGGACTTCTTCCGCATCAACTTCTCGCGCTGCATTTTCTGCGGCCTCTGCGAGGAAGCCTGCCCGACCACCGCAATCCAGCTGACACCGGATTTCGAAATGGCCGAGTTCAAGCGGCAGGACCTGGTTTACGAGAAAGAAGATCTGCTGATCTCCGGTCCCGGTAAAAACCCTGACTACAACTTCTATCGTGTTGCAGGTATGGCGATTGCCGGTAAGCCAAAAGGCGCCGCGCAGAATGAAGCCGAGCCGATCAACGTGAAGAGCTTGCTGCCTTAAGGAAGAACGATGGAATTCGCTTTCTATTTCGCATCGGGTATTGCTGTTGTGTCCACGCTTCGCGTGATCACCAACACCAACCCCGTGCACGCCCTGCTCTACCTGATCATTTCGCTGATCGCCGTGGCCATGACGTTCTTCGCCCTTGGCGCACCGTTTGCCGGTGTACTGGAAGTGATCGCCTACGCCGGCGCCATCATGGTGCTGTTCGTGTTCGTGGTGATGATGCTGAACCTGGGCCCGGCCTCGGTTCAGCAGGAGCGCGTCTGGCTCAAGCCCGGTATCTGGCTGGGCCCGGTCGTACTCGGCGCCCTGCTGCTGGCTGAACTGCTGTATGTGCTGTTCAGCCACTCCAGCGGCCAGGCCCTCGGCCACACCACCGTAGACGCCAAGGCCGTGGGCATCAGCCTGTTCGGTCCTTATCTGCTGGTGGTCGAACTCGCCTCGATGCTGCTGCTCGCCGCAGCCGTCACGGCGTTCCACTTGGGCCGCAACGAAGCCAAGGAGCAATGACGATGCCTGCTATCCCTTTGGAGCATGGTCTGGCGGTCGCCGGCATCCTGTTCTGCCTCGGTCTGGTCGGCCTGATGGTCCGGCGCAACATTCTCTTCGTGCTGATGAGCCTGGAGGTCATGATGAATGCCTCCGCACTGGCGTTCATCGTTGCCGGTAGCCGCTGGGCGCAGCCGGATGGACAGATCATGTTCATCCTGGTGATCAGCCTGGCAGCCGCCGAGGCCAGTATTGGCCTGGCGATTCTGTTGCAGCTGTATCGCCGCTTCCACACTCTCGATATCGACGCTGCCAGCGAGATGCGCGGATGAACCTTCTCTATCTGACTTTCCTGTTCCCCCTGATCGGTTTTGTGCTGCTGGCGTTCTCCCGCGGACGCCTCTCGGAAAACCTCTCGGCGCTGATCGGCGTCGGCTCCATCGGCTTGTCGGCGATCGTCGCGGCTTATGTGATCTGGCAATTCAACGTTGCACCGCCCGAGGGTGGCCACTACACCCTGGTGCTGTGGCAATGGATGGCGGTGGAAGGCTTCACGCCGAACTTCGCCCTGTACCTGGATGGTCTGTCCGTGACCATGCTCGGTGTGGTGGTGGGCGTGGGCTTCCTGATCCACCTGTTCGCGTCCTGGTACATGCGCGGTGAAGCCGGTTACTCGCGCTTCTTCGCCTACACCAACCTGTTTATCGCCAGCATGCTGTTCCTGGTCCTGGCCGATAACCTGCTGTTCGTGTACTTCGGCTGGGAAGGCGTAGGCCTGTGCTCGTACCTGTTGATCGGTTTCTACTACAGCAACCGCAACAACGGTAACGCGGCACTCAAAGCCTTCATCGTGACCCGCGTCGGCGACGTGTTCATGGCCATCGGCCTGTTCATCCTGTTCCAGCAACTGGGTACGCTGAATATCCAGGAACTGCTGGTCAAGGCGCCTGAGCACTTCAAGGCCGGTGACTTCTGGATCGTTCTGGCGACCCTGATGCTGCTGGGCGGCGCTGTCGGTAAATCCGCGCAACTGCCGCTGCAAACCTGGCTGGCGGATGCGATGGCCGGCCCTACTCCGGTTTCGGCACTGATCCACGCCGCGACCATGGTAACCGCCGGTGTCTACCTGATCGCCCGTACCCACGGCCTGTTTGCACTGGCGCCGGATATCCTGCACCTGGTAGGTGTTGTGGGTGGCGTGACGCTGGTGCTGGCAGGTTTTGCCGCACTGGTTCAGACCGACATCAAACGTATCCTCGCCTACTCGACCATGAGCCAGATCGGCTACATGTTCCTGGCCCTGGGCGTGGGTGCATGGGATGGCGCGATCTTCCACCTGATGACCCACGCCTTCTTCAAGGCGCTGCTGTTCCTTGCATCCGGTGCGGTGATCGTTGCCTGCCACCACGAGCAGAACATCTTCAAGATGGGCGGCCTGTGGAAGAAACTGCCACTGGCCTACGCCAGCTTCATCGTCGGCGGCGCGGCCCTGGCGGCCTTGCCTCTGGTGACCGCGGGCTTCTACTCCAAGGATGAAATCCTCTGGGAAGCGTTCGCCAGCGGTAACGAAGGCCTGCTGTATGCCGGTCTGGTCGGTGCCTTCATGACCTCGCTCTACACCTTCCGCCTGATCTTCATCACGTTCCACGGTGAAGCGAAGACCGAAGCCCATGCCGGTCACGGCATTGCTCACTGGCTGCCGCTGTCGGTGCTGATCGTACTGTCGACGTTCGTCGGCGCGATGATCGTTCCACCGCTGCACGGTGTGTTGCCGGAAAGCGTCGGCCATGCCGGCGGCGAAGCCAAGCACAGCCTGGAAATCGCTTCGGGCGCCATCGCCCTGTCCGGTATCCTGCTGGCCGCGCTGCTGTTCCTCGGCAAGCGTCGCTTCGTCACGGCCATCGCCAACAGCGGCATCGGCCGCTTCCTTTCGGCCTGGTGGTTCGCTGCCTGGGGCTTCGACTGGATCTACGACAAACTGTTCGTCAAGCCATACCTTGCGATCAGCCACATTCTGCGCAAAGACCCGCTCGACCAGACCATCGGTCTGATCCCGCGTATGGCCAAAGGCGGTCACACCGCCCTGAGCCGCACCGAGACCGGTCAATTGCGTTGGTATGCCGCCTCGATGGCTGCTGGTGCCGTGCTGGTAATCGGCGCCGTCGTGCTGGTAGCGGTCTGACTATGAACCTTGCGAACTTGCGAAAGGAAACGAGCCCGTCATGATTCTGCCATGGCTAATCCTGATCCCCTTCATCGGCGGCCTGCTGTGCTGGATGGGTGAGCGCTTCGGCGCCACCCTCCCCCGCTGGATTGCGCTGATCACCATGTCCCTGCTGCTCTCCCTCGGCCTCTGGCTGTGGGCCAACGGTGACTATTCATTTGCACCAAAACCTGGCGCCGATCCGACCTGGGCGCTTGAGTTCAAACACGTCTGGATCCAGCGCTTCGGCATCAACGTGCACCTGGCCCTCGACGGCCTGTCGCTGTTGATGATCCTGCTGACCGGCCTGCTGGGTGTCCTCTCGGTACTCTGCTCCTGGAAAGAGATTCAGCGTCATGTGGGCTTCTTCCACCTGAACCTGATGTGGATCCTGGGCGGTGTCGTTGGCGTGTTCCTCGCCCTCGACCTGTTCATGTTCTTCTTCTTCTGGGAAATGATGCTGGTGCCGATGTACTTCCTCATCGCGCTCTGGGGTCACAGTTCTTCGGACGGCAAGAAAACCCGGATCTACGCGGCGACCAAGTTCTTCATCTTCACTCAGGCTTCCGGCCTGATCATGTTGGTGGCGATCCTGGGCCTGGTACTGGTCAACTTCAACGACACCGGCGTGATTACCTTCAACTACGCCGATCTGTTGAAAACCAAGATGTCGCAGACCACCGAGTACATCCTGATGCTCGGCTTCTTCATCGCCTTTGCGGTCAAGCTGCCCGTCGTACCGTTCCACTCCTGGTTGCCTGACGCTCACGCCCAGGCACCGACCGCAGGTTCCGTCGACCTGGCCGGTATCTTGCTGAAGACTGCTGCGTACGGCCTGCTGCGTTTCGCCCTGCCGCTGTTCCCGAATGCCTCGGCCGAGTTCGCGCCGTTCGCCATGACCCTGGGTCTGATCGGGATCTTCTACGGTGCGTTCCTGGCCTTTGCGCAAACCGACATCAAGCGTCTGATTGCCTTCTCGTCCGTTTCCCACATGGGCTTCGTGTTGATCGGCATCTACTCCGGCAGCCAACTGGCACTGCAGGGCGCGGTCATGCAGATGCTGGCTCACGGTCTGTCGGCCGCGGCACTCTTTATCCTCTCCGGTCAGCTGTACGAGCGCACCCACACCCGCGATATGCGTGAGATGGGTGGCCTGTGGTCGAAGATTGCCTACCTGCCAGCCCTCAGCCTGTTCTTCGCAGCGGCGTCGCTGGGCCTGCCGGCGACCGGTAACTTCGTCGGTGAGTTCCTGATCCTGATCGGCACCTTCGCCAGCGCGCCATGGGTCACCGTGATCGCCACGTCCGGCCTGGTATTCGGTTCGGTCTACTCGCTGATCATGGTCCACCGTGCCTTCTTCGGCCCGTCGAAATCCGACGCGGTGCTGCATGGCATGGACGGTCGCGAACTGATCATGGTGGTTGGGCTTGCGGCACTGCTGCTTTACATCGGCGTGTACCCGCAACCGTTCCTCGATACCTCTGCCGCGACGATGCATGGCGTGCAGCAGTGGCTCGGCTCCGCCTTCACTCAACTCGCTTCGGCCCGGTAAGAGCGCTATGGAATTCACGACTCAACACTTTATCGCGCTTGCGCCGTTGTTGATCACCAGCGCCACGATCATCGTGGTGATGCTGGCTATCGCGTGGCGCCGCAACCACTCGCAAACCTTCCTGCTGTCGGTGGCAGGTCTTAACCTGGCCTTGCTGTCGATCTTGCCAGCCCTGAAAGTCGCGCCATTGGCCGTGACCCCGTTGCTGCAGATCGACACTTTCGCTTGCCTGTACATGGCGCTGATCCTGGTCGCCACCCTCGCCTGTGTGACCCTCGCCCACGCCTACCTGGGCGATGGCGGTACGGGCTACCCGGGCAACCGTGAAGAACTTTACCTGCTGATCCTGATGTCCGCCGCCGGTGGCCTGGTGTTGGTCAGCGCGCAGCACCTGGCCGGTTTGTTCGTCGGTCTGGAACTGCTCTCGGTACCGGTCTACGGTCTGGTGGCTTACGCCTTCTTCAACAAACGTTCGCTGGAAGCCGGCATCAAGTACATGGTGCTGTCGGCCGCCGGTTCCGCGTTCCTGTTGTTCGGCATGGCCCTGCTCTATGCCGAAGCCGGCAGCCTGAGCTTCAACGGCATCGGTCAGGCCCTGGCGGCCACCGGCCTGCCTAGCCCGATCGCGCAACTGGGCCTGGGCATGATGCTGATCGGCCTGGCGTTCAAACTGTCGCTGGTACCGTTCCACCTCTGGACCCCGGACGTTTACGAAGGGGCTCCGGCACCGGTGGCAGCGTTCCTGGCCACGGCCTCCAAAGTGGCGGTGTTCGCGGTGATGGTGCGTCTGTTCCAGATCTCGCCAGCGGCGAGCAGTGGCGTGCTGAGCAACGTGCTGACCGTCATCGCCATCGCGTCGATCCTGTTCGGCAACCTGCTGGCACTGACCCAGAGCAACCTCAAGCGTCTGCTGGGTTACTCGTCCATCGCGCACTTCGGTTACCTGCTGATCGCCCTGGTGGCGAGCAAGGGCCTGGCCGTGGAAGCCATCGGCGTGTACCTGGTCACCTACGTGATCACCAGCCTCGGCGCGTTCGGTGTGATCACCCTGATGTCCTCGCCGTACAGCGGCCGTGACGCGGATGCCCTGTACGAATACCGTGGCCTGTTCTGGCGCCGTCCGTACCTGACCGCCGTCCTGACCGTGATGATGCTGTCCCTGGCCGGTATCCCGCTGACCGCGGGCTTCATCGGCAAGTTCTACATCATCGCCACCGGTGTCGAATCGCACCAATGGTGGCTGGTCGGCTCCCTGGTACTGGGCAGCGCCATCGGCGTCTTCTACTACCTGCGTGTGATGGTCACCCTGTACCTGATGGAACCGAACCTGCGTCGCCACGATGCGCAACTGCACTGGGAACAACGTGCAGGCGGCGTGATGCTGCTGGCGATCGCCGTACTGGCGTTCTTCCTCGGCCTGTACCCACAACCGCTGCTGAACCTGGTTCAACAGTCGGGGTTGGCGGGTTGATCGCTTAAGCGATACTCGGTAGAAAACAGAAACGGCACCTTCGGGTGCCGTTTTTGCGTTTGCAAGTTCGCAACCGCCAGCAGTGAAAGGTGCAGTGACGTCTGAAGTATCCACAAAAGGTGTAGGAGAACTCGCCAAGCCGAAGCCCCATAGGATTGAAAAAATCAGTTAAAGAGATTTGTCTTCTGTATGCAGTTGAAGTTTCCTACAAGCGTCTACGACAAAAACCAGACGCCCAGTTAGTTTTGTAATGCTGTTCCCTGTCGAGCAAACCATTGTGTCGCGCCAACTCGGTCAAGCCGAGAATGGTTATGTACGTATTTCCGCACCGCTTAAATCTGCCTGTCGAAACTTCCAGACATTTTTGACTCTCTCATCGAATGACTTATACATTTGATCCGTGCTCAACAGTGCACAGTCAAACTAAAAACAAGAGGATTCAATGATGGGTTATCTCGTTAGCTGGAATGCAAACAAAGTTATTGATCTTGAACAGCAGGAAGCCCCGACTGCCGAGCAGATCGAAACACTCCAATTGACTAAGGAAGAACTGGCCGAACTGAAAGCCGAATAAAAAATCGGGGGCTCACGCCCCCGGTTTCTTGAGGAAGCAAATAATGGACAATTTCACAGTGACTGAACGGGAACTGACTCTCGCACAGGCTGAACAGCGAATTTATGCGGAATTCAAGGTATTGGGACTCCGTCTCAACACCCGCACCATTGGCCAAAAGGTCGTCGCGACCCATGCATCTGTCAGTACCATCGATCCTGAACGAAGAGCCAGGGGTGCCGGCAAAGGCTACCCTCCACAGGCCAATGTGGGTGCGCTCTATGAAGCATTGGAACATTACCTCAGCGATCATTGCGATACTTCCAGTACTGAACTTATTACTCCGGAATACTTCTCTGAATGCCCTCTCTTTCATGACGACACAGTTCTTGCACTTATCGAAAAACAAAAAAACACTGTTATAGCCTGCCGAACGTACACCAACGCTATCGACCAGTCCCCTTTTTATTATCCGAAAGCGTTGTGTTCCCCAGGATACCCAGGCACGCTATTTTCTGCCGACACTACCCACTGCCACTCCCTGCAGCGTTATGCCAGTAATAGCGGCACTGCGGTGGGTGCAAGTTATAATGAGGCGGTGCTGCACGCCATTAATGAAAGTATTGAACGTGACGCGGTGTCATTGTTTCTACTGCAGCATTTTTACTACGAAAACCGCCCTCCTCTACGCCGCATTGCCCGTTTACCCGATGACGATGACCTCGGCCGCCTATGGTCAGATGCCGAATCAGAAATCGACGCCGAAATCATCCTTGTCGACATCAGCAATGAGTTCCTCCCACGCACTTTTCTGGCCTTTTCACTCGCGTCTTGCACCTTCCCAAGAGTTTTCGGAACAGGTTGCTCCCTCATGGCCCGGCATGGTGCGTGGCGTGCACTGACCGAACTGGTTCAGATGCATCACGGTGCCAGCGAGCATGAAGTGAAGCATTACCTGATCAACGCAGAACGTCATCTAACCCATTTTCCGCGACTCCTGCGTTGCCTGCGATTCGACCTGCATCCTCTATTGAACCTGTGCGAACAACAGTTCGTAGCGTTACCTACCGCCCACGATGAAAGGCCATTGGCAGAGCAAATCAATTTGCTGGCAGAAGATCTGCACCGGCATGGGCGGACCTTGGGTATCACGCAGTTGCACCAGACCGAACTCGGGACCACCTTGGTGAACGTCGTCATTCCGGGGCTGGAGCGGTTTTTTATTGTTTCCAGCGGCAATGTGGTGATCCCGCAGGCACGAGGGCGGCGTCTGGAAAACCCGCAAGGAGTGCCTGCATGAACCTGCGGTCCACACCAGCAGATTTCCAGCGCGAATTACAGCTGACGCAAACCTTCATCCACCGCGTCGCCTCCTTGGGCAAGCTTGATTGTCACGTAGAACCCGCAGGGCCCGGATGCCATCAGCTTTTCGTTTTGCGGGTGAATCGCTGCGACTGGGTCGGTCGAAAAGTTTTGCAACAGACGGCGACTGGCAGCTGGCACATCAACAGCTTGCTCAAGCCCTGGATGCTGCTTGGGCCGCTGACGGATGTACAGTGGAGCGATGAAGGTATCGCCGTCTATTTTCGCGGTGTTTCCACGCAGGAAAAACACGCGGCGTTCAACATCGCACAGGCTCGGCCTGACA
The DNA here is from genome assembly GCF_012932895.1 of Pseudomonas sp. KD5. Taxonomy (NCBI): domain Bacteria; kingdom Pseudomonadati; phylum Pseudomonadota; class Gammaproteobacteria; order Pseudomonadales; family Pseudomonadaceae; genus Pseudomonas; species Pseudomonas sp. KD5. The sequence goes on along the minus strand of NZ_JDWJ01000001.1, from coordinate 564,516 downwards.
GCGAGGTCCGTTTCCCGTTTCCTGCAGTCGATGACAAGGGGCTGGAGTTTGTGTGTCCGGCGGACTACTGGCAATGCGACGACGCGCTCGCCATGCAGCTGAATGGCGACGAAACCCACTTGCGTCAACATTGCACAGCCCTGCTTGAAACCCTGTCGAGCCCGGGTGCCGTGATCCTTGACCCGGCGTGTTCGACTGGCGAATTCATCGCGCACCTGGCCCGCGAGCTCCCCGGCCGCCGTTGCTTGGGTTCGGACCGTTCGGCCTCGATGGTCGAACACGCCAAACGTCGCCATGGCATGTGTTCTGCGGAGTTCTATCTGGCCGACGCCCGTGAGGTGGCCGCTTGCGGGGTCAAATGTGATGTGCTGATTCTGCGTTTTCTCAATGCCGAAGTGATGACGCATAACGAGGCCCGGCAAACATTGCGCGATATGGCAGCGTGCGTGAATCCAGGAGGCACGATTCTCGTTTTCGGCCATACCCCCGTGCTTATCGCGGTTCCTTATATGGCTCAATCGCTGAAAATGGAGCTGATTTCAAGCGTAGCGGCCCGCCCCGGCCAAGTGGAGCTGTTCCAGTTCTACCGACTCAGGGTCCCGATGGAATGACGACGTCCTTGAACAATGGCTACTACCCAACCTGCGACGGTCATCTGGTCTATTGGGAACGGCATGGCACTCCGGGTACCGAACCGATCTTTTTCCTGCATGGCGGGCCCGGCGGTTGCAGTTCCCGTCATCACCTCGAGTTCTTCGACCTCCTTGGTTACGACATTGTCCTGTTTGACCAGCGCGGCTGCGGACGCTCTCATCCCCACGGTGAATTGCGTCACAACAATACCAGGCTGTGTGTCGAAGACATCGATTCGCTGCGTCGGCATCTGGGCTTCGAGAAGATAAGCTTGCTGGGGGTTTCCTGGGGAAGCTGGCTGGCGATTCAATACCAGCAGCGGTATCCCCAAGCCGTTCTGAACACCACGCTGGTCTCGATATTTGTGCCGTTTTCCACGAATGTCAGCGCCTACGATCAAACCTTGAGCGATGGTTTGGTCGGAGTGTCCAATGGGGTCGAAGGCTGCAATGCGCAAGAAATCTATCAGACACTGAGCCATGGCTGCCCAATCCAGCAGCGTCAGGCTGCCATGCACTGGTCAAGGGCCATTTGGCAGTTGAACGGCCAGTCGATGCGCCAGCGCGCACTCGAAGACTTCGTCAATGAAGAAGCCGTCCGCGCTATCCGGCTGGAGCTGCACTACCACATCAACCAGTACTTCTTCACCCAGGCTCACGAAGTGCTTTCCCTCGACAGCAATACCCGCGTCATACAAGGCATCAAAGACTCGTTCGGCATGGCGAGCCTGCGCTGGCTCCGTGAACGTGTGGATATTCAGTGCCGGTTGCTCAACGCAGGGCATAACGCTCTCGACGGCACTGTACTGAAAGCCATTCGCCGAAGTCTGAAACGAGATCGGTACGACGGATAAAAAACGGCACACGGGTGCCGTTTTTGCGTTTTGAGATTGGAGCTTTCAGGCGCCAAATTATGCAGTGCTACTCAGGTCGGCCCCGAAGCCATCACAGTTTCTTCACCATAGGAACGCAGGCCAGTTGAAGACCGGAGGGGGAATGGTAAACCGCGGGTTCCTCCCCAATGTAACCACAGCGTCGATAAAAGTCGGCGGCATTCAAAGTCGCATCCAGACGGACTTCCACCAGGCCAAGATCCCGCGCCAGATCTTCGAGAAAGCCCACGATACGCTTACCCAGGCCTCGTTCCATAAAGTCAGGATGTATAAAGATTGCGCCGATTTCGCGGTTCTCCGGATCCAGCATGCCTGTCGCCACAGGCTCACCCTGAACGCACCCCAGATAGAAGTACTTTTCCATGAGTGCGCAGTAACCGTCCTCAGCTGACCCCGATGTCCAGGTCAGCATTTGCTTTTCGGTATAGGCACCGATGCATTGATGTCGGATGGCTAGCAGCCGTATGTCGAATGCCGTCTGGGCGTCGCTTTGGGTGGCTTTTCTAATTTCGAACATTTCACTCTCCATCAGCCATGTGCAGACGGAGAATCAAAAAGCCCCGTCCATCTCTGGCGGGGCTTTGGGTAACACGTCAAATGCCGAGCACGTATGACCTTATGGCCCACCTGAAGCGGTCATAGAGGAACACATCATGTTCATTCGGCGTTGATCATTCATCGGCAGATAGTGCTGTGGGTGAGCCGATGAGTCAATTGCGAAGTCCCCTTCCCCCAGCATTACTCGAAAATTCTCACCGGCCTGGTCGCTTCGTCCTACAGGCGTTTTTACGACCGGGGTCTACCTTGAAAACGGGGGACGAAAAGGATGGCTTCGATGCCTTGACCTATTCGATTATCAAGACAACACTATACGCAGGTGACGTACAGAACATGGACGCTCTTTTTATCGAATTACCTGCGTTTCAGAAACACCGAGACGATTACCTGGATGACGATTTGTTCCGCAGCTTTCAGTTGGAGCTGCTGAAAAACCCTGAAGCGGGCGATCTCATTGAAGGTACGGGCGGGCTGCGAAAAATCCGCTTTTTCGATCAACGTCGCGGTAAAGGCAAGCGTAGCGGGCTTAGGGTGATTTATTACTGGTGGTCAGGTTTCGATCAATTCTGGCTGTTCACCGTGTATAGCAAAAACGAGCAAGACGACCTGTCGCCTTCCCAGAAAAAACTTTTCAGACAAGCGCTGGATAGAGAAATCAACACGAGAACCCACTATGAAACGTGACATTTTTTCCGAACTGATGGAAGGCCTCGAAGCCTTGGCCGACGAGCGCCAAGGCAAGGTCACGCTGCGGACCCACAAGGTCAAGCTGCCGAAACTGGTACCCATCACTGCCGAGGAAGTGGTAGCCATCCGTCAACAGCTCAATCTTTCCCGGTCGGTGTTCGCCATGTATCTACGCACCAACACCCGAACCCTCGAAAACTGGGAACAAGGACGGGCAACACCAAATGCCCAAGCCACGACACTGATCCGCTTGGTTGAACGCTTTCCGCAAACAATCGAACAACTCGCAGCGCTGACCTGAACGTGCAGGCTTGTCATTCCACGCACATGACGAAATTGTAATTCCCCCATCACCTTGGCGTTATCCGCAGCTTGCAACGATGTCACCCGGCGACCATGCCGGCGGGCCCTTGCCCGTCGAACAATAAAACCCACGCCGAAGCACGTTCCCGTTCTGCCGAACCCAAGGAGTGATTGATGGTTAACAACACAAAAATGTCGATAGCCGCTTTAGCGGTGGTTGTCGGCTCCGGGCCGTCCATGGTGTTGGCGGAAGAAAAACCCGAGGGGTTTATCGAGGGCAGCAGCCTGACGGTGCTCAACCGCAACTTATACTTCAATCGTGATCACCGTGACGGCCAGTCGAGTCCCACCGGCAATGGTTATTCCGAGGCCTGGGCTCACGCGGTCATCAGCAAGTTCGAATCCGGCTTTACCCAAGGCACCGTCGGGGTCGGTGTCGATGCGTTTGCGATGATCGGCTTGAAACTCGATACCGGTGACGGGCGCAACGGTGGCCGTAGTTCTTTCGACGTGTTGCCGGTCGACAGCGATGGTCAGGCGCGGGATGAATACACCAAGGTCGGTGGCGCCGCCAAAGTGCGCGCCTTCGATACCGTGATCAAGGTCGGCGATGTGTTCCCCGCCAACCCGGTGGTTGCGGCGGGTGACTCCCGACTGTTGCCGGAAAGCTTCCGGGGTGTCACGGCCACCAACACCAGTATCGAAGGTCTGTCGGTACAGGGCGGTCGCCTGCATGCGATGAGCCAACCGGTGTCCAGCAACATGCGCGAAAACTTCGCGACCTTCTACGCCGGTCCGGTCAATTCGCCGTGGGTCGGCTATTTCGGTGGCGACTACACGCTGAACAAAAACCTCAGTTTCAGCCTGTATTCCAGTCGCCTCAAGGACGCCTGGAATCAGTATTACGCCGGCACCGCATGGACTTATCCGCTGTCGGATGACCTGTCGCTATTCGGTGGCTTGAACTATTACAAGGCGGTCGACGAAGGCAAACAACTGCTCGGCGAATTTGACAACAACATCTGGAGCGGTCGCGTCGGGGTGAAACTCGGCGCCCATTCCGTTGCGTTATCGCACCAGCGCAACAACGGCAACGACGACTTCGACTATCTGCGCCAGTCCGACTCGATCTTCCTCGACAACTCCATCCAGTACAGCGACTTCAACTCGCCCAAGGAACGTTCGTGGATGGTGCGTTACGACCTCGACATGACCAGCTATGGCGTGCCGGGTTTGTCGTTCATGACCCGTTACGGCCGTGGCACCGACGCCGATTACTCCAACGCCAACGCCGTGTACATGCGTCGCGATGCCGACGGCAAACCACTGACTGACCAGAAGCGCTGGGAGCGCGACATAGAAGTCAAATACGTGGTGCAGAGCGGCTCGCTGAAAGACATGTCTCTGCGTCTGCGCCAGGCCACAACCCGCGCCACGGCGTTTGAGTCGGATCTGGATGAAGTGCGGGTGATTGTCGAGTATCCGCTGGCGATTCTCTGACTTCACGGTTTATGCAAATTCACCTTTAGAAGCTCCTTGCTCCTTTGGTAAGAGGTGAATCTTTTGGCGTCCTTCGGGGCGCCTTTTTTATGCCCGTGGATTGAGCACTGCAGGAGCAGCCTTCGGCGACTCCTGCAGGATTGCGTTGCGGGAGAGTTACTCACCCGACTCGACGTTATCCAATGCCTGATTCACCGCCAACTCTCCCAACATCACCACTTGCGCAATACCCAACAGAGTCTTGCGATGGGTGCCTTCCAAAAGCGCGGCGAAGTCACCGAGCATGACCGTGGCCGAGGACAATGATTCGCTGGCATTGGCCAGCAGGGATTCGGTGTCGGCTTTGGGATTGGCGAAATACATCTGGTTGGGGGTGTAGGGCGTGGACATGACGTGGGCCGTCGGATTCAGGTAGTAATCGAGCGCACGTTCGGCAGCTTCGTGGAGTTTTTTGGAGTCGATGGAGGCGTAGGGAGATGTTAGGTCGGTGTCCGTAGCTGTGCTTGCTTCGGGAGGGTTTGGTGTTGGTTTTTTCATGGTGAAACTCCACTGAAAAGTTGGAGCTGCCCCATTTCGGTTTCCGGACGAAGAGGTGGCAGCTGTACGCAGGTTGGAAACCCGGGCAGCGGCGACCCGGTCGACCCGAAGGTCTCCCACGCACAGCCGCCATAACGGAGTGCACACATTCAAGGTGCGCAAGGATACGTTATGAAAGGCGTGTTGGCGCCACTGTTACTGATCGGGGTTTCCAGGCCCGGTCGCTGAATTGGCAGCGACATGCACAGGCTAGAGAGCGTGCGTCCGACGGACAACCTGAAAACATTGTGGGAAGCGTCTGTATTTGCGCCACATCCGTTAAACATTCCGAATTGAAATACGCACTGTAGGTGGAGGCCCTCGGTGCCCTCACCCGCCCTGTCGGCGGCAATCGCCTGCCACGGTGTATTTGATGGTATTGAGTTGGCCCTTTGAATCTTCATAGGTCATGGCAGTAGGCACCACGGCACAAGCAACTTGCGGCCGCACAACGCTCACCACTTTCACCACATCCAGTTTCATCCCGTATTCGTAGTCTTTCACCACCGGCGCAGGTTTGCCCTGGTTGGCCGCGTATTGCTGCATGGCGTGGGCGTTGGCACTGAACGCCCTCTCAAACGTCCGGTCACCGCCGCCTTCTGCCAGCGCATTCAACGACATCGCCATCACACCGACGAACGCCATCAACTTAAAAACTTTCATATCCAGTACCTTAAATCCAGGCTCAAAAAAAAGCCCACCATCGGCCTTCGATGACGGGCTAGTTCAGGTGCGACACGCTTACAAGTCTTTGGTCTTGTCGTCCTTTTTTTCATTCAACACGACGGGGTTACGCGCCTGTTCCTTGGCGACAAACGCCTCCACCGAGCGGTCATTGGCCGCCATCATTTTTTCAAAGGCTCTGTCGCCGCCACCTTCAGCCAAAACAACGGAAGACATCACCAACGCCGCTGCAAACGCACTCAGTTGTACAAGTTTCATGCTTGATTCCTCGTTTAATTAACTAACGGGATCAAGGTAACAATCCGAACCTTTCGTGACGGTGGCACGCAAATTACATATCCGTTATCTAGCGCTCCCACAGCAGTTCCACCTACTTGGTTGAAGCTGGGTCTTCGTCGCGTCTATGCGCCAACTGATACAACGCCGGCAGTATCAGCAGCGTCAGGATGGTCGAAGACAGAATCCCGCCAATCACCACCGTCGCCAACGGTCGCTGCACCTCGGCACCCGTGCCGGTCGCCAAAGCCATGGGAATGAAGCCCAGGGACGCAACCAGCGCCGTCATCAACACCGGGCGCAGACGTGTGAGCGCACCCTCATTGATTGCATCAGCGAGCGAACGCCCCTCCTCCCGCAAATTGCGGATAAACGCGATCATCACCAGACCGTTGAGCACCGCTACCCCCGACAGCGCAATGAAACCAACGCCCGCCGAGATCGACAGCGGAATGTCCCGCAGCCACAGCGCCATGACGCCCCCGGTCAACGCAAACGGAATCCCGGTGAACACCAGCAAGCCATCCTTGAGGTTGTTGAACATCATGAACAGCAGCCCGAACACCAACAGCAGAGCCACCGGCACCACGATCTGCAAGCGTTTGGCCGCCGACTGCAACTGCTCGAACTGACCGCCCCACGTGGTCCAGTAACCCGCCGGCACCTGCACATCGCGCTCGATCACCTCGCCAGCCTCTTTAACGAAGGAGCCAATATCGCGCCCACGCACGTTGGCGCTGACGATCACCAGCCGCTTGCCGTTTTCGCGGCTGACCTGATTCGGCCCGAGCACCAGATCAAGGCTGGCGACGTCCTTGAGGGCGATGAAGCCAATCTGATCAGCCGCGCCATTCAGGGGCGCCGGCACCGGAATCAACAGTGCCGACAAACCTTCGATGTCCTTGCGCATGGCATCGGACAGGCGCACCACCATGTCGAAACGCCGATCGCCTTCATACAGTGTCCCGGCCTGGCGCCCGCCGACCGCCACTGCAATGGTGTCTTGCACGTCGCCGACGTTGAGCCCGTAACGCGCCGCCTTGTCGCGGTCGATGTTGATGGTCAGCACCGGCAGGCCGGTGGTTTGCTCGACCTTGACCTCGGACGCGCCGTTGACCTTCTGCATGGCGGCGGCGATCTTCGCCGCCGTGGCGTTGAGCACGTCCATGTCATCCCCGAACACCTTGACCGCCACATCGCTGCGCACGCCGGAGATCAGTTCGTTGAAGCGTAACTGGATCGGCTGCGACAGTTCATAGTTGCTGCCCGGCAGCGTCGCGGCGGCTTGTTGCAGTTCCGCCATCAGGGTCTCGCGGGACTTGCCCGGATCCGGCCACTGCGCCTTCGGCTTGAGCATCACGTAGCTGTCGGAGATGTTCGGCGGCATCGGGTCGGAGGCGATTTCGGCGGTGCCGGTACGGGCGAACACGCGCTCGACTTCCGGCACCTTGTTGAGGATCAAGGTCTCCAGACGCTGCTGCATGTCCACCGATTGTGTGAGGCTGGTGCCCGGCACGCGCAAGGCTTGCAGGGCAAAATCGCCCTCACTGAGACTCGGCACAAACTCGCTGCCCATGCGGCTGGTGAGCACGCCGCTGAGCACAATCACAGCCAGCGCCGCCCCCACCGCCATGGCGCGATGGGACATCACCCACGCCAGCGCCGGCGCATAAACGCGACGCGCGCCGCGCATGACCACGCCCTCCTCTTCCTTGACCTTGCCGGTAACGAACAACGCGATGGCCGCCGGCACAAAGGTCACCGACAACAGCATGGCGCCCAACAGCGCGATGACCACGGTGAAGGCCATCGGGTGGAACATTTTCCCTTCGACACCGCTCAGGGCGAAGATCGGCAGGTACACGACCATGATGATCAACTGGCCGAAAATCAGCGGCCGCCGCGCTTCTTTGGCCGCCGCGAATACTTCGTGGAAACGCTCGGAACGGCTCAGCAAACGCCCGTGATGCTGCTGCGCATGGGCCAGCCGTCGCAGGGTGTTTTCGACGATCACCACCGCGCCGTCGACGATGATGCCGAAGTCGAGGGCGCCGAGGCTCATCAGGTTGGCACTGACTTTGTTGGTGAACATGCCGGTGAAGGTGAACAGCATCGACAGCGGAATGACCATCGCGGTGATCAACGCCGCGCGGATGTTGCCCAGGAACAGGAACAGAATCGCGATGACCAGAATCGCGCCTTCCACCAGGTTCTTCTTCACCGTGGCGATGGCCTTGTCCACCAGGTGCGTGCGGTCATACACCGGCACCGCAATCACGCCTTTGGGCAGGGAACGGTTGATCTGTTCAAGCCTGGTCGCCACTGCCTGGGAGACCGTCCGGCTGTTTTCGCCGATCAGCATGAACACCGTGCCCAGTACCACTTCGCGACCGTTTTCGGTGGCGGCACCGGTGCGCAGTTCGCGACCGATGTCTACCGTCGCGACGTTCTTGATCCGGATCGGCGTCCCGTCGACATTGGCCATCACGATATTGGCGATGTCATCGGTGCTCGCCACTTGCCCAGGCGCGCGAATCAGCAACTGCTCGCCGCTGCGCTCGATGTAACCGGCGCCGACGTTGGCGTTGTTGCGCTCCAGCGCCGTGACCAGATCGGTGAGGGTCAGTTTGTAAGCCGCCAGCCGTTTCGGGTCGGGGGCGATCTGGTATTCCTTGGCGAACCCGCCGATGGTGTTGATCTCGGCCACACCGGGCACGTTGCGCAATTGCGGCTTGATGATCCAGTCCTGAATCACCCGCAAATCGGTTGGCGTGTAGGCGGTGCCGTCGTCCTTGAGCGCACCTTCCTGCGCCTCCACCGTCCACAGGAAAATCTCCCCGAGCCCGGTGGAAATCGGCCCCATCAGCGCTTCCGCCCCCTCGGGCAATTGCTCCCTGGCGATCTGCAAGCGCTCGTTGACTAATTGCCGGGCGAAGAACAGATCGGTGCCGTCCTTGAAGATCACCGTGACCTGCGACAGCCCCGAACGCGACAGCGAGCGGGTCTGCTCCAGCGCCGGCAAACCGGCCATGGCGGTTTCAATCGGGAAAGTGATGCGCTGCTCGGTTTCCAGCGGCGAGAACCCGGCCGCGCCGGTGTTGATTTGCACCTGGACGTTGGTGATGTCGGGCACGGCGTCGATCGGCAGTTTTTGGTAACTGGCGATGCCGAGGCCGGCCATGAGGAGAACGGCGAGCAGCACGATGATGCGCTGCTCGATGGCAAACTGGATCAGGCGTTCGAACATGAGAACCTTCCGGTCGAGGTTGACGGATCAGTGGGAGCCTTCAATGAGAGTGCTCGGCCGAGGCTTTGCCCAATTCCGATTTGAGGACGAAGCTGCCGGCACTGGCGACTTGCACGCCCGGCTCCAGCCCTTGGGTGACTTCCACCAAGCCGGCCGCGCGACTGCCCAGCTCCACCGCTTGCGCCTTGAAGCCGTCGTCGGTGCGCACGAACACTGTGGGTTTGTCCTCGACGGTCTGGATCGCGGTTTCAGGTACGGCGACCCTGGCTTGGCGACTGTCGGTCGCCACCAGCGCGGTGACGAACAGGCCGGGGCGCCACGAGCCTTGCGGATTTTCCAAGGTCACGCGGACCGTTGCAGTGCGGGTCTGTTCACCGAGCAAACTGCCGACGTAGGCCACGGTGCCGGCAACTTCGGCATTGAGTTCCGGGGCGCTGACGGTGACCGGTTTGCCCACTTGCACCTTGGTCAGATCCTTGGGCGAAACGCCGAACGTCACCCACACCCGCGACAGGTCGGAGAGGGTAAAAGCCTCCGTGGATTCATCGACCACCTCCCCCGGCGTCAGGTGTTTTTCCACCACCACACCGTCGAACGGCGCGCGCAGTTCATAGCGATTGCCGCCGGTGGCGACCACGCTGCCACTGAGCACGCTGATTTTTTGCCGGGCATTGGCCAGGGCAATTTCGGCTTCTTCCAATGCCTGGCGTGCCTGAAGGAAATCCTGCTCGGCGGAGATCTTGTCCTGCCACAGTTTTTTCTCGCGTTCGTAGGTGGTGCGCGCCAAGGTCAGGCGCCGCTGCGCGGCAGCCTGTTCGCTGCGCTGATCAGAGATCTGCTGACTGGCGATCACCGCCAGCAACTGGCCCTTCTTCACCGACTGCCCGAGATTGACCGACACCGACTCGACCACCCCGGGCACCCGAGGCACTACGTGCGCAGTGCGGTCTTCGTCAAAGCGCACTTCGCCGGGGAACGGCAAGCCGAGGCTGATGTACTGCGCCCGCGCTTCGGCTAGTTGAATGCCCGCCGCGGTGATCTGTTCAGCGCTCAGCTCCAGGTGCCCTTCTTCTGCATGTTCGCCGTCGGCTGCTGCGCCTTCTTCAGCGTGATCGGCGTGCTCCGCCGCTTCATCGGCGTGCGCGTCGATGGACGCATTGCCCGGCCACATCGAGCCAATACCAATGCCCAGCGCCAACGTCGCCGCAGCCACCACGATCAGTTTTTTTTCCATGGAAACTCCTCTGCGCCATGCCATCGCGCAGTGATTTGAAGGATGAAATTCAAGGGCTGACGGTGAGGTCGCCGAAGATGCGTTCGATGCGTACTCGCGCGTCCGTCGCCTCGCTGACGGCCTGGATGTATTGGCTGCGGGCGCTGATCAGGGTGCGCTGGGCGTCGAGCACATCGAGGAAGCCGAACTTGCCCATTTCGAAGCCGCGCGTGGCGCTGTCGACCGCATTTTGCGCAGCGGGCAGGATGGTCTGGTTGAACGCCTCGACTTCGCCATTGGCGGTCTGCCATTGCTCAAGGCTGGTCTGGATTTCCGTGCGCAAACGCAGCTCGGTGGCATTGCGCAGATCCCGCGCCTGATCGCTGCGCCGGGCTGCTGCCAGCACGTTGCCCTGATTGCGGTTGAACAGCGGAATCGGCAGCGACAGCCCGACCACGTTGACCCGCTCGCGCTCGGTTTCGCTGTATTGGCTGCCAATACTCACGGTCAGGTCGGGAATGCGTTGCGACTTTTCCAGACCCAGTGAGGCTTCGCGCTGATCGATCTGCAATTTGGCCAGACGCAGCTCGGCGGTCTCGTTCAGGCGCTCCAGCAATCGGCTCGCCGGTGGCACGGTGGGCATGCTTTGCGTGGCCGCTTGCACGGTGGTCGAGGCTGGCAACGGTGCGCCCATGACCTGCGCCAATTGCTGATAGGCGTTGGCCTGATCGCGCTCGGCGCGGCTCAGTTCCAGGCGTACTTCTAAGAGTTGCACGTGCGCCCGGGTGCCTTCGACCGGCGATGATTTGCCGGCCTCGATGCGTCCTTGGGCGACGCGCAAACCGTGTTCGGCGAGTTGCAGCGACTGACGAGACAACTGCAAGCGCTGTTGCGCGGTCCGGGCGCTGTTGAACGCCTGAATCACATCGGCGCGCAAGGCATTGCGCTTGCGCTCCCACTCGATCCCGGCGGCGTCCTGCGCGCGGCTGGCGACGTCGATCCGTGCGCCACGTTTGCCGCCCAGTTCGATCGGTTGGCTGAGCATCACCGTGGTGGTTCGCGAATCGCGCCGGGTGTCTTCGGCCTCCCACGACACTTCGGGGTTGGGGATCAGGCCGGCCTGTTTGCGCTCACCCTCGGCGATGCCGATTTCCCACTGCGCAGCCGCCAGATCCGGGTTACCGGCGAATGCCGTTTGCAGGGCTTGATCGAGGGTCAGGGTCGATGCATGCACAAGCCCCGTGCCGGCCAGCAACACAACGCTGGCCGTCACTGTCCTCGCTGTTTTTTTCAGGCGTGCTCGCGCCGTCCGTTCTTTTAAACCGGGCAATGGAAGACTTCCTTTATTCAAGAATCTTTGATGCCGCCACGGTAGAGTTTTGAACTTATCGGCAAGGTGACTGGAACATTACAAATCCGTCATCCACGGTTTATGGAAGTTGTTTTGATCTAGGATGCGAAGTGCGAAAGGCGACATAGCAATACATGGAAACAAATACACGGTAGTTATCTGCCAAACAGCACTTGCCTGAATGTGGCGCATGGGCATTCGGGCTTGCCTGCTGCGACAGGCTGTCGCAGATCGCCATTTTCAGAGCTCAAGACCCAGCATTTCAGTTGACCCTGTAGCCACTACAGCCTTTACCTTGCACGCCATCACACAGGGAAACCGCTGTAGAAAACCAGCAACTCACAACCTCTAGTCGTTATTCAAAACCGTCCGGAAGCCCCTACAAAAACAACAACTTTCCCGGCCACCTTAATTAAATATCCATTAAATAAAAGTGGTGATAGATCATGCGAATCCTTGTCGTCGAGGACGAGCTTAAAGCTGCCGAATACTTGCATCAGGGACTGACGGAAAGTGGTTATATCGTTGACCACGCGGCCACTGGCGCCGACGGACTGCATCTGGCGCAACAGCAGGCATACGACCTGGTGATCCTGGATGTGAACCTGCCGGAACTCGATGGCTGGGGCGTGCTGGAACAATTACGTCGCACCCATTCCACCCGAGTAATGATGCTCACCGCCCGCGGGCGTCTGGCCGACAAGATTCGTGGTCTGGATCTGGGTGCCGACGATTATCTGGTCAAGCCATTCGAGTTTCCGGAATTGCTGGCGCGAGTGCGCACGCTGATGCGCCGCAGCGAAAACATCCCGGTGCCGCAGGTGCTCAAAGTCGCCGATCTGGAACTTGATCCGGGCCGTCACCGCGCCTTTCGCGGCGAGCAGCGCATCGACCTGACCACCAAGGAATTCGCCCTGCTGCACCTGCTGATGCGCCAGTCCGGCGAGGTGCTCACCCGTACCCAGATCATTTCGCTGGTGTGGGACATGAATTTCGACTGCGACACCAACGTGGTCGAAGTGTCGATCCGACGTTTGCGCGCCAAGATCGACGACCCGTTCGACAGCAAGTTGATCCACACCCTGCGCGGTGTCGGCTATGTCCTGGAGGCGCGGGAATGAAGCCGGCCAGCCTGTCGATGCGCCTGGGCCTGACGGTGAGTATTCTCGGCGCGCTACTGGTGGTGTTCCTGGCGATCCTTGCCTACTTTGCCCTGACCCATGAGTTGAACGCGTTATCCAGGGACAGCCTGGCCCAGAAGATGGAACAGGTGGAACACAGCCTGTCGCTGTACGCCGATGCCGCAGAAATTCGTTCGGCGCCGCACATTCTGCTCGATCAGGTCATGGGCCATGACAACCTCACCCTGACGATTTATGACCGCAGTAACTTGCGCACGCCTCTGTTGAAATCCGGCTCCGGCATGGCCGACCCGCGCCTTGAACGCAAGGCAGTACTGGCTGCCGACGAACCACTGGCGTTCTCCGACGGCACCGACGATCAAGGCAAGCGCTACCTGACCGCTTCTCGGTTGGTCCGCATCAAGGACGGCACCCGCGTCCCGGTGCTGCTGTCGATGGACGATGCCCACAATCAGGCGTTGCTCAGCGCCTATCTGCGCTCGACCCTGATTGCTTTGCCACTGCTGCTGATCTTCATCGGCCTCAGTGCCTGGGCCGCCGTACAGCGGGGGCTGATGCCGTTGCGCGAGTTTCGCAAAGTGGCGGCGATGGTCTCGACGCAAGACCTCGGCCATCGGCTGTCGGTGCTCGACATGCCCCAGGAACTCAGTGAACTGGCCCAGGGGATCAACTTCATGCTGGATCGCCTCGACAATGGTGTGCAGCAGTTGTCGCAGTTCTCCGATGACCTGGCCCATGAACTGCGCACGCCGATCAACAATTTGATGGGCAAGGCACAAGTGACGCTGTCCCGGGAACGCACGGCCGAGGCGTACAAAAACGTCTTGGTGTCCTGCACCGAAGAACTGGAGCGTGTTGCGCGGATCGTCTCGGACATGCTGTTTCTGGCGCAGGCCAGCAACCCGGCAGCGCTCACATCTTTCGAGCCGGTCGCCCTTGAAGAAGAAGCCGAGAAAGTGGCCGACCTGTTTTCCTTGTCGGCGCAAGACAAGCGCATCAACCTGAACGTGACCGGCAGCGCACGCGTGCTGGGCGACCGGTTGATGATTCAACGGGCGATCTCGAACCTGCTGTCCAACGCCCTGCGCCACTGCCCGACCGGGCAAACGGTTTCGCTGCATATTGAACAAAAGGCGACACAGGTTGCACTGGAAGTCAGCAACCCCGGCGCGGGCATCGAAGCGCAGCATCTGCCGCACCTGTTCGACCGTTTTTACCGGGTCGACAGCAGCCGCTCCCGCTCGCAAGGCAGCACCGGACTGGGTCTGGCCATCGTGCGCTCAATCATGAGCGTGCATCAGGGAGTGGCCGAGGTTGAAAGCCCGCCCGGTGCGATGACCGTGTTCAGACTGGTTTTCCCCAAAAACGAAAATGCAATGCAGGTCACCGCAATACCTGGCGGTGGAACAGGCACAAAGTAAAACGGCACCTTACGGTGCCGTTAGCGTTTCACATTTACCGACAATTACTTACGCGCATCCGCCCACGATTTCAGCAGTTCGTTGTAGCTCACGGTTTCACCCTTGGGCTTCTCGTTGGCCAGTTTCGGCTTCGGTGCGCCCGGTTGGTCGAACCAGTATTGCGCGTCGCGTTCCGGGTTCATTTTCGGCGCGCAAGTGGCCTGGGCCTTGGAGCGTTCCAGACGGGTCATGATCGCGTCTTGATCCTTGGCCAGACCATCGAGCGCCTGTTGCGGGGTTTTCTCGCCGCTGGCAGCTTCGGCGATGTGGCTCCACCACAACTGCGCCAGACGCGGATAGTCCGGCACGTTGGTGCCGGTCGGTGTCCATTGCACCCGCGCCGGGCTGCGATAGAACTCGACCAGGCCACCGAGTTTCGGCGCCAGGTCGGTCATCGCTTGCGAGTTGATGTCCGACTCGCGGATCGGCGTCAGGCCGACGATGGTTTTCTTCAGCGACACGGTTTTCGAGGTCACGAACTGCGCGTACAGCCAGGCCGCGAGCTTCTGTTTCTCAGGCGTGGACTTCATGAATGTCCAGGAACCCACGTCCTGATACCCAAGCTTCATGCCCTCTTCCCAGTACGGTCCGCGTGGCGATGGCGCCATGCGCCATTTTGGCGTGCCGTCGGCATTCACCACCGGCAGGCCCGGTTTGGTCATGTCGGCGGTGAACGCGGTGTACCAGAAAATCTGCTGGGCAATGTTGCCCTGGGACGGCACCGGGCCGGATTCGGAGAAGGTCATGCCCGCCGCTTCCGGTGGCGCGTACTTCTTGAGCCAGTCGACGTATTTGGTGGTGGCAAAAACCGCTGCCGGGCCGTTGGTATCGCCTCCGCGGGTCACGCTGGAGCCGACTGGATGACAGTCTTCGACACGAATGCCCCACTCATCCACCGGCAAACCGTTGGGCAAGCCCTTGTCGCCACCACCGGCCATGGAGAACCAGGCATCGGTAAAGCGCCAGCCCAGGGACGGGTCTTTCTTGCCGTAGTCCATGTGCCCGTAGACCCGCTTGCCGTCGATTTCCTTGACGTCCTCGCTGAAGAATTTGGCGATGTCTTCATAGGCAGACCAGTTCACCGGCACGCCCAGTTCATAGCCGTACTTTTCCTTGAACTTGGCTTTCAGCTCCGGCCGCTCGAACCAGTCGGCGCGGAACCAGTAGAGGTTGGCGAACTGTTGATCGGGTAATTGATAGAGCTTGCCATCGGGCGCGGTGGTGAAGGACGTGCCGATGAAGTCCTTGATGTCGAGGGTCGGCGAGGTGAAGTTTTTACCTTCGTTGGCCATCAGGTCGGTGATCGCCTCGGTCTTGCCATAGCGAAAGTGCGTACCGATCAGGTCTGAGTCGTTGACCCAGCCGTCATAGATGCTCTTGTCCGACTGCATCACGGTCTGCAGCTTTTCCACCACATCGCCTTCTTGCAGCAGGTCGTGGGTGACTTTGATCCCGGTGATCTCGGTGAAGGCCTTGGCCAGCACCTTGGACTCGTATTCATGGGTGGTCAGGGTTTCCGAGACAACCTTGATGTCCATCCCGCGAAACGGCTCGGCCGCCTTGATGAACCACTTCAATTCCGCGAGTTGCTGATCGGCCGTCAGGGTGGACGGTTTGAATTCGCCGCCGATCCACTTTTTCGCAGCGTCTTCGTAGGCATCAGCCCAGGCCGATGCGCTCAATCCGCTGAGTGCCAGCATGGCTGCCAGTGAAATGCTATGTCGCAGCTTATTGTTTTTATCGAACATAAGACCTCCTTTATGGGTTTCGGAGCAACATTGCCGAGCGATTCGACTAGCCCCAACGCATCACAGCCAACAGCCACACCAGGGACAACGCGAACGCTATCCAGATGCTCCAGTCGGTGACGCCGATTACCAGCAAATGCAGGTAGGCGCTGCCGAGAAGACCGATAAACAGCCGATCGCCACGGGTGGTGGTAATCGGCAGAAAACCTTTTCGAAGAATGCTTGGCGAACGCAACTCCCAGGTCGTCATGCCCACCAGGATCAAGGCTATGACGCCGAAGAACGCCGCCGTCGGGCCAGTCCAACTCATCCATTCCATCATCAGTTCCTCATACCCGGCCCAGGGCAAAGCCCTTGGCCACGTGGTTGCGAACAAACCAGATCACCAGCATGCCCGGCAGGATGGTCAACACCCCCGCCGCTGCCAGCACGCCCCAGTCGATGCCGGACGCCGAGACCGTGCGGGTCATCACCGCGGCGATGGGTTTGGCGTTCACCGACGTCAGGGTTCGCGCCAGCAACAGTTCGACCCAGGAAAACATGAAGCAGAAAAACGCCGTGACACCGATCCCGGAGCCGATCAGCGGAACGAAAATCTTCACGAAGAACTTGGGAAAGCTGTAGCCATCGATGTAGGCGGTTTCGTCGATTTCCTTGGGAACGCCAGACATGAAGCCCTCAAGAATCCACACCGCCAGCGGCACGTTAAACAGACAGTGAGCCAACGCCACCGCGATGTGCGTATCGAACAACCCGATCGAGGAATACAGCTGGAAGAACGGCAGCAGGAACACCGCCGGTGGTGCCATGCGGTTGGTCAGCAGCCAGAAGAACAGGTGCTTGTCACCGAGAAAGCGGTAGCGCGAAAACGCATAGGCCGCCGGCAACGCCACGATCAGGGAAATGATTGTGTTCATGCTGACGTAGTACGCCGAGTTGAGGTAGCCGGTGTACCAGCTCGGGTCAGTGAAGATCACCTTGTAGTTGGCGAAAGTGAAATCCTGGGGAAACAGCGTCAGGCCACCGAGGATTTCGGTGTTGCTCTTGAAGGACATGTTCAGCAGCCAGTAGATCGGCACCAGCAGGAACAGGATATAGACCAGCAGTGGAATCAGCTTTCTCTTGCTCATGGCAGGCCTCACCGATTGGCGTCAGAGTGAGTCATGGCGGTGTAGAACAGCCACGACACCAACAGGATGATCAGGAAGTACACCAGCGAGAAAGCCGCCGCCGGGCCGAGGTCGAATTGCCCTACGGCCATTTGGGTCAAGGTCTGACTCAAGAAGGTCGTGGCATTGCCCGGACCGCCACCGGTCAACACGAACGGCTCGGTGTAGATCATGAAACTGTCCATGAACCGCAGCATCACCGCGATCAGCAGTACGCTCTTGAGCTTGGGCAACTGGATGTGTCGGAACACCGCCCAGGCCGACGCCCGATCGATCCGCGCCGCCTGGTAATACACGTCCGGAATCGCCCGCAGCCCGGAGAAACACAGCAGCGCCACCAGTGATGTCCAGTGCCAGACGTCCATCACCAACACCGTGACCCAGGCGTCCATGGTGTTGGCCGCGTAGTTGTAGCTGATGCCCATGCCGTTGAGGCTGGCCCCAAGCAAGCCGATGTCGGCCCGGCCGAAAATCTGCCAGATGGTACCAACCACGTTCCACGGAATCAGCAGCGGAATCGCCAGGAGAATCAACACCAGCGACGACCAGCGGCCCTTGATCGGCATGGTCAGGGCGATGGCGATGCCCAACGGAATTTCGATCAACAACACACAACCGGAATAGATGAACTGGCGCAGCAGCGAGTCATGCAGCCGTGGGTCGAGCAAGACCTGCTTGTACCAATCGGCGCCGACGAAATAGCGGCTGGACTGGTCGAAGATGTCCTGCACCGAGTAGTTGACCACGGTCATCATCGGGATCACCGCACTGAACGCCACCAGCAGGAACACCGGCAATACCAGCCACCAGGCCTTGTTGTTCTGCACCTTGTTCATGGCTGCACCTCCAGCAAGTAATCATCGGCGTAGACCATCAGCCATTGCCCCGGAAAACTGATGTACGCCGTGCCCTCGGGCACCGGTTTGTCTTCAGCCAAGCGTACTTTCAGCAGCACGCCGTCGAGGTTCAGGGTCATGATTTTGTAGGTGCCCAGGTCCTCGACGTGTACGACCTTTGCCCGCAACGCGTCATCAAAGGCCTCCTCCCACACATGGACGAACTCCGGACGGATGCCGACCTTCAGGCTTTTCCATTCGCTGTCGGCGATCCGCTGCTGCATCGCAGTGGACAACGGCAAGTGAGTCCCGGCAAAACCGACACCGCCGGCCTGCGGCTGGACGTCGATCAGGTTCATCCCCGGGCTGCCGATGAAATAGCCGACAAAGGTGTGGCTCGGCCGTTCGAACAATTCCCGTGGCGTACCGAACTGCACGATCTGCCCGCCGTACATCACCGCGATCTTGTCGGCGAAGGTCGAGGCTTCGAGCTGATCATGGGTGACGTAGACCATGGTGATGTTGAACTGCTCGTGGATCTGCTTGAGCTTGCGCCGCAGCTTCCACTTCAGGTGCGGGTCGATCACCGTCAGCGGTTCATCGAAGAGGATCGCCGACACGTCATCGCGCACCAGCCCACGGCCCATGGAGACTTTCTGTTTTTCATCGGCGGTGAGGTTGCGGGCCTTCTTGTGCAGCAATGCCTGAAGGTCGAGGACTTCGGCGATCTCATGCACCTTGCTGAAAACCTTCGCTTCGACCATGCCCTGATTGCGCAGCGGGAAAGCCAGGTTGTCGAACACCGTCATGGTGTCGTAGACCACCGGAAACTGGAAAACCTGGGCGATGTTGCGCTTTTCCGGGGTCAGCTCGTTGACCACTTTGCCGTCGAACATCACCTGGCCCTGGGACGGGCTGAGCAATCCGGAAATGATGTTGAGCAAGGTCGACTTGCCGCAGCCCGATGGCCCGAGCAGCGCATAGGCGCCGCCCTGCTCCCAGACGTGGTCCATCTCGCGGATCGCGTAATCCTCAGGGCCGGCTGGTGTGCGGGTGTAGCTGTGGGCAAGGCTCTGCAAACGGATTTCGGCCATCAGGCAACCCTCGCAATACGGCGACCGGGCGCCTGGACCAGCCGCCCCTGCATATCGAACACAAACAGTTTATGAGTCGGGATATAGATGCGAATCGGCGCATCGACGTCGTATTCGTGCACCCCCGGCAAGTGCAGCACCAGCAGGAAATACTCGTTGCGCACGTGCAGGAAGGTTTCCGAACCGCTGATCTCGGCCACCTCGACGGTCACCGCCAGTTCCAGATCGTCGTCGTTGCTCGGCACCAGCGAGATATGGCTGGGACGCACGCCGAAACGGAACTCGCCCTCGCCCACCGGACGCAGATCGACGTTCAACGGGAAGTGCACGAAATTGGCGAAACTCACTTCGTTGCCGGCAATGCGGCCCGGCATCAGGTTGATCGGTGGCTCGGAGAACAACTCCGCCGCCAGCACGGTTTGCGGCTGGTGATAGACCTCGGAGGACTTGCCGCTCTGAATCACCCGGCCTTCGTGAAGAATCGTCGTGGTGCCGCCCAGCGCCAGGGCTTCGTTGGGTTCGGTGGTGGCGTAAATCGCGATGGTATTGCGCGCCTTGAACAGCTCGCGCATTTCCTGGCGCAGCTCTTCGCGCAGCTTGTAGTCGAGGTTGACCAGCGGCTCGTCGAACAGAATCAGCTCGGCGTCCTTGACCAGCGCCCGGGCCATGGCCGTGCGCTGTTGCTGGCCGCCGGAGAGCTCCAGTGGATGGCGCTGGAGGAATTTCTCGATGCGCAGCATCTTCGCGGTTTCCAGCACTTTGCTCTGGATCAGCTCATTGGCAACGCCGCCCTGACGCAGCGGCGAGGCGATGTTCTCGAACACCGTCATGGTCGGGTAATTGATGAACTGCTGATAGACCATCGACACATTGCGCAAACGCACCGGGCGCTGGGTGACGTCGACGCCGTTCATCAGGATGCGGCCGCTGTCGGGCTTGTCCAGACCGGCCATCAGGCGCATGAGGCTGGTTTTGCCGGACAGCGTGCGACCGAGCAAAACGTTGAACGATCCGGGTTCGAAATTAAGGCACGCATCGTCGATCCAGGTCTGGCCTTCGACGGTGCGGCTGACGTGTTCCAGGATTAGTGACATGGCTCGGCCTTTTTTTATTTTTTGAGTCAAGCGACCGGAGCACTACAGCGACATTCGTGCCAAAAATCTCAAGCGTTTGATTTGGCTGGAAATCCCTTCAATCAAGATAAAAATCGCATTCGTTGCTGAACAGAAATGAACAACCACGAATGAACAACTGAACAATCCGGCGGTTGACAATGAACAATAGTGAACAACACTCTACGGATGCTTTAGCAAGACGATTACTCGAATCCCCCACATCCTGTGTAGCAGCTGGCGAAGCCTGCGTTCGGCGACGCAGTCGTCGTAAGACCTGTTTGCGTGGTCGTCCTGATACACCGCGACGCCTGATTTCACGACGACTGCGTCGCTGAACGCAGGCTTCGCCAGCTGCTACATGAAGCGTGTTACTCATAACAAAAATAATAATGCCCAGAGATCGACCGCCATGGCCGTACCTGTCTCAAAGCGCTCCCACGACGCCATCATCCAGGACTCCTGGTCTCGCTGCCGCGCGTTCGGGCTCGATCATCAGAGCGCTCCGGCGTTCGATCAGTTACCGGCAGACGGCATCGCCCACTTGCTGGAGAGCCAGCATTCCCTGGTGCAGACCACCCATCAGGAAGTCCTGCCGTATTACGAAAACATCCTCAGCAACTCCAATTGCCTGATCATGCTCGCCGACAATCACGGCCAGGTGCTGACGTCGTGGGGTACCCAGCGTTTCATCGAGCCGAGCCTGACCCGTGGTTTCAGCGTCGGCGCCAGCTGGATGGAGCATTGCAGCGGGACCAATGCGATCGGCACTGCGCTGGCCTGCGAGCAGGCCGTGCACATCGAGCACGATGAACATTTCCTCAAGGCCAACCGCTTCATGACCGGTTCCGCCGCGCCGATTTTCGATGCCGAGCGCAAGGTGATCGCGGTGCTGGATGTGTCCAGCGACAGCTACCTGCCGCCCTCCCACACCCTGGGCATGGTCAAGATGATGAGCCAGACCGTGGAGAACCGGCTGATCCTCAACCTGTTCCATGGCCAGCATTTCCAATTGACCTTCAACACCGGGTTGAACAACCTCGACAGCCAATGGGCCGGGATGCTGATCTTCGATGAAACCGGTCAGGTACTGTCGGCCAACCGCCGGGCCGACAATCTGCTGGGCATCAGCCTGTCGCGGGTCAGCGTCGAAAGCTTGTTCAAAGTCTCGTTGATGGAACTGCTGAATCAGCCGGACGGCCTGCCGTTTTCCCTGCAAGCCTCAGGAAACAACCGTTTCCAGTGCGTGCTGAAACGACCGAAGCAGGCGTCGATTCAGGCGCGGCTGTTTGCAGAAAAAAAGAGCACTGAAACGAAAACCACTGAAATAAAGTGCACTGAGCCCACCCTGGCAGCGCCCGCCGCGATCAGCCTCAACACCCTGCACTTTGGCGACAGCCGCGTGGAAAAAGCCGTGCGCCAGGCCGAGCGTTTGCTGGAGAAGGACATTCCATTGTTGATCCACGGGGAAACCGGGGTCGGCAAGGAAGTCTTCGTCAAAGCCCTGCACCACGCCAGCTCACGCAGCAAACAACCGTTCATTGCCGTCAACTGTGCAGCGATCCCCGCCGAACTGGTGGAGTCCGAGCTGTTTGGCTACGAGAAAGGCGCATTCACCGGCGCCAACCAGAAAGGCAGCATCGGGCTGATCCGCAAGGCCGACAAAGGCACCCTGTTCCTCGATGAAATCGGCGACATGCCGCTGCCAACCCAGGCCCGGCTACTTCGGGTATTGCAAGAACGTTGCGTGCAACCGGTGGGCAGCAGCGAGTTGTTCCCGGTGGACATCCGGATCATCTCGGCGACCAACCGCTTGTTGCGCGAGCAGGTGCAGTTGGGGCGGTTTCGTGAGGATTTGTATTACCGCATCGGTGGTTTGACCCTGGAACTGCCACCGCTCAGGGAACGCAGTGACAAGCAGTCGCTGTTCAAGCGCTTGTGGGAACAACACCGTGAACCGTCGCAATGGGCCGGGTTGAGCCCCGAGGTGCTGGACCTGTTCGGCCGTCATCCGTGGCCGGGGAATTTGCGTCAGGTCAGCAGCGTGATGCAGGTGGCGTTGGCCATGGCCGAGGAACAGCCGGTGCGACCGGAACATTTACCGGATGATTTTTTTGTCGATCTCGAGATGGAGCCGGTGGATACACCGGAGCAGATAGCCGTTGATTTGAATGATGCCGAGGCATTGAATCGGCAATTGCAGGCGGCTGGGGGAAATATTTCGCACTTGGCGCGACGGTTGGGGGTTAGTCGCAATACCTTGTACAAGCGGTTGCGCCAGATCGAGTGACAGAACGATCAGTGGCGCAAACAAAAACCCGCACAAGGCGGGTTTTGTTTGTAGCAAACGCAGTGATCAGTCAGCCAGACGCCAGGTCGTGCCGCCCTTGCCGTCTTCCAGCACCACGCCCATGGCGGTGAGCTGGTCGCGGATGCGGTCGGATTCGGCCCAGTCCTTGTTGGCACGGGCAGTCAGGCGCGCCTGGATCAGTGCATCAACCTCAGCCGCATCGACCCGCCCTTCGGCACCGGCCTGCAGGAAGTCATCGGCTTCAAGCTGCAACACACCTAGCACGCTGGCCAGTTCCTTCAAGCGCGCCGCCAGACCGGCCGCCGCATCCAGATCGCTCTCGCGCAGACGGTTGATCTCGCGGACCATCTCGAACAGCACCGCACAGGCTTCCGGCGTGCCGAAGTCGTCGTTCATCACCTGGGTGAAACGCTCGACGAAGGCTTCGCCACCCGCCGGTGCCACTTTCGGCAAGCCTTTCAACGCATGGTAGAAACGCTCGAGGGCGCCCTTGGCGTCCTTGAGGTTGTCTTCCGAATAGTTGATCGCGCTGCGGTAGTGGCTCGACACCAGCAGGTAACGCACGACTTCCGGGTGGTACTTGTCGAGCACGTCGCGAATGGTGAAGAAGTTGTTCAAGGACTTGGACATCTTCTCGCCATTGATGCGAATCATGCCGCAGTGCATCCACGCGTTGGCGTAGGTCTTGCCGGTGGCCGCTTCGCTCTGGGCGATTTCGTTTTCGTGGTGCGGGAACTCGAGGTCGCTGCCGCCGCCATGAATGTCGAAGGTCTCGCCCAGGCAGCAGGTGGACATCACCGAGCACTCGATGTGCCAGCCCGGACGACCGTCGCCCCACGGCGATGGCCAGCTCGGCTCGCCCGGCTTGGCGCCTTTCCACAGCACGAAGTCCAGCGGGTCCTGTTTCGACTCGTCGACTTCGATTCGTGCGCCGATGCGCAGGTCTTCGATCTTCTTGCGCGACAGCTTGCCGTAGCCCATGAACTTGGCGACGCGGTAGTACACGTCGCCATTGCCCGGTGCGTAGGCGTAGCCCTTGTCGATCAGGGTCTGGATCATCGCGTGCATGCCCGGGATGTGATCCGTGGCACGCGGCTCCATGTCCGGCTTTTTGATGTTCAGGCGCGCTTCATCTTCGTGCATCGCCGCGATCATGCGCTCGGTCAAGGCCTCGAACGACTCGCCGTTCTCGTTGGCCCGATTGATGATCTTGTCGTCGATATCGGTGATGTTGCGCACGTAGGTCAGGTCGTAACCGCTGAACCGCAACCAGCGGGTCACCAGGTCGAACGCGACCATGCTGCGGCCGTGGCCCAGGTGGCAGTAGTCATATACGGTCATCCCGCAGACGTACATGCGCACCTTGTTGCCATCCAGCGGCTTGAAGACTTCTTTGCTCTTGGTGAGCGTGTTGTAGATCGTAAGCACGACGGTTCCTTAAGACTTGATCACTGGCCCCACGAATCACGCAGGGTCACGGTACGGTTGAATACCGGAGCGCCCGGTTTCGAGTCCTTGATATCCGCGACGAAGTAACCTTCGCGCTCGAACTGGAAACGGTCTTCCGGCTGTGCGTTGCCCAACGAGGGTTCAGCACGACAACCGGTGAGGACTTGCAGTGAGTCAGGGTTGATGTTGTCCAGGAAACTGGCGCTGTCTTCGGCCTTCTCCGGATTCGGAGAACGGAACAGACGATCGTACAGACGCACTTCGCACTCGACGCTGGCCGCAGCCGGCACCCAGTGCACCACGCCTTTGACCTTGCGGCCTTCGGGGTTCTTGCCCAGGGTGTCCGGATCGTACGAGCAGCGCAGTTCGACGATGTTGCCATCGGCGTCCTTGATCGCTTCGTCGGCACGGATCACGTAGCTGCCGCGCAGACGCACTTCGCCGTTCGGCTCCAGGCGCTTGTAGCCTTTTGGCGGCTCTTCCATGAAGTCATCGCGGTCGATGTAGATTTCACGGGCGAACGGCAGCTTGCGCACGCCGAGTTCTTCTTTCTGCGGATGACGTGGCAGTTCGAGATTCTCGACTTGGTCTTCCGGGTAGTTGGTGATCACGACTTTCAACGGACGCAGCACGCACATGGCGCGCGGGGCATTCGCGTCCAGGTCCTGACGGATGCTGAACTCGAGCATGCCGAAGTCGACCACGCCATCGGAACGGTTGGTGCCGATCATGTCGCAGAAGTTGCGGATCGACGCCGGGGTGTAGCCACGGCGGCGGAAGCCCGACAGCGTGGACATGCGCGGATCGTCCCAGCCATTGACGTGCTTTTCATCGACCAGTTGCTTGAGCTTGCGCTTGCTGGTGATGGTGTAGTTCAGGTTCAAACGGCTGAATTCGTACTGACGCGGGTGCGCCGGCACCGGCAGGTTGTCGAGGAACCAGTCGTACAACGGACGATGGCTTTCGAACTCCAGGGTGCAGATCGAGTGGGTGATGCCTTCAATGGCGTCCGACTGACCATGGGTGAAGTCGTAGTTCGGGTAGATGCACCACTTGTCGCCGGTCTGGTGGTGATGGGCATGACGGATGCGATACATGATCGGGTCGCGCAGGTTCATGTTCGGCGAGGCCATGTCGATCTTGGCCCGCAGCACACGTGCGCCGTCCTTGAATTCGCCGGCCTTCATGCGAGCGAACAGGTCGAGGTTTTCCTCAACCGAGCGGTCGCGGAACGGGCTGTTCTTGCCCGGCTCGGTCAGGCTGCCACGGTATTCCTTGGCCTGTTCAGGGGTCAGGTCGTCGACGTAGGCCTTGCCGGCCTTGATCAGCTCTACCGCCCAGTCGTGCAACTGGTCGAAATACTGCGAGGCATAGCGCACTTCACCGGACCATTCGAAGCCCAGCCATTTGACGTCGCTTTCGATCGCGTCGATGTATTCCTGGTCTTCCTTGGCCGGGTTGGTGTCGTCGAAACGCAGGTGCGTGACGCCGCCGAATTCCTGGGCCAGGCCGAAGTTCACACAGATCGACTTGGCGTGACCGATGTGCAGGTAACCGTTGGGCTCAGGCGGGAAACGGGTAACGATCTGCGTGTGCTTACCCGAGTCCAGGTCCGCCTGGATGATCGGGCGCAGGAAATTGACCGGCACGGCAGGGCCGGTCTTGGAATTCGAGGTAGGGTCGACAGTGGGCTTGCTCATAGGATCCTTGAACGTACAAGTGCGCGGCCAGTTGGCCAAATCAAAGCGGCTGTTATAAATCAAAGGGGCTTATCATAGCCGATGCTGTCAAGTGGCTGACAGAGCAGGCCGGCAATCGGTTGCATTTAATCGGCCGGCGATGAAAAACAGCCTCGAAATTCGCGTCCGGCACGCTAAACTGCGCACCTTGGCCGACACTGGCCGGACCGGTTGAGGGCCAAAGCGCCCCTAACCCACGAATTCCTATAAAGAGTACTGATCATGACTCAAGTCAAACTGTCTACCAACTTCGGCGACATCGTCCTGCAACTGAACGCTGATAAGGCACCGCTGACCGTTGCCAACTTCATCGAATACGTCAAGGCCGGTCACTACGAAAACACTGTTTTCCACCGCGTCATCGGTAACTTCATGATCCAGGGCGGCGGTTTCGAGCCAGGCATGAAAGAAAAGAAAGACAAGCGCCCAAGCATCCAGAACGAAGCCGACAACGGCCTGCCGAACAAGAAGTACAGCGTTGCCATGGCCCGCACCATGGAGCCGCATTCGGCTTCCGCGCAATTCTTCATCAACGTGGCTGACAACAGCTTCCTGAACCACAGCGCCAAGACCGTTCAGGGCTGGGGCTACGCGGTATTCGGCGAAGTGGTTGAAGGCACCGACGTCGTCGACAAGATCAAAGGCGTGGCCACCACCTCCAAGGCCGGTCACCAGGACGTACCTGCAGACGACGTGATCATCGAGAAAGCCGAGATCATCGAAGCGTGATACTGCTGATTTCAGACTTGCATCTGGAAGAGGAGCGCCCGGACATTACCCGGGCGTTTCTGGATTTGCTCGCTGGACGCGCCCGCTCGGCGAGTGCGTTGTACATTCTGGGCGACTTTTTCGAGGCGTGGATTGGCGACGATGCCATGACAGCCTTCCAGCGTTCCATCTGCCAAGCCCTGCGGAACTTAAGCGACAGCGGCACGGCCATTTTCCTGATGCACGGCAATCGCGACTTCATGCTCGGCAAGGCCTTCTGCAAAGCGGCCGGCTGTACCTTGCTCAAAGATCCGAGTGTCGTGCAGTTTTACGGCGAGCCGGTGCTGTTGATGCACGGCGACAGCCTTTGCACCCGCGACGTCGGTTATATGAAGCTGCGGCGCTACCTGCGTAACCCGATCACCCTGTTCATCCTGCGCCATCTGCCTTTGGGCACCCGGCATAAGCTAGCGCGCAAGTTGCGCAGCGAAAGCCGTGCGCAGACGCGGATGAAGGCCAATGACATTGTCGATGTTACGCCTGAGGAAGTGCCGCGGGTCATGCGGCAATTCGGTGTGAAAACCCTGATCCACGGCCACACCCATCGCCCCGCCATCCACAAATTGCAGATTGGCGAGCAAGCTGCCAAGCGCATTGTGCTGGGGGATTGGGACCGTCAGGGCTGGGCGTTGCAGGTGGATGAGCAAGGGTTTGCATTGGCGCCGTTTGATTTCGTTACGCCATAAAAACCTAAGATCAAAAGATCGCAGCCTCGTTTCACTCGACAGCTCCTACAGGTGCATTGCCTAACGTGGTCAATGTAGGAGCTGTCGAGCGGAGCGAGGCTGCGATCTTTTAAACGGGCGCCACTGAATCAATGCCCTGCCGAAGCCGGCCCCGCCTTCGCCGCAAACGGCGGTTTCGCCAGCCATACCAGCAGAATCAAGCCCATGAACGCCCACCCCAGCAACGTGAAGTAATCCACGGTGGAGAGCATGTACGCCTGACTGGTCAGCACATGATCCAGTTGTGCGTAGGCCGGGTTGCCCGCCCCGCCCAGCGTGTTCAACGCCTCCCGGGTCGCCGGCTCATAGGTAGTG
Organism: Pseudomonas sp. KD5; assembly: GCF_012932895.1. Lineage (NCBI taxonomy): Bacteria > Pseudomonadati > Pseudomonadota > Gammaproteobacteria > Pseudomonadales > Pseudomonadaceae > Pseudomonas > Pseudomonas sp. KD5. The sequence continues at coordinate 536,728 of NZ_JDWJ01000001.1, read as the reverse complement.
ATGCTTTCACTCAGATACGCATGGTGCTGATCGGCCCGGCGAATCCAGATCCAGGTGGTCAACGACGCCGCAAAACTACCGCCCAGGGTCCGCAGGAAGGTTGCGAGCCCAGCGCCGTCGGCAATCTGGCTCGGCGGCAGGTCCGACATCAAAATGCTCAAGGTCGGCATGAAGAACAGCGCCACGCCAATGCCCATGAACAGCTGCACCAAGGCGATGTGCTGGAAGTCCACTTCGTTGGTAAACCCGGCGCGCATGAAGCAACTCAAACCGATGCACAGGAACGCCCCACCGGCCAGCAATCGCAGGTCGAATTTGTGCGCGTACCGACCGACAAACGGCGACAACACCACCGGCAAAATGCCGATCGGCGCCACCGCCAGACCAGCCCAAGTGGCCGTGTAGCCCATCTGGGTTTGCAGCCATTGCGGCAGGATCAGGTTGATGCCGAAGAACCCGGCATATCCGCCCACCAGCACGATGGTGCCGATGCGGAAGTTGCGGTAGGCGAACAGCCGCAGATTGACCACCGGGTGTTTGTCGGTCATTTCCCAGATCACGAACACCGCCAGCGCAATCACCGAAATAGCCGCGCCGATGATGATGAAGTTCGACTCGAACCAGTCCAGGTCATTGCCCTTGTCGAGGATCACCTGCAACGCGCCGACGCCAATGATCAAGGTGATCAGCCCCACGTAATCCATCGGCTGGTAACTGGTCTCCACCGGACGCGCCTTGAGTTGCTGGCGCACCACCATCACGGCGAAAACCCCGATCGGCACGTTGATGAAGAAGATCCACGGCCAGCTGTAGCTGTCGGTGATCCAGCCACCGAGAATGGGGCCTGCAATCGGCGCCACCACCGTGACCATCGCCAGCAACGCCAGGGCCATGCCACGCCTGGCGGGCGGATAGACCGCGATCAACAGCGTCTGGGTCATCGGGTACAACGGCCCGGCCACCAGGCCTTGCAGTACCCGAAAACCGATCAGCTCCGGCATCGAGGTCGAGATACCGCACAGAAACGACGCCAGCACGAACAGCATCGTCGCCCAGAGAAACAATTTCACTTCACCAAAGCGCCGGCTGAGCCAACCGGTCAGCGGCAGCGCGATAGCGTTGCTCACGGCAAACGAGGTGATCACCCAGGTGCCCTGCTCCGAACTCACGCCCAGGTTGCCGGAAATCGTCGGCAAGGCCACGTTGGCGATGGTGGTGTCGAGCACCTGCATGAACGTCGCCAGCGACAGGCCGATGGTGCTGAGCACCAGGCTGGGCGGCGAGAAAGAGGCGTTTTTGCTCATCGCGAATCCTTTGGAGCTGAATTTCTTGGAGCGGGGCCGGCGCTGCGCCCGTTACAGGCGCAGCTGACGGATTGGCGAATCAGCGATGCGCGGTTTTGCTGACTGCGGCGCTGTTATCGTGGATCAATTGGGTGATCATCGCGTCGGCCTCGGCCAACTGACGGTCGTAGACGCTGGTGCTGAACGAAGCCTTTTGCGGCGGCTGTTGTGCCAGCACCGGACCGCTCTGATCGCGCAGGTTAACCTCGACCTGAGTCGACAGACCGACCCGCAACGGGTGCTTGGCCAGTTCTTCGGCATTGATGTGAATCCGCACCGGCACCCGCTGCACGATCTTGATCCAGTTACCGGTGGCGTTCTGCGCCGGCAGCAAGGCAAATGCACTGCCGGTCCCGGCGCCGAGGCTGTCGATGGTGCCGCTGTATTTGACGTCGCTGCCGTAGACATCAGCTTCGATGTCCACCGGTTGACCAATGCGCATGTCACGTAATTGGGTTTCCTTGAAGTTCGCGTCAATCCACAGCTGATCCAGCGGAATCACCGCCATCAACGCGGTGCCCGGCTGGACACGCTGACCGAGTTGCACGGTACGTTTGGCGACATAACCGGTGACCGGCGCGATCAAGGTGCTACGGGCATTGTTCAGGTACGCCTGACGCACTTGCGCAGCGGCGGCCATCACATCCGGGTGCGACGACACTACGGTGTCATCGACCAGCGCGCTGGTGGTCTTGAGCTGTTGTTGAGCGTTGGCCAGAGCGTTCTGCGCCGAGGTCAAGTCATCACGGGCGTGGGACAGTTCTTCCTGGGAAATCGCCCCGCCGGCGGCGAGGTTTTTCCGCCGATTGAAGTTTTCCTGAGCCTTTTGCACTTCGGCCTGCTGCGCGTTGACCTGGGCTTTCATGCCATCGACGTTGCTATACAAACCGCGCACCTGGCGCACGGTGCGGGCCAGGTTAGCCTGGGCGCTTTGCAGACCGACTTCGGCGTCGTTCGGGTCGAAGTTGATCAGTACCTGGCCTTCGTGGACCAAATCGCCATCGTCAGCGCCGATACTGACCACGGTGCCGGTGACCAGCGGCGTGATTTCCACCACGTTGCCGTTCACGTAGGCGTCGTCGGTGCTTTCGCTCCAGCGACCGAAGAATTGGTGATAACCCCAGACGCCGGCTCCGGCGAGGATCACCAGGATCGTCAGGACAAACAGCATCACTTTGCGCTTGCGCGGATTGCTCGTGTCTTGACCGTTGTCAGGAGCTGGGGTTGGAGTTGTATCGGCAGTGGCCATGACAAGTACCTTGAATTAGTTGTGCTGCGTGGCTGGGGTTGCGTTGGCGGCGGTCAGGGTTTCGCCCTGAAAACCGCCACCCAGCGCCTGCATCAGTTGGATCGACAGGTCGATCTGCTCGGCATTCAGGTTGGCCAGCTGACGCTGGGCCTGGAGCAATTGCTGCTCGATGCTGAGCACGTCGAGGTAGTTGCCTATGCCGGAACCGTAGCGCTGGACCACGGTGTTGTAAGAATCCTGGGCGATGTCGGTGGCGTGTTGCTGGGCACCGATTTGCCGGCCGATATCGTGCAACTGGTTGATGGTGTCGCTGACATCGCCTAAAGCTTTCACCAGGCTTTTGTTGTACTGCGCCACCGCGAGGTCGTAATCGGCGTCGCGGGAATCGAGGTCGGCACGCAGGCGGCCGCCGTCGAAAATCGGCACCGAGATCGTCGGCGCGATGTTGAAGAAACGACTGGCGGAACCGAACATCGCATCCCCCAGCAACGACTCGACACCGGCCGCCGCGCTCAGGTTGAGGTTGGGGTAGAACCGGGTCTTGCTCGCCGCGATATTTTTGCTCGCGGCCTCAACCCGCCAGCGCGCGGCCACGAGGTCGGGACGACGACCGAGCAATTCTGCTGGCAACACCGATGGCAACGCGACTGCGCTGGCCTGAAGGACTTTCGGCCGGGCGATTTCGTTGCCGCGATCCGGGCCTTTGCCCAGCAGCACCGCCAAGGCGATTTTCGCGCTTTGCAGGCGTTTCTCGGCGTCGATCAGGCTGGCTTCGGCGCTGGCTTCAAGGCTTTCGGTTTGCTGGAACTGGTACTGACTGTCGATCCCCGAACTCAGGCGACGCTGGCTGAGGTCGAGCATTTGTTTGGTGCGTTTGAGGTCTTCGCTGGCCAGGTCATGGATGATGTGTGCCTGCCCCAGATCGCTGTAGGCGCGGGCGACGTCGGCGGACAAGGTCAGTTGCGCGGCCTGCTGATCGACTTCGGCGGCGCGGGCCTGGCCCAATGCGGCTTCCCAGGCATCGCGCTGACCGCCCCAGAGGTCGAAGGTGTAATTGAAGCTGGCGCCGAGATTACGCACGGTGGAGTAAGTGCCACCCTGCCCGCTCGGATCTTTGTCGCGGGCCAGACGCGAACGGCTGACACCGGCGTTGGCATCGAGGGTGGGCATCCGTGCAGCATCGGCGGCATAGGCGGCAGCACTGGCCTGGTGAACGCGGGCGTCGGCGATTTGCATGTCGGGGCTGTCGTGCAGGGCTTCGCGGATCAAGCCGTCGAGCTGCGGGTCGCCGAGGCTTTTCCACCAATCGCTTTTCGGCCAGACCGCAGGTGACAGGGGCACGCCGTTGAGCGACTGCCCGGCCTTGAGGTTCTTCGCATCGAGGCTGACGCCTTCGGTGTTCAAGCCACTGTAACTGGCGCAACCGGCGACGCTCATGGCCAACAGCACCAGGCTCAGTCCGGTACGCAGGCGTTTACTGTTCATGACCACCTACCCGCAGCAAGGTGATCGAGTCACCCGCCGCTACCAGGATTTTCTTCAGGATGTGTTCCAGGGTTTTCAATTCTTCCGGGGTGATGGCACCGGCCAGTTCATTCATGGCATCGGCGCCGATCTGCGGCAGCTGGTCGGTCAACTGCTGGCCTTGTTCGGTCAGCACCAGTTGCACCTGGCGGCGGTCTGCCTCGGAGCGTTGGCGGGCAAGGAAACCTTTCTGTTCCAGACGATCGAGCATGCGGGTCATCGAACCGCTGTCCAGCGACAGGTGACGGCACAGCTCGGCCGGGGTATCGACGCCGAACTGGGCCATGATGATCAACACTTTGAACTGCGCGGCAGTGATGCCGTGGGGTTCCATGTGCGTATCGATGATCCGGTCCTTGAGCAGCGCGGCGCGTCCGAGCAAGAGGCCGAGATGGCAATTATGGAAATCGTATGAGGAGAAATGTTTCATCTGACCACCAATTAGCTGCCTAGGCAGTGAATGTATGTCGAGATATTACTGCTTAGGCAGCCAATGTCAACGCAATAGTTAGGATGCTTTGTATTCGACTGATAAATGGCTGTCGAACGACGACCACAAATCCCTGTGGCGAGCGGGCTTGTCGGAACGCCGCACCGCACCGTTCGGCTGCGAAGCAGTCGTCGCTTTTCGATTTGCAGGGTTTCAGAAGGAATGAAATGGCAAGTTTTGGGGCCGCTGCGCGGCCCAACGGGGGCAAGCCCCCTCGCCACAGGGATCGCGCAGGGGGTTAGAAATCCCGCTTGTAGAAGATGTCCAGCGAACTGGCCACGCCGCTGGCGGCTTCGAGGTAGACTTTTTTGCTCAGCTTGTAACGCAAAGCGATGGTATTGGCCGGTTCAAACACGCCTACGCCATAGCGCAGGCTGAGCTTCTCGGAGATGTTGCCGCTGGCGACCACACTGGTGGTGTTGCCGCTGCCTTGGGTATCGAGCTGGAAGTCCTGAATGCCCAGATCCTTGGCCAACCCGCTGGTGACCCCGGAGCTGCCCATCAAACCCAAACCGAGGGCGGCCTGGGCGAGCATGTTGTTGTCTTCACCGGTGGTACTCAGCGGACGCCCCAGCACCAGGTAAGACAACGCCTGCTCCTGACTCATCGCCGGTTCGGAGAAGATCTGCGTGGTCGGCTGTTCGGCACTGCCGCTCAAGCGAATGCCAGCGATCACGTCGTCGGTCTGGCGAATCGCTTCGATGTCCAGGTACGGCTGATCGATGGGACCGGCAAACAGCAAGCGGGCCCGACGCACCGTCAGCCGCTGGCCGTAGGCGCGATAACGCCCGTCGTTGAGCCAGAGCTCGCCGCGTGTGTCCATGTTGTCGCCGATGTGCACATGACCTTGCAGGTTGGCGGTCAGGCCAAACCCGGCAAAGCTGAGTTTGTCGTCCCCGACCACCACGTCGATGTCCATCGCCATGGCCATCGGCGGCTTGCCCTCTTCGGTCTGCTGACCGACGATCACCGTGTCATCGGAGACCTTGACCGTCGACGGCGGCAGCTCGCGCACGGTGATTTCGCCCTTGGGCACCAACACTTTGCCGACGATCGCCAGTTTGTCGTCCTTCATGGAGATCTTCAGGTCCGGCGCCACTTCCAGCGCGGCGTAGGGTTCGACGGTGACCGGCAACTGCGAGCCCTTGAGCGCCAGATCCACGACCAGTGCCTGGCCCCAGGCGATGTTGCCATTGAGGCTGCCCTGCCCTGTCTTGCCGCTTTTCCAACTGCCGTTCAGCTGTACGGTTTCGCCGGCAATCACGGCTTGCAGTTGCAGGGCCTGGAGCGCCATCGGCAGTTCCGGCCCGGAGATTTCACCGTCGCGCAGCTCAAGGTTGCCGTTGACCTGCGGCGCCAACAACCCGCCAGACAGCGTGCCGCTGCCGTTCAAATGCCCGGTGAGTTTCTCGACCATCGGCACAAACGGCCGCGCCACCGACAAATCCAGGCCATTGAGGCGGAATGAGCCGGTCAGCGGTTTGTTCTTCGGCAACGGGTTGATCTGCGCCTGCAGCATCAGCTCACCAAGCTTGCCACCGACGAAGCTGAGGTCGGTGTCGATGCGTTTTGGCGTGAGTTTGCTGGTGAGTTTCAGGGTCTGGTACGGGAAGTCCAGCCACTGATCCTTTTCCTTCATGCGCAACGTGCCGCCGCTGGCATCGACGCTGATCTGGCCGTTCGGGCCGCTGGCCGGCAAGTCCAGTTGCAGGTCGGCGTTGAGCCGGCCCTGCCAGGCAAAATCCTTCGGCAGCCATTGCGCCAGGCTGTCGATCGGGAACTGCTTGAGGTGGTAACGCAGCTTTGGCTCGGGCATCAAGCGCTGGTCTTCGCCACACAGGCTGGCCGGGCCGGACATCCAGCAATGGGCACCGAAGTTGATTTTACCGTCCGCCAGCCGTTCGAGCCTGGCCGGGTTTTGCAGCTTCCAGTCCTGACCACCGGCCTGGATATCGCCACTGGCCAGACGCCCGCGCCAGTTACCTTTATCCAACGCGCCGTCGAGACCGAGCGCCAATTTCAGTTTCGGTCCTTGCAGGTCGAGGGTCAGTTTCTGGTTTTTGATATCGCCTTGGCCGCTGGCGGTCAAGGTGCCCAGTGACGTGTCGCCGGTCTGGATGCCGCTGCCCTTGAGGTCGATCTTCGCCCGTTGGGCGCTGTCGAGGGTGGCGTCGAGATTGAGGCTTTGCAGGCGATTGTCTTCAAAGGCCAATTGCGTGCCTTGCAGATCGAGCTTGCCTTGCGGTGCCTTGAGCGTGCCGGCGACATTGACCCGACCATTGAGCTGGCCGCGCAGTTGCGGCCAGAGTTGGGCCAGACGCGGCATTTTGATGTCGATCTGGCCGGCGAGTTTCTGTTGCAGGCTGCCTTGGCCATTGATGCTGTTGTCACCCAGGCGAATCTGCAAGGCATTGAGGTTCCATTGCTCGCCGCCGCCATCAGCCTTGGCTTGCAGCACCGCCGGCTGCCCGCGCAGTTTGCCTTTCAAGTCCAGGTCGGCGGTCAGGCTGAGCCTTTCATTCTTCATCTCGCCGTTGCTGCGTAACGGACCCGCCAAGGTACCCGGCAACTCCGCGAGCCAGTAAGCCGGGTTGATCGCCGAGAGGTCCAGCGCGGTATCCCAGGCGATGCCGTCGGCAAATTGCAGGCTCAGGTGCCCTTCGGCCTTGCCCTGCCCGGCTTCAAGTTTGAATTGTGGCAGATGGATTTGGCTCAGGTCGCCGCTGAACGGGCTGTTCAGGCTGAACGCACCGGCCGGGCCATCCAGTGCGGCCTTGAAGTTACCGATGTAGTTGCCGTCGGTGTAGGAGACTTCACCGTTGAAGCTGCGCAGTGCCACTTGCGGCTCGTCGATCAGCGGATAGAGGCGGTGCCAGGGGAAATCCAGCCAGTCGATTTTCGCTTCGGCACTGAAGCCTTTGCTCCAGTCCAGTTGCCCGGTGAGCTTGAGGCTTTGTTTGTCATTGGCGGTCAGGTCGAGACCCGCGATTTGCGCGCCCTTGGCGTCGACCTTGCCTTGCAGCAACAACGCGACCGGGCCAAGCTCTGCGGGCAACGTGGCTTTGCCGAGCAACTGGTAGCCGTTTTTCAGGTCGCCGTCGCCAGTGAGTTCCAGTTGATTGAGTTGCAGGGTGTCCGGCAGCTCGGCGCTGGCCTTGAAGCCGTCAGCGGTGATGCGCACTTTGGCCGGCAGGTTTTCCACCAGTGGCTGCAATTCGCCGGTCAACTGCCCGTTCAGGTAACCGCTGCTGTCGGCTTTCAGGTTCAGGGTTTTCAGCAGATCGCCGTCGACCTTCAAAGCCAGTGCCCAGGGTTCGGTGCCCGGCGCCGGCAAGGTCAGTTTGCCTTCGGCGGTCAGCGGCCAGTTGCCGCTCGGTTGCAACAGGCCAGACAGGTTCAGGCTCAGTTCATCCCGCTGCAAGTGCACCGAGTCGATCTGCAAACCCTGTTCGGTCCAGTGCGCCGCCAGTTGCAGGCCTTTGAGCTCTTCGCTGCCATTGAACAGCAGACGGCCGACCTTGACGTCACCCAACTCGATGGCCAGCGGCAACTTCAAGTCCGGAAGGCTGATCGGCCCGCTGCTTTGCTCTTCCACGCCTGGCGGGAATTGCAGGCTGACCTGCTCGGCCTGCAATTGCTCGATGCACAGCGTCATGCGCGTCAGGCACAGTGGCGACCAGGCGAAAATCGCCTGGTTCAGCTCAACCCGGCTGTTGTCCTGCTGCCACAGCAGATGATCGGCGCTCCACTGTCCACCCAAACGGCCCTGGAAATTCTCCACGGTCAAACCCGGCACAAACCCGAGCGCCCAGCGACTGCCCGTCGCCGTACCCAGCACGATGATCAAGGCCAGCACGACCAGCATCAGCAGCGCCGGGATCGCCAGCAGCGTTATTTTCAAACCACGCTTCACAGCTCAGGCCCCATGGAAAAGTGCAGTCGAATGCCGCCGTCGTCGTCCATCGCATGGGCCAGGTCGAGGCGAATCGGCCCTACCGGCGAAACCCAGCGCACGCCAATACCGACGCCGGTCTTCAGGTTCGGCAGTTCGAGGGTGTTGAAGGAGTTGCCCTGGTCGATGAAGGTTGCGACCCGCCACTTTTCGGCGATGGAGTATTGATACTCGACGCTGCCGGCGACCATGTAACGGCCACCGATACGGTCGCCATCGGAGTTCTCCGGGGACAGGCTCTGGTAGTCGTAACCGCGCACGCTCTGATCGCCACCGGCGAAGAAGCGTAAGGATGGCGGTACCGATTTGTAGCCGTTGGTGGCGCTGCCGCCGACCTGCACCCGACCGAGGAAGCGGTGTTTATCGAAGACCGTGGTCAGGCCTTTGACCAGTGCCGTGCCATACACCAGGTTGGTGTCCGAACCCAATCCTTCCTTGGCCACCTTGGTTTCGAATTGCAGGCGATAGCCGTTGTGCGGGTCGATGCGGTTGTCGCTTTTCAGGTACGAATAGCTCACGCCGGGCATCAGCAAGGTGCTGAGCCCCGAGTCGTCACCGAGTGTGTATTCCTCACGTTGCCATTTGAGCGACACTACCCGCTGCCAGCCGCTGGGCAACTTGCTGTGCCATTCGGGGCCGAGGGTCAGCAATTTGCTGCGGGAGTCGGTGCCAGCGATATCTTCATATTGATAGCCAGCGGCCCAGCGCAGTTTGTCGGTCAGCGGTGGATCCAGGGGAATGTCGTAAAACACCCCGACGTTCTGCCGCGGTGCCGACAGTTCGGCTTCCCAGCCATAGCTGTCGCCTTGCGGGTTGACCCAGTGCCGGGTCCAGTTGGCCTTGATTCGCGGGCCGACGTCGGTGGAAAACCCCAGACCCAAGCCCATGGTCCGCGGCTTGCGGGCGTCGAGTTTGACCGCCACCGGGATCACGTCGTCCTTGGATGCGGTGGGCGCTGCGTCGACGCGCACGCCTTCGAAATAACCGCTCGATTGCAGCGCCTGATTGAGTTCGGCGATCAGCTCGGAGTCATAGGGCGTACCGGCCTTGAACGGCACCATGCGTTGCAGCAGGTCTTCGTCGAACGGCGTGTCGCCTTCAAAACTGACTTTGCCCAACGCATAACGCGGACCGCTGTCGTAGATCAACTCGATGTCGGCGACGCCCGCGCGCGGGTCCACCAACAGCTTCTGGCGAGTGAAGCGCCCACTGAAGAAGCCGAAACGCGAGGCCTGGTTCTGGATCAGCCGCTTGGCGTCTTCATAATGACCATGATTCAGCACCGCGCCAGGTTTAAGCAGGTCGCTCTTAGGCACACGAAAGGATTTAAGCGAGGCGGCAGGACCGTCGACACGTATCGTGACGTTGCGCAAATGGATCGGCTCGCCGGGATCGATGTTCAGCACCAGGCGCGGCGTTTTGCCGCCCTTCACGTCGCTGTCGATTTGCGGCTGGTAATACCCCAAGGCCTGGGCGGCCTTGCGCGCCTGCTCTTCGGCGCCGCGACTGAAGCGCAGCAAGGCTTCTTCATCGCGATCGCCGAGGCTACCGATATAGCCCTCTATATTGGCCTTCAGTTCATCGTTGGACGGTTTGATCCGCACATCCAATTCACTTTGCGCCAGCGCTGCGCAGCTGGATAACAGCATCAGCAGGCCACTGGTCATTCTTCCTGGAACATTCATAGGCGCGGATGCTATCACGAGCTTGGGAGCCTGATAGAGCCGGACTTGCCCCAAAAAGTTCGGCGATTACGCTGTTGCTGTTTGTAACACCTGCGGGTTGGCGTGGAAAAACACGTGTTCACGAATCGGTCCTACGGCTACTTCGCCGATTTCCTCATAGCCCTGACGCTTATAGAACTCCAGATAGCGAGGATTCCCAGTGTCGAGGATCACGCCTTGGGAGTGCTCATCGACCGCGCACCAGTTGTGCACCGCTTGCAGCAACTGTTCGCCAAAGTGCTTGCCCTGGAATTGCGGGTGAACCCCCAGCAATGGCAGGACGTGCACCGAGTCGGACGGCACGCACGCCATCACGGCGGCGTGGTAATCGAGGTAGCGTCGGGTACAGCGAAACCCGGTGCTGAGCACCATCCGCAGGCGCCAGGCCCAGCTTTCGGTGATGCCCAGGCGGCGTTGCGGCGGCGCGATCAGGGCGATGCCGATCAAGCGGTCATTCACCAGCAGGCCGATGGCCGGTAAATCCTGCAGAAAGTGCTGTTTGATCAATTCGCGCACCGTCGCCCGGACCCGCTGCTCATAACCGGGGCGTTCGGCTTCGAACAGATAGCCGAACGTCGGCTCGTGCCGGTACGCCTGGTACAACAGGGAACGCGCTTCGCGGGAATAGCCGCTGTCGAGCATGTGAATATCGGCGATGGCGGTCGAGGTTTCGGGCATAACGGCGGATCTCCCTGGGGCACAGCTCAGATGGCTGCGCTCTTCTTGGTACGAGCCTTGGGGTGGCTTCACAGTTCCCCAGACAGGTATAGACCAAGCGATGAGCTTCATCGACTAGGCTTGCCCGCGCCAACGCATCTCTGACAGGACACAACGAATCCCCTCACCCCAAAGCTGGCCCCATTCCTACATGTCAGCTAGCATCGCACTTTTGCCAGGACTGCCGACCATGAAGATCGTCTCCTTCAACATCAACGGGCTGCGCGCTCGCCCGCATCAGCTGGCGGCGCTGATCGAAAAGCATCAACCGGACGTGATCGGGTTGCAGGAAACCAAGGTCCACGACGACCAGTTTCCCCTGGCCGAGGTGCAGGCGCTGGGGTATCACGTGTATTTCCACGGCCAGAAGAGTCACTACGGCGTGGCCCTGCTCTCGCGCCAGGAGCCGATTGCGCTGCACAAAGGTTTCGCCACTGATGAAGAAGACGCTCAACGGCGCTTTATCTGGGGCACGTTCGCCGACGCCAATGGCGTGCCGGTAACCATCATGAACGGCTATTTCCCACAGGGCGAAAGCCGCGATCACCCCACCAAGTTCCCGGCCAAGGAACGTTTCTACAGCGATTTGCAACAATTGCTGGAAAGCCAGTTCAGCAACGACCAGCCGATCGTGGTGATGGGCGATGTGAACATTTCCCCTGAAGACTGCGACATCGGCATTGGCCCGGACAACATGAAACGCTGGCTGAAAACCGGCAAATGCAGCTTCCTGCCCGAAGAACGCGAATGGATGGCCCGCCTGAAGAACTGGGGTCTGGTGGACAGTTTCCGTCACCTGAACCCGGAGGTTGCCGACCGTTTCAGCTGGTTCGACTACCGCAGCCGCGGTTTTGAAGATGAGCCCAAGCGTGGGCTGCGGATTGACCTGATCATGGCGTCCAACGGGTTGTTGCCTCGGGTCAAGGACGCAGGCGTGGATTACGAACTGCGCGCAATGGAAAAGCCTTCCGATCACGCGCCGATCTGGCTTGAGTTGAGCTGATAACGTTTTGCTGATCGTTCCCACGCTCCGCGTGGGAATAATCACTGTCATCGTTCAGAAACCTTACTGACTTATTCTCCCGGCACTTTCTTTGGCTTATTAAGGTGCCGGCATGACCCTGCGCGTGTTGTTCCTGCTGCTCGGCGCCGTGCTGCCATTGACGGTGTCGGCGGGCGATCTGCCGACGCCCGAACACGGCCCGGTGCTGCGCATCCAGGGTTCCAACACCATTGGCGCGGCGTTGGGGCCGGCGCTGGTCGAGGGGTTGATGCATGAGCAGGGCCTGCTCAAGGTGCACCGCGAAGCCCCGGACAAAGCCAACGAACAACGCATCGTCGGCGAAACCGTTCAGGGCCGTCGAGTCGAGGTGGAAGTCGCGGCCCACGGTTCCAGCACCGGATTCAAAGCCCTGAAAATCGCCTCCGCCGATCTTGCGGCCTCGTCACGGCCGATCAAGGACAGCGAACGACTGGATCTCGAACCGCTGGGCGATCTGAAAAGCCCGGTTGCCGAACAAGTCATCGCCATCGACGGGCTGGCCATCATCCTTCATCCGCACAATCCGCTGAAGCAGCTCAACACCGAGCAACTGGCGCGAATCTTCAGCGGCGAGACGAAAACCTGGGAAGAACTCGGCGGCACCGGTGGGACGATTCATCTCTACGCGCGGGATGACCAATCGGGCACGTACGACACGTTCAAGGAGTTGGTCCTCAGCCCGCGTGGGAAAATGCTGAGCGGCAATGCGAAACGCTTCGAATCCAGTGAGCAATTGTCCGACGCGGTGAGTCTGGACCCGCAAGCCATCGGCTTCATCGGTTTGCCTTATGTGCGCCAGGCCAAAGCAGTGGCCATTGTCGATGGTGACTCCCAGGCCATGCTGCCGTTCAATAGCCTGATCGCGACGGAAGATTACCCGCTGTCCCGTCGGCTGTTCCTTTACCTGCCGCCGAACGGGAAAAATCCCTGGGCCAAGGCGCTGGTGAAGTTCGCCCAGAGCAGCAATGGCCAGGCGATTGTCGCGGCCAATGGTTTTATCGCGCAGACCGTTCAGGCCATGGCCGTCACACCGAATGCGCTGATGCCCGAGGGTTATCAGGCACTCAGTCGGCATGCCCAGCGGCTGACGGTGAATTTTCGTTTCGAAGAAGGCAGCGCGACGCTGGACAACAAGGCCCGCCAGGACCTGTCGCGGGTGCTCGACTATATAAAGCAGCACGACAAAGCCAATCGGCAGGTGACGCTGGTAGGGTTTGGCGATGCCAAGAGCGACCCCGCGCGGGCCGACCTGCTGTCGAAACTGCGGGCCATGGCGGTGCGGCGAGAACTGGTGAAAAGCGGCGTGGTGTTTCGCGAGATTCGCGGTTTTGGCGCCGAGATGCCGGTGGCGGCCAACAGCGGGGATGAAGGGCGGATCAAGAATCGACGGGTTGAGGTTTGGGTGTATTGAAGTGAACACCGAACAATGTGGCTTGGGGGGGGGGCTTACTGTGGCGAGGGGCTTGCCCCCGTTGGACCGCGAAGCGGGCCTCAAACCGGCCACCGCATTTATCCTGGAAAGACGCGGTGTACAATTTACGACTGCTGCGCAGCCGAACGGGGGCAAGCCCCCTCGCCACAGGTTTCAGTGCCCGCTGCGCATCATTTCTTTAGGCACATACTTGCCGATCTCGAACTTGCCAATCGCCGCGCGGTGCACTTCGTCCGGGCCGTCGGCCAGGCGCAGGGTGCGTTGCATGGCATACATGTAGGCCAGCGGGAAATCGTTGGACACCCCTGCCCCGCCATGGATCTGGATCGCCCGGTCGATCACCCGCAACGCCACGTTCGGTGCAACCACTTTGATCTGCGCGATCTCGCTCTTCGCCACTTTGTTGCCGACGGTGTCCATCATGTACGCCGCTTTCAACGTCAGCAGTCGTGCCATGTCGATCTCCATCCGCGAGTCGGCGATTTTGTCGATGTTACCGCCAAGGCGCGCCAGAGGTTTACCGAACGCAGTGCGGTTGACCGCCCGTTTGCACATCAGCTCCAGCGCACGCTCAGCCATGCCGATCGAACGCATGCAGTGGTGAATCCGGCCCGGGCCGAGACGACCCTGGGCGATTTCGAAGCCGCGTCCTTCGCCCAACAGGACGTTTTCGTACGGCACCCGGACGTTCTCGAATAGCACTTCGGCGTGGCCGTGAGGCGCGTCGTCGTAACCGAACACCGGCAGCGGACGCACAATCTTCACGCCCGGCGTATCCACTGGCACCAGAATCATCGAGTGCTGCGCGTGACGCGGTGCATCCGGGTTGCTCAGGCCCATGAAGATCAGGATCTTGCAGCGCGGATCGCAGGCCCCTGAAGTCCACCATTTCTTGCCGTTGATCACCCACTCATCGCCATCACGCACGGCACGGGCAGCCATGTTGGTGGCGTCGGACGAGGCCACGTCCGGTTCGGTCATGGCGAACGCCGAGCGGATCTCGCCGCGCAACAGCGGTTCGAGCCAGCGTTGCTTCTGCTCTTCGTTGGCGTAACGCACCAGCACTTCCATGTTGCCGGTGTCGGGCGCCGAGCAGTTGAACGGCTCAGGGCCCAGCAATGAGCGACCCATGATTTCCGCCAATGGCGCGTATTCGAGGTTGGTCAGGCCGGCACCGAGTTCGGACTCAGGCAGAAACAAATTCCACAGGCCTTCAGCTTTGGCCTTGAGCTTGAGCTCTTCCATGATTGCTGTCGGCTGCCAGCGATCGCCCTCGGCGACCTGGCGTTCGAACACCGCTTCGGCGGGGTAAACGTAGGTATCCATGAACGCAGTCACGCGCTCACGCAGTTCCTGGACCTTGGGCGAATAAGCGAAATCCATGGCAGCTCTACCTTTTAATCAGGGGTTCAGAGGAGTTGTTCAGGTCATGCAATCGATGCTAGAACAGCTACGAAAATTTACCTAACCTATTCTCAGCGTGTATTAACATTCATCACCGATATATGATCGGCTGATTGCCAAGGCCCTCGGGTCCGATCAAGACGCCCCTGATAACAAGAGTGCAGCGCATGAATCTGAGCAAGGTCGACCTCAACCTTTTCATCGTCTTCGACGCGATCTACACCGAAGCCAACCTGACCCGCGCCGGGCAGATTGTCGGCATTACTCAACCGGCGGTGTCGAACGCTCTGGCCCGCCTGCGCGAAACCTTCAACGACCCGCTTTTCGTGCGCACCGCCCAAGGCATGGTGCCCACACCGATGGCGCAGAACATCATCGGCCCCGTGCGCAACGCCCTCTCCCTGCTGCGGGTATCGGTGCAGGAAAGCCGAATCTTCAACCCGTTGCAGGCGGTCAAGACCTACCGCATCAGCATGACCGACCTCACCGAAGCGGTGATCCTGCCGCCATTGTTCCAGCGCCTGCGCCGCCTGGCGCCGACGGTGATCATCGAAAGTTTCCTGTCCAAACGCCGCGAAACCACCAAGGAACTGGCGGCCGGACGTCTGGATTTCGCAGTGGATGCGCCGCTCAACACCGACCCGCAGGTGCGTCACGTCAAGTTGATGGAAGACCGTTATGTGTGCGCCATGCGCAAGGGCCATCCGCTGGCGGGCAAAGAGAAATTCACCCTCGACGATTACCTGTCCCTGACCCACATCCATATCTCCAGCCGCCGCAGCGGCCTGGGCTATGTCGACCTGGCCCTGGGCAAAATGGGCATCCAGCGCAAGATCGCCCTGCGCTCCCAGCATTACCTGATGGCGTCCCAGGTGTTACAGCAGACCGACATGGTCATGACCGTGCCGGAACGCTTCGCTCGTCGCCATGATTTGTACTCGGTGAACCTGCCGGTCAAAGAAGTTCCGCCGGTGGAAACCCACCTCTACTGGCACGAAAGCACCGACCAGGACCCGGCCAACCGCTGGATGCGCGAGCAGATGATCGAGTTGTGCCAGCAGGTCACGGCGCACGAGAAGAAGCTGGATAAGGTGTAAGACGTTAATCCGCGTCATCGTTCTTCGCGGGCAAGCCTCGCTCCTACAAGGTTAGCGTCGAACCACGATTAAATGATCGACACCAAACCTGTAGGAGCGAGGCTTGCCCGCGAAGAGGCCCGTCACTACACAGACAATTCATGCCCCTTGACGTAAACGTCAACCTGACATTAGCTTAGCGCCATGACCTTTTTCGAGCGCTTCCATGAGCAGCCAGACCTATAGCATTTCCGACCTCGCCCGCGAGCTCGACATCACCACCCGGGCCATTCGCTTCTATGAAGAGCAAGGCCTGCTCAGCCCCGAGCGTCGCGGTCAGGAACGCATTTATTCGCCCCGTGACAAGGTCAGCCTGAAGCTGATCCTGCGGGGCAAGCGCATTGGTTTTTCCCTGGCCGAATGCCGCGAGCTGATCGAGCTCTACGACCCCTCCAGCGGTAACACCAAGCAATTGCACAGCATGCTGGCGAAAATTGCCGAGCGTCGGGAACAACTCGAGCAGCAACTGCTGGACATCGAACAGATGAAGCTGGAACTCGACACAGCCGAAGAGCGCTGCACCCAGGCGCTGGAGCAAACGATCAAGAGCCAGCAGCTCGTGTAGGAGCTGAGCTTGCTCGCGAAAGCGGTATGTCCTTCAACATGGATGTCGACTGACCTGACGCTTTCGCGAGCAAGCTCAGCTCCTACAGGGCTCTGTGAACATTCATACAATCTCAACAGGTCGATTCCCATGTCCCTCCCCACCCACGTACGCCTGGTCGAAGTCGGCCCCCGCGACGGTCTGCAAAACGAAGCCCAACCCATCAGCGTCGCGGACAAGGTGCAATTGGTCGATGCGCTCACCGCCGCTGGCCTCGGCTATATAGAAGTCGGCAGTTTCGTCTCGCCCAAATGGGTGCCGCAAATGGCCGGTTCCGCCGAGGTCTTCGCGCAGATCCAGCGCAAACCAGAGGTAACCTATGGCGCCCTCGCCCCCAACCTGCGGGGCTTTGAAGACGCTATCGCCGCCGGGGTCAAGGAAGTCGCCGTGTTCGCCGCAGCATCCGAAGCGTTCTCCCAGCGCAATATCAATTGCTCGATCAGCGAAAGCCTGGAGCGCTTCGTGCCGATCATGGACGCGGCCAAACAACACGGCGTCAGCGTGCGCGGTTACGTGTCCTGTGTGCTGGGCTGCCCTTACGAGGGTGATGTCGCGCCTGCGCAAGTCGCCCGGGTCGCTCGCGAACTCTATGCCATGGGCTGCTACGAGGTTTCGCTGGGAGACACCATCGGCACCGGCACCGCTGGCGCGACCCGCAAGATGTTTGAAGTGGTTTCGGCCGATGTGCCACGGGAAAAACTGGCCGGGCACTTCCACGACACCTATGGCCAGGCCATGGCCAATATCTACGCCAGCCTGCTGGAAGGCATTTCGGTATTCGACAGTTCCATCGCCGGCCTTGGCGGCTGCCCGTACGCCAAGGGCGCCAGCGGTAACGTCGCCACCGAAGACGTGGTTTACCTGCTCAACGGCCTGGGCATCGAGACCGGGATCGACCTGGACGCCTTGATTCGCGCCGGCCAGCAGATTTGCGCGGTGCTGGGGCGCCCTACTGGTTCTCGCGTGGCCAAGGCTCGCAGCGCACAGTGACGACGCGGATGTGTCCGGGTGTTACCGCGTGTTCTGGCACGTGGGGCGGAAACGAGTAACACGGAAACAAATTGTCAGGTTTGGTACGGATGAAAAATCTCACAAAAAATCAAATCATTGATTTTAAAGGACTTTTCAAAGTTGGCACGGCTTCTGCTATCTCTATGGCATAACAAGAATAAAAAGCTGCAAACCAATAAAAATAAGACGTAACGACTCTGACATAACAAGAACAACACGGCAGAGACGCAGCTAACAGATTTTTTTGGAGAAGGTGTGCTTTTCAGGGTGCTTTTCGGAGTAACCCGCAACCGGGCAGAGAACAATAAAACTACCTTCAGGTAGCTCCCGAACTGGTTGGATCGCTTGGCGAAAAAGTAGATCAGCGCTCAAAAAAATACGTTTGCTCTTGATCCCGGATGGGGATCGACAAAAACAGCGGTAAAGGGCCACGGTTGCCAAAAACAACAACAGACCGCCCCTCAATAATAAAAAAAGAGCACGTAACGACAAAATTAAAGGGGAGCTTCGGCTCCCCTTTGTGCTTTCTTGTCTTCCGGTTTTTTTCCTCAAAAGATCGCAGCCTTCGGTGTAGTGGTTCAGTTTTTTAACCGTAGGAGTATTAAGCCGCCTGCTCCTCAAACAGCGCAGGCGGCAAGTGGTTCGAGGCGGAGTGACAACGGCGATGGTTGTAATGGGAGATGAAACCCATCACATCCTTCTCGGCCTCGAAATGATTTTGGTAGCCGTTCTCCGGAATCCAATCGTGCTTTAACGTCCTGAAATAGCGTTCAACCACCGCGTTGTCCCAACAGTTGCCTCGACGACTCATGCTTTGAACGATCCGGTTTTCCGCTAGGCATGGAGCAAATCGATCAGCGGTGTACTGACAACCCTAGTCTGAGTGAAATAGCAGTTCAGGCATCGGGCGGCGTAGCAACACTGCCAGTCTCAGTGCTTTCGCAGACAGTTCAGCATCGGCGGTTCGTGAACAAGCCCAGCCCACAATCCTGCGTGAAAACAGATCCATCACCACAGCCAGATAAAGCCAGCTATTTCCCACTCTGATGTAGGTAATATCGCCCGCCCAAAGCGTGTCTGGCCGGGACGGAATAAATCGACGATCAAGTATGTTCGGGGCAACGATCGCCGTAAGCGTCCAGCCAACACACCTTCCGAACTCCAGCATTAAGGGCGATGGTGTCCGCGTATTTTTAAGCGGACGCAATAGCCCTTAATGTCAGGATTTCCATGCGCCAACGAAGCTCTTACCCGAAACCCTTCAAGGCCCAGGTTGTTCAGGAATGCCTGCAACCGGGCGCAACCCTATCTAGCGTTGCCATCCGCCACGGCATCAACGCCAACGTGATCCGCAAGTGACTGCCGCTTTACCGAGACCTGCCGTCAGCGGCGTTGCCGGCTTTTGTTCCGTTAAGAGCCAGCCCCAAACAGCCGGAGGAAGCGTCGGCGACTATCGAACTGCCGCTTGGCGAGCAATCAATCGTAGTGAAATGGCCAACTTCCGATCCCGAAGGCTGTGCCCGTTTTGTCCGTGAACTCACCCAATGATCCGCATCCCACGCTCGACGCAAGTTTTTTGATCTGCACGTGGCAAATAAAAGTCAGCTGGCCGAGCAGGCACTGCACTCGATTGGCGGCTTGTACGGAGTTGAACGCCAGGCGCGGGACATAAGCGATGAGGATCGCTGGCGAATACGCCAGGAAAAAGCAGCGCCGATAATCAAAACGCTGCATGACTGGATGTTGGCCCAGCGAGATCTGGTGCCGAACGGATCGGCGACGGCCAAAGCCTTGGATTACAGCCTTAAACGCTGGGTAGCGCTGACGCGCTACCTCGACGACGGCGCTGTGCCCATTGATAACAACCAGGTCGAAAACCAGATCCGGCCGTGGGCATTTGGACGCTCGAATTGGTTGTTCGCCGGGTCACTATGCAGCGGAAAGCGGGCGGCGGCGATCATGAGTTTGATCCAGTCGGCGCGCATGAACGGGCATGATCCGTATGCCTATCTGAAGGACATTCTGACTCGTTTGCCGACGCAGCAGGCGAGTGATATTACGGAGTTCCTGCTGCATAAATGGGCGCCCGTTTAACCACGCAAGGCATGTCCGCCGGACGCTAACTATTCAATAGTTGTAGGTAGGACTTGCTACGGCTATGAAAGGGCCAACCGCAGAATCGCAGGCATCGTAGTCAGTATCAAAATTATGGACATAGAGATGTTGAAGGCTAACGAATAACTGGGGCGCGTTAGCACCTGCCGTAATGCAACCCCACCCACTGCCCAGATCCCCACGCATAGCATCGATAGAGCCGCCAATAGAGCACCTGCTAGGCATAGGTTTAGGACATGGTTTTCGATGGGTATATAGGTTGCAGATGCGCTAATTGAAAGCGCCCACGCTTTCGGATTTATCCACTGAAATGCCGCGCCCGCCACTAGCCCCATTGGGGGCCGGCTGTCCTGACCGATTTCCAGCGGGCCGCTGGTTGCAATTTTCCAGGCCAGCCAAAGGATATAGCCTGCGCCGACGACGCCTAGCGCTGTATGAAAACCTGGCGCCGCGTCAAATAGGGTACCTAGCCCCAGCCCAAGCAGCACGAATTGCAAGCTGACGCCAAGGGCGATACCACTCACCAAGGGCATCGTTCGCATCACGCCAACCTTCGCACCTGAGACCAGCACCATGGCGTTATTAGGGCCCGGTGTACCGGTCATCACTATGGCGAAAATCATAAATGGAATGAGGAGCGTGGGATCGGTCATAACAAGGGTGAGCCTGGTTGAGAAGTGCGTGAATTTTATAGCGCAACGCACGCACAATGGTTGCATAATGACGTAAAAACCAAGGACTGACGCAACTAATGGCAGAGTTTGACCAGATCGACAGAAGAATATTGCATGAGCTTTCTCGAGACGCCCGCCAGACCAATTTGAAGCTGGCCGAACGAGTCGGGCTGTCTCCCTCCGCCTGTCTGAGAAGGGTTCAAGAGCTAGAGCGATCTGGGGTCATCACAGGCTATAGGGCGGTCATCGACAGATCTCGCCTAGGAGCAGGGTTTGTGGCCTACGTTACCGTAGGACTCTCCAATCACACGAAGGACAGTCTGCGGGCTTTTGAAAAAGCGATCAGCGCATGTCCGGATGTGGTTGAGTTTCACACCGTCACCGGGACTATTGAGTATCTTCTGCGTGTTGAACTGGCGGACATGAAGGCTTACAAGACATTCCACAATGATGTCTTGGGTACGCAGCCGCATGTTTCTTCGATTACGAGCTACATCGTAATGGACACACCAAAGAACGACCGTGCCTAAGTTTAGAGACCGCGGACGGCCACACGTAGAGCACCGGTCTTGATGCAGAGTTCGAAAGGTGGGTTGCCCGGACGTACATGGATGCGGCAAAAGGTTACCGATTTCACTCGCCCGCTGCGTCGGCAGGCGCGTGAGTACGTCCTTCAGATAGACATACGGATCATGGCCGTTAAGCCGTGCCGACTGGATCAAGCTCATGATCGCAGCCGCACAGGTGGACGCTTAACCGCCAATCACACCTTGCGTGACTAGATTGGAGTCGGAAAAGCGGACAGACCACGATTCCCCGTTTGCTGCCACATAAAGATGCTCGTTTAGTCACGCTCGGTATTATGGGCGGATGCTTACGGTGCATCTGCATTTAGTGGGCGTGTTCTGGCACCGTGCATTCTGTGAGGATGGAGCATCATCGAGGGAGTAGGAAAAAGAATGAAAATCGGATATCGCTACGTTCTTGCATGGCTGCCTACTACGCAGTTTCTCATATGGTTGAAGATAAGCACATTCGCCTATCAGTATCTTGAATGTCATGGCGACAAGGGCCTGCCGCTTCCGTGTATGTGGAATGGCATCGACTTGCAAGGATGGATCGGTGCCGGCATGTTTTTCGGGATGATCCTTTTTTGGTTTTCGCTTCCGGTCGCAGCCTATATTTCTCTTGAGATATGGCTTCGGGCCTACAAGGCGAAACTTGACGCTGGGGGCCACTGAGCGACTGCTGGTATGTTCGCCATATTGTTTTCGCTCCTACTTTGTCTGAAACAAAGAAATGAGCGACACATCATTTGAAGCAAGGTGTGATGGGCGGACGCTTACCGATCGCCGGCTTCGTGGCGCGGCGATAGTGGGCATAACGCGGCCTGCGTCGGTGCAGGCCAAAGGTTTTGATCAAAGTGCGCATTCGATAGCGCCCGATGAAAATGCCCTCTTTTCTTAGCTCTTTGGATAGCCCACGAGTACCTAGCGCCTCTCGATGTTCTTTATGCAGCGCACGAAGCTTGCGCCCCAGCCAACGCAGGGCAGGTTTCTGCGGTTTGGGTTTGCACTTGGTGTAATAGCTGCTGCGGGCAAGGCCAAGTACGGCGCACATACGCCGAATCGACATTGCACCTCTAACGCCATCAATCACTTGGTTCGACCGAACAGAACCTTTAGATGAGAGGGCAATTGCTTTTTTAGCACTTGGTTCTCGGCTTCAAGTAGCGCCAGTTTTGCCTGGAGCGACTCAATCAGCTCCTGATCCTGCAGTCGTGGAGGCTGGGACATTCCGTCCTGTTCCCGACGCCAGCGTAAAACCCAGCGACGCAGGGCTGTAGGGCCCACACCGGTAGCCTCACAGGCTTTTGGAACGGAGTAATTCATTTCCACAACCAACCGAATGGCTTCTGCTTTTTCCTCAGACGTAACAACCCTGAATCCCATGATGCTTCCTTAAGTCGACGCTCCTACATCATGGTCTAAAAAACTTCGACCACAACACGGCAGCTCCTACATGGTTTTGTGCACATCCGTAGGAGCTGCCGAAGGCTGCGATCTTTTGATTTTCAACGCATCGCTTTGAGTTCCTCGATGCTGATCTCGCGCATCCGAAACTTCTGGATCTTGCCGGTCACGGTCATCGGAAACTCCTCGACGAACTTGAAGTAACGCGGCGTCTTGAAGTGCGCGATACGCTCCTTGCACCAGGCCTGCAACTCCTGTTCGGTGGCGCTGTGGCCGGGATGGAATTTGATCCAGGCGACAATCTCTTCGCCATACCGGGAGCAAGGAATGCCGATCACCTGCACATCGGCAACCGCCGGGTGGGTGAAGAAGAACTCTTCCAGTTCGCGCGGGTAAATATTCTCACCGCCGCGAATGATCATGTCCTTGTTACGCCCGGCGATGCACACGTAGCCTTCGTCGTTCATGCTCGCCAGATCGCCGGTGTGCATCCAGCCAGCGTCATCAATAGCCTCGGCGGTGGCTTGCGGGTTTTTCCAGTAGCCGAGCATCACGCTGTAACCCCGAGTGCACAGCTCGCCAATGGTGCCGCGTGGCACCAGATTGCCCGCCTCGTCGATGATCTTGCTTTCCAGTTGCGGCTGGGTGCGGCCGACCGTGGTGACGCGCAATTCCAGGTCGTCCGACGGACCGGTCTGCAAAGACACGGGGCTGGTTTCCGTCATGCCGTAGGCAATCTGCACTTCGCTCATGTGCATTTCGCCGATAACCCGACGCATCACCTCGATCGGACACGTCGCCCCGGCCATGATCCCGGTGCGCAGGCTCGACAAATCAAATTCGGCGCGCTTGGGCTGATCGAGCATGGCGATGAACATGGTCGGCACGCCATAAAGCGCGGTGGCTTTTTCTTCGGCGACGGTGGTCAGGGTCAACAGTGGATCGAAGGCATCGTTGGGGTAAATCATGGTGCTGCCGTGGGTGACGCAGCCGAGGTTGCCCATGACCATGCCGAAGCAGTGATACAGCGGCACCGGAATCACCAGCCGATCATCGGCGGTCAGGCCGAGGCTTTCGCCGACCATGTAACCGTTGTTGAGAATGTTGTAGTGGCTGAGGGTCGCGCCCTTGGGGAAACCGGTGGTGCCGGAGGTGTACTGGATATTCACCGCCTGATCGAAATGCAGGCTGTCCTGGCGTTCGTGCAATTGCTCGATCGACACACTGGCCGCCAGATCGGCCAATTGCGACCACGGCAGGAAACCCGAGGGTGGCTGCGCATCCAGGCTGATGACCCCACGCAGTTCCGGTAGGCGTTCGCTCTGCAAGTGGCCGATGGATTGCTCCGCCAATTCCGGCACCAACCCTTGCAGCATGCCGTGAT
Organism: Pseudomonas sp. KD5; assembly: GCF_012932895.1. Lineage (NCBI taxonomy): Bacteria > Pseudomonadati > Pseudomonadota > Gammaproteobacteria > Pseudomonadales > Pseudomonadaceae > Pseudomonas > Pseudomonas sp. KD5. The sequence goes on along the minus strand of NZ_JDWJ01000001.1, from coordinate 512,954 downwards.
AGTCGGAGGTCTTGAAGGCCCCGGCGCAGACCAGCCATTGGCAGCCGGATTGCTTCAATACGTATTCGAGTTCTGAACTGCGATAAGCCGGGTTGATGTTGACCAGGATCACGCCGATTTTCGCACTGGCGAACTGGCTGATGCACCACTGGGCGCAGTTCGGGGCCCAGATGCCGAGCCGGTCACCGGTTTGCAAACCCAGCGCCAGGAATGCTCTGGCGTGCAGATCAACAGCATCCGACAGCTGCTGCCAGGTGTAACGCAGCTGTTGATGGCGCACGACCAGCGCCTCCCCGTTCGGGTATTGCGCGACGGTGTTATCAAACGCCTGGCCGATGGTCATCGCCAGCAAGGCTTTGTCCTGGGAACCACGGGTATAGCTGCGCTGCGGGTTTGCACTGGGTTGATCCATGACGACCCCTATTGTCTTTATTAATGGGCTGTACCGGCGACCTGTAGGAGCCGGCTTGTGTGGCGAGGGGGCTTGCCCCGTTGGGCCGCGCAGCGGACCCAAGATCTGCGAGCGCTGCGCACTCGAACGGGGGCAAGCCCCCTCGCCACAGTCTTTCAGAACTGGCTCTACTCTCGCTCAAGTTGACGTTAACGTAAAGGGTGATTGACAGCCATTCGTCACAGGCTTACGTTAACGTAAAGGTGAGAGCTGAATCACTGCCCTCCCCACCCTACAAAAAAGCCAAAAGGTGCCCCATGAGCTACCCATCCCTGAACTTTGCCCTCGGTGAAACCATCGACATGCTGCGCGATCAGGTTCAGTCCTTCGTCGCCAAAGAGATCGCCCCGCGCGCCGCTCAGATCGACATCGACAACCTGTTCCCGGCCGACCTGTGGCGCAAATTCGGCGACATGGGCCTGCTGGGCATCACCGTGCCGGAAGAGTACGGCGGCGCCGGCCTGGGTTATCTGGCGCACGTGGTTGCCATGGAAGAAATCAGCCGTGGTTCGGCGTCGGTCGCCCTGTCCTACGGCGCGCACTCCAACCTCTGCGTCAACCAGATCAACCGCAACGGCACTCATGAACAGAAAAGCAAATACCTGCCGAAACTGATCAGCGGCGAACACATCGGTGCCCTGGCCATGAGCGAGCCGAACGCCGGTTCCGACGTGGTCTCGATGAAGCTGCGCGCCGACAAACGCGGCGATCACTACGTGCTCAACGGCAGCAAGACCTGGATCACCAACGGTCCTGACGCCAACACCTACGTGATCTACGCCAAGACCGACCTGGAAAAAGGCCCGCACGGCATCACCGCGTTCATCGTCGAGCGTGACTGGAAAGGTTTCAGCCGCAGCAACAAATTCGACAAGCTGGGCATGCGCGGTTCAAACACCTGCGAGCTGTTTTTCGATGACGTCGAAGTGCCGGAAGAAAACATCCTCGGCGTACTCAATGGCGGCGTGAAAGTGCTGATGAGCGGCCTCGACTATGAGCGCGTAGTGCTTTCCGGTGGCCCGACCGGGATCATGCAGGCCTGCATGGACCTGATCGTGCCGTACATCCACGACCGCAAACAGTTCGGCCAGAGCATCGGCGAATTCCAGTTGATCCAGGGCAAAGTCGCCGACATGTACACCCAACTCAATGCCAGCCGCGCTTACCTGTATGCCGTGGCCCAGGCCTGCGAGCGCGGCGAAACCACCCGCAAGGACGCCGCCGGGGTGATTCTCTACAGCGCCGAACGCGCCACGCAAATGGCCCTCGACGCGATCCAGATTCTTGGTGGCAATGGCTACATCAACGAATTCCCGGCCGGTCGTCTGCTGCGTGACGCCAAGCTGTATGAAATCGGCGCCGGCACCAGTGAGATCCGTCGCATGCTGATCGGTCGCGAACTGTTCAACGAAACCCGCTAAACGGAGCTGTCCATGGCTATCCTGCATACCCAGCTCAACCCCCGTTCGGCGGAGTTCGCGGCCAACAGCGCGGCGATGCTCAAACAGGTCGACGCCCTGCACACCCTGCTCGCGCAAGTGCAGCAAGGTGGCGGCCCGAAGGCGCAAGAACGTCACACCTCGCGGGGAAAACTGCTGCCCCGTGAGCGGATCAATCGCCTGCTCGATCCGGGTTCGCCGTTTCTTGAGATCAGCCAGCTGGCGGCCTACGCGGTCTATGGCGAAGACGTTCCCGCCGCGGGCGTGATTGCCGGGATCGGCCGGGTGGAAGGCGTCGAATGCATGATCGTCGCCAACGATGCCACCGTGAAAGGCGGCTCGTACTACCCGCTGACGGTGAAAAAACACCTGCGTGCGCAAACCATCGCCCAGCAGAATCGCCTGCCGTGCATTTATCTGGTGGACTCCGGTGGCGCCAACCTGCCGCGTCAGGATGAAGTGTTCCCGGACCGCGAACACTTCGGGCGGATCTTCTTCAACCAGGCCAACATGAGTGCCATGGGCATTCCGCAAATTGCGGTGGTCATGGGCTCTTGCACCGCCGGGGGCGCCTACGTTCCGGCGATGGCCGACGAGGCGATCATGGTTCGTCAGCAGGCCACCATCTTCCTCGCCGGCCCACCGCTGGTGAAAGCCGCGACTGGTGAAGTGGTCAGCGCCGAAGACCTCGGCGGGGCCGATGTGCACTGCAAGATTTCCGGGGTCGCCGACCACTACGCCGAAAGCGATGAACATGCTCTGGCATTGGCCCGGCGCAGCGTGGCCAACCTCAACTGGCGCAAGCTCGGCGAACTGCAACAACGTACGCCGATCGCGCCGCTGTATAGCTGCGACGAGTTGTACGGTGTGGTCTCGGCCGACGCCAAGCAACCGTTCGATGTGCGTGAAGTGATCTCACGACTGGTGGACGGCTCGGTGTTCGATGAGTTCAAGGCGCTGTTCGGGACGACTTTGGTGTGCGGCTTCGCCCACCTGCACGGCTACCCGATCGCGATCCTCGCCAACAACGGCATCCTCTTCGCCGAGGCCGCACAGAAAGGCGCGCACTTTATCGAGCTGGCCTGCCAGCGCGGCATTCCGTTGCTGTTCCTGCAGAACATCACCGGGTTCATGGTCGGCCAGAAATACGAGGCCGGCGGCATCGCCAAGCACGGCGCGAAATTGGTGACCGCCGTGGCTTGTGCCAAGGTGCCGAAATTCACCGTGATCATCGGCGGCAGCTTCGGCGCCGGTAATTACGGCATGTGTGGCCGGGCCTACGATCCACGCTTCCTGTGGATGTGGCCGAACGCGCGAATCGGCGTGATGGGCGCCGAACAGGCGGCGGGTGTGCTGGTGCAGGTCAAGCGCGAGCAAACCGAGCGCAGCGGGCATCGTTTCAGCGCCGAGCAGGAAGCCGAGATCAAGCAACCGATCCTCGATCAGTACGAAGAACAGGGTCACCCCTACTACTCCAGCGCCCGGCTGTGGGACGACGGCGTCATTGACCCGGCGCAGACCCGCGACGTGTTGGCCCTGGCCTTGTCGGCGTCGCTGAACGCACCCATCGAACCGAGCCGCTTCGGCGTGTTCCGGATGTGATCCCGTAGGAGCGAGGCTTGCCCGCGAACAGCTATGACGCGGTGCAACAGGAAATCCGCGGCGCATTCTTCGCGGGCAAGCCTCGCTCCTACAACCAGAGTTGTGGAGACGGATGAATATGAGCGACTTCAACACCCTCGAGCTGCAGACCGACCCGCGTGGTTTTGCCACCCTGTGGCTCAGCCGAGAAGAAAAGAACAACGCGTTCAACGCCGAAATGATCCGCGAACTGATTCTCGCGCTGGATAAAGTGTCGAGCGATGCGAGCCTGCGTTTTCTGCTGATCCGTGGGCGCGGCAAACATTTCAGCGCCGGTGCCGATCTGGCCTGGATGCAGCAATCGGCCGAACTCGATTACCACACCAACCTTGATGACGCCCGGGAACTGGCGGAGTTGATGTACAACCTCGCCAAACTGAAAGTCCCGACGCTGGCCGTGGTGCAGGGCGCGGCGTTTGGCGGCGCGCTGGGCCTGATCAGTTGCTGCGACATGGCGATTGGCGCCGACGACGCGCAGTTCTGCCTGTCGGAAGTGCGCATCGGCCTGGCGCCAGCGGTCATCAGCCCGTTCGTGGTGCAAGCCATCGGCGAACGTGCGGCGCGGCGTTATGCCTTGACTGCCGAACGTTTCGGCGGGCAACGGGCTCGGGAAATCGGCCTGTTGTCAGAGAGCTATCCGATGGCTGAGCTGGAGCAGAAAGTCGATCAGTGGATCGACAATCTACTGCTCAACAGCCCGGCAGCCATGCGCGCCAGCAAGGATCTGCTGCGTGAAGTCGGCAACGGCGCACTGACCCCGGCGCTGCGCCGCTACACCGAGAATGCCATCGCCCGAATTCGCGTCAGCCCGGAAGGCCAGGAAGGCCTGCGCGCCTTCCTGCAAAAACGTTCGCCCACCTGGCAAGCCGAAACCACCCTCAAGGAGCCGCGTTGATGAGCGCACCTGTTCTCACCACCCTGCTGGTGGCCAACCGTGGCGAAATCGCCTGCCGGGTGATGCGTACCGCCAAGGCTCTGGGCCTGACCACCGTGGCCGTACACAGCGCCACCGACCGTGACGCCCGGCACAGCCGCGAAGCGGATATACGCGTCGACCTGGGCGGCAGCAAAGCCGCCGAAAGTTACCTGCAAATCGACAAACTGATCGCCGCCGCGAAAGCCAGCGGTGCTCAGGCGATTCATCCCGGTTATGGTTTTCTCTCGGAAAACGCCGGGTTCGCCCGGGCGATCGAGGCGGCTGGCCTGATCTTCCTCGGCCCGCCCGCCTCGGCCATCGACGCCATGGGCAGCAAGTCCGCGGCCAAAGCCTTGATGGAAACCGCCGGTGTGCCGCTGGTGCCCGGCTATCACGGCGAAGCCCAGGACCTCGACACCTTCCGCGATGCCTGCGAACGCATTGGTTATCCGGTGTTGCTCAAGGCTACGGCGGGCGGCGGCGGCAAAGGCATGAAAGTGGTCGAGGACGTCAGCCAACTGGCTGAAGCCCTGGCCTCGGCGCAGCGTGAAGCACAATCGTCGTTCGGCGATTCGCGGATGTTGGTCGAGAAATACCTGCTCAAGCCACGTCATGTGGAAATCCAGGTGTTCGCCGACCAGCACGGCAACTGTCTGTACCTCAACGAGCGTGACTGCTCGATTCAGCGTCGGCATCAGAAAGTCGTCGAAGAAGCACCCGCTCCAGGCCTGAGCCCGGAACTGCGTCGGGCCATGGGTGAAGCCGCCGTGCGTTCGGCTCAAGCAATCGGCTATGTCGGCGCCGGCACCGTGGAGTTTTTGCTGGATGCGCGCGGTGAGTTCTTCTTCATGGAAATGAACACGCGCCTACAAGTCGAACACCCGGTGACCGAGGCCATTACCGGCCTCGACCTGGTGGCCTGGCAGATTCGTGTAGCCCGCGGCGAAGCGCTGCCGATGACACAGGATCAGGTGCCGCTGATCGGCCATGCGATCGAAGTACGGTTGTATGCCGAAGACCCGGGCAACGATTTTCTGCCGGCCACCGGGCGCCTGGCGTTGTACCGCGAATCCGCCGAAGGGCCGGGGCGTCGTGTGGACAGTGGCGTCGAAGAAGGCGACGAGATTTCGCCGTTCTACGACCCGATGCTTGGCAAGCTGATTGCTTGGGGCGAAGACCGTGAACAGGCGCGGCTGCGATTGCTGAGCATGCTCGAGGAGTTTGCCATTGGCGGGCTGAAGACCAACATCAACTTCCTGCACCGGATCATCGGCCACCCGGCGTTTGCCGCCGCCGAACTGGATACCGGGTTCATTCCGCGTTATCAGGAGCAACTGCTGCCAGCACCTTCGCCGCTCAGTGATGAGTTCTGGCAAGCGGCGGCCCAGGCGTTTTCGCAAAGTCAGCCGGCTGTTTTGCGCGCCGATGATCCGAGTTCGCCATGGGCCTTCAACAATGGTTTCCGTGCCGGGCTGCCAACAGAAATCACCCTGCACTTGAGTTGCGAAGGGCAAGACCAGGCGCTGACCCTGGGCAATGCCGACATGCATACCGCACGGCTTCAAGGTGAATATCTGCTGACCGAACACCACGGTTTGCGCCGCCAGCACCGGGCTATCCGCCGTGGCGATGCGCTGTATCTGCAATGGGACGGCGAGCTGCGCCGCATCGAGTCGTATGACCCGATCGGCGCCGTCGAAGCCAGTCACAGCCATCAAGGCGGGCTCACCGCGCCCATGAACGGCAGCATCGTGCGGGTGCTGGTGGAGGCCGGGCAAACGGTCGAAGCCGGGGCGCAGCTGGTGGTGCTGGAAGCGATGAAAATGGAGCACAGCATTCGCGCGCCCCACGCCGGGGTGATCAAGGCGCTGTATTGCCAGGAAGGCGAAATGGTCAGCGAAGGCAGTGCCTTGGTGGAGTTGGAACAAGCGTGAAATGAAGATCGGTCCTACGCGTTGCGAGGACCGATCTGATTAGAATTTGGCAGTCGCCTGAACCACCACGCCGATGATTCGGCATTCTTCGGTGTAAAGGGCTTTCGGATAGGTCGGATTGAGCGGGACCAGATAACGCTGCCCGCCTTCTTCGATCAGCTTGCGAAAGACCGCCTCGGCGCTGCCGGGCCATTGGGCGATCACCAGTTTGCCAGGCTCCGGCACGATGGCCGGGTCGACCAGAATCAGCATGCCCTCGGCAATGCTCGCTCCCGTAGGGGCGGTCATCGCATCGCCGACCACCACCAGCCAGAACGCAGCGCCCTGTGCGTGGTAATCGGACAGCTCGAAACGTGGCTTGCTGACAGCCAGCGAGGTGCCGTAGGTCGATAGCTCTCCGTCACGCACCTCCCCGGTTTCCCGCCAGTCACTGACCGGGTAGCGGAAGTACGGGTTGTACTTTTGCGTCAGACAGATCTCCTCATCCTCTGAGGGCAGCGGCTCCCTGATCACCATCGCCACTTCCAGATAGTCCATGCCGAGCGCCCGCAAGACACGATTCATCTCTGCGATGCCGGGCTGACGACGTTTATTGAGCCAGTGGCCGACGCCACCCTGGGACATCCCGATGCGCTCGGCGAGTATTTCCTGAGTGACTTTGAGTTCACTCATTTTGGCCTTGACCAATTCAATCCATTTATCCATGTGCGGCACGATACGTGGGGTACTCCGACCATCAAAACACAAATTGTAGTATTAAAACTGAAGACACAAATACAGTACGTACTAAGCTGGGCTCACGGATTTGAATTTCTCACGGAGCTCGCCATCGTCATGACTATCCCCAGCAATACCCTGCCCGACATGCAAATCGACACCAGCCTCACCTCGCCAAAAGGCTCTGCCGCCGCGCAGCGGGCACTGGACTATTACTTGAAACCAGCTGTGTCAGAAGCGGCCAGCGAAGAACGTTTCTTTGATGTGAACCGTAACATCAGCAGCGAAGAGGCGCTGGTCCATGCTTCGGACCTGCTGCGGTGCGCCGTTGCCACCGCGCATGAGTCAGCCAACCAGCTGCAGGGCGCAAGCCGGGATCTGGCGTTTTCGACGGTGCACATGATCGACATGGCCAAGGCGATGGTCGACCGGGCCCTGGAGGGCAATCAGAACAATTGAGGCGGGAGCGTATTGGAGGAGGACAGGAAAATTTTTCCAATCGCGCAGGTAGAAACATTTGACTTGCAAATGATAATGATTATTATTGCACCAACTGGTCGCGAGATCAGTCGATAGACCAAGAGACCTTAGGTCGGACTCCTGGACTATCTCCTCATCAGGCTAATCACGGTTTTTGACCCGGCTTTTTGCCGGGTCTTTTTTTTGCCAGTCAGGCTGGCTTTGGCTTCAGGCTAATGAAGTCTGTAGGTGCTGCAAAATTCGATTGGCGCGGATGATATCAAAAGAATATCTACTGCCAAGAGAAGCCCGGCAGCACTGGGCCAAACTAACGAAAAATAGCACTTGAGAATCAATTGCGCAGTCTCTAAGCTGCATCGGCGTCAAGGAGGACGCCCCCCTTTTACCCCCCCGTAATTTCCCCCGGTTTCTCCCCCTCTTGCGTGTAAAGTAGCAGCCATAAAAATCGTATTCAGGAATTGATTATGGCCGGGGCTAAATCTTCTTTCGACATCAGCGCTAACTTCGACAGCGGCAACATTGATGTGCTGGACATCAGCAATCCTCTGCAAGCATTGCTGGCCATCAGGCCAGACACTCGCAGCCAGCATTTCCAGTGGTTCCATTTCAAGGCCAGCGGCCTGCATGTGGGTCAGGAGCATTGGTTTCGTCTGAACAACGCCAGCAAGTCCTCATACAACAAGGCCTGGGATGGTTATCAGGCGGTGGCGTCCTACGACCACGTCAACTGGTTCCGGGTGCCGACCATCTTCGAAGGCGACTGCCTGCGTTTCAGCCTTGAAGCCACTGCCACACATGCCTGGTTCGCCTACTTCGAACCCTACAGCCGTGGCCGTCACGACTGGCTGATCGAACAGGCACTGACCAAGGCCGGCACCGAACTGTTGGCCACCGGCAAGAGCGTTGAGGGTCGTGACATCCAGCTGTTGCGCAAAGGGACTGGCGCCGAAGGTCAGCGCAAGGTCTGGATCATCGCCCAGCAACACCCTGGCGAACACATGGCCGAATGGTTCATGGAAGGCGTGATCGAGCGTCTGGAGAAACACGACGACCCGGTGCTGAATAAGCTCCTGGCCAGCGCCGACCTGTACCTGGTGCCGAACATGAACCCGGACGGCGCCTTCCACGGTCATTTGCGCACCAATGCAATGGGCCAGGACCTGAATCGCGCCTGGCAGAACGCCAGCCAGGAAATCAGCCCGGAAGTGCTGTTCGTTCAGCAGCAAATGGAAAAGTATGGCGTCGACCTGTTCCTCGACATCCATGGCGATGAAGAAATTCCCTACGTGTTCACCGCCGGTTGCGAAGGCAACCCCGGCTATACACCGCGGATCGAAAAACTCGAAGAGCGCTTCCGCAGCCATCTGAAGCACCTGACCAAGGACTTTCAGACCAAACACGGCTACACCCGCGACGAACCGGGCAAAGCCAACATGACCCTGGCCTGCAACAGCGTCGGTCAGAAGTTCGATTGCCTGTCCTTTACCATTGAAATGCCCTTCAAGGACAACAACGACGCGCCGAATGCGCTGACTGGCTGGTCTGGCAAGCGTTCGAAACAGTTGGGCAAGGATGTGCTGACGACCATTGCCGACATGGTCGATACCTTGCGCTGATCACCCTTGGACAAAAGATCGCAGCCTTCGCAGCTCCTGCAAGGCTGCGGTTTTTTGATGTTTTACTCAGCCGGGATACGCACACAATCCTGGGGCCCCAACAGCCGCCCATCCTCGGCGCGCAATTCCAGCGGCCGCACCGGTCGACCGTTCTCACGATCGACAACCTGCGAATGCGCCTCCCCCGCCTCATAGAAAAACGCCTCGCCCCACTGCCGCAACCCGATGATTAACGGGAACAAGCCTTGGCCCTTCTCCGTCAGCACATATTCCTGATACGCGCTGCCATCCGACGCCGGCACCAGATCGAAAATCCCGTGGGCCACTAATGTGCGCAGGCGTGCCGAAAGAATGTTCTTGGCCATGCCCAGATTGCGCTGGAACTCACCGAAGCGTCGCAGACCATCGAACGCATCGCGCACGATCAATAGCGACCACCAATCCCCAATCGCATCCAGTGAACGGGCGACCGGGCATTCGGCACCTTGCATGCTTGTACGTTTAACCATGACCGCGTCCGCCGGCAACCAATGTGGTTGCAATATAAAACCAGACTCCTTACCGTACAACTGGTTTTATATTGAAACCACACAAGGAAGCCTGTGATGAGACCTGACCACCCGTTAAGCGGTGCCGTGGTGCTGCTGTTTGCCGTCGCCTGCGGCCTGGCCGTCGGCAATGTGTATTACGCACAACCATTGCTCGATGCCATGGCCGAAGCCTTCGCCATGCACCCGGCAACCATCGGTATCGTCATCACCCTCACTCAGATCGGTTATGGCGTGGGCCTGTTGTTGCTGGTCCCTCTGGGAGATCTGCTCAACCGTCGCCGATTGATCGTCTTGCAAACCCTGTTGTCGGCACTGGCCTTGTTGATGATCGCGTTAGCGCCGAGCAGCACCTGGCTGTTGCTCGGCATGGCGCTGACCGGGTTACTGGCGGTCGTGACGCAAGTCCTGGTGGCCTACGCCGCGACGCTGGCCATCCCGGCGCAACGTGGACGTGTGGTAGGCGTGATCACCAGCGGCATTGTCGTCGGCATTCTATTGGCACGAACGGTGGCCGGCGGCATGGCCGACCTGGCTGGTTGGCGTTCGATTTATCTGCTGTCCGCCGGGTTGACCCTGGTGATGGCGCTGCTGTTGTTTCGTGTACTGCCCAGGCACGAAGACGCGCGACCGGATAGCGCTTACGGCGCGCTGATCGGCTCAGTCTTCACGTTGTTCAAGGAAGAACCGGTGTTGCGTCAACGGGCCATCCTTGCCCTGCTGACGTTCGCCAGTGCCATGGTGCTGTGGACCCCTTTGGTATTGCCGTTGAGCGCCCCGCCGCTTTCACTGTCCCACACCGAAATCGGACTGTTCGGGCTGGCCGGGGCTGCCGGCGCACTGGCCGCTGCTCGCGCCGGACATCTGGCCGATCGTGGCCTGGGTCAATGGACCAGCGGACTGTCGTTGTTGCTGATGCTCGCCTCATGGCTGCCCATCGCCCTCACTCAATCCTCGCTGTGGGCGCTGCTGCTCGGGGTGATTACGCTGGATCTGGGTTTGCAGGCCGTTCATGTCACCAGCCAGAGCATGATCTACAGCGTGCGCCCCGAAGCGCAAAGCCGACTCACCGCCGGCTATATGCTGTTCTATTCGATCGGCAGCGCCTTGGGCTCTATCGGTTCGACGGCGATGTATGCCTGGGGCGGCTGGATCGCGGTGTGCTGGCTGGGTGCGGGCATCAACGCCGTAGCGTTGATCTATTGGTGGCTGACGCTCGCCGCCAAAACACCCAACACCTGGGGCAAGCCCCCTCGCCACAGTTATCGGCAGTCCCCCGACTCACCCACGGTCCCTGCCCCGCAACATGCTGTCCAGCACCTCATCGCGGCGCACCCAACCGTGAAACAACGCCGCCGCCAGGTGCAGCAGCACGGTCAGGAACAGTAGATACGCCAGATACCTATGTGCTTTGCGCAGGAATGCAAACACCTGCGCATTCGCCGGCAGGATCGACGGCAGTTGCAACGAGCTGCTGAGCATCACCGGATCGCCAGCCGCCGATATCATCGCCCAGCCCAGCAGCGGCAAAATCAGCATCAAGGCGTACAGCAAGACATGCGAAGCCTTCGCCGCGAGCACTTGCCAACCCGGCAAGTCCGCCGGCAGCGGTGGTTGCCGGGTCGAAAAACGCACGGCCAGACGCACGACCACCAACAGCAGAATGGCGATGCCCAACGGTTTGTGCAGGTGGATCAGCCACTCGTGACGCTCGGACACCGAGGCCACCATGCCGGCGCCGATGAACAGCATCGCGATGATCATCAGCGCCATCAGCCAATGCAGCAGCCGCGCCAGGGGAGCGAAATGGTTCGGTTGAGCGCTCATTGATGAGCCTCCTGCTTGGCGTTGGGCAACTGATTCACTTCGCTGGTGCGACGCAGATAGGAATTGGCATAGCCCGCTGAACGAGCGGCGAGCAACGGGTCGTCGGAACCTTCGATACCGCTGGGCAATACCAGTGGGTCGTAGTTGATGTCGCGGCACTCGCCATTGAGTTGTGGCTGGGTACTTTCAAGCACCAGCGTGCCGGCGTTCACAACTTTTCGGTCACCGGACCAGGTCTTGCTCGCATCGTTGACCGGGTCCCCGGGGTTCGCCAGGGTGATGTTCAACTGCCAACGCAGCGGTCCGGCGGACAAACGCTGAACCAGATCCTTCTCCAGAAAGTCAGCGCCCTCCGGTGCCATCGCGCCCGCCGCATCCTGAGCAACCGGGGTCATGCTCCAACGCACCGCTTGCCGCTGCCCCGCTGCGTTCACCAGGTAAAACGCATTGACGCTGTTATACGTCTCGGTCGCATAACTGGCAGAAGGTTTGGCAGTCTTGATCCAGGCAAGAAACGGCGCGGCTTCCGGGTGAGAACCGAAGAACGCCGGCACTGCCGCAGGATTCGGTTTGCCGGTGGCCGGGTCCGGTGACTGCGCCTGTTGCAGCTGATAGAACGCCTCGGGCGTGCCCACCGGGAACACCGGCATGCTGTTCATCCCGGTGCGCCACTGCTGACCGTTGGCCTGGGTAAAGCGCAACGCCAGGCTGCGGATCGGTACGCTGTTGTCCGGTGCGTAAGGGTTGCCGGCAGGCAGCGCGAAACGCCCGACCACCGGGGTCCGCGCTTCATTGAACACTTGGGCGCTGGAATACTCGCGCACCTGGCCGCTGCTCTCGAAATGCCCGATCACGCACACCCCTTTGGCGTGGTTACGACGGAACCCCGGGTGCACGCCGTTGTTTTTCTCCAGCACATTGATCAACGCTTTCGGCGTCAGGCGCTGTGGGTCGAGTGTGCCGTTGACGTAGGCAAAAGCCCCGGCCAGCGCGGCGACCACCACGGCAATGCCGGTCAGGCGCAACGTCAGGCTCGCGGTGCTCAGGGGCGGCCGAGACGGCCCTGTTGTAGATGAGCGATCAACCATGAAAGTCTCCGGGGCCGTAGGCCACAGGGGGAAAGAGCTATGAGACGAACGTCACGTAGGATTATTCCCCCTGAACTGTAGTTTCTTTCAAAGCACCGCTAGCGACGAATCCTCAAGGTTGGTCAAACCGGGTTAAAACTCGGCTCACGCTTCTGCAAAAAAGCCTGCATACCTTCCTGTTGCCCCTGCGTGGCAAACAAACCATGAAACACTCTTCGCTCAAAAAGAAGGCCCTCACGCAGCCCTGACTCCAGCGCCCGGTCCACTGACTCGCGCGCAGCGAGTGTGGCGGTTTTGGCGAAACCGGCAATGATCTGCGCTGCGGCCAAGGATTGCTCCAGCAGATCGCTGGCAACGATGACCCGCGACACCAATCCTGCCCGCTCGGCCTCTTCGGCCGACATCGAGCGTCCGGTCAAAATCATGTCCATGGCCTTCGACTTGCCGATCAGGCGCGTGAGACGTTGGGTCCCGCCCATTCCAGGCATCACCCCCAACCTGATTTCCGGTTGGCCAAAACGAGCGTTATCCGCAGCAAAGATCAGATCGCACATCATGGCCAACTCACAGCCGCCACCGTATGCATAACCGGCAACAGCGGCCAGCTTGGGCGTACGCAACGCGGCAAAGGCTTCCCAATTGGCGAAATAATCCTCATGGACCATGTCCAGGTAAGATTTTTCGTACATCTCCTTGATGTCGGCGCCAGCCGCAAAAAAATCCGCTGTCCCGGTGATCACGAAACAGCCGACTCCGGGGTCACGGTCCAACCGTTGCAACGTGTCCAGCAGTTCGCGCATCAGGGCCGAACTCAAAGCATTCCTGGCCTGCGGGCGATTAAGACGAATCAATACGACTCGATCATGACGTTCGATCAATGTGTGCATGGTGATCTCATTAAATAGATGTGAAATGTTTGAATGAAAAAACGCTCTTGGCACACTTCAGGAATCCCAGATTGCGCCATACGCCGGAATGCCCCGCCCCTCCATTTCCTCAACCACTCGCTGGGTGAGCGTCTGGTTCGAAATGCAGATCACCGCCTCGGCACCGAACGAGCGAACCGCGTCATAAGCCAGTTGCACAAGGTCTGGCTTGCCGAGCACATCGGTGTCCCAGATCAAGGCATCAGGATTGGCCCGCAGGATCTCTTCCACCAGTTCGTCACCGTAAGTTTTTCGCGGGCTGCGGGTCGACCAAACCAGCCGTATCGGTACTTGCCCGGCCAACAAATGGGGCAACACCGGGCCGATGCCGCTGCCCGTGGCGATGTACACCACCGATTTGAACAGGGTTTCGATGTGCGCCACGCCAGCGGTGGTAATGCCTTTGACCCAGACATGCGTCGGCATTTGCTCGATGAACTCGCCGGTCCAATCACCTGCCCGGGAAATGATCAGGCGAAAACTCGCTTCACCCGGTGCGGGAATATTGGCAAAGGAATGCCACTCCATCAGCGGGTTGAGACTGATGGCGTTGGAGGAGCCGGCAAACGGCGTGACATGGTCAAAACGGGCTATTACCGCATGAGAAGAAGGCCTGATCAGTTGCACCGGCACTTTGCGCAGACGAAACCATGGCAAGGCGATGCTGAACGTCAGCACAATCAGCATCCAGAATGCCACCGACGTCGACAGCGCCTCGCTCACGGAGGCCTGCGGGTTCTGGTCCCGGGTAAACAGAACGCTCCATACCCAGAACAGGGCAAGTGCGGTCCACCCACCAAAGCGGTGCATTCGCTCGAAGCCGTTGTGAAAACGCCCGCGAATCCGCGGGTGAGCCATGACGGCCACCAGCAGCAAGATCCCCAGCAACCCGGTGCTCACCCCGAGCAGCGCCAGGGAAACGCCGCCCAAGCTTTCAGTCCAATGCCAGGCCAGGGAGCCGATCAACACCGCGAACCAGCCAATCGCCGCCAGCGCCCCGCCACTGTGCAAGCCGCCGAAGTGGTAAACCTTGGCCAGTGAGCGGCGTATCGCAAGCGGCCAGGAAGTGGGCGCCCGGGTTGCCAGCCAGAACAGCAGATTGATGATGTATTGCTGGCGAATCAAAATTGCCAGCGACAGATTCGCCACCACCAATCCCGACAGCGCCTCAAGGACTATCCCCGTGGATGTCCACCACTGCCCGGCGGTCAACCCATGCGCCAGTGCCGCGATATTGAGTGCAAGCACCAGCGCTACGAGGCGGTTGTAATGCGAAAATATCGGCAACGTCCCCAATCGCCGCCACAGCACGCGCTTGACCGGCAGTGCGGTATCCGGATTGCCCCCCTTCATGCGCTCACCCCTTGCCGGGTCGTCGCGTCGACCTGGTGCGTCATCGCCCACTCCAGCAGCAAACGTTTGTCGACCTTGCCGCGTGAGGTCAGCGGAATGTGCTCCACGGCGAGAATCAGCGAAGGGACGCAATAATAGGCAAGCCGCTCTTCACAGCGCCGTCTTGCATCATCGATGTCCGTGGTAACGGGATAGACGAAGGCCACCAGATGGCGACTGTCGAGTTTCAACGTGACCGCCCGCTCGCAGCGATCAGATGACTCCAGAGCCGCAGAAACAGAGTCGAGCTCCACCCGAAACCCTCTGACCTTGACCTGATCATCGACACGTCCCAGGTGTTCAAGTTCGCCGTTCGCTGTCCAGCGCCCCAGATCACGTGTGCGAAACATCATCCGGCCCTGCCCCAGAAACGGATCCGGCCGATAGCGTTCGGCGGTCAGCGTCGGGTTACTCAAATAACCGGCGGTCACACAGTCGCCGCCAGCCCACATCTCACCTTGCTCACCCGCCTGACAGAGCTGGCCCGCCTCATCCAGCACGTACACCGTGTTGTTGGGCGTGGGTTTGCCGATCGTCAATGCACCTGCGCCCCTGTAATGCTGCATGGTGTTGACGATCGTGGTTTCGGTCGGGCCGCAGGCATTGTAAAAAGTGCAGAACGAGGACCAGCGATCAGCCAGGGGCTGCGGACATGGCTCCCCGGCAAGGGCCACGACCTTGACTTGCTGACACCGCAATGGATCGAGTGTGCCGAGTATCGAAGGCGTAGCGATCAGCACATCGCATTGTTCGGCCGTCTGGGCGATGTCCTTGCCACGGATCATCAAGGTCGCACCATGAGCCAGACACCCGAGTATTTCCCAGGCCGCCATGTCAAAGGCGATGTTAAGTATCTGTCCGACCTTGAGCCCAGGCCGCATGCCGAGATTGCCAGGGGCTGTCAGCAAAATATTGCACACATTGCGGTGGGTCACCCGAACCCCATTGGGCAGGCCGGTGGTGCCGGAGGTAAACAGCACGAAACACAACCGGTCCGGGGTCAATGACAGCGAACAGGCCACATTCAGGTCATCAGCGGGTGTTGACGCAACCTCCATGAACTCATCGAGGCAAATGCAGTGTTGCTGCGACGTCAGGGGAATTCGCGACTCGAGGCTCGACAGTGTCAGCACCACCCGCGTCGAGGCCACGTCCATGATGTGGCGCAATTGCGCAGTGGGAGTAATCCCTACGTGCTGAGGGATGTAGGCAGCACCCACTTTCAATGCGGCCAACATTCCCGCCAGCATCGGGATCGAACGCTCCACAAACAAGGCCACGTGATCGCCCGGGGCGACGCCCTGCTGACGCAACAGCGTGGCCAGTCGGTTGGCCTGCCGGTTCAGTTCACCATAGGTGATGGTTTCGCCCTCACAATGGGCGGCAATGCCCTGAGGTCTGGCGGCGGCTTGCGCCTCGATGGCGTGATGGATCAGAAGATACTCAGGCTCAACCGTCGGCCCACGACCGAACCGCGGCCACACGTCATGGGTGTTGTTGTCCGGAAGCAGCGAACACATCGATGCCGACTCAAGGGAAATTTTGCACTCTTGCATGTTAAAAAATTCTCTTCAGGCTCAATATTCACGTTCAAGCACGGGTGGTTCTGCGCAACCTGGTGAGAGGCTGGGCTGACTGCCTGAGCTTGCTGCATGGGTTGAGCCGCGAAGTTCGATGCCATTACATGGATTACAAACCCCTCAGAAATCTCCTACACAAATAAGTAATGGTTTTCCCCGACAAAGGAATAAACCACGGTGGCCGGCGTCCTTCTTGTCAGTGCCATTCATCACAGCCAGAGAACACGCCATTTCCATGAACAACATCGACGGACAATTGCGTGAAATCATTCCCAGGCTGCGGCGCTTCGCCGTATCGCTGACGCGCAACCCCAGCAGCGCCGACGATCTGGTGCAGGCAAGCCTGGAACGAGCGCTGTCGAATTGGAGCGCTAAACGTCCGGAGGGCGACCTGCGGGCCTGGCTGTTTTCGATTCTTTATCGGCAGTTTCTCGACGCCCACCGCCGCTCCCGGCGGTATGCGCGGATGCTCGAATTCTTTACCGGGCGCGACGATGCGCAGCCTTCGGTAGAACGCACGGTAATCGCCCAGTCGACCCTGCAAGCCTTCGATCAGCTCAGCACCGAACAGCGCGCATTGCTGCTCTGGGTATCGGTGGAAGGCTTAAGTTACAAGGAGGTCGCCGAGATTCTCGACGTCCCCACCGGCACCGTAATGTCGCGCCTGTCCCGCGCGCGCCAGGCCTTGCGCCAGCTCAGCGACGGCGAAATCACCCGCCCTTCCCTGCGGAGACTCAAATGATCAGCATGCCGCCCAGCGAGCGTGACCTGCACGCCTACGTCGATCACCAACTCAGCGATGCCGACCGACATCAGGTGGACACTTATCTGGCCAGCAATGCCGAGGTGGCCGCGCAAGTGCGCGCCTGGCAGCAGGACGCCCAGCAATTGCGCGCAGCCCTGAGCGGCGCCTTGCAGCAACCGGCCAACCCGCAACTTGACCCGGCGCTGATTCGCCAGCGCCTCAAACGCCAGTCTCGCCGTCATCTGGCCAGTGCCGCGGTGTTGTTGATTGCGGTCAGCGTCGGCGGATTGGGCGGTTGGCACGCGCGGCAGATGACTCTGGTCAGCCCCCCACTGCCGATGGCCGATGCGATGCAGGCCTACCGACTGATTGCCCAGCAAGGCATCCTGCCGGCGGATTACCAAGTCAGCGACGATGGCGATATGCAAGGCTGGCTCGACCGCTATTTCAGCCAGGCCCATCGCCTGCCGAACTTGGCGGGGGCTGGCTACAAACCGGTCAGCGGCCGTTTACTCAGTACCGAACAAGGGCCGGCAGCGATGGTGGTTTACGAAGATCAGGGCGGCCACAAAGTCAGCTTTTACGTCCGTCCGCCGGGACCGAAAAACTTCCTCCTGCCCCGCGGCAGCCGCAGCGACGGCGAACTGCAGGCCGAGTATTGGTCGGATGCCGGGTACAACTACGCGATGGTCAGCCCGAGTGACACACCGGCGGCGCAGATGCTCAAGCAGACACTGAAGTTCTGATCCGGGTTGTGGTCACCCCTGCCCAAACACCTGCGAAGGCCTGCGCAACAGCGGGTCGAACGGATTGATCCGCGGCCCGATCAACGCGGCTTCGCGCTTGAGCATTTCCACCACGGTCGGCAAACGATCCGGCCCCAGGCGATCACTGATCGTGGCCACGCTCAACGCCGCCACCGCCCGGCCGTCGCGATCGAGGATCGGCACTGCCACGCCGGCCATGCCCTGCAACACGCCGGTGTTGCGCCCGGCGTACCCGAGCGCGCGCACATTCTCGACTTCCGAGCGCAGGAACACTTCGTCGTACAGGTGGAAATCCTTGAGCCGCGGCAAGTTGTAGTGAATCACCGTGTCGCGTTCCTCTTGCGGCAGGAATGCCAGAATCGCCAGGCTGCCCTGCCCCACACCAAGCGCCACCCGCCCGCCGATGTCACCGGTAAATGTGCGGATCGGAAACGGCCCTTCGCTGCGGTCCAGACAGATTGCATCAAAGCCACTGCGCGCCAGCAAAAACAGCGAATCGCCCAACGATGCCGATAACCGCAGCAATGCCGGCCGCGCCAGTTCGCGCAGGTTGTTGGTATTGCCGGCGCGGGCCGCCAAGGCAAAAAACTCCAGGCTCAGGCGATAGCGTTTGCTGCGGGCGTCCTGTTCGACCATGCCCTCGTCCATCAGGCTGCGCAGCAAGCGATGGGTAGTCGGTTGCGACAAACCGATGCGCTGCGCCAGTTGCGTCACGCGTTCGCCGCCCTCGACGGTGTCACCCAGACTGCGCAACACCGCAAACAGTCTCGAGACCGCACCGACACCGACTTCATTTTTGATTTCATTCCGATCAGTGGAATCTGACATTTGATTTCTCATCAATAAATTTACTCACTGAATAAAACTGAAAATAGTCATCGCTTCAGTGAAATAGGTTATTGAGCCCATCCTATTCTTCGTCCTACTCTGCGTCCATACAGGGGCGATTCGAACAACAACGGCAGCCGACACACGTCGAGCGCCAACACCCCCCGCAACATCTTTTCGTATCTGCCCATACAAAAAAGCGCGCCGTTGGCGACGCATAACAATCTCAGGTGGAGCGCAGTCATGGCCTTCGTGCAACTTGAAAACCTCGGCAAACGATATGGCGAGATCGACGCGGTCGTCGCCACCAACCTGTCGGTGGAAAAAGGCGAGTTCGTCTCACTGCTCGGCCCTTCCGGCTGCGGCAAAACCACCACCCTGCAAATGATCGCCGGCTTCGTTGAAGTCAGCAGCGGACGCATTGTGCTGGACGGTCGCGACATCACCCACGCCAAACCCGCCAGCCGTGGCCTGGGCGTGGTGTTCCAGAGTTACGCGCTGTTCCCGCACATGACCGTGCAAGACAACGTCGCCTTCGGCCTGCGCATGCGCAAAGTACCCAACGGTGAATTGCAGCAACGGGTGGATCGGGTGCTGAAACTGGTTCGCCTGCACCAGCACGCCGAGCGTTATCCACGGGAGCTTTCCGGCGGCCAGCGCCAGCGTGTTGCTCTGGCCCGGGCGTTGGTGATCGAGCCGCCGGTGTTGCTGCTCGACGAACCGCTGTCCAACCTCGACGCCAATTTGCGCGAAGAGATGCAGTTCGAAATCCGCCGCATCCAGCGCGAAGTCGGGATCACCACGCTGATGGTCACCCACGACCAGTCCGAAGCGCTGTCGATCAGTGATCGGGTAGTGGTGATGCAGGCCGGGCGCATCACTCAGATCGACGCGCCTTACACCCTCTACGAACACCCCCGCACCGAGTTCATTTCCGGGTTCGTCGGCAAAGCCAATCTGCTGCCCGGTGAGCGAGATGGCGCCGGTGTGGTTCAGGTGTGCAACACCGGCAACGGCGATCTGACGTTAAGCCTGCGCCCGGAGAAAATCGATCTGCGGGAAAAAGGCCATGGCCGTCTGCAAGGCAAGATCGCCAGCCGCTTCTTCCTCGGCAGCCAATGGCTGTACGGCGTAACGACGACCCTGGGCGAACTCTGCGTGGTGCGTCGCAACGACGGCTCGGCGCCACTGGCCGAAGGCACGGCGGTCGGCCTCGACTGGGACGCGGCACTGCTGCGGGTGCTGAGTGTCGACGAGGTGTCGGCATGAATACGCTCGCCGCCATCCGTCAAGGACGCCAAGGGTATGTGTTGTCGGCGCCGGCCCTGGCGTTGTACGTCGGCCTGCTGGCGATCCCGCTGCTGCTGACGCTGGTGTTGTCGTTGAACGTCTTCGACTACAGCTCGGGGATCAACAGCGACGCCTACACCTTCGCCCACTACAGCAGCCTGCTGGGCGACCGGTACTTCTACGAGATCTTTCTGCGCACGATGTGGATCAGCGCCCTGACCACCCTGCTCTGCGTACTGATCGGCGTGCCCGAGGCCTACATCCTCAGTCGCATGGGCGCACCGTGGCGTTCGATTTTCCTGATTTTGATCCTCACGCCGCTGCTGATTTCGGTGGTGGTGCGGGCGTTCGGCTGGAGCCTGTTGCTGGGCGCCGACGGGCTGGTCAACCAGACCTTGCAAGCCTTCGGTGGCTCGCCGATGAAGCTGCTCTACACGCCGTTCGCAGTGGTGATCGCGCTGGTCCACGTGATGCTGCCGTTCATGATCATTCCGGTCTGGACCTCGCTGCAAAAACTCGACCCGGCCGCCGAGCAGGCTGCGCTGTCACTGGGCGCCAGCCACTTCACGGTGATACGCAAAGTGGTGTTGCCGCAGGTCATGCCCGGCGTGCTCTCCGGCACCTTGATCGTGTTCGGCCTCGCGGCCAGTTCCTTCGCCATTCCCGGCCTGCTCGGCGGACGCCGGCTGAAGATGGTCGCCACGCTGATCTACGACCAGTACCTGTCGGAGCTGAACTGGCCGATGGGCGCCGCGATTGCCGTGGCTCTGCTGTTGCTCAACCTGCTGATCATGCTGTCGTGGAACCGGATGATCGAAGGCCGCTACAAGAAGTCATTGGGATAATTCGTCATGTCCAGAAACGGTCCTTTCGCCCTGCTGTTCCATGCCCTGGTGGTGCTGTTCATGCTCGCGCCGCTGGTGGTGGTGTGCCTCGTCGCCTTCACCCCGGAAAACACCCTGAGCCTGCCGACCACGGATTTCTCCCTGCGCTGGTTCCGCGCCGTGTTCGAACGCGCGGACTTTGTCGATGCGTTCTACAACAGCCTGATCCTGGCCTTCAGCGCGGCCAGTCTGGCGACGCTGATTGCGGTGCCGGCGGCGCTGGCGATCACCCGCTTCGAGTTCCCCGGACGGGACTTTTTCAACGCCCTGTTCCTGTCGCCGATCATCATTCCGCACCTGGTGCTGGGGGTGGCGTTGCTGCGCCTGTTCGCGCTGATGGGCGTCAACGGCAGCTTCGCCTGGCTGATCTTCGCGCATGTGCTGGTAATCACGCCGTATGTGTTGCGACTGGTATTGGCGTCGGCCATCGGCCTGGACCGCAGCGCCGAACACGCCGCGCAATCCTTGGGTGCCGGACGCTTCACGCTGTTCCGGCAAATCACCTTGCCGATGATTCTGCCGGGGGTCGCCGGTGGCTGGCTGCTGGCGTTCATCAACAGTTTTGACGAGGTCACGTTGTCGATCTTCGTCACCTCGCCGGCCACGCAAACCTTGCCAGTGCGCATGTACGTGTACGCCACCGAATCCATCGATCCGATGATGGCGGCGGTGTCGGCCCTGGTGATCGCGCTGACCGCGCTGACGATGATTCTGCTCGATCGGGTCTACGGCCTGGATCGGGTTCTGGTGGGTAAACAATGAGGGCGCCATGGCTCTGCTGAAACGACTGGCCGAAGGCGACCGCCCGGCCCTGGACTTTACCCTCGACGGCGTGCCTGCCAGTGGCTTGCTCGGCGACACCCTGCTGACCGCCGTGCTGACCTGCAGCGAACACCTGCGCGGCAGCGACTTCAGCGCCGAACCCCGCGCCGGCTTCTGCCTGATGGGCGCCTGCCAGGACTGCTGGGTACGCCTGGGCGATGGCCGCCGGGTGCGGGCGTGTTCGACGCAGCTTGAGGCCGGCCAGCAGGTCAGCCGCGAACCGGGGCGCTCGGTATGAACGCTGTGGTGATCATCGGCGCCGGCCCTGCCGGGATTCGTGCGGCGCAGACGCTGGTGGCGCATGGCGTGCGCCCGGTTCTGCTGGACGAAGCCGCACGCGGTGGCGGGCAGATTTATCGGCGGCAGCCGGTGAACTTCAAGCGCTCGCCCGTCAAGTTGTATGGCTTCGAAGCCCCCAAGGCCAACGCGCTGCATCGAACCATCGACGCACTGCGTGAACAACTCGATTACCGCCCCGACACGCTGGTGTGGAACGCCGAGGCCAACGCACTCGACACCTTGCACGAGGGTCACGCCGCACGCGTGGCGTTCTCCCGGGTGATTGTCGCCACAGGCGCCACCGACCGGATTCTGCCGGTGCCGGGCTGGACGTTGCCGGGGGTGTACAGCCTCGGCGCGGCGCAGATCGCCTTGAAGTTTCAGGGCTGTGCCATTGGTGAACGCGTGGTGTTCGCCGGCAGCGGACCGTTGCTGTACCTGGTGGCGTATCAATACGCCAAGGCCGGTGCCAACGTGGTCGCGGTGCTCGACAGTTCGCCGTTCAGCGCTCAGGCTCGTGCCCTGCCCGGTCTGTTGTCGCAACCGGCTACCCTCGCCAAAGGCCTCTATTACCGTACCTGGCTGACCGCCCACAGCATCCCGGTGCATCAAGGCGCCAGCCTGTCAGGCATCGATGGCCAACAGCGTGTGCAATCGCTGATCTGGCGCAACGCAAAAGGCCAACATCGAATCGACTGCGACGCTGTCGCCTTCGCCCATGGTCTGCGCAGCGAAACCCAACTCGCCGACCTGCTGGGCTGCGAATTCACCTGGAACCCGCTCAACCGCGCCTGGCTGCCACAGCGCGACAGTGCCGGGCGCAGCAGTGTCGCCGAGGTGTACCTGGCTGGCGACGGCGCCGGCATCATGGGTGCCGACGCGGCGGAAATGGCCGGTGAACGGGCAGCCCTCGCCTTGCTCGAAGACAGCGGTCACCTGCTCCCGCCGCAACGTGCCACCCAGCTGGAACAGTCGCTGAAAGATATCGGCAGATTCCGCCAGGGCCTTGAGCGTGCCTTTGCCTTCCCCGAAAGCTGGGCCGCTGACGCTGCGGATGACCTGATGATCTGTCGCTGCGAAGAAGTACGCGCCGGCGACATCCGCCAGGTGGTGCGCGAAGGTCATTGGGAGATCAACCGGGTCAAGGCCCATTGCCGGGTCGGCATGGGTCGCTGTCAGGGCCGGATGTGCGGGGCCGCCGCCGCGGAAATCATTGCCTGCGAAAGTCAGCGTTCCGTAGCCGAAATCGGTCGGTTGCGGGCTCAGGCACCGATCAAACCCTTGCCGTTCGGTCTGGAGGTCGAGCCATGATCGAAGTCGAGGCAGTCATCATTGGCGGTGGCATTGTCGGGGCTTCCGCCGCCCTGTTTCTGAGCAAGGCTGGCCGACGCGTGGCGCTGCTGGAGCGGGACTTTTGCGGCTCGCATTCCAGTGGCGTGAACTATGGCGGCGTGCGTCGTCAGGGCCGGCCGTTGTCGCAATTGCCGTTGTCGCAACGGGCCCATGAAATCTGGGGACAGTTGCCACAACTGATCGGCATCGACGGCGAGTACCAGCGCAGCGGTCACTTGAAACTCGCCCGCAGTCTCAACGATTTACGAGCGTTGCAGGATTACGCCGCCAGCAGCCAGGGGTTCGGCCTCGATTTGCAACTGTTCGACCGCAGTGAGTTGCGCGCACGTTTTCCGTGGGTCGGAGACGTCGCGGTCGGTGCTTCGCTGTGCCCGGACGATGGCCACGCCAACCCGCGCCTGGTGTCTCCGGCGTTTGCCCAAGCGGCACGTCGGCATGGCGCGCAGGTGCATGAGCAATGCGCAGTCACGGCGGTGGAACACGATGGTCAGCGCTTTCGCGTCAGCACTCAAACCGGCCTCGAACTGCGCGCCCCCTGGCTGCTGAACTGCGCCGGCGCCTGGGCCGGCAACCTTGCCGCGCAATTCGGTGAAGCGGTGCCGATGCACGCCGGACACCCGGCGATGCTGGTCACCGAGCCGTTGCCGCTGGTGATGAATGCCAGCACCGGCGTCGAAGGCGGCGGCATCTATGCCCGTCAGGTCGCGCGGGGCAATTGTGTGTTGGGCGGCGGTCAGGGCTTTGCCCTTGATGGTGCCCGCGCCCGGCCTGGTCAGAGCGCGGTGATCGAGATCCTGCGTCAGGCCGTCGAGCTCTACCCGTTTCTTGAAGGCGCCCAGGCGATTCGTACCTGGAGCGGCACCGAAGGTTATTTACCCGACCGCCAACCGGTGATCGGTCACAGCAGCACGCAACCCGGTCTGTTGCACGCATTCGGCTTTGCCGGCGCGGGCTTTCAGATCGGGCCTGCGGTGGGCCAGGCGCTCACCGAGATCATCTGTAGCGGCGCGTCAAAGACGCCGCTGGATGCGTTTTCCATCACCCGGTTTCACTCCATCTCCGTAGCTTGATAGAGGAAGGTCGCGCCAATGAATAACCTCAAACGCACTGCACTGCTCGGTTTGTCCTGCATGAGCGCCCTGCTCACGGTCACTCAGGCCCACGCCGAGCCGACGCTTTACCTGGGCATGAACGGCGGGACCATGGAGCGGCTCTACGCCGACAAGGTGCTGCCGGCTTTCGAGAAAGCCAATAACGTCAAAGTGGTGATCGTGCCGGGGACCTCGGCCGATATTCTGGCCAAGGTCCAGGCCAGCAAAGGCAACCCGCAATTGCACGTGATGTTCCTCGACGACGGCATCATGTACCGCGCCATCGCCATGGGCTTGTGCGACAAACTCGAAGACAGCCCGACCCTGGCGCAGATTCCGCCCAAGGGCCGCATCAAGGATCAAGCGGTGGCGGTCAGCCTCGGCGTTACCGGGTTGGCGTACAACACGCGGCTGTTCAAGGAAAAAGGCTGGAACGCGCCAACCTCCTGGATGGACATGGCCGATCCTCGATACAAGGACAAGGTTGTGTTCCAGTCGATGGCCTCCTCGACCTTCGGCCTGCACGGTTTCCTGATGTTCAACCGGATTCAGGGCGGTAGCGAAACCAACGTCGAACCGGGGTTCAAGGCCTGGCCGAACACCGTCGGGCGCAACGTGCTGGAGTACATTCCGAGCTCGGCGAAAATCTCCGAAATGCTCCAGACCGACGAAGCGGCGCTGTTCCCGCTGACCCCGACCCAGGTCACCGCGCTGAAACTCAAGGGCATGCCGGTGGAATATGCGCAGCCGAAGGAAGGCTCGGTGGTGCTCAACGTGGCCGAATGCGCCATCGCCAACAACACCCAACCGGAACTGGCGCAGAAACTCGCAGCCTTCTTGCTGACACCTGAAGCACAGGCTGCGGCGCTTGAAGACGGCGATCAGATTCCGTCGAACCCGAATACGCCAACCACCGACAAGACCCGCGGTCAGGTCGAGGCGATGAAGCGCTATCTGGAGACAGCGATTGCCATCGATTGGGATCAGGTCAACGAACAGCGCCCGGCATGGAATGATCGGTGGAATCGCAGTATCGAGCGTTAACCTCGAAGATCAAAAGATCGAAATCCTGTAGGAGCGAGGCTTGCCCGCGAAGAATGCACCGCGTTTTTTCGTATCACCGCATCATCGTTCTTAGCGGGCAAGCCTCGCTCCTACAGATTTTATCGGCAGCAGTGGAAGGGAAATTACCCACTTGGTTAAACTACGCCGCCGCGGCTCAGGGGGAGCCGGCCTGAAGATTACGGGGTGACATCACAGTGGCCGTACGACCGCCCAACCGTCCGCAACTCACACCACGCTGGTCCGCGCTACGCCGTTTTTTCGGCAAGGCATTCGCGGCGCCAACCAGTGGCAGCGCGCAAGGCCGGGTGATCCACGACTACTTCCGCCACAAGGCCCATGTTCAGGGCTACACCCTCAGCCACAGCCAGTTGCGCGTGATCGACTGCATGGCGCAGCACGCATCGGCGCTGCCGGGGTCATCGGCGCCACTCCCCGGGCTTTACCTCCATGGTGCGGTCGGGCGCGGCAAGAGCTGGCTGCTCGACGGATTTTTCCAGGCCATCCCCGTCACGGCAAAACAGCGCCTGCACTTCCATGAGTTTTTTGCGCAATTGCACCAGGGCATGTTCAGCCATCGCGATCAGCCCGATGCGCTGGCAACCACCCTCGACGAACTGCTGCAAGACTGCCGGGTGCTGTGTTTCGATGAATTCCATGTGCATGACATCGGCGATGCGATGCTCATCACCCGGCTGTTCAAGGCGCTGTTTCGCCGGGGGATTCTGCTGCTGGTGACCTCAAACTACCCGCCGGAAGGTTTACTGCCCAACCCGCTCTACCACGCTCGTTTCAAACCGGTGATCGACCTGATCAACACGCGCATGCAGGTGATGGAAGTCGGCGGCCCCCATGATTACCGCAGTCAGGCGCGACCCCATGCGCAGCAGCTGTTTACCCAGGGCCAGTACGTCTGGCCGGCCACGGTGACCCAACGTCAGGCGCTGCACCTGCTCGAACACGACGCACCGCCCATTCGACTGCCCGTCGGGACACGGCACCTTCATGCCCGATACTGCGAAGGGCGAACCATCGGCTTCACCTTCGCCGACCTGTGCGAACACCCCACCGCCGTCATGGACTACCTGGAACTGTGTCGGCGCTTCGACCGCTGGATCATCGACAAACTGCCCAGCCTCGCCGACTGTTCAATCGCCGCCCAGCAACGCTTCATCAACCTGATCGACGTCTTGTACGACCAGGACAAACACCTGATTCTGCTCGGCCACCAGTCATTGCGCGAATGCCTGGATGGCGATGCCATCGACCTGGCGCGCACGCGCAGCCGGCTGGGGCAGTTGCTGGAGGTCAGGGAACTCGCCTGACAGCCACCACCACTTTCCCGCTATCATGTCGCCCATTTCCAGGCCCCCGCGCCTTCCTTCAGATCAATAGCGAACCTGCCTATGCACACCCTCGCACAACTGCGCGCCGGCCAATTGTCGGGTATCACCCGCCTGGACCTGGTCTGTGGCCTGACCGAATTCCCCCGGGAAATATTCGACCTGGCGGACTCGCTGGAAGTGCTCAACCTCAGCGGCAACGCCTTGCGCAGCCTGCCGGACGATCTGCACCGCCTGACCCGTTTGCGCGTGCTGTTCTGCTCGGACAATCAGTTCACCGAACTGCCCGCCTGCCTCGGCCAGTGTACGGCACTGACGATGATCGGTTTCAAGGCCAACACCATCGAACACGTGCCGGCCGCCGCCCTGCCGCCGCTGTTGCGCTGGCTGATCCTGACCGACAACCGCATCACGGATTTGCCAACCGAGCTGGGCGAGCGCCCGCACCTGCAAAAACTCATGCTCGCCGGCAACCGCTTACAGCGCTTGCCCGAGAGCCTGAGCCAGTGTCATCGACTTGAGCTGATCCGCATTGCCGCCAATCAGCTCAGCGAGCTTCCCGAATGGCTACTGACCCTGCCGAGCTTGACCTGGCTGGCCTACGCCGGCAACCCATTGGAAACCGAAGCCGATGCGGCGGCACTTGAAGCCACGACGAGCATTCCCTGGTCCGAGCTGAGCCTGGAGCAGAAACTCGGCGAAGGCGCGTCGGGGGTCATTCATCAGGCGTTGTGGGAGCAGACAAAACAGGTCGCGGTAAAACTCTACAAAGGCGAAATGACCAGCGACGGCTCGCCGTTGCACGAAATGAACGCCTGCATCACTGCCGGCATCCACCCCAACCTGATCCGGGTCGAAGGGCGGATCGTCGGGCATCCGCAGGCGCAGGCCGGGCTGGTGATGCAACTGATCGATCCGAGCTACCGCAACCTGGCCAGCCTGCCGAGCCTGGCGTCCTGCTCCCGTGACATCTATGCCGACGACACCCGGTTCAGCGCCGGCGTGGCAATGCGCATCGCCAGTGGCATCGCCTCGGTGGCCGAACACCTGCACCGCCAAGGCATCACCCACGGCGACCTCTATGGCCACAACATTCTGTGGAACGAGCATGGCGATTGTCTGTTGGGGGATTTTGGCGCGGCATCTTTCCATGCCACCTCGGACAGCCTTGAAAGCCGCGCGCTGCAACGGATCGAGGTACGGGCGTTCGGGATTTTGCTGGGAGAATTGCTGGAGCGGATCGACTCAGGGTTGAGCGCTGAACAGCGGGTCGCGTTAGAGGATTTACAGCAGCGCTGCTGTCAGCCGGATGTGTTGGCGCGGCCGGGGTTCAGTGAGGTGGTGCGGGAGTTGAATGGATCCTGACCCGCAAAGATAGAACTGTGGCGAGGGGGCTTGCCCCCGTTCGGTTGCGCAGCAGCCGTCGCTTTTGGGGTCGCTTCGCAACCCAACGGGGGCAAGCCCCCTCGCCACAAGCAAGCCCTCACCACAGGTTAAATCACAACGGTCAGAACCGCTTAACCCGCCAACCCGACAAACATGTCCTGCACGTCATCGTGGTTATCGAGGCCTTCGAGGAACGCTTCGACTTCTGCCATCTGCTCGTCGCTCAAGCCGCTCACCGGGTTCTTCGGCTGATAACCCAACTTGGCCGACAACACGGTGAAGCCTTGCTCCGGCAGCGCTTTCTGTACCGCATCCAGGTCCGCAGGGTCGGTCAGGAACAGCGTCGCGCCGTCTTCGCCCGGTTCGAAATCCTGGGCGCCGGCTTCGATCGCGGCCATTTCCGGATCGGCGTCAGGGCTGTCCGGGGACGCCTCGATCATACCGACGTGGTTGAAGTCCCAAGCCACCGAACCGGAAGCGCCCAACTGGCCCTTGCGGAACGCGACGCGGATTTCAGCGACGGTGCGGTTGATGTTGTCAGTCACGCATTCAACGATCAGCGGCACCTGATGCGGTGCGAACCCTTCATACGTCACGCGATGGTATTGCACGGTTTCGCCGAGCTGGCCGGAGCCTTTCTTGATCGCGCGTTCCAGGGTTTCGCGAGGCATCGAGGCTTTTTTCGCCTGTTCGACCACCAGACGCAGGTGTGCGTTGGTGGCGGTATCGGCACCGTTGCGCGCAGCAATGGTGATTTCCTTCACCAGTTTGCCGAAGATCTTGCCCTTGGCGTTGGCTGCCGCTTCTTTGTGTTTAACCTTCCACTGTGCGCCCATTACTCACTCTCTTGATCTGTGGCGCCGAGACATCTATTGGCCGACGCGTAGCGCAAGTTTATACGGCCTAAAGATGCCAATCGACCAAAAATTCCAACATCTTCAGCCGATGACCGATCGACATCTTCAACAGTGTTTGTAGGGCAATTCTGAAAAGTCGATTTGCGGTGACGCTTCAGGGCTGTGGTTTCGTACCCTCTGCGCCCGTTCTCCATGGCAGAAGCGCATTCGATGCACAACGACAAGGAAAGTCCCTACACCTTGACACTCCTCGACGGTGGTCTGAGTTTGCAGGTGTTGCAGTTCAATGGGCGCGAAGGCCTCAACCAGCCCTATCGATTCGACATCGAGGTGATCGGCCTCGCACCGGCGATGAACCTGCACCGGTTGCTGCAACAACCAGCGTTCCTGAGGCTGTCGGCTGATCAGGGCATTCATGGCGTGATCCACAGCGTCAGCCGCGAACATCGCGGCCCGTATCGGGTCGGCTACTCACTGGTGCTGGCGCCCCATCTGCAACGACTTCAGTTGCACAGCTCGCGTCGGGTATTTCATCGTCTCAGCGTGCCGGCGATCATGCGTCAGTTACTGGAGAAGCATCGGCTGCCCGAGCATAGCTATCGCTTCGACCTGACCTGCGGCCACTACCCGCTGCGGCCCTTTTGCATTCAGTACGATGAGAGCGATCTGGCCTTCATGCAGCGGCTGTGTGAAGAAGAAGGCATCCACTTCCACTTCGAGCATCAGCCCGACGGGCACCTGCTGGTTCTGGCCGACGACAGCCTGAGTTTCCCGCAGGAACCGCTGCTGATGCCGTTCCATACCGACGTGCTCAACGACCCGCTCTTGCCGGCGATCAGCGAACTGTTCCAGCGCCATGACCCGGCCCCCGCCCCGGCACAATGGGATGCCAGAAACCGCGGCGCGCAGGTGATTGGCGACGGCGCGGCCAACCACCCGCTCGCCGGAACGGGCCCGGTTACGGCAAGACTTGCGCCCGAACAGCTTCATCGCGAACAGCTGGGCCGCCGCACGCTGGAACGCCTGCGTTGCCAGCATCGGCAGATCCACGGCCAAAGCACCCTGAACGAGCTGCGCAGCGGACGAATCGTGCAAGTGGCGCAGCACCCGCTCTCGAGCTTCAACGATCAGTGGCTGCTCACCGACATCCAGCACCAGGGGCTGCAGCCGTCGATTCTCGCCGAGGACAAGCCCGGCCATGACATGGCCCGGCGCTACAGCAATCGTTTCACCGCCATTCCCTGGTCAACGGTATTCAGGCCGACGCTCAAACAGGTCAGGCCGAGCATCCCGGGCTATCAGACCGCCCGGGTGCTGGGCCCCGTCGGGCAACCGCCGGCACTCGATGAGCAAGGCCGAATACAGGTCTGCTTGTGGCCGAAACCGGGGTTCGAGGCGGATGAGTCCGTTGGACTCTGGCTACCGGTCGCCCTCGCAGCACCGGACGGTCGGATCGATCCGTCCAGGCTGCCCATGGCCGGCACCGAAGTGTTGGTCAGTTTTCTCGACAGCGACCCGGACCGGCCGGTGTTGTGTGCCGGCATGAGCCACCTCCAGCCTTCCCGGCCCGCTCCCGAACCACGCCGCGATGCGCATCTACTGCTCGATTGGCTGATCAACCGCTCGGATCCCATGCCGTGATTTTACCGGGCCGCTCCCACAGGAATTTATGCTGGCCGCCAACCTTGTGTACGACGCAAAACCTGTGGGAGCGTGGCTTGCCCGCGATAGCCACGCCGCGCTCTACCCGACGGGCGCCAGCCCAAAAAACGCCTGTATCAAGCGCAAATCCCGCCGCCGTTCCATACAACCGATCATGTGCCGATTGACCAGCCCCTCGCCAATGATCGGCACCGCCGCCACCCGTGGGTCGTGACTGACTTCCACCGACGACACCACGCCCACGCCCAACTCGGCGGCCACTGCCTCGGTCACGGCCTCGCGACTGTCCAGTTCCAGCAACACCCGTGGATTGACCCGGGCTTGAATGCACGCCTCGTCGAACGTGCGTCGGGTAATCGAACTCGGCTCGCGCAACACCATGATCACCTGGTCCAGCGCCTTGAGCGGCACCCCTTTCGACTGCTGCGCCCACGGATGACCAGCAGGCACCAACGCGCAAATCCTCGACTCGCTCAACCCTTGCAGATGCAACCCTTTGCGCGGCTCGACTTCGGTCAGCACCGCCACGTCGGCATGCTCCGACAACAACGCCGCGAGGGTTTCCTGGGCATTGCCCAACCGCAGGTTCACGGTAATCCCCGGATAACGCACACGCAGGCTGGCGAGCATCGGCATGACCATGTGCGGGCCATCCGCCGCCACTTCCAGGCGCCCGGTGAGTAGCTGCCGGTTGGCCTCCAGCATCGCCTGCGCTTCTTCGGCCAGGCCGAACATTGCCCGGGTGATCGCCGCGAGCTTGGTGCCCTCTTCCGTCAACTCGACGCGCCGCGCGGTGCGGCGCAACAAGGTGATCTGGTAACGCTCCTCCAGCGCCTTGATGTGCCCGGTGACCGCCGGTTGGCTGATGAACAGGCGTGCGGCGGCGCGGGTGAAGCTGCCCTCGCG
The DNA here is from genome assembly GCF_012932895.1 of Pseudomonas sp. KD5. NCBI lineage: Bacteria > Pseudomonadati > Pseudomonadota > Gammaproteobacteria > Pseudomonadales > Pseudomonadaceae > Pseudomonas > Pseudomonas sp. KD5. Next base: position 481,124 of record NZ_JDWJ01000001.1, on the reverse strand, counting down.
GGCCACGGCATCGAAGGCACGCAGCTGGAACAGATTCATGAATAACTCTCACTGATGGCTGGCATAACAACAAACAATTTGATTGATAGCACGTCGAATTGCAATTTATGCCCCGTAGTTTCATCCCACTGAGCTTTTGCAAGGACACAAGAATGCGTACTGCCGAGCCCATCCTGCTCACCCCCGGCCCATTGACCACATCGCAACGTACCCGTCAGGCGATGATGGTCGACTGGGGTTCATGGGATGACCGCTTCAACCAATTGACCGCCAGCCTGTGCGAGCAATTGCTGGTGATCATCAACGGCGGCGACAGCCACCACTGCGTGCCCCTGCAAGGCAGCGGCACGTTCGCGGTCGAAGCGGCGATCGGCACGCTGGTGCCCCGGGACGGTAAAGTGCTGGTGCTGATCAACGGCGCCTACGGCAAACGCCTGGCGAAGATCTGCGAAGTGCTTGGCCGTTCGTTCAGCACCTTCGAAACCGCCGAAGACGAACCGATCACCACCACCGACGTCGACCGCCTGCTGCAGGCCGACGCCAGCATCACCCACGTCGCCTTGATTCACTGCGAAACCAGCACCGGCATCCTCAACCCGCTGGCAGAAATCGCCCACGTCATCGAGCAGCACGGCAAACGCCTGATCATCGACGCCATGAGCTCGTTTGGCGCCCTGCCGATCGATGCGCAACAGGTGCCGTTCGACGCCCTGATCGCCGCCTCGGGCAAATGCCTGGAGGGCGTGCCGGGGATGGGTTTCGTTTTCGCTCGCAAAGAAGCGCTAGCGAACGCCGCCGGCAACTCGCACTCGCTGGCGATGGACTTGTTCGATCAGCACGCCTACATGGCCAAAACCGGTCAATGGCGCTTCACCCCGCCGACCCACGTGGTCGCGGCGCTGCACGAAGCCTTGCTGCAATACCACGAAGAAGGTGGTTTGCCGGCGCGGCATCAACGCTACGCCAACAACTGCCAGGTGCTGCTCGATGACATGGCCAAACTCGGCCTGCGCAGCTTCCTGCCCGCGGCGATCCAGGCGCCGATCATCGTTACCTTCCATGCGCCGAAAGACCCGCGCTATCAGTTCAAGGAATTCTACGAACGGGTCAAGTCCAAGGGTTTCATCCTCTACCCCGGCAAATTGACCCAGGTCGACACCTTCCGCGTCGGCTGCATCGGCCACGTCAACCAGGCCGAAATGCACGCAGCGGTGGCGGCCGTGGCCGAGGTGCTGCGCGAGATGGAAGTCATCGAAATCTGATCCACCACGCTCCGTAGCAGCAGCCTCGCGGGCTCGGCAGCTGCTACGGGGATCACCAATTCCCCAAGACAGGATATGAGACATGAACTACAGCAACCCAACCAAACTGCAAGCCGCCATCCTCGACTGGGCCGGCACCGTGGTCGACTTCGGCTCCTTCGCCCCGACGCAGATTTTCGTCGAAGCCTTCGCCGAGTTCGACGTCCAGGTTTCCATCGAAGAAGCCCGTGGGCCGATGGGCATGGGCAAGTGGGACCACATCCGCACCCTGTGCGATCAGCCACAAGTTGCCGAGCGTTATCGCCAGGTGTTCGGCCGCACGCCGACCGACGATGACGTCACCGCCATCTACCAACGCTTCATGCCGCTGCAGATCGAAAAAATCGCCGAACATTCGGCGCTGATTCCGGGCGCCCTGGACACCATCGCCAACTTGCGCCAACAAGGGATCAAGATCGGCTCGTGCTCCGGCTACCCGAAACAGGTCATGGACAAAGTGGTGGAACTGGCCGCCACCAACGGCTATGTCGCTGATCACGTGGTCGCCACCGACGAAGTGCCCAACGGCCGCCCATGGCCCGCTCAGGCCCTGGCCAATGTGATTGCGCTGGGCATCGACGACGTCGCGGCCTGCGTGAAGATCGACGACACGGTGCCAGGCATTCTCGAAGGTCGCCGTGCCGGCATGTGGACCGTGGCGTTGATCTGCTCCGGTAACGCGCTGGGTCTGGACTACGAAGGTTATCGCGCGCTAAGCAGCGACAAACTCGCCAGCGAACGCAAGCGCATTCATGCTCTGTTCGAAGGCTCGCGACCGCACTACATGATCGACACCATCAGCGACTTGCCCGAGGTGATCGCCGACATCAACAAGCGTCTGGCCAATGGCGAAATGCCGCAAACCAACTGATCGCCCCTCTCGCGTCATAAAAAAAAGCGTCAGCTCCTTTGATGGAACTGGCGCTTTTTTGTGGTCGATCAGTTGATTTAGAGCATTGAACAGCCCATTTGCCTCGGGCAAATCCAGCGAAACAGGATTACAGTTAGTGCACGCCGTCGAACAAGAACGGTGACTTCAGACCAGAATTGTGAGGAAACACCGTATGCCCTGGAAGAATTCCGAATCACGCTACAGCACCGTATCGATCGCGCTGCACTGGTTGATGCTGGTTCTGTTAATACTGGTCTACGCCTGTATCGAATTTCGCGGGATATTTCCCAAAGGCAGTGGCGGCCGGACGCTGATCAAGGAAGCACACTTCATGCTCGGCCTGACCGTGTTCGTCCTGGTCTGGTTGCGGCTGTTCGCCCGTAGCCTGGGGCCGGCACCGCAGATATTTCCCGCCTCCCCTCGCTGGCAAACCGTGGTTGCCAGGCTGATGCATTGGGCACTGTATATTTTCATGATCACCGTGCCGGTTCTGGGTTGGCTGATTACCAGCGCCGAGGGGCATCGGGTGATGTTCTATGGCGTCGACTTGCCATTGCTGATCGAAGAAAACAAACCGCTGGCCAAGCAGTTCCAAGGCTGGCATGAGCTCGGCGCCACCATCGGTTATTGGCTGATCGGGTTGCACGCGGTGGCCGGGATTTACCACCACTATGTGGTGCGCGATAACACCTTGCTGCGGATGATGCCCAAACGCGGTTAATCGCGACCGCTTTGCTCGAAACCCCGGCGGCCCTGCAAGCCGCCGGTGTGGATGAAGATCAGGCGCGTGCCTTGGGGAAATTTACCGGCGTCGACCTGTTGCTTGAGAACCATGAGCGCTTTGCCGGTGTACAGCGGCTCGAAAAGAATGCCGCGGGCCTGTTCGGTCTGCTCGATGAATGCAAGCAGCTGCGGATCGACTTTGGCAAAACCGCCACGGCTGGCGTCCAGTAGTTCATACAAAGGATCGACCCAACCGGCTTCCTGCCCAATCATCTCGACCTGCTGCGCCACGCCATGATCATCGGGCACCGCCAGCGCTCCATACACCGGGTGTTCACCCGCCTCAGCCAGCACCAGACCGGCCAGGGTCGTGCCCGTTCCGCAGGCCAGCCACCAGCCGTCGTAATGGCTCCAGCCCAGACCACTCAGTTGCTCGCGAGCCTGTGCCACCAGCTGCACGCAGCCCTTCGCCCCACGCAAGCCGCCACCACCTTCCGGCACCGGTTGCAGCCCGGGATACTGCGCCCGCCACGGCTGCCAGAAACCCGGCTCATGCCGCGCTCGATAACCGCCATAACCCAGCCAGTGCAGCTGCATGCCGAACGCCTGCAAGTCCTTTACTGTCGGGGTGTCTTGCGGATGCCCGCGCAGCAAACCGACCGTGGTGAAACCGAATCGCTTGCCCGCGGCGGCCAATGCGTGGAGATGGTTGGAGTGAGCACCGCCCAGGCTGATGATGCCTTGGGCGCCGTTCTGGTCGGCGGCTTTCAGGTGTTCGATGAGTTTGAACCATTTGTTGCCGCTGATCAGCGGGTCGATCTGGTCCAGACGCAGGATGGCGACGTCGATGCCGGCGGTGGTGAGCCAGTCGAGGTGAAGGAGTTCGAGGGGGGCTTGGGCGAGCCAGTCTGTTGGAGGGGAAAGCATTGATGCCGGCTCTGGGTAAAGAGCCGGTATGTTAACAGCAGATATGTGGCGAGGGGGCTTGCCCCCGTTCGGCGGCGCAGCCGTCGTAAACCGATTCAACGCGGTGATACTAAAAAATGCGTTGAATCGGTTTGGGGCCGCTGCGCAGCCCCACGGGGGCAAGCCCCCTCGCCACAGCAAGCTCCCTCGCCACAGATTTTGTGTTGATTACAACTCAGCCGCCAACCGCGAACCCTGGTTGATCGCACGCTTGGCATCCAGCTCCGCCGCCACGTCCGCGCCGCCGATCAAGTGCACGTTCTGCCCGGCCGCAACCAAACCGTCGTGCAACTCGCGCAATGGATCCTGCCCGGCGCAGATCACGATGTTGTCCACCGGCAGCACCTGCGGTTCGCCGCTTTCGCCGATGCGGATGTGCAGGCCTTCGTCGTCGATCTTCAGGTACTCGACGCTGTTGAGCATTTGCACCTTTTTGTGCTTCAGACCGGTGCGGTGAATCCAGCCCGTGGTCTTGCCCAGGCCATCGCCGACCTTGGAGGTCTTGCGTTGCAGCAGGAACACTTCACGAGCCGGCGCATGCGGCGCAGCCTTGATGCCCGCGACACCGCCACGCGCTTCAAGGTGCGTATCGATGCCCCACTCCTTCCAGAACGCTTCGCGGTCCTGACTGGTGGCCACGCCTTCGTGCACGAGGAATTCCGACACGTCGAAACCGATACCGCCAGCGCCGATCACCGCGACGCGTTTGCCCACCGGTTTACGCTCGAGGATCACGTCCAGGTAGCTCAGCACCTTGGCGTGCTCGACACCCGGAATCGCCGGAACCCGTGGCGCGATGCCGGTGGCCAGGATGATTTCGTCGTAACCGCCCTCGACCAGTTGCGCCACGTCCACACGGGTGTTCAAGCACAGTTCGACGTTGCTGGTCTGCAACTTGCGGTTGAAGTAGCGCAGGGTTTCGAAGAACTCTTCCTTGCCCGGCACGCGCTTGGCGATGTTGAACTGACCGCCGATTTCACTGGCCGAATCGAACAGCGTCACCTGATGACCGCGTTCGGCGGCCACGGTGGCGGCGGACAGCCCCGCAGGACCGGCGCCAACCACGGCGATTTTCTTGATCTGTTGCACCGGCAGGTAATTGAGTTCGGTTTCATGGCAGGCCCGCGGGTTCACCAGGCAACTGGTCAACTTGCCGCCGAACGTGTGATCCAGGCAAGCCTGGTTGCAACCGATGCAGGTATTGATTTCATCGCCACGGCCGGCCGCCGCCTTGTTGACGAAGTCCGGGTCGGCGAGGAACGGCCGCGCCATCGACACCATGTCGGCATCGCCTTCGGCCAGGATCTGCTCGGCGACTTCCGGGGTGTTGATGCGGTTGGTGGTGATCAGCGGAATACTCACCGAACCACGCAGTTTCGCCGTGACCTTGCTGAACGCTGCACGCGGCACCTTGGTGGCAATGGTCGGAATCCGCGCTTCGTGCCAGCCGATGCCGGTGTTGATGATGGTCGCGCCCGCCTGCTCGATGGCCTTGGCCAATTGCACGATTTCTTCCCAGGTGCTACCGCCCTCCACCAGGTCGAGCATCGACAGGCGGAAGATAATGATGAAGTTCGGGCCGACCGCTTCGCGCACCCGACGGACTATTTCCACCGGCAGGCGCATGCGGTTTTCGTAGGCGCCGCCCCAGCGGTCAGTGCGATGGTTGGTGTGCGCCGCGAGGAACTGGTTAATGAAATAGCCTTCGGAACCCATGATCTCGACGCCGTCGTACTCGGCTTTTTGCGCCAGGGTCGAGCAGGTAACGAAATCGCTGATCTGCTTCTCGATGCCTTCCTCGTCCAGCTCTTTAGGCTTGAACGGGTTGATCGGCGCCTGGATCGCGCTCGGCGCCACCTGTTTCGGGCTGTAGGCATAACGCCCGGCGTGAAGGATCTGCATGCAGATCTTGCCTCCCGCCTCGTGCACCGCGCGGGTGACGATCCGGTGTTTGAGCGCTTCTTCCTCGGTGGTCAGCTTGGCCGCGCCCGAGTAAACCCCGCCCTCTTCGTTCGGGCCGATACCGCCGGTGACCATCAAGCCAACGCCGCCACGGGCACGTTCGGCGAAGTACGCGGCCATGCGCTCGAAACCGCCGGGCTTTTCCTCAAGACCGGTGTGCATCGAACCCATCAGGGAACGGTTGCGCAACGTGGTAAAACCCAGGTCCAGCGGGGCCAACAGGTGCGGGTAATGAGCGGCGGCCATCGGTAACTCCACAACGAGCGATCACGGAAAGTTTGCAGGAGCTCTTCGGCCCCCGTCAGTCATGTTCGACAGACTAAGAGTCGCACCGCTGTCACTCAATGACCGTAACTGACAACTTATTGATCCAAATGCGCAGCGCCCCTTGGCAAGCGCAGGCATGCGCCCTACCCTAGTCGCGAACCCTGCACACGGCCACTGACTGTTTTCCATGCGCAAACTTCTGTACCTGACCCTCTCCATGGCGTTGATCGCCGTCCTGACGACCTACGCGATGTGGGCCGCGGACCGTCCGGTGGGTCATTACCTGTCGGACCTGCGCATCAATCTCGCGGTCGATCAGGGCACGCCCGCCGATCGTGGCAATCTGCTGGGCATCCAGCCCGAACTGTTCCCCACCGACTATCAAAGTCCTGAACGCCTGCACCGCAAGCTCGCGGCCTATTTGCAGAAGGCCCAGGACCAGGGCCTGCTGAATGAAAAAACCATCGTCGTACTGCCTGAACATGTCGGCACCTGGCTGATGGTCAGCGGCGAGAAAGACGAGCTGTACCAGGCCACCACCCTCAAGGAAGCCATGAACTGGCTGGCGGCGAGCAACCCGCTGCAGTTCATCCGCGCCCTGATCAGCGCCGAAGGCAGCAACCGTCTCGACGACGCGCACTTGCGAATGAAAGCCAAACGCATGGCCAAGGATTACCAGGCGCTGTTCGGTGGCCTGGCGAAAGAGTTCCACGTGACCCTGGTGGCCGGTTCCATCGTGCTGCCCGAGCCGAGCGTCAGCGACGGCACCCTGCACATCGGCCACGGCGCGCTGTACAACAGCAGCGTGGTGTTCGGTCGCGACGGCCTGCCAATCGGCCAGCCCCAGCGACAAGTGCACCCGACGTTCGCTGGACGTGGCACGCTCCAAGGCAATTCCGATCATCCGGTCAACGTCGTCGACACCCCGGCCGGACGCCTCGGCGTGCTGATCGGCAGCGACAGCTGGTACCCCGACAACTACCGCAAACTTGACGACCAAGGCGCGCAACTGGTGGCAGTCCCGGCGTTCGTCGTCGGGCGTGGGTCCTGGGATCAACCATGGCGCGGCTATAAAGGCCTGCCCGCGCCGAGTTCTGTCAGCCTCAAGGCCGGCGAACTCAGCGAAGGTCAGGCCTGGCAGCGGCTGACGCTGACCGCCCAACCACCGGCCAGCCAGAGCATCGCCGGCATGAGCGTGTTCCTGCGCGGTCAGTTCTGGGACAAGAGCTGCGCCGGTCAAAGCTTTCTCAGCAGCAACGGGCAGCATTTCGCCGACGGCGATGCCCGCGGCGCGCAATTGCTGAACCTCTGGTTGTAAGCGATGAAACCGCAGCCGATGCGCCTCGGGGATCTGTCGGTGGGCTTCGTCCATAGCCTGGCCGACGCCGTGCGCAGCCATGGCCTGGACCCACAACCGTTGCTGGAACAGTACGGCCTCGACGCCGCGCGACTGGCCGAAGCCGGCGCCCGCCTGTCGATCCCGCGCTACATGCGCCTGGGCCACGGCGCTATTCAACTGACCGACGACCCGGCGCTGGGTTTGCGCATGGGCGAGCTCAGCCGCCTGAGCCAGGCCGGCCTCGCCGGCGTCACCGCCGCCCAGGCCCCCACCGTGCGCGAAGCGGCGCGCTGCCTGATTCGTTTCGAAGCGCTGTACGGCTCCAACTATCGAGGCCAGTCGAGCTTTCACGAAGACGCCCAAGGCGCCTGGCTGCGGTTCTATTCGATCAGCCCCTACAACGCCTACAACCGCTTCGTGGTGGATTCGATCATCGCTGGCTGGTTGCAGCAATTGTCCAGCGTGAGCCCTGCCCCGCTGCGTGCCGAACGAATCGAGATCGAATTTGACGCGCCGGATTACCGTGACGCCTATGCCGTACTCGGCGACTGTCCGATCCAGTTTGGCGCCGAACAGAATCAACTGCGCCTGAGCCTGGACAGCCTCGCCCAGCGCAATCCGGAGCACTGCCCGAGCACCTGGCGGCACCTGCTGCAACTGTGTGAACGGGAACTTGAGCAACTGACACGCACCCGCAGCCTGCGTGAACGCATCACTCAGTTGCTGGGCCCGTTGCTCAATGGTGGCCGGGAACCCGACCTGGAAGAAGTGGCGGCACGCCTGAAGCTGCCAACCTGGACCTTGCGTCGCAAACTCGCCGAGGAAGGCACGCAATTTCGTGCAATTCTCAACGATACACGCCGTGACCTGGCCATGACCTACATCCGCGACACTGAACTGGCGTTCGGCGAAATCGCCTATCTGCTGGGGTTTGCCTCAGCCGAAGCCTTTCAGCGGGCCTTCAAACGCTGGAATGGCCAGACGCCCGGCGAGTTTCGCCGCAGTCATCGCAATTACAGCTCGGTTGCGTCTTCGGCCGGTTCCAGCGGGTCCAGTTCAAAGGCCTGATACTCGAGCAGTTCTTCTTGATAATCGTCCATTATTAAACCCCCATCGTTTGTTGAAAAATCGCTTGAATAAATGACCAACGCCTTGAGCATAAAGTGCCCGCATGAAAGAAAAATGACGCGGGCACGACACTACGTCGCTACTGAATAAAACGTAGCAGGTGGTCAGGAATTTATCACTGGATTTTTCGATACGGGCTGTAGGAATACAGCCCGACTTGATGTGGATCAGTCTTGAAAGACGTTACGGGAGCGGTATCGTCTGACCCGCTCCCATAAGAAGCAAGCCCACTACTGGCCGGAGACAGGTATCGCCGAAATCGGCTCGGTCGGCGGCGGCAGCGTGCTCGAGTCCGCTACTGGAGTGACCGTTTCCGTGGACGACGTCGGCTCGGTGCTCTTGGTCGGGGTAATCGGCGCTGTTTCAGCAGGCGGCGCAACAGGCTCCGAAGTGGCAGGCGCGGCGGCAGGTGCGGGCTCGGCTGCTGGCGCTGGCGCAGGATCTGCCGCCGGTGCCGGGGTTGGCGCCAACTGAGCCGGTGCAGCCTTGGCTTCAGGCATCCCCAGTTCGGTTTTCGGCTTCTCGATAATGTGCGCGGCCTTCTTCGCTTCCGGCGGCAGGAACAGTTCGACCAGGGTAAAGAAACGCTCGTAGAACTTGGCCGAGGACACGGTTTCACTCGCGACCTTGACCATCGAATCATCGGACGAGCCGATCGGCATCGATACCGAGCCCAATACGCCGACGCCGAGGCTGGCGGAGTTGTTGGTCTTTTTCAGCGCATATCGGTCCTGCAGGGCGTTGGCGAACATGGTCGCATGGTGCCCCTCGCTGCCGTCATCGGCACAAACCACGTTGAAGCTGATCTCCATATGGGTTTCGCCGGTCTGCTGGAAGCTCTTGTGCCCACTGACCAGTTTCGGATCGCTGCTGGTGATGATGTAACCCTGGCTAAGCAAGGCCCGACGGGCGGCTTCGCAGGTTTGCGCATCGGTCACCGGATAGCTGCGCGAAAACGTTCCCGAGTCGTCGAAGTTCTCATGCTCATAGATGGCGGCCTTCTTCGACGAACAACCGGCAGCGGCGGCCAGCACCAAGGCCAGCCCTACAACACGCATGGGAATTGATTTAAACATTGAACATCCTGAGGAAAACGGTTCGAGGCGTATTGTGCAACAGATCGATGCTTAGCGGAGCAACGATTGTCTAAAACGGCTACAGATTCATTGACCATCATCTCGGGAGAAAGTCCCGCCGGAGCAAAAATCAAAAGATCGCAGCCTGCGGCAGCGCCTAAAGATGACCGCGATCCCCTGAAAGCGCTAGCGCAGGCTGCGATCTTTTCGTTTCCCCCATAAAAAAACCCCAACCTTTCGGCTGGGGTCCTTTGTGTCGCGCAAAGCTCAGTCAGGCATCAGAAACGCTTGATCTCAGCCTCACGCTCCAGCAGCTTGCGGTAGGCCGCGAAGTCTTGCTGGCCAATGCGCGAGGCGAGGAAGCGACGGTATTGAGCCTTCTCTTCTTCGGTCGGCGCAGCGCCTTCATTCACGCCGTTCAGACGCACGACCACCAGGCTACCATCGGCCAAGGTCACGCTGCTGAAGGTCGGCTTGTCCTTGGAGACTGGCTTGGGCATGCGGAACAACGCTTGCAGCACGGTTGGGTCGACCCCTTCCTGAGCGCGAGTCGCGGTTGCGGTGACTTTCCAGTTCTGACCATCGATCGCCTTGTCCAGTGCGGTCTTGCCATCACGCAAGCTGGCGATCAGTTGATCGGCCTTGGTCTTGGCGGCGGCACTCGCGTGCTCCTTGGTCAATTGCACGCGGATGCTGGCAGCCACGCTTTCCAGCGGCAGTTGCTCAGGCTTGCGGTGCTCCTTGGCGCGCAGCACGATCACGGTTTCCGGATCCAGCTCGATGGCGGTGCTGTTGGCACCCTCATCCAGCACTTCAGGACTGAATGCAGCGGTCACTACGGCACGATTGGCCGCAACGCCTTCGCCACCTTCACGGCCGAATGGCGCGGACGTGTGAACGGTCAGCTTCAGGTCTTGTGCCGGCTGGGCCAGATCAGAGGACTCGAACGAGGAGTCTTCCAATTGCTTGGTCGCTTCGACGAAACGCTGCTCGACTTGCTGGGTTTTCAACTCGCGGGTCAGCTTGTCTTTCAGGCTGGCGAACGTTGGCACTTCAGGCGCCTCGACACCCAACAGCTTGATCAGGTGGAAACCGAAATCAGTGCGAACCGGCTCCGAGACCTGATCCTTGGCCAACGAATACAGGGCTTTTTCAAACGCTGGATCGTAGACGCCCGGACCTGCAAAACCGAGGTCACCGCCGTTGTTCGCCGAACCTGGATCCTGGGAGAACTCCTTGGCCAGGGCCTCGAAACTCTCGCCTTTGGCCAGGCGCGCCTGAACTTCTTCGATCTTGGCCTTGGCTTGCGCCTCGGTCACCTTGTCGTTCACTTCGATCAGAATGTGCGCAGCCCGGCGTTGCTCGGACAGGTTTGCGGTTTCTTTCTGATACGCCGCTTGCAAGTCTTCGTCCTTGACGCTGACCTGATCGAAGAAGGATGCCTTCTTCAATTCAAGGTAATCGATGACCACCTGATCTGGCGTCATGAACTCCTTGGCGTGTTCGTCGTAGTAGGCCTTGACCTCATCGTCGGTCAGTTTCACTGCCGCCGGGTCTGCCTTGATGTTCACGGTGGCGAAATCGCGGGTCTGTTTTTCCAAACGGGCGAAGGCCAACACCTGTGCATCGGTGACGAAACCGCTACCGGCCAGGCCAGCGCGCAGCTGACCGATCAGCATTTCCTGAGCCAGCATCTGACGGAATTGCAGACGGCTGTAGCCCAGTTGACGGATCACCTGGTCGAAACGCTCGGGGCTGAACTTGCCGTCCACCTGGAATTCAGGCGTTTGCAGGATCACCTGATCCAAAGCGGCTTCGGAGAAAGCGAATTTCGATTTTTCTGCGCCTTGCAGCAGCAGTTTGCGATCGATCAAGCCTTTGAGGGCCGATTCGCGCAGCATTTTTTCGTCGAGCAAGGAAGCATCGAAATCCTTGCCCAGCTGTTGCATGAGCTGACGGCGTTGCATATCGACCGCCTGGCTCAGCTCGTTCTGGCTGATTTCTTCGCCGTTGACCTTGGCCGCGTCATTTTTGTGCGTCGTGGCCTTGAAAATAGCGTCGAAACCGGTCAAAGCCATCAGTGCAACGATGACCCCGATGATGGTCTTGGCAATCCAGCCTTGTGAATTGTCCCTGATATTCTGCAGCATGCGTCCCCCAGAAACGGTTGAACTTCAAAATTAGGCAACCGTGGAGCGTGGGTAGAATCCGGATAGAAGAAAGGCGCATCCGAGGATGCGCCTTCTCGTAACTGGCGGAGCGGACGGGACTCGAACCCGCGACCCCCGGCGTGACAGGCCGGTATTCTAACCGACTGAACTACCGCTCCGCTGCCAAGTCAGGAATGACCCCGACCCGGATAGGCAAAAACCTGAATCGAACTTAGTTGACAGCTTCTTTCAGTGCTTTACCGGCTTTGAAACCTGGCTTTTTGGCTGCTGCGATTTCCAGCGTCTTACCGGTCTGTGGGTTACGACCGATGCGAGCTGGACGATCAGTCACGGAGAAAGTACCGAAACCAACCAGAACAACAGAATCACCAGCCTTGAGAGCGCCAGTGACGGATTCGATTACAGCGTCCAGCGCACGGCCAGCAGCAGCTTTCGGGATATCAGCGGATGCAGCGATAGCATCAATCAGTTCCGACTTGTTCACTCTAAGTCCCCTTATATCTATTTGAGTTTGATTCTAAGTTTTTTGGTGAAAGCAAAAAAAACGAGTGCTGAATGGCCTACAGACACTTAAGAGCCGCTTTATAACAAGGGCTCTAAAAAACTGTCAAGGAAGCCCCCCAGGCAAATGCGTACTAATGCGTGCTAATTCTTTCCTTAGAGTCAGACTCGCGTTTGTCATCCTTTGCAACGATCTCCGGAACCACATCCGGTAAGGGTTCCGGCGCGTATTGCAGCGCAATTTGCAGGACCTCGTCAATCCATTTAACGGGTTTAATCTGTAGATCTTGCTTGATGTTGTCAGGAATTTCCTTCAGATCGCGTACGTTCTCTTCAGGAATGATCACCGTCTTGATTCCGCCACGGTGAGCAGCCAGCAGTTTTTCCTTCAAGCCACCGATCGCCAGCACCTGACCACGCAAGGTGATTTCGCCGGTCATGGCGACGTCCGCTCTTACAGGAATGCCAGTCAATGCCGACACCAGGGCCGTGCACATGCCTACACCGGCGCTAGGGCCGTCTTTCGGGGTAGCCCCTTCAGGCATGTGGATATGGGTGTCGCGCTTCTCGTGGAAGTCCAGGGGAATCCCCAGGCTCTTCGCACGGCTGCGGACAACGGTCAGGGCTGCGGTGATCGATTCGACCATCACGTCACCCAGAGAACCGGTCTTGATCAATTGGCCTTTACCCGGCACGACTGCGGCTTCGATGGTCAGTAATTCGCCGCCCACCTGGGTCCACGCCAGGCCGGTGACCTGACCGATCTGATCCTGCTGCTCAGCCAGGCCGTAACGGAATTTACGCACGCCCAGGAAGTGTTCCAGCATCTCGGCAGTCACCTTCACCGAGAAGCGTTTTTCCAGAGCATGCTCTTTGACCGCCTTGCGGCAAACCTTGGCAATCTGGCGCTCCAGCCCACGTACACCGGCTTCGCGGGTGTAGTAGCGGATGATGTCGCGGATCGCTTCGGCGTCGAATTCCAGTTCGCCTTTTTTCAGTCCGTTGGCAGCAATCTGCTTGGGCGAAAGGTATTTGACGGCAATGTTGATCTTCTCGTCTTCGGTGTAACCCGGCAGACGAATCACTTCCATCCGGTCCAGCAGCGCCGGTGGAATATTCATCGAGTTGGAGGTGCACAGGAACATCACATCGGACAGGTCGTAGTCGACTTCCAGATAGTGATCGTTGAAGTTGTGGTTTTGCTCGGGGTCGAGCACTTCCAGCAACGCCGACGCCGGATCGCCACGCATGTCGCTGCCCATTTTGTCGATTTCATCGAGCAGGAACAGCGGGTTACGGACGCCCACCTTTGTCATCTTTTGAATCAATCTTCCTGGCATCGAACCGATATAAGTCCGGCGATGACCACGAATTTCCGCCTCATCGCGCACGCCGCCGAGGGCCATACGGACGAATTTGCGGTTGGTGGCATGCGCAATCGACTCCGCCAGAGAGGTTTTACCCACCCCTGGAGGACCGACCAGGCACAATACCGGGCCGCGAATCTTCTTCACGCGCTTCTGCACGGCGAGGTATTCAAGGATCCGCTCTTTGACTTCTTCCAGACCGTAGTGGTCGGCGTCGAGAATGTCCTCGGCACGGGCCAGGTCCAGGCGCACTTTGCTCTGGGCTTTCCATGGCACTTGAACCAGCCAGTCGATGTACGAACGCACCACGGTCGCTTCCGCGGACATTGGCGACATTTGCTTCAGCTTGTTCAGTTCGGCCTGAGCCTTGGCCAACGCATCTTTCGGCAGACCGGCGGCATCGATGCGCTTTTTCAGCTCTTCGATTTCGTTGTGGCCTTCGTCGCTGTCGCCCAGCTCTTTCTGAATGGCCTTCATCTGCTCATTCAGGTAGTACTCGCGCTGGCTGCGCTCCATTTGCTTCTTAACGCGGCCGCGAATGCGTTTTTCGACTTGCAGCAGATCGATCTCGGCATCCAGCAACGCCAGAACGTGCTCGACCCGGGCCGACAAATCGATGATTTCGAGGATTTCCTGCTTCTGCTCGATCTTCAGGGCCATATGCGCGGCCATGGTGTCGACCAGGCGACCTGGCTCGTCGATGCTGTTGAGCGACGACAGGACTTCAGCGGGGACTTTCTTGCCCAGCTGCACATATTGTTCGAACTGAGCCAGCAGACTGCGGACAAACACTTCCGATTCGCGCTCAGGCGCTTCGGTTTCGTCGATCAGCGAGACTTCGGCACGGCAGTGGCCGTCGACTTCGCTGAAGCGCTCCACGGCGCCCCGCTGCTCGCCTTCGACAAGAACCTTGACGGTGCCGTCAGGCAGCTTGAGCAGCTGCAGAACGGTAGCAATGGTGCCTACGCGATAAAGTGCTTCTTCACCGGGATCGTCGTCAGCAGGATTCCGCTGAGCCAGCAGAAGGATCTGCTTGTCGCCCGTCATCGCTGCCTCGAGAGCTTCGATGGATTTCTCGCGCCCCACGAACAGCGGGATAACCATGTGCGGATAAACCACGACATCACGCAATGGCAGGAGAGGCAATTCGATGGTCGTCTTCATGATTTCGCCTCTACGGCGGCCATAAGGCCGTAAACAGATGGAAGTAAGCTTGAAACCAAGATGGGGGCTGTTTTCAAAAAAAACAAGCGGATAAAAGAATCACTTAAAAAATCAGAGCTTACGGTAGCGCCTGCATTTATCCCGGCGCATCCAGAAATTCAGGTTAGCTGCCCCCTCTCCCACAATAGCAAAGGGGCCCGAAGGCCCCTTCTTTATTCCAGCAGTGTGACGCTTAGGCGTCTGGCGCTGCCTTGGCAGTCGGCTCACTGTTCTCATAGAGATACAGAGGCTTGGACTTGCCTTCTATAACGCTTTCGTCGATCACTACTTTACTCACCTCGGACTGCGAGGGGATTTCATACATAGTGTCGAGCAATACACCTTCGAGAATCGAGCGCAGGCCACGGGCACCGGTTTTGCGTTCCAGGGCACGTTTGGCGACCGATTTCAGCGCGTCGGCCCGGAATTCCAGGTCCACGCCTTCCATCTCGAACAGCTTGGCATACTGCTTGGTCAGAGCATTTTTTGGCTCGGTGAGAATCTGCATCAGCGCAGCCTCATCAAGCTCGTCCAGCGTGGCAAGTACCGGCAGACGACCGACGAATTCCGGGATCAGACCGAACTTGACCAGATCGTCAGGCTCGACTTCACGCAGGGATTCACCGACTTTCTTGCCTTCTTCCTTGCTGCGCACTTCTGCGTTGAAACCGATGCCGCCACGGGTGGAACGGTTTTGAATAACCTTTTCCAGACCGGAGAACGCACCACCACAGATGAACAGGATGTTACGGGTGTCGACCTGAAGGAATTCCTGCTGCGGATGCTTGCGACCACCTTGAGGCGGAACGGAAGCGACCGTGCCTTCGATCAACTTGAGCAGGGCCTGCTGCACGCCTTCACCGGAAACGTCCCGGGTGATCGACGGGTTGTCAGACTTGCGCGAGATCTTGTCGATCTCATCGATGTAGACAATGCCCATCTGGGCCTTTTCTACGTCGTAATCGCACTTCTGCAGCAGCTTCTGAATGATGTTCTCGACATCTTCACCCACATAACCTGCCTCGGTGAGGGTGGTTGCGTCGGCGATGGTGAACGGAACGTTCAGCAAGCGGGCCAGAGTTTCGGCAAGCAGGGTTTTACCCGAGCCTGTCGGGCCGATCAGCAAGATGTTGCTTTTGCCGAGTTCGACGTCGTCATTCTTTTTGTCGCGCTGGTTCAGACGCTTGTAGTGGTTGTACACCGCTACGGCCAGAACCTTTTTCGCACGCTCCTGACCAATCACGTACTGATCAAGGATGCCGCTGATTTCTTTAGGCGAAGGCAATTTATGCGCGCTGCTTTCGGCCTGGGCTTCCTGCACCTCCTCACGGATGATGTCATTGCACAGGTCGACGCACTCGTCGCAGATAAAGACCGAGGGGCCGGCAATCAATTTGCGTACTTCATGCTGGCTTTTGCCACAGAAGGAGCAATAGAGCAGTTTGCCGTTGTCCTCGCCGTTGCGGGTGTCAGTCATTCGATCGATCCAAATCCGATAGGCTTGCAACACAAGATGAAGGCAATTGCAGGCTTTTTCAAGCCCGCAGGCGGTCAGTTACCCCGACCACCTACATTTGGGCTGCTTAGGCGGGCATTTTACGCTTGTCGATCACGGAGTCGATCAGGCCATATTCAGCCGCACGCTCAGCGCTCATGAAGTTGTCGCGCTCGGTATCGCGCTCGATGGTTTCGAGGCTCTGACCGGTGTGATGAGCCAACAGCTGGTTCAAACGCGAACGAATGTGGAGGATTTCCTTGGCATGGATGTCGATATCCGACGCCTGACCCTGGAAGCCGCCCAACGGCTGGTGAATCATCATGCGCGAGTTCGGCAGGCAGAAACGCTTGCCGGCAGCACCACCGGCAAGCAGGAAGGCACCCATGCTGCAGGCCTGACCGATGCAGGTGGTGGAAACGTCTGGCTTGATGAACTGCATGGTGTCGTAGATCGACATGCCCGCAGTCACCGAACCGCCTGGTGAGTTGATGTAAAGATGGATGTCCTTGTCCGGGTTTTCCGCTTCAAGGAACAGCAGTTGCGCCGCAACCAGGTTGGCCATGTAGTCTTCTACCGGACCTACCAGGAAGATCACTCGCTCCTTCAACAGGCGCGAGTAGATGTCATAGGCACGTTCGCCACGGGCAGACTGCTCGATAACCATCGGGACCAGACCGCCTGCGGCCTGGATGTCAGAGCTCTGATAATAAGAATTGCGGGACATGTCTCGCAGTCACTCCCAAATAGTTATGTCTTGAATACGCATAAGCCAGCACGAAGGCTGGCTTATGGTGTGTACTTCTTACCGCAAAACCAATCAGTCGGCTTGTGGAGCTTCTACCGGCTTGACCGCTTCTTCGTAAGAGACCGATTTGTCGGTCACGCTAGCTTTCTGCAGAACAGTATCCACAACTTGCTCTTCCAGCACAACCGAACGGACTTCGTTCAGTTGCTGGTCGTTCTTGTAGTACCAGGACACAACCTGCTCAGGCTCTTGGTAGGCCGAAGCCATTTCCTGAATCATCTCGCGAACGCGGGCTTCGTCAGGCTTGAGGTCGAATTGCTTGACCACTTCAGCCACGATCAGACCCAGCACGACGCGGCGCTTGGCTTGCTCTTCGAACAGCTCGGCCGGCAGTTGGTCAGGCTTGATGTTGCCACCGAACTGCTGAACAGCCTGCACGCGCAGACGGTCGACTTCGTTGGACAGCAGAGCCTTAGGCACTTCGATCGGGTTGGTGGCCAACAGACCGTCCATCACCTGATTCTTGACCTTGGATTTGATCGCCTGACGCAGTTCGCGCTCCATGTTCTTGCGAACTTCGGTGCGGAAGCCTTCCAGACCGGTTTCCTTGATGCCGAATTGAGCGAAGAACTCTTCGGTCAGCTCTGGCAGTTTAGGCTCGGAAACGGTGTTCACGGTCACGGTGAACTCAGCAGTTTTGCCTGCCAGGTCGAGGTTCTGGTAGTCCTCTGGGAAGGTCAGGTTCAGAACGCGCTCTTCGCCGGCTTTAGCGCCAACCAGACCGTCTTCGAAACCAGGGATCATGCGGCCGGAACCCAGCACCAGCTGAGTACCCTTGGCAGAACCGCCTGCGAACACTTCACCGTCGACCTTGCCGACGAAATCGATGTTCAGCTGGTCTTCGTTCTGGGCAGCGCGATCGGCTACTTCAAAACGGGTGTTCTGCTTGCGCAGGACTTCCAGCATCTTGTCCAGATCGGCGTCAGCCACTTCGGCGCTCAGGCGCTCGACGGTGATGCCTTCGAAACCGGCAACGGTGAACTCAGGGAACACTTCGAATACAGCTACGTATTCCAGGTCCTTGCCCGCTTCCAGGGTTTTAGGTTCGATCGAAGGCGAACCAGCCGGGTTCAGCTTCTGCTCGACGACAGCTTCGTAGAAGGAAGACTGGATCACGTCGCCCACAGCTTCTTGACGCGCATCAGCCCCGAAACGCTGACGGATCACGCTCATTGGCACTTTGCCTGGACGGAAGCCAGCGATCTTGGCCTTTTGGGCAGTCTGCTGCAGACGCTTGTTGACCTGAGTCTCGATGCGCTCAGCCGGCACGGTGATGCTCATGCGGCGCTCAAGAGCAGAAGTATTTTCAACAGAAACTTGCATGGATATTCCTCGTTGCACAGACGTTAGCCGGCCGTTTCCGACCCCAGAATCAAGGGCATGCATTCTAGTGGGTCAAACTCAAGAAGTCACCCTACTGAAAACGGGTAAAAAAACAGCAGGCAATTTATAGGCGGGGACAAACGGTTGTGCCTCGCCCTGTTAGCAAATACAGCCAATCAAGCCAGGGCTCTGCACCCACCTTCCTATATATAGAAGGAATCGGCAATCCGTCCCTGACAGCCAACCCCGCGAGGGGATCGGCGGGCAAATCAGGCATCATCGAGAAACATAAATACGACGAAGCGACCTGCCCCTGCGGCCCACAACCTGCAGCCGCCGACACTCAAACCACTGAAACAAAAAAGGCGCCAGACTGTTAAATCTGGCGCCTTTCGGAATATGGGGTGGACGATGGGGATCGAACCCACGACAACGGGAGTCACAATCCCGTGCTCTACCAACTGAGCTACGCCCACCATATTGCGTGACAAAGAAGCCAAACAACTTCTTTGTTGAACCTCAATCATGCCAAGCGGCATGAGTGAAGCTTTATTTGGTGCGGATGAAGAGACTCGAACTCTTACGCCTCGCGGCGCTGGAACCTAAATCCAGTGTGTCTACCAATTCCACCACATCCGCGGGTTGAAGCTGTTAAAGCAAAGGCGCCAGACTATTAATCTGGCGCCTTTCGAAATATGGGGTGGACGATGGGGATCGAACCCACGACAACGGGAGTCACAATCCCGTGCTCTACCAACTGAGCTACGCCCACCATATCGCGCTACTTGTGCCAATGCTGCCTAATGGCGCACCCGGCAGGACTCGAACCTGCGACCATCCGCTTAGAAGGCGGATGCTCTATCCAGCTGAGCTACGGGCGCCTTGTTAATCTGTACCCTTGAAGGACTACAAACTAAGTGCTTTTCAGTCTTGCGAAACCGTAACTCCGCTCGACCTTCTTAACCAGTGCTAGGCTGTGCCCGACAAGTGCGACGAATAGTATAGAGCCCCCTGAAGGTCGTCAAATCCTTTTTGAAAAAAATTCATTTAATTAAAGGAGTTAGGGGAATTTGCAGACCAAGCGCCTTTGCCCTCACCTCGTGACATGCGAGAATGCGCTCTCTTTTTTTCCCCTCTCGATGGTTAATCACGCGCAATGACTGCACAACTAATCGACGGCAAATCGATCGCCGCCAGCCTGCGCCAGCAGATCGCCAAACGAGTTGCCGAGCGTCGCCAGCAAGGCCTGCGCACGCCCGGCCTCGCGGTGATCCTGGTCGGCAGCGATCCTGCCTCTCAGGTTTATGTCTCGCACAAGCGTAAAGACTGTGAAGAGGTCGGCTTCCTATCCCAAGCCTATGACCTGCCTGCCGACACCACTCAAGAAGCGCTGACCGATCTGATCGATCGCCTGAACGACGACCCGGCAATCGACGGCGTTCTGCTTCAGCTGCCTCTACCTGAACACCTGGACGCCTCCAAATTGCTGGAGCGCATTCGTCCCGACAAGGACGTCGACGGTTTCCACCCTTATAACGTCGGTCGCCTGGCCCAGCGCATTCCGCTGCTGCGCCCGTGCACGCCCAAAGGCATCATGACGCTACTGGAAAGCACCGGTGTCAATCTTTACGGGATGGACGCGGTCATTGTCGGGGCTTCCAACATTGTTGGTCGTCCGATGGCGATGGAACTGCTACTGGCCGGTTGCACCGTGACTGTCACCCACCGCTTCACCAAGGATCTGGCCAGCCAGGTCGGTCGCGCCGACCTGGTAGTGGTTGCCGCCGGCAAGCCGGGCCTGGTCAAAGGTGAGTGGATCAAGGAAGGCGCGATCGTGATCGACGTCGGCATCAACCGTCAGGAAGACGGCAAACTGGTCGGCGACGTGACTTACGAATCCGCCCTGGCCCGTGCCGGCTGGATCACTCCGGTACCGGGCGGCGTCGGCCCGATGACCCGCGCCTGCCTGCTGGAAAACACGTTGTACGCCGCAGAAACACTGCACAGCTGAGTTCACTCTCACCATGCTGCACCCAAAAGAACCCCGCCCATCGCGGGGTTCTTTTTGCCCGTAGCAAACAGCTCGATCACAGAGGTCGGACAACTGCAAAGCCAAATAGTAAAGAAAGGGTTACAGCATTAAATATTCTTCACTTTTACCCCCTGTCTTACAGGCGCCTATGGCTTTCCTGGCACATACTCCTAAAATGCGTCGTTTTTAAGAAACAGCCCGTTACAGAACGGCATATCCACCCTTTATGAGTCTGCCAGCGTGAAAATCCGTCTTTCCATCCTGAGCCTAGTTTTTGCAGTTACAGGGACTTTCATCACGCCAACGGTCAACGCCGCTGAAACCACCGCGGCACCACGAGACAATTCACAACTGAAGATCGCGTCCGGCAGCGCTTTGCTGATGGATCTGCAAACCAATAAAGTCATTTATGCCAGCAACCCTGATGTCGTCGTACCCATCGCCTCCGTCAGCAAACTGATGACCGGCCTGGTGGTCGTGGAAGCGCGACAGAACATGGACGAATACATTCCCGTCAACATCAGCGACACCCCGGAAATGAAAGGCGTGTTCTCCCGGGTCAAACTCAAAAGCGAATTGACGCGCCGCGAGATGCTGCTGATTGCCCTGATGTCATCGGAAAACCGTGCCGCTGCGACGCTGGCGCATCACTATCCGGGCGGTTATGTCGCGTTCATTGCCGCCATGAATGCCAAAGCCAAGGCGCTGGGCATGACCAGCACCCACTTCGTCGAACCGACGGGCCTCTCCCCGCGCAACGTGTCCACCGCCCGCGACCTGAGCAAACTGCTGATCGCCGCGCACAAGTACCCGCTGCTGACCGAGCTGAGCACTACCAAGGAAAAAACCGTCAGTTTCCGTAAACCCAACTACAGCCTGGGGTTCCACAACACCGACCATTTGATCAACAAGCCGAACTGGGACATCAAGCTGACGAAAACCGGTTTTACCAACGAGGCCGGTCACTGCCTGGTACTGGTGACCAGCATGGGCAACCGTCCGGTTGCGCTGGTGATTCTCGATGCCTTCGGCAAATACACACACTTTGCCGATGCGACCCGTATTCGCAACTGGGTCGAAACCGGCAAGAGCGCCAACGTGCCGTCCGTAGCCCTGCAGTACAAGTCCGACAAGAACCTCAAGCATCGCCAGAGCGGTGTGATTGAAGCCTCAAAATAAGGTCGAAACATCCGTAAATGAAAAGCCCCGAATATTCGGGGCTTTTTTTGTCCAGCGGTCAGTCATTGGGCAACGGCATCTGATCGTCATCCGGGATGCCATCCCCTGCACTCGGGTCTCGCCAGCCCTGCGGATGCTTCGTCGGCACCACCATCGGCCTGGCCAAGGGATCCCTTAACGGGCTGTCTGGGTCCATCACCGGGTCCACGTCCGGCTCAAGGGTTGTTGGAACACTGTCGGGAGAGTCCGGATGTTTGTCATCGAAGCTCGAATCGGTAGACATATGCACCTCTCACTAAGACTTGGGTCTCAGATTACCGAGCGGGTCGTAAGGCTTGGCCGGCTTCTTCTTGCCCTCCTCACCCGGTTTTACGTCCCTGGGCGCCCTGGCAGGTCCGATGGGGTCGACCTGAGGATCCGCGACGTCCGGAGAATCGGGGTCGAACCCCAACTCATTATCGGACGAATGCTCGGACGAGTGCGGGCCGTCGGGGGTATTGGGATGAGCCATGGGCGCCTCCTGGTCACGACCCGGCGAGAATCCGGGCTCTTTATATAAGAGACCAAAATCACTGAGTCGTGCCCTGCAGATGACGAGCGGAACCTACTGCGCGGTCAGCGCCTTCTTCGCCCTGGCTGCCGCCTGCTCCTGACCCGACTGGGCAAGATCATTCGCCGCTTTCAGCCAGCGCTGTTGATCGACGTTGGCCGGAATCTGGTCCGGCTTCTGAATCAAAACGGCCCAACCGCCGGCATTCTCGAGCGCCGACTCAAAGGCGCCGAACCCCATCAGCAACCGACGATCCATCCCGGTGCGCAGCAACACGGTCTGCTTCTGACGGTTGTAACCGGCAAGAATGGCGTATCGCGGCCCGGCCCAGAACGCCGAGCCTTCGGTGATGCGCACCATCACCGGATAACCGGCCGCGACCTGGGTCAGCAGCGCCGGCAATTGGCTGTCGAGGGGATAGACCACCATTCCATATTCGCGGGCGAGGTTTTGCATGTTCTGCTGCAACCGGTCTTCGGCACCCGGTAAATTCAGGGGCTTTTCGAGCAGCCCCGGAGTCATCACGATGCCTTGCTGGGACAACAGGCTGGCCAGCACTTGAGGCCCGCTTTGATAACTTTGCCCGCGGTAGAACGTACCGCTGAGTTCGACACGCTCCGGCAGACGCTTGATCTCAGGCGCTACGCTCCCCGCACAGCCAGCCAGGCCGGCAACGCAGCCAACGATCAGTGCCAAAGATCGAATTCGAGAAAATACCCGCACCATCATCACTCTCTTGTTCAGACGCCAGGCGCTCACGCAGCCGGCTTGGCCGTCGATCATAGGATGCCGCGCGACAACGGTATAGCCTTAAACCCGCAGTTGTTTGCATTTGATAGAGCGAACGGGTTGATGACAGGCGACCTTTGGTCAATAGCCTGAAACACAGCAACGGCTAGACTGTCCTTTACCAAGGAAGAGCGTGCGCCCGCTGCAGGGCAAAGAGGAGGCACTGATGAGCCTGACAATGACCATTGTGATGTTGATTTCCGGCTGGCTGGCAGTGGCTGCCGCCATGTTGTGGGGCGTTTTGCGCATTACCCGTCGGCACCATCACCACCCGGTTCAATCGGCGCCCGTGGCCAAATCCGATAAACCGGCTACACGCCCCGCCACCGCGCACTGACTGGCGCCTTTCAGTCGCACAAACAAAAACGGCCGCCTGGACTCTTGCGAGTTCAGGCGGCCGTTTCGTTTATCGGCGATTAAGCTTCTGCGGCTACGCGCCTCTGTTTGGCCCGCCGCGACAGCATGTTCAAGCCTTCGATCGTCGCCGAGAACGCCATGGCCGCATAGACATAGCCTTTCGGTACGTGGGCGCCGAAACCTTCGGCGATCAGCGTCATGCCGATCATGATCAAGAAGCCCAGCGCCAGCATCACCACCGTCGGGTTGTCGTTGATGAACTTGGCCAGCGGGTCAGCAGCCAGCAACATCACCAGGACCGATACCACCACCGCGATGATCATGATCGGCAAATGCTCGGTCATGCCCACAGCAGTAATGATGCTGTCGATGGAGAACACCATATCCAGCATCAGGATCTGACCAATGGCGGCGGCAAAGCCCAGTGTCACGGTCGAGGTGGCCGATGTCGGATCTTCCGGCGACGGGTCCATGCTGTGATGAATCTCGGTGGTCGCCTTCCACAACAGGAACAGGCCGCCGGCGATCAGGATCATGTCCTTCCAGGAGAACGCGTGGCCGAGAATGTCGATCACCGGTTCAGTCAACTGGACGATGAACGCGATGGTGCTCAACAGCGCCAGGCGCAGGATCAACGCCATGCCGATACCAATGCGCCGCGCCTTCTGGCGATGCTGTTCGGGCAGCTTATTGGTGAGGATCGAGATGAAGATCAGGTTATCGATGCCGAGCACGATTTCCATCACCACCAACGTGGCCAGGGCGACCCAGGCGGTGGGGCTTGCAGCGAGTTCTAAAAGGTATTCCATGGGTCAGTCCTGACTCGTTGTAGGCGGTTTAGATTTCCTGGGACGAAGAGTCGGTTTTGCCCGTCTCTTTGGCCGGTTGTTCTTTCTTGCTGATCAGGCCACTCGTGGCTTCGCTCAACGCTTGTTCGGCTGCTTTGTGGGTATCGTCAATCGCCTGTTTGGCGCTTTCGGCGGCCTTGCCCATCAATTGCTGAGCACTTTTCTCGGCCTGATCGCAACCGGCCAACACCAGTAAAGAGGTGATCAGCAGCGCGGTGGTTTTAAGCTTCATGATGCTTTCCTCGATAGAACAGACAGAACCCAAAAGGCGATCCGTCGATAGCGAGGCAGTCTAAAGAGGCAAACACTTCAGGAAAATTCGTATTTTCAGCGGTTATACTTCGGTTTTTACGAATCCATAGCAAAACACACGCTACGGGGAGCATGAATGCTGAATTATCGACAGCTGCATTATTTCTGGGTGGTGGCCAAGACCGGCAGCATCGTGCGCGCCTGCGAGCAGTTGAACCTGACGCCACAGACCATCAGCGGGCAGATTTCCCTGCTCGAACAAACCTATGGCATCGAATTGTTTCGCCGGGTCGGGCGGCAACTGGAACTCACCGAAGCCGGGCGTCAGACCCTGCCCTACGCCGAGCAGATGTTTCAACTCGGGGGCGAGCTGGAACTGATGCTGCGGGCGCAGCCCAATGAGCAACAGATTCTGTTTCGGGTGGGCGTCGCCGACGTGGTGCCCAAATCCATCGTCTATCGCCTGATCGCGCCGACCATGGAGTTGAGCGAACCGCTACGCATCACCTGCCGCGAAGACAAACTGGAACGATTGCTCGCCGACCTGGCGATTCAACGCCTCGACCTGGTGATTTCCGACAGCCCGATGCCCTCGCATCTGGACATCAAGGGCTACAGCCAGAAGCTCGGCGAATGCGGTATCAGCTTCTTTGCCACCGCTGAACTGACGGCGCGATACGGCCAGGATTTCCCCCGCAGCCTGCACGGCGCCCCGTTGTTGATTCCCGGGCCGGAAACCGTGGTGCGCAGTCGCTTGCAACGCTGGTTTGCCGAACAGCAGATCCAGCCGCGAATCGTCGGCGAGTTCGACGACAGCGCTTTGATGCAGGCTTTCGGCCAATCCGGTAGCGGGATATTCATCGGCCCGAGCGTGATTGCCGACGAGGTGAAACGCCAATGCGGCGTGGAGTTGATCGGCCAGACCGACGCGGTGCGCGAGTCGTTCTACGCCATTTCGGTGGAACGCAAGGTCAAGCACCCCGGCATTGTCGCCATTACCGAAGGTGCCCGACGCGAGCTGTTCACCGAGATGTGAAGCCTCAGGCGCAGATTTCGCGAGGCTTGAAGGTCATCAGCGCCATGGCCAGGAGAATCGAAACCAGGATAAAACCGGCTGCGGCGAAACCCAGTCCGCCCAGGCCCACACTGTCGATCACCCGGCCGCCTACCATGGCGCCCAGGCCGATCCCGAGGTTGGCCCCGGCAATGTTCAGCGACGCAGCAAAGGCCGGCGCTTCAGGCGCAGCCTTCATCAACCGCACATGACTGACCAGGAATAACGCCGCCTGGGTCACACCCCAAATCCCCATCGCCGCCGCCAGCCCCAGTGGCGAGTGAATGTTCGGCACCAGCGTCACCATGCCGGCAATCATGAACGCGCAAAACGTCACAGAAGCGATCAGCGGGTGACGATCCACCGCGCGACCGCCCAGCGAGTTGCCGATCAGCCCGACCGCGCCGAAGCCCATCAGGCACCAGCCGACCACGGTGCCGTTGAAACCGGCGAGGCGTTCAAGAATGTCGGCCAGGTAGGTGTAGGCGGTGAACATGCCGCTGAACACCAGGATCGACAGCAGAACATGACCCAGCATCAGCGGGCTGCGCAGGATCTTGAACTGCGAACGGAAGCTCACCTGATGCTGGTGCAGGCTGGTTTTCGGCAAATAGATAAACAGCAGCAGCGCCTTGGCAAACGCGATCACCGCCAGAATGCCAAAGGCACTGCGCCAGCCGAATGCGTCGGAAATCAGCGTGCCGACCGGAATGCCGAACACCGTTGCGCAGACGATGCCGAAACCAATCTTGGCAATCGCCCGCCCGGCGTAGTCCGGCCCGACGATGTCTACCGCGGTTTCACTGGCCAACGCCCAGAACACCGGCAACCCCAGCGCCGGAATCAACCGGGCAATGGCCATCACCCATATGTTCGGCGCAAATGCCGCCAGCGTGTTCGCCAGGCCGAACATGATCAACACGCTGATGAACAGTTTGCGCCGTTCAAACCTTGCGAAATACGCCGTCAGGAACGGTCCGAACGCGGCCACGGTGAACGCGAACAGGGTCACCAGCAAACCTGCTTGAGGGATGCTGACGTCCAGGTCACGGGCGATTGCCGGCAACAGGCCGACGATGATGAATTCCGTGGTCAGCACCGTGAAACCGGCGGCGGACAACAGAAGAATGGGCAACAGCATGCAGAACTCCAGGAAAACGACGACACCAGCGACAGCCCGGAGGCCCACTGGCAGAACTAGAAAATGAGGATGGCGAAGCTTAACAGAGTGTTTCCAAACGAAGTTGCACGAACCTGCAAATCGCGTTGAACAATCGAGTGGCAGATCGTCACAGGTCTGAAGGATCGCGGCTACGCTGTGCTAAAGTCCGCGACCCGCGAGATTGACACCTTGCTCATCGGCCATTGATTGGCATTGATGTGGCGACTCCTTCGGTTCCCTCCATGTAGCCTGCCCGGCTTTTTGCTGCATGAGCCAAGGAACCCTGCACCCTAATAAAATCAGAGATACCGTTATGACCGCTTCATCCCCTTCTCTTTTGCAACGTCTGAAACGCAGCAGCCTGGTCACGCAAATCATCATCGGCCTGATCGCCGGGATTGCCCTGGCCCTGTTCGCGCCTGAGGTGGCGAAGTCCACCGCCTTCATTGGCAAAGTATTCGTGTCGGCGCTCAAGGCTGTCGCGCCGATCCTGGTGTTCGTGCTGGTCATGGCCTCGATTGCCAACCATAAGCACGGCCAGGAAACCCATATCCGGCCGATCCTGTTTCTGTATCTGCTGGGCACCTTCGCCGCAGCCGTGGTTGCAGTGATCGCCAGTACGCTGTTTCCGTCGAGCCTGGTGCTGTCGACCCAGGACGTTGCGGTCACCGCGCCGGGCGGCATCAGCGAAGTGCTGCAAAGTCTGTTGCTGAGCGTGGTCGACAACCCGGTCAGCGCACTGATGAACGCCAACTTCATCGGCATTCTGGCGTGGGCGATCGGCATGGGCATTGCGATCCGCCATGCTGGCGAGACGACGCGCGAAGTGCTGGACGACCTGTCCAATGGCGTGACCGTGATCGTGCGCCTGGTGATTCGCTTTGCGCCGCTGGGTATCTTCGGTCTGGTGGCTTCGACCCTCGCCACTTCCGGTTTCGGCGCATTGATCGGCTATATGCACCTGCTGGCGGTACTGCTGGGCTGCATGCTATTCGTTGCGTTGGTGATGAACCCGGTCATCGTGTTCTGGAAACTGCGCCGCAACCCGTATCCGCTGGTACTCACCTGCCTGCGCGAGAGCGGCATCACCGCCTTCTTCACCCGTAGCTCGGCGGCGAACATTCCGGTCAACCTGGAGTTGAGCAAACGCCTGGGCCTGCACGAAGACACCTATTCGGTATCGATCCCGCTCGGCGCGACCATCAACATGGCCGGCGCGGCGATCACCATCACTGTACTGACCCTGGCCGCCGTGCACACCCTGGGCATCGCCGTGGATATTCCGACGGCCATTCTGCTCAGCGTCGTCGCGGCAATTTGTGCCTGTGGCGCCTCGGGCGTGGCGGGCGGTTCGTTGTTGCTGATTCCGCTGGCGTGCAGCCTGTTCGGCATCCCGAGCGAAATCGCCATGCAGGTGGTGGCGGTCGGCTTCATCATCGGTGTGTTGCAGGACTCGGCGGAAACCGCGCTGAACTCCTCCACCGACGTGCTGTTCACCGCGGCGGCTTGCCAGGGTGAAGAGTTGAAGGCGCAGCGTTTGGCGTAGAACGCACCGACAAAAACGAAAAAGCCCGCCAAGGCTTACACCTTGGCGGGCTTTTTTGTACCTGGGTGGTTTAGAACGCGCCCATGTAATCGCGCTTGCCCACTTCCACACCGTTGTGACGCAGCAGCGCGTAGGCGGTGGTGACATGGAAGAAGAACTGCGGCAGACCGTAGCTCAGCAGGTAAGCCTGGCCAGTGAAGCGCTTCTCTTTAGGGGTGCCAGGACGGGTCACGATTTCGATGCCTTCCTTGCCGTTGATTTGCTCGGGTTTGATCTCGCCGATGAAGGCCAGAACCTTGGCGATCAACGCTTGCAGTTCGGCGAAGGTGGTTTCGGTATCGTCGTATTTCGGCAGTTCGATTTCAGCCAGACGCGCCGAAACGCCCTTGGCGAAATCAACGGCGATCTGCACCTGACGCACCAGCGGGAACATGTCCGGGTACAGACGGGCCTGCAGGAATGCGTTCGGGTCGATGTTTTTCGCGGTAGCGTGGGCTTCGGCCTTGCTCAGGTTGTTGCTCAGGGCGTTGAGCATTTGCTGGAAAACCGGAACGGATGCGGCGTACAGGGAAATAGTCATGGCAGTCTCGTGTGGTGACAGGAGTAAAAAACGTGGAGCGATTATAGCCATGCCGGCGCGCCCTGCGACTTGTCTTTTATCCAGCAAGGATTAGGCTAGGCGGCTCGACTGCCTAGGGAAAAGCGCGATGAGCACTGAACAAGAGACGACCTTCGACGAACCGCGGCTCAACAGCACGGAAATCCGCATTTTGGGCTCGTTGATCGAAAAACAGGCCACCAGCCCGGAAACCTATCCGCTGACCCTCAATGCCCTGGTGATTGCCTGCAACCAGAAAACCAGCCGCGAACCGGTGATGAACCTCAGCCAGGGCCAGGTTGGCCAGAGCCTGCGCGCCCTGGAAGGTCGCGGCTTCACCCGGCTGGTGATGGGCAGCCGTGCCGATCGTTGGGAACATCGGGTCGACAAGGCGCTGGAACTGGTGCCGGCCCAGGTGATTCTGACGGGGCTGTTGTTCCTGCGCGGTCCGCAGACGGTCAACGAACTGCTGACCCGCAGCGGCCGCATGCATGACTTCGAAGATGCCGAACAGGTGGTGCATCAACTGGAGCGCTTGATCGCCCGAGGCCTGGCGCTGTTGATTCCGCGCCAGGCCGGCCAGCGCGAAGATCGTTACATGCATGCGCTGGGTGATCCGGCGGATATCGAAGCGATCCTCGCGGCCCGACAGAACCCGGTGGAACGTGGCACCGGTGGCGGTGTGTCGGTTGAGCGAATCGAAGAGCTCGAAGCGCGGATCGCGGCACTGGAAGAACGCCTGGCGCGCCTCGAATAAGGCCCTGTAGCAGCTGCCGAGCTTGCGAGGCTGCGTTCGGTGTGGGCCGCATTCGGACGGAGCCGTCGTGAATTCAGACGAATCGGTGTTTCAGGAAAAACGTGTATGCAGGGTTTACGACGGCTGCGCCGCCGAACGCAGCCTCGCAAGCTCGGCAGCTGCTACAGGAATGTGCTCAACGTTGAATGACTACTCCCCGTCCCAATAATCCACGCCATCAGCCTGCCTAGCGACGGCGACGAAGCCCGACGCATTGCCCTTGGCATCGACCTTGAAATCGTCCATCACCACGTATTTTCCGGAGTCCGGGTATTCGCAAATGTCCGGTGATTGTTGGCTGCTGACCGCCAGGTAGCGCAACTCGCCCTGGCTGTTGTTGATGATCTGATGCGCGGTTTCAGGCCCTCCCGCCGGGCAGGCGATCACGTCCCCGGCGCGGATCGGAAAGCGTTCGGTGCCAAGGCGAACCTCCCCTTCCCCGGCCACGATGTAGAACATCTCTTCGTTGACCCGATGGCTATGAAACGGACTGCCGCGCATGCCTGGCTCCAGGGCATACAACCGATAACCCAGCTTTTGCGCGCCCAGTTGCTGGCCAATGCGGGCCTGGCGTTGTTGATAGCGGCCGGCGGCTTCACCGGTGGGGGCAAAACCTTCGGGCAGCGGTACAAGTTCGACCTGATTCAGGTTGAGAATGGCGGGATGCATGGGAACCTCGGTCACGGTGACTGGAGAGCAAGTCTTCGCTTGCTGGCGAGCAGTATAGGCCGGGATATTCGCGGCAATGGCTGGAGACCGAGTCACGGCAATCGCGGGCAAGCCACGCTCCCACAAGGTCAGCGCAGAACCTGTAGGAGCGTGGCTTGCCCGCGAAGGGGCCAGTACAGCCAACACATTTGGGGATGATCAGCTCCGGGCAAACGCCACGGCCTTTTGAAACTGTTCATCGGTCGGCCGTACGCCGGTGTACAGCACAAACTGTTCCAGCGCCTGGATCGCAATCACTTCGAGCCCGGTGATGACTCGTTTGCCTTCAGCACGAGCACGCACGATCAGCGGTGTTTCCGAGGGAATCGCCACCACATCGAAGACCGTTTCGGCGGCAGCGATGGCTTCAGGGGGAAACGCCAGTTGATCGGCTTCCGGGCCGCCGGTCATGCCGATTGGCGTGACGTTGATCAGCATCTGCGGACGTTGAGCGCCCAGTTCCGCCTGCCATTGGTAACCCAGCGATTCGGCCAGGGCACGCCCGGCGCGTTCGTTACGGGCCACGATCAGGCCGTTTTTGTAGCCGCCATCGCGCAAAGCACTGGCCACGGCCTTGGCCATGCCGCCGCTGCCGCGCAGGGCAAAGGTCGAATCCTTGGGCACCTGGTGGGTTTCGAGTAACTGGGCGACGGCGATGTAATCGGTGTTGTAGGCCTTGAGGTGGCCGTTGGAGTTGACGATAGTGTTGATCGACTGAATAGCCTCGGCCGATGCATCCAGCTCATCGACCAGCGCGATGCAGGCCTCCTTGAACGGCATCGACACGCCGCAACCGCGAATGCCCAACGCACGAATACCGCTGACAGCCCCCGTCAGGTCCTGGCTGCTGAAGGCTTTGTAGTAAAAATTCAGCCCCAGTTGTTCGTACAGATGATTGTGAAACCGCAGGCCGAAATTGCCGGGGCGCCCCGAGAGTGACATGCACAACTGGGTGTCTTTGTTGGGGTTCATCTGCATCCGAATCTCCTTCAGTAGCACTTTCAGATGGACGGAATTAACAATTCCACCTGATTGTGGTCGATCATAAGGGTATGTCTGTACCAGACAGCACCGTAAAGAAACCGGTACAGACCTTACACAAAATTTACCCAACGGCTGTGCTGATTTTCAAAAAATTGCTGTCTTAGAAGTATCCCCGCGACAACTTGTGTCTATTGCAGACGCAAGCGCCGGGTCGAAGAACCGAGGACTCATCATGATCCGTAAAATCCCCACAGTAGCCTTGCTGATTGGTGCTCTCGCTATCGCAGGGCAGGCAGAAGCAGGTGGTCGTGGCTGGGAAGGTCCGGCTGTGTTTGGTGCGATCGTCGGCTCGGCAATCATCGGCTCGGCAATTATCGGCCGCGACCGGCCGGTGTATGTAGAGCAACCGGTTTACGTTCAGCCTCAGCCGGTTTACGTACAGCCACCGCCCGTTTACTACCAACCGGCGCCGGTCTACGTCCAACAACCGATGTACTACCGCCCGGCACCGATTTATTACGGTCCACCACGCGGCTACTATGGCCCACCGCGCGGCTACTATGGCCATCCCCATGGTTATTACCGTGACGATCGCTGGTAACTGACTCATCAGGCCCCGCCTCAACAGCGGGGCCTTTTTTGTGGCCGCAAAGCGAGCGGAGTCTGAATAAATCTCGTCAAGGTCGCTATCGGGACAGTACCGGCAGGTAAAGTCGGTCATATTTATGTCATGACAGGCCCGCAAGCTTGATCTGTCCATAAACAACAGGTCGATAAAAACAAGGACGACTTCATGCCCACACAAAACCCGCACCGCATTGTCGGCTTGTGCACATCCAGCAAGGTGTACAACGCACTGACCGAGCTCAAGCACCTGGAAGGCCACCGCAGCGCCAAGTTTCTCTCGCTGCTGGCGGAAAACCTGGTGCGTAAAGGCCTGCTCAATGAGCAGGAAGTCGTGCATATGCTCGATCAAGTCGTGGACTGATCGCCAACACTCACTGGCATCAATGACGACTATCGAAAGCGTTGATTTTCCACTCAAGCGTCCGATCCGTAAGGTAACCCCATAGATTGATGGAGGTACTTATGGCTCAGGTTCAGATTATGTCCGTTATCGGCAGCGCCGTTCCCGCACCGCTCAGAGCGCTAGGGTTGCTTGCCTGCTGGTATCTCGTACAGGACGGCGAACCGATCAGCGGTCCGCTCACTTCGCTTCCCGACGCCCAAGCCCTGTCGCAACGTATCGGCTCAGGCCAGCTCAGCGCTTAAGGCAGCTGAACTCGCTGTTTGGTATCGACGAAAATCGCCCAGCTCGACATAAACAACGCGGCAATCAACGGGCCGATGACAAAACCGTTCAGGCCGAAAATCGCCAGGCCGCCCAGGGTCGAGATGAGAATCAGGTAGTCAGGCATTTTGGTGTCCTTGCCCACCAGGATCGGCCGCAGCACGTTGTCCACCAACCCGATCACGAACACCCCGAACAACGCGAGCACCGTGCCCTGCCAGATCGCACCGCTGAGCAGGAAGTACGCCGCCACCGGCACCCAGACGATGCCCGCCCCCACCGCTGGCAACAGCGACAGGAATGCCATCAACACCGCCCAGAGCAGCACGCTCGGGATATCCAGAAACCAGAAAATCAACCCGCCCAACGCCCCTTGCGTGATCGACACCAGCAAACTGCCCTTCACCGTGGCCCGCACCACCCGATTGAATTTGAGTTGCAAGCGACGCTTCTGGTTATCTTCCAGCGGTATTGCCGCGCGCACTTTGCGCGCCAGTTCAGACCCGTCCCGCAGAAAGAAAAACAGCAGATACAGCATGATGAAAAAACCCACCACGAAATCGAACGTCCCCTGGCCAAAACTGAACGCCTGAGACGCCAGAAACTGACTGCCTTGCATCATGCTCTTGATGATTTTCTCGCGAAGCCCGCTCAGCTCACCCATGCCGAAACGATCGAGCAAGTGCTGAAAGTACAGCGGCAGGCTGTGCTTGAACTGCGACACATGCCCGGCAATGTCCAGTTCGCCGCTTTCGATTCGACCATAAAGCGCCGCGCCCTCCTGAACCAGCAAGGTACTGATGATGATTACCGGCAGGATCGCAATCAGCACACATAGACTCAAGGTGCACAGGGCGGTCAGGTTGCGTGACCAACCGAATCTCAGCTGCAACTGATGCTGCAAGGGCGCAAAAAGAATGCCGAGGATGGCCGCCCAGAACACCGCACCGTAGAACGGCAGCAGAATCCAGACGAAGGCAACGGTCACCACAGCCAGCAAGACCATCAGCGAAGTGTTCTGGAGCTTCGTTTCGTTCATGTCCGGTCCATGCCAATGCGCAGAGGCGAAAATTCGCGTCCTTATGTTTAGTCCGCCACGGTTGTCGCGAGTGCCATCTGTTTGTTGGTCAAGCATAGATCCAGATCAATAAACCCCTCGTGCAGGTCGCTTACCCTTGCCGGCTTTTGCGATCGACACTGCCATGACTTGCGCCATGCCACTCATCCCCCCGGAACTGCTCGCCCCTGCCGGCACCCTGAAAAACATGCGTTATGCCTTCGCCTACGGCGCCGATGCGGTATACGCCGGCCAACCGCGCTACAGCCTGCGGGTGCGTAACAACGAATTCGATCACGCCAACCTCGCGCTCGGCATCGCCGAGGCCCAGGCTCAGGGCAAGCGTTTTTATGTGGTGGTCAATATCGCCCCGCACAACGCCAAGCTGAAAACGTTCCTCAAGGATCTGGAACCGGTGATCGGCATGGCGCCGGACGCGCTGATCATGTCCGATCCTGGCCTGATCATGCTGGTGCGCCGGCACTTCCCGCAGATGCCGATCCACCTGTCGGTGCAAGCCAACACGGTGAACTGGGCCAGCGTCGAGTTCTGGCAGCAACAGGGCTTGAGCCGGATCATCCTGTCCCGCGAACTGTCGCTGGAAGAAATCGCCGAAATCCGCCAGCACGTCCCGGCGATGGAGCTGGAAGTGTTCGTACACGGCGCGTTGTGCATGGCCTATTCCGGGCGCTGCCTGTTGTCGGGCTACATGAACAAGCGTGACGCCAATCAGGGCAGCTGCACCAATGCCTGCCGCTGGAAATACTCGGCGACACCGGCCAGCGAAAATCAACTGGGTGAAATCGTCCAGCACTACTCACCCGAACCTACCCTGGGCCTCGGTACGCCGACCGATCAGGTGTTCCTGTTGCAAGAGGCCAATCGCCCCGGCGAACTGATGCCGGCATTCGAGGATGAACACGGCACCTACATCATGAACGCCAAGGACCTGCGTGCCGTCCAGCACGTCGAGCGCCTGACACAGATGGGCGTGCATTCACTGAAGATCGAAGGCCGGACCAAATCGCATTTCTATTGCGCGCGCACCACCCAGGTTTATCGCCGCGCGATCGACGATGCGGTGGCTGGCCGAGTGTTCGATCGCAGCTTGATGACTGATCTGGAGTCCCTCGCTCAGCGCGGCTACACCGAAGGTTTTCTGCGCCGGCACGTGCATGACGAATACCAGAACTACCAGAACGGCAGCTCGGTTTCAGAGCGCCAACAGTTCGTTGGGGAGTTGACCGGCGAACGCCGCGACCGGCTGGCCGAGGTACGGGTGAAGAATCGTTTTGGCCTGGGCGATCACATGGAACTGATGACGCCCAAGGGCAACTTCCACTTCGACCTGCATCAACTGCAGAACCTCAGGGGCGAGGCGATTGAAGTGGCGCCTGGGGATGGGCACACGGTGTATTTGCCGATTCCGGATGCGGTGGATTTGCGTTATGGATTGCTGATGCGCGATATAGCGCCCCTGTAGGAGCGAGGCTTGCCCGCGAAGAACGATGACGCGTAATACCTGAAAAAACGCGGTGTATTCTTCGCGGGCAAGTCGGATCGCCGCACCGCTCTCTCCTACGCACTGACGAATCAGGTGCCGCCCGCCGAAAAGCGGTCGCGGCTGTTGGTCAGGTGCAACCACATCGCCGCCCGCGCAGCATCCGGATCCTGGCGCTTGATGGCGTTGAGAATCGCCTCGTGTTCGAGGTTGGCGAGTTGCCCCAGCTTGCTCAAGTCCGCTGACCCGCGCTCGGCGGCATTGACGCGGGTGCGGGGAATCATCGCATTGCCCAAGTGCTGCATGATCTCTGTGAAGCATACATTGCCGGTGGCTTCGGCGATCAGCAGGTGGAAACGTTTGTCGGCCTCGACGCAGCTGTCATTGTTGGCCAGCAAACTCTGATAGTCATCCAGCGCTTCACGCATCTGCGCCAATTGCTGATCGGTACGACGCACCGCCGCCAGCGCGGCGGCCTGGGTTTCCAGGCCCATGCGCAACTCCAGAATGCTGCGCACCCCCAGCGCGGTATCGACATTCAGCCGCAACCCCTGCTCTGGCGCGCGCTCGATGACAAAGGTGCCGATGCCGTGACGGGTTTCCACCAGCCCTGAAGCCTGCAATTTCGAAATCGCCTCGCGCACCACCGTACGGCTGACCCCATGCTCCTGGACAATCGAGTTCTCCGACGGCAGCTTGTCCCCCGGCAGCATCTGGCCGAGCAGGATGCTCTGGGTCAGCTTGGCCACCAGATCATGAGCCAGGTTGTGAGCGCGCTTGCGGGCGGGTGCGTCGATGTCTTCTTGCATGGTGATTATCCGTAAAACAGGGCTATCCGGATCGTAGCACCGGAATCGATTGGAATCCCCAGAAAACAGCCTCAAGCTTGTATGACAACACTCAACAAATTGACCACTCGAACACCATCACAACCCCACACCCGACCCAAAAAAGCATAGAAACCACCCGAAAAATAGCCATTTTATTGGACAACAGTGCTTGTCGAATCAAAAAAGCCAGTTGTATGATGTCTATCAACAACGCTACACCCAGCCACACCCCGCATAAAAATAACGAGTGGGAGAAAAACAAGTGAATACATCCATACCCGGGATGAACGATGGCGCCGATTCGGTCCTGAAGTCCGCCATCTCAAAAGTGAAACGCCACGTCCTGCCGCTGTTCGTGATCATGTTCATCGTCAACTACATCGACCGTGTGAACATCGGCTTCGTCCGCGCCCACATGGAACATGACTTAGGGATTGGCGCCGCCGCCTACGGCCTCGGTGCCGGCCTGTTCTTCATCGGTTACGCGCTGTTCGAAGTACCCTCCAACATCCTCCTGCAAAAAGTCGGCGCACGAATCTGGCTGACCCGCATCATGCTGACCTGGGGCCTGGTGGCCGCCTGTATGGCGTTCATCCAGAACGAAACCCACTTCTACATCCTGCGTTTTCTGCTCGGCGTGGCTGAAGCCGGGTTCTTTCCCGGGGTGATCTATTACTTCACCCGCTGGTTGCCTGGCGTGGAGCGTGGCAAGGCGATTGCGATCTTCCTCAGCGGTTCGGCGATTGCTTCGCTGATCTCCGGCCCGCTGTCGGGGCTGCTGCTGCAAATCAACGGTTTGGGCATGCACGGCTGGCAGTGGATGTACTTCATCGAGGGCATGTTCTCGGTCGGGTTGTGCGTGTTCGTCTGGTGCTGGCTGGACTCCAAACCCCACGACGCCAAATGGCTGACCCTGGCTGAACAGGACGCGCTGGTCAAAGCCATCGATGACGAACAACTGGCCCGCGAAGCCGCGACGCCGATCAAACCGTCGCTGGGCACACTGCTCAAGGACCGCCAGATCATCCTGTTCTGCCTGATCTACTTCTTCATTCAATTGACCATCTATGCCGCGACCTTCTGGCTACCGAGCATCATCAAGAAAATGGGCGACCTGAGCGACATCCAGGTCGGCTTGTTCAACTCGATTCCGTGGTTGCTGTCGATCGTCGGCATGTACGCCTTTGCCTCGCTGTCGGGCAAATGGAAGCACCAGCAAGCCTGGGTCGCCACTGCCCTGCTGATCGCTGCGGCGGGGATGTTCATGTCCACCACCGGTGGGCCGATCTTCGCCTTCGTTGCAATCTGCTTCGCCGCATTGGGTTTCAAATCGGCTTCGTCGCTGTTCTGGCCGATTCCCCAGGCGTACCTGGATGCGCGGATCGCTGCCGGCGTGATTGCGCTGATCAACTCGGTGGGCAACCTCGGCGGCTTCGTGGCGCCGACCACCTTCGGTTTGCTGGAAGAACACACCGGTTCAATCCAGGGCGGGCTCTACGGCCTGGCCGCCACCTCGATCATCGCCGCGATCATCGTCTTCGCCGCTCGCAATAAACCGAAACCCGCACCGGCCGTTGCACTGGGCAAACCAGCGCCGAATCACGCTTGAACATTGGTTTAAAGGACAAAAAAATGAACCCACAAGAAGCCGCAAAAGCCCCGATCATCACCAGCATGCAGGTTGTGCCGGTGGCTGGCCACGATGGCATGCTGCTCAATCTGAGCGGCGCCCACGGCCCGTTCTTCACCCGCAATATCGTGATCCTCAAGGACAACGCCGGTCACACCGGCGTCGGCGAAGTACCCGGTGGCGAGCGCATTCGCCAGACTCTGGAAGACGCGCGTTCATTGGTGGTCGGCAGCCCGATCGGCACGTACCAGAAGATCCTCAATCAAGTGCGCCAGACCTTCGCCGATCGTGATGCCGGTGGTCGCGGTTTACAGACATTCGACCTGCGCATCACCATTCACGCGGTCACCGGCCTGGAAGCGGCCCTGCTGGACTTGCTTGGCCAGCACCTGGACGTGCCGGTCGCCGCTTTGCTCGGCGAAGGCCAGCAGCGTGATGAAGTGAAGATGCTCGGCTACCTGTTTTACGTCGGTGATCGCAACGAAACCGATCTGGCTTATCGCGATGAACCGGGCGCCGACAATGACTGGTTCCGCGTCCGTCACGAAAAAGCCATGAGCGCCGACGCCGTGGTGCGCCTGGCGGTCGCCGCTCACGCCCGCTATGGCTTCAAGGACTTCAAACTCAAGGGCGGCGTGTTGAGCGGCGACGAGGAAATCGAAGCGGTCACCGCCCTCGCCGAGCGCTTTCCAGATGCGCGCATTACCCTCGATCCGAATGGCGCCTGGTCGCTCAAGGAAGCGATCCGCCTGTGCCGGGATCAGCATCATGTTCTGGCTTATGCCGAAGACCCGTGCGGGGCGGAAAACGGTTACTCGGGTCGCGAAGTCATGGCTGAATTTCGTCGTGCCACGGGCCTGAAAACCGCGACCAACATGATCGCCACCGACTGGCGGGAAATGGGCCACGCGATTCAGCTGCAATCGGTAGACATTCCGTTGGCCGACCCGCACTTCTGGACCATGCAGGGCTCGGTGCGGGTGGCGCAGATGTGCCATGAATGGGGCCTGACCTGGGGCTCGCATTCCAACAACCACTTCGATATTTCCCTGGCCATGTTCACCCACGTCGCGGCCGCCGCGCCGGGCGAGATCACCGCCATCGACACCCACTGGATCTGGCAGGACGGCCAGCGCCTGACCAAAGCGCCGCTGCAAATCGTCGACGGCTGCGTACAGGTGCCGAAAAAACCTGGCCTGGGAGTTGAGCTGGACATGGATCAACTGGCCAAGGCCCATGATCTGTACCAAGGCATGGGGCTCGGCGCGCGGGATGACAGCGTGGCGATGCAGTTTCTGATTCCGGGATGGAAGTTCGATAACAAGCGGCCGTGCCTGGTGCGCTAAACCTCTGGAAACACCGCTCCCACAAGGAGTGGTGTTCACACTATTTCATCTGGGCTGCTTGCAGCAGCCAGCCCCGGAACGCCGCCATCGCCGACGTTTCGGGGCGCGACTGCAAGCGGGTCAGCCAGTAGCTGCCGGTGGTGATCCCGATGGCGAACGGTTGCTCGATTGCACCCGCCGCCAGTTGCCGGGCAAACATCAGCGGCGGCGCCAATGCCACACCTGCTCCTTGCAACGCAGCCTCCATCATCGCCAGCGAGGAATCGAAGACGATGCTCCGGGGCAGCACGGCATGGGCCGAAAGACCGGTCGCCTGAAACCACTCCGGCCACTCATCCGTGCGATAGGAGCGCAACAGTGTTTGCTGCAACAGATCCTCTGGCGCCTGCAATTGCCGGGCAATCTCTGGAACGCAGAGCACCGACAGCGGCGCCTCGATCAACCGCACCGCTTCAATCCCATGCCACGCTCCCGCACCAAAGCGTATGGCGTAATCCAGACCTTCAGCGGCCACATCGACCCGGTTGTTATTGGTCGACAGGCGCAAATCTATGTACGGATGTTTCTTCTGAAAATCCGCCAATCGCGGCAACAGCCAACCGACCGCGAACGTCCCCACGGCGCCCACCGTCAACACTTCACGAAAATGCCCACCCTCGAAACGCTCCAGGGTTTCGGCAATCCGGTCGAAGGATTCGCGCAATACCGGCAGCAGGGTTTCACCTTCGCTGGTCAGCATCAGGCCGCGGGGCAGGCGTTTGAACAAAGTCACGTTAAGCTGGGCTTCAAGACTTTTGACCTGATGGCTCACCGCCGCCTGCGTTACGCACAACTCCACGGCCGCCCGGGTGAAACTCAAATGGCGCGCCGAAGCCTCGAAAGCGCGCAGCGCATTCAGCGGCAAATGAGGTCGAATCATGCCAACCCCCAAAATTTTCTAATGGCTCATCCGAAATATCGTCGTTTGCCGGTCTTCGCCAAACTGCCTAGATTTGGCTCGCCCAGCAGCGGACCGCCTTGAAAAACCGCTCGGAGTGTAGCGGTTAACACCACGAACAATCATGGACAGCGTCTCAATCATGCGTAAAAAAAATCAGAAGAAACTCATATCCTACAGTGCTTTCGCACTTTTCCTCGGTGCCAGCCACAGCTTTGCTGACGAGCGCATCGAAACCATCGTTAAAGCCGCCATCGAACCGGTGATGCAGCAACAGAAGATCCCCGGCCTCGCGGTCGCAATCACCGTCCATGGTCAGCCGCATTACTTTAACTACGGCGTGGCCTCGAAAGAAAACGGTAAAGCCGTCACCGAAAACACCCTGTTCGAGATCGGTTCGGTGAGCAAAACCTTCACTGCCACCCTCGCCGCCTATGCCCAGGCGAGCGGCAAACTGTCCTTGTCGGACAACGCCAGCCAGGTACTCCCGGCCTTGCGCGGCAGCGCGTTCGATAACATCAGCGTGCTGCAACTCGGCACCTACACCGCCGGCGGCCTGCCCCTGCAATTCCCTGGCGAGGCAGACCGTCAGGACAAGATGCTCGGCTATTTCAAACAGTGGAAACCGACCTACGCCGCCGGCACTCATCGCCAGTATTCAAACCCCAGCCTCGGGCTGTTCGGTTATCTGGCAGCCCAGAGCATGGGGGCGCCGTTCGATGAGCTGATGGAGAAAACCTTGCTGCCGAAACTCGGCCTCAAGCACAGCTACCTCAAGGTGCCGCAGGATCAGATGGCGCTTTACGCCCAGGGTTACAGCAAGGATGACAAGCCTGTGCGGGTCGAGCCGGGTGCGCTGGATTCCGAAGCGTACGGCGTGAAAACCAGCGCTGCGGACCTGCTTCGCTATGTCGAGGCGAACATGAATCCCGCGTCGCTGGAAAAGCCTTTGCAGCAAGCCATCGCCAGCACTCACACCGGTTATTACCGGGTTGGCGAGATGACTCAAGGGTTGGGATGGGAGCTCTACAACTACCCGGTGACGCTCGACACCCTACTGGCCGGTAACTCGTCGCAGATGGCGCTTGAGGCCCATGAAGTCCAGTGGCTGACCCCACCGCAACCTCAACGCGACACTTTGCTGATCAACAAAACCG
Organism: Pseudomonas sp. KD5; assembly: GCF_012932895.1. Classification (NCBI taxonomy): domain Bacteria; kingdom Pseudomonadati; phylum Pseudomonadota; class Gammaproteobacteria; order Pseudomonadales; family Pseudomonadaceae; genus Pseudomonas; species Pseudomonas sp. KD5. The sequence continues at coordinate 439,998 of NZ_JDWJ01000001.1, read as the reverse complement.
GCTCAACCGGCGGCTTCGGCGCCTACGTCGCTTTTATCCCGGCGAAGGACATCGGCATCGTGATCCTGGCCAATAAAAACTACCCGAACCCGGAGCGGATCAAAATCGCTCACAAAATATTGAGTGCGCTGGCCGATTGATCCCAGTAACCCGGCAGCCACTCACTTGTGGCGAGGGGGCTTGCCCCCGTTGGGCTGCGCAGCGGCCCCGAACCAGTCACCGCGGTACATCAGATAGGCCTGGGATGCAGGGTTTACGACTGCTGCGCAGCCGAACGGGGGCAAGCCCCCTCGCCACAGGGTTACCTCACCACAATGGGTCACCAAGTTTCAGATTTCCGTTGGCAAACAAAATGGGCGACCTGTTGGGGTCGCCCATTGGGGTAAGCCTTCTCACGACTACTCAACTCAATTCAATCATCCGGCTGCTCAGCCGGCTTGGCAGGCTTCGCCGGTTTGCCTTTGGTGCCTTTAGCACCTTTGACCGGTGCGACTTCAGCCACCGGCGCTGGCACCGGTACCGTTGCTTCCTTCTCGGCCGTCGGCAACTGGTCGACGGTGTTGAATATCTCTTTCAACTCGACCGCATCCGACTGCTCAAGCTTCTTTTCGCCATCCTTGCCGATCAGGATGATTTTGCTCTTCGCCCCAGCACCCAGCTTGAGCGAGCGGATCAACGCCATCGTCGATTGCGGGTCGAGGTCTTTGCCATCCCGTTGGCCCATCGTATTGATCACGGTGTACAGCACCATGTTTCGATCGGTGAAACCCTTGCGGTTGGCAGAGTCGTCCAGTGATTTTTTCAGGTTGAGCCAAACCGGGTCCACTGAACTGGGCGCGATGACAATCAGGGGTCGAGCCCGGCCCACGTCTTTAACCAGAGGGGAATCGTCATCGGCGGCGAATGAAGGACCGACGAAAGCCAACAGGGTAGCCAGGGTCAAAGACCTGATGAGCATGCGCATCTCCTTTTGATATCCACGCTCTAATGATTGCGCATCGCGGTGATCGTTCCGGGCGATGCACCGCGATTGTGTTCCGCCTTGCCCAAGCTTAGGTCAGGGCGGTCATTGCGCAACAGCCTGAGCTAATCTCATAGCTGATTCATCGTGAGGGTTTATCCATGAGCGCTCAGCTGAACCACACCATCGTCTGGTGCCGTGACAAACAGGTTTCGGCACGCTACCTGACCGACCTCCTCGGCCTGCCCGATCCCGAGCCGTTCGGGCCGATGCTGGTGGTCAAGTTCGATAACGGGGTGTCGCTGGATTTCTACAACAACGACCCGCCCATCGCGTCCCAGCACTATGCGTTCTTGATTGGTGACGACGACTTCGATGCGGCCTTCGCTCGCCTGCAGGCGATCAAGCAGCCGTGGTGGGCCGACCCCGGTAAGCAGCGGCCCAACGAGATCAACGATTACGCCGGTGGCCGGCGGGTGTATTTCGATGACCCGGACGGGCATCTGCTGGAGATTTTTACTCGGGAAGCGGTATCGGATCAGAACGCCAGTTTATAGCCGATCAGCACCAGCATCGTCGCCAGGCACGGACGCAGCAGTTCATCGGAGATGCGCCCGGTCAAATGGCTGCCCAGGTAAATCCCAGGCAACGAACCGACCAGCAAGAAGCCCAACACGTGCCAATCCATGTTGCCCATGCTCGCGTGGCCCAGGCCGGCGACCAGGGTCAGGGGCACCGCGTGGGCGATTTCGGTGCCGACCAGGCGACGAGTGGGCAGCAGCGGATACAGGATGAACAGCGCGACGGTGCCCAAGGCGCCGGCGCCGATGGAGGTCAGGGCCACCATGGTGCCTAGCACCAGACCGGTGATCACGGTCAGTGCATTCAACCGGGAACCGCTGGGGTTGTATTGACCGCCCGCCCGTTTGTGAGCGAAATCGAGCAAGCGTTTCTTGAAGAAAATCGCCAGCGCCGTGGCGAACAATACGAAGCCCAGCGCCTGTTTGATGACGGCGTTCATCGCCTCGGGCGAGGTTTGCAAAGTGCTCAGGAACCACAGCGTCAGGGCTACCGCCGGCACACTGCCGAGGGTCAACCAACCGGTGATCGCCCAGTCGATGTTCTTGTTCTTGCGATGAACCAGCACACCACTGGATTTGGTAATGGCCGCGTACAGCAAATCCGTGCCCACCGCCGTGGCCGGGTTAACGCCGAACCACAGCAGGATTGGCGTCATCAACGAACCGCCCCCAACACCGGTCATGCCGACAATAAAGCCGACCACCAGACCCGCCACGACCAACCCGAAATTACCGAAATCCATTAATACGCCCAGAAATTCGCAGGAAACAAACCGGTCAGCAGCATAGCGATTTTTCTTATAACCACATATATCGATGCGGTCTATCGTTATGCCAATTCACCGATTTGAAACAGCGACTCCCCACTCAATACCAACCCCACAAGAATTGCGCTTTATCCGACATCTCACTGCACCGGCAAAAAATTCAGGAACAGCAGACTCTGGGCGTAGTTCAGGCCGATCCGCCGGTACCGCTCATCGAGCATCTGGGTCAGCAGGTCCAGTCGCGCGACGATTTTGCCGAACTCCACGGCAAAACTCAGGTTGCTGCCCTCCTCCGAAATTTCGTTGGAGAACAGCAAAGGCTCGCCTTGCCTGTTTTGCCGTTGGCTCAAGATCCAGGTGGCTTTTTCGATGTTGCGCGCGGCATTGCTGACGAAGGTCGGGTTGAGCGCATCCGTCATGTAGAACTCCAGCCGATTGCCATGGGCCGTCACCAGCATGCTGCCAATCGCATAGATGAATGCGCCGACCCGGTCACCGAGGAATTCCGGGCTCATGGCGAAGCTCAGCGCCGCGAGGTCTTTTTTGCCGCCGAGGGTGGGCAGCGGCTCTTGCTGTTCGATGGCCATGCGCACCTGTTTTTCTGCGGTACCGACATCGAGGAAGCCGGATTTTTTCAGCTCCTGCGGGTTGCGCAGGTAGAGCTTGTTCATCAGCAGGTAGAGGCTTTCGAGGTTGTCGCGCATCGTCAGGGTCGCCATGCGGTCGACGCTGGTCTGGAGGAATTCCTGGGGTTTGCCATCGCGAAACTGGTTGATGACATCGTTGCCCGGCTGATGGCTGCAACCACTGGCGAGGAGCATCGACAGGCTTATCAGCAGCAAGCAATGACGGCGAATGTGTAGGGTAAAACGGGGTAAAACTCGAGCCATGGGTTCTTGAACTTGGGCATGGGCCGGCGGTGGGGATCGCCGCAGGCTGCCCAAGGATAGAACCGTGAAAGCTGGAAAAGTGCAGTGCCGGTGGTCCGTAAGCGCTGGTCACCCTGAAAGCGACCCCTAATTAGTAATACTTTTTAATTGCAATACTCAAGACATAGGCTATAAATCCTTCCTTGATCGCGCTAAAGCACGATCATTAGTATGACTACTTCTTAAAAACAACAAAAAGGAAGGTCAACCATGCTTCAATCCCGACACCTGCTCTCCGGCCTCGGACTCTCCCTGATGATCGCCACCCTCTCCGCTCACGCCACTGGTTTGTCCAGCGAACAAAAAGCCTTCGGCAAAACCAATGACGGCACGCCCGTCGAGCAATACATTTTGCGCAACAGCCACGGCCTGCAGGCCACGGTCATTACTTACGGCGGGATTCTCCAGTCGCTGAAAGTGCCGGATAAAAACGGCAAGCTCGACGATGTGGTGCTCGGTTTCGACGACGTGCAGGGTTATCAAAGTGGCACGGCGTTTTTCGGCGCGACCATCGGCCGCTTCGGCAATCGCCTGGCCAACGGCGCCTTCGAGCTGGATGGCAAGCGCTTTCAAGTGCCGCTCAACGACGGCAGCAATTCGCTGCACGGCGGGGCTCAAGGTTTCGACAAGCGGGTGTGGAAAGCCGAACCGAGCAAGGGCAAGGATTCGGTGGGCGTGACGCTGACGTACCTGTCCTCGGATGGCGAAATGGGTTTCCCCGGCAACCTGAAAACCGAGGTCACCTACAGCCTCACCGAGAACAATGAGCTGCGCATCGACTACAAGGCCAGCACCGATAAGCCCACGGTGCTGAACCTGACCAACCACAGCTATTTCAACCTGGCCGGCGCGGGTAACGGCGATGTGTTGAAGCAGTTGGCGACCTTGCACGCCGCCCGTTACACGCCAGTCACCGGCAAACTGATCCCCACCGGTGAACTAGCCCCGGTCGCCGGCACGCCGATGGACTTCACTCAACCGACCGCCATCGGTCAACACATCAAGGCCGATCACCCGCAGTTGAAATTCGCCGAACCGAAACACGGCGGTTTTGACTTCAACTGGGTGCTGGACGCCAAGGGCGACCTGGGCAAACTCGCCGCCGATGTCAGCGATCCGCAATCCGGCCGTCGCTTGCAGCTCTACACCACCGAACCTGGCGTACAGTTCTACACCAGCAACTTCCTCGACGGCTCGGTCAAGGGCAAGGCCGGCAAGATTTACCCGCATTGGGGTGCCTTTACTCTGGAAACCCAGCATTATCCGGACTCGCCGAACCAGCCGAGCTTCCCGTCCACGCGGCTGGATCCGGGCAAGACCTATGCCCAGACCACCGTGTTCAGGTTCTCCGCCCGGTAGATCAAAAGATCGCAGCTTTCGGCAGCTCCAGGGGGCTGGATACACCCGTGATATCGCGGGTGTGCCCCGCCCTCGCAGGAGCTGCCGCAGGCTGTGATCTTTCATGATGGCGACGGAACCACCCTGCTATTTTGCTGCCAACTGTAGTATCGATCGGACTTCGACAAGGAGGATTCATGCGGACTCTTGAGCTGGCCGGCCGCGCTGTGCCGGTCATCGGCCAAGGCACCTGGCATATGGGAGAGGAACGCTCCCGACACACCAAGGAAGTTGCAGCGCTGCGCCTGGGTATCGAGTTGGGCATGACCCTGATCGACACCGCGGAGATGTACGCTGAAGGGGGCGCCGAAGAGGTGGTGGGTGAAGCCATCACAGGCCTGCGCGACCAGGTTTTCCTGGTGAGCAAGGTCTACCCTCACAACGCCAGCCGCAGAGGCATCCCCCAGGCCTGCGAACGCAGCCTGCGGCGGTTGAATACCGATTACATCGATCTTTATCTGTTGCACTGGCGCGGCGAGTATCCCCTTGAGGAAACCGTCGAAGCCTTCGAACGCCTGCGCGAAGACGGCAAGATCGGCCGTTGGGGCGTGTCCAATTTCGACCTGGATGATCTGGAAGAGCTGGCCTCACCGGCCTGCGCCACCAATCAGGTGCTGTATAACCTGGAAGAACGCGGCATCGAATTCGATCTGCTGCCCTGGAGCCAACAGCGACAAATGCCGGTGATGGCTTACTGTCCGATCGGCCAGGGCGGGCATATGCTGGCCAATCCGACGCTCAAGCAGGTTGCCGCCCGTCACGAGGCGACACCTGCGCAGGTAGCGCTGGCATGGATTCTGCGTCAGAACGGGGTGATCGCCATCCCCAAAGCGGTCCACCCCGAGCATGTGCGGCTCAACGCGCAAGCGGCACAATTGCAGCTTGAAGTCGGGGATCTGGAGGCGCTGGACCAAGCGTTTCGCGCGCCACAACGCAAGCAGCGGTTGGCCATGGTCTGAGCCATCGCGGTTCTATCAGAGGGCATCGGCATGAGAAGTACCGATCAGCTCGACGCTTTCAATTTGCCACGCTTCGTCCAGGCGCAGGATCCTGTGTTCGAGTGGGTTCAGGATGAACTGCGCGCCGGCCAGAAGCGCCGGCACTGGATGTGGTTCATCTTTCCGCAGTTTGCCGGGTTGGGTGACAGCGAAATGTCCCGCTACTTTGCCATTCACTCCAGCGAGGAAGCTGTGGCGTACCTGAAGCATCCGTTGCTGGGGCCGCGCTTGCGTACCTGCACGCAATTGGTGCTGGACGTTCCTCAACGTTCGATCACCAAGATTTTCGGGCACCCCGACAACCTCAAGTTTCATTCATCGATGACACTGTTCGCCCAGGTTTCGCCAAAAGGCAGCCTGTTCCATCAGGCGCTGGATCAGTACTTTCACGGCATACCGGATGACTGGACGCTGTCGCTGCTGGACTCAAAACAGGCCCAACTGCCCCCCAATCAGCGTTGAGAAATCGTCATCCACGAACGGCAGGATGGCATCCGCCACCGGTTGCAGCTGTCGGGTGATGTAATGGTCGTAGTCGATCGGCGCGCTGCGCACTTCCAGCGGCTCGGGGCCGGCAACCGTGATCACGTAGCTGATCCAGCCGCCGTTGTGATATTGCCGCGGCCGCCCCTGTTGATCGTTGTAGTCATCGGCGATCCGCGCGGCCCGCACATGGGGCGGCACATTGCGTTGATAGTCATCCAGGGGCCGACGCAGGCGTTTGCGGTAGATCAGGCGCTCATCGAACTCACCGGCCAACGTCTTGCGCACATAGTCACGCACGTAATCCTGATAGGGCTTGCGTTTGAAGATGCGCAGGTACAGCTCCTGCTGGAATTGCCGGGCCAGCGGCGACCAGTCGGTGCGCACGGTTTCCAGGCCTTTGTAGACCATCTCGTCGGTGCCGTCGGCGCGGGTGACCAACCCGGCATAGCGCTTCTTGCTGCCCTCCTCGGCGCCGCGAATGGTCGGCATCAGAAAGCGTTTGTAGTGGGTTTCGAACTGCAACTCCAGGGCACTTTCCAACCCGTACTCCTGCTTCACATGCTCGCGCCACCATTGGTTGACGTGGTCCACCAGCGCGTGGCCGATCTGCGCCGCTTCGACCTGACCGTGAGGGCGACGCAGCCAGACGAAGGTCGAGTCGGTGTCGCCATAGATCACCGCATGGCCCTGAGCTTCGATCAGTTGGCGGGTACGCAACATGATCTCGTGCCCGCGCAAGGTGATGGATGAGGCCAGTCGCGTATCGAAGAAGCGGCAACCGCTGGAGCCGAGGACGCCATAGAAGGCATTCATGATGATCTTCAGGGCCTGGGACAGCGGCGCGTTGTGTTCGCGCTTTGCGGTTTCGCGGCCTTCGGCGACCCGGGCGACAATGGCCGGCAGGCAATGCCGGGTCCGTGAGAAACGGGCACCGCGAAAACCCGGCACCGATTCGCTGTCGTCGGGATGCTTGAGCCCTTCGATCAAGCCCACCGGGTCGATCAGGAAGGTGCGGATGATCGACGGATAGAGGCTTTTGTAGTCGAGCACCAGCACCGATTCGTACAGCCCCGGTTGCGAGTCCATGACAAAACCGCCGGGGCTGGCCTGCGGTGGTTTGTTGCCGAGGTTCGGTGCGACGAAGCCCTGGCGGTGCATCAGCGGCATATACAGGTGCGTGAACGCCGCCACCGAACCACCGCTGCGATCCGCCGGCAAACCGGTGACGCTGGCGCGCTCCAGCAGGAAGGTCAACAACTCGGTCTTGGCGAAGATCCGCGTCACCAGTTCGCAGTCCTTGAGGTTGTACTTGGCCAGGGCCGGCTTGTCCTCGGCGAACATGCGGTTGATTTCGTCCATGCGCTGGTACGGGTTGTCGATCGACTTGCCCTCGCCCAACAGGGTTTGCGCGACGTTTTCCAGGCTGAACGAGGGGAAGCTCCAGGTCGCCGAACGCAGCGACTCGATGCCGTCGATGATCAACCGGCCGGCAGCCGAGGCAAAATAATGATTGCCGCTGCCGTGCTCGCGCCACTGCATTTCTTCGCCGCCACGCCCCAGTTTCAGCGGCACCGCCAGGCGGCGTGCATGTTCGTGCAGTACCCGCAGGTCGAACTGCACGACGTTCCAGCCGATGATGGCGTCGGGGTCGTGCCGGGCGAACCACTCATTGAGTTTTTTCAGCAGCAGGGTTCGCGAATCGCAGTATTCGAGCTGGAAATCCACCCCGCTGTCATCGCCATTGGGCGGCCCGAGCATGTACACCTGACGCTCGCCACAGCCTTCCAGGGCGATGGAGTACAACTCGCCCTGCGCGGTGGTTTCGATGTCCAGCGAGACCAGCCGCAGATTCGGCCGATAGCCGGGGGCGGGTTTCATTTGCGCGTCGAGCAGCAGGCCGTCGGCGCCAGCCGTGCCACCGAACAAAACCGGCGCGGTGATGAACCGCTCCATCATGTAGCGTTCCGGCGGGCGGATGTCGGCTTCGAATACCTCGACGCCTGATTTGCGCAGTGCGGTTTCCAGGCGCATCAACTGGCCGTGCTGCTGGCAATACAGGCCCAGCACCGGGCGGTGCTCGAAGTCCAGCAGCGCCAACGGCCGCAGTTCGACGTTCTTTTCGCCGCGCAACACCGCTTCGGCTTGCTCGCGCATGGCCTGTGGAATGAACGCGACCGACGGTTGATGCGGCAGACGGATGCGCCGGGGACCGGCATCGGTCGCCAGCCAGAATTCGACTTCGGTGCCGGCCGGGGTATCGCGCCAATGCCGGGTCAGGACGAAGCCCTGCTGTAAATCCACCACTGCAACCTCAACGATCTGATTCAAGTGGTGATTCTACGCGTGATCGCCGGTGTGGCGAGGGGGCTTGTCGGAACGCCGCACCGCCCCGTTGGCCTGCGAAGCGGGCCTCAAACCTGCCAACACGGTCTCTCAGGCACACCGCGTTTATCGGATTGCGACTGCCACGCAGCCGAACGGGAGCAAGCTCCCTCGCCACAATTGCGCAGGGTGCCCGGGAGGGCTGCGGGCGTTTACAAAGAAAAATCACTGAATGACGCTATTTGCGTGTTATCTGCCGTTTTGCACCTTGCTCTGTGAGCCTGTCTCTACGATTCTTCAAGGACAACGACAACACCCGAGAAGCCGTCATGAAAACCGTCGCCCAGTTGCTCAAGTTAAAGGCCCAACAGAATCAGGCAGTCCACACCATTGCGCCTCATCAAATGGTGCTGGAAGCGCTGATGGTGATGGCCGCCAAAAACGTCGGCGCGTTGCCGGTCCTGAAAGATGGCAAGGTCGTCGGCATCATCAGTGAGCGGGACTATGCGCGCAAACTGGTGCTCAAGGGGCGCTCCTCCGTCGGCACACCGGTCAGCGACATCATGGTGTCGCCGGTGATCACCGTGGACACCCATCAAACCGTCGAAACCTGCATGGGCATCATGTCCGACAAACGCCTGCGGCACTTGCCGGTGGTGGAGGACGGTGAGCTGATGGGTTTGCTGTCGATCGGCGACCTGGTCAAGGAAGCCATTGCCGAACAGGCTGAACTGATTCGGCAGCTGGAGCAGTACATTCGCGGCGAGTGATTGCACACTGTGCGAGGGGGCTTTTGTGGCGAGGGGGCTTGCCCCCGTTCGGCTGCGAAGCAGTCGCAAAGCTTTTGGGGCCGCTTCGCGCCCCAACGGGGGCAAGCCCCCTCGCCACAGATAAGCCCGCCCCCCACAACATGTGTTTGGTGGTGTTCCTATGGCCAATGCCGCGAGAAGACCGGTGCCAATGCAGGGTGGCGGTCGAAGCGTTCGAGCCAGGCGAAGAATCCCGGCCGCGCAATGCGCAAGTGTTCCCGGGTACCCGCCCACCGCGTTACCACCGCTGCCAGAATATCCAGCGCGCCCGGTTTTCCATCGTCCAGGTACAACTTGCCGGCGAACTGATCGGCAAACACCTCCCAATGCCAATGCAGGCGTTGGCGGGCACCGGCCATGAGGTTTTGCCGGGACAACTCGTCCGCCTCGTCCAGCCAGCGCTCGGGGTAATCGATGATACCGATGGCGCTGTAACAATTGCTGACGATGTACACCAGGCCATGAATCACCTGATCGCGCTTGATCGGATTTTCCGGCAACAGGTTCGACTCCGGGAACGTGAGGCCCAGGTGAATCAGGATGGCCGCACTCTCGGCAAGAACGCCGCCATCGGGCAGTTGCAGAGTGGGAACCTGCTTGAGCGGGTTGAGCTTCTCCAGCGCATGCACCGCCTCCGGGGACGATGATACGTCGATGAAGCGATAAGGAACCTCGCACAGTTCCAGCGCGGCTTCGATGGCGGCCGCACCCGAATTCTGATACCCATAGAGCTGGTACATGACTAAATCTCCTCTGCGACTCTCTCTTTGTAGCAGATGCCAAAGACTGCGCGCGAACCCTGTGGGAGCGAGCTTGCCCGGTTACCCTCCCGCACGCCTCATACAGCTCTGATAACGCTCATCGACTCGCTTGGCAAACCACGCTGTGGTGAGTTTGCGGGTGATTTTCGGGCTTTGCAGCACGATCCCCGGCAACACCGCCCGGGGTAATGGCCGGCCTTCGGCCTGTTCGGCCAAAGCGAAGACGCGCTGATAGAGCCTGGTGTCCTCAAACTGAAGACTTTTACCCTCCTCCAATTGATCCCGAATGGTCGGGTTGCGCATGTCCAATTGCTTGCCGAGGGTGCGCACCGCCAGTTCCGTGGTGCCGGGCATGATCGAGTCGTAGCGCACCAGGTCGCCATCCAGCGCCAGCGGGATACCCGTCGCACGACTGACCGCGTTCTGAAACGCCGCATTGCGGCTGGCGTACCAACCGGCGTTGAAATCGGCGAAGCGATACAGCGGCTGCTTATAGCTCACCGGATAACCGAGCAAGTGGGCAATACCGAAATACAGGCCACCGCGACGGGTGAACACTTCGTGACGAATCGAGCCGTTCACCGGGTAGGGATAATCCCGCGCCTGCTGCTCGGCAAAGTCGATGCTGACCTGCATCGGCCCGCCGGTGTGTACCGGGTTGAAGCCGCCGAACAAGGTCCGGCCCATGGGCACCATGCCGATGAAGTCATCGAAAATCGCGCTGAGCTCTTTTTCGCTGCGCGCGGCATTCAGTCGGTCGCTGTAGCTTTTGCCGTTGGGTGAACGCACCTGCAAGGCACCGCTGACCAGCAAGCTGGGAATGTGGGCCTTATCGGCGCGGCGGTCGATTTCATCCCGGGCGATCTTGCCCAGGCCCGGCACCGGCGGATCAGCCTGAAACGTCGACTCTTGCTCAGCGACCGCGAGTACCGAACACAGGTTTTGCGTGGTCGGCGAAATCTTTTGCGCGGCAAACGCCGCATAGATGTCCGTGGCCCAGCCCTGGCGGTCGACCGTTTTGGCCGGCAGCAGGCTGACGATCTCGGCCTTGACCTCGGCAGGCTTGCGGGCCGGCGGTTCCTGAGGGCGCTGAGTGCCGCAACCGGCCAGTACCAACAGCGCGGCCACGCTCATGATCAATCGATTGGCTTGCATGGTGCTCCATCAAATCCGTTGAGCCGGGTTAACCATACGATCAATGGCATGGCGCAGGCTATGACTATCCCGCCCTCTCCCTGTTCCGTAGCCGCTGTCGAGCCTGCGAGTGCCCCCCGGTTGAACCATACTTGATCCACACACCGAGGAGGACAGGCTCATGAACCGTAGCGACGTGCTGATCATCGGCGCCGGCCCGACCGGGCTGGTCCTGGCACTGTGGCTGAGCAAGCTGGGGATTGGGGTGCGGATTATCGACAAGACCTCGACCCCCGGTACTACCTCACGCGCGTTGGCAGTACAGGCCCGAACGCTGGAGCTGTATCGCCAGCTCGACCTCAGCGACGCCGTGGTGCAGAACGGCCATAAAGTGTGCGCCGCGAATTTCTGGGTCAAGGGCGAACCGGTCGCGCACCTGCCGCTGAGCGCCATCGGCGAGGGTTTGACGCCCTATGCGTTCCTGGAAATCTATCCGCAAGACGAGCACGAGCAACTGCTGATCGAACGCCTGGAGACCTTTGGCATTACGGTGGAGCGCAACACCGAATTGCAAAGTTTCGAGGAAACCGGCGATGGCATCACCGCGACACTGCGCTTACCTGATGGACAGCAGCAAACCTGTCAGGCCTGTTACCTCGCAGGCTGTGACGGCGCCCGCTCGATCGTGCGCAAATCCCTGGACACCGATTTTCCGGGGGGCACCTATCAGCAGATTTTTTACGTGGCGGATGTGCAGGCCCGCGGCCCGACGTTCAACGGTGAATTGCATGTGGACCTCGACGAAGCCGACTTTCTCGCCATTTTTCCTTTGTCCAGCGAAGGTCGCGCCCGACTGATCGGCACGGTTCGCGACGAACGCGCCGAGCGCGCCGAAACCCTCCAGTTTGCAGACGTCAGCAGACGGGCCATCGAGAATTTAAAGGTGCAGATCGATCAGGTGAACTGGTTCTCGACCTACCGCGTGCATCACCGGGTAGCGGATCACTTTCGTACCGGACGCGCGTTTCTGTTGGGTGACGCCGCCCATGTCCACAGCCCGGCGGGTGGCCAGGGCATGAACACCGGGATTGGCGACGCGATCAATCTGGCCTGGAAGCTCGCGGCGGTGTTAAGTGGCAGCGCCACGGCCAAACTGCTCGACAGTTATGAAACCGAACGCATCGCCTTTGCCCAGCGCCTGGTGGCTACCACTGATCGGGTGTTCAATTTCGTCACGGCCGATGGGCCAATTGCCGACGTAATGCGCATGCGCGTGGCGCCCTTTTTGATCCCGAAAATGATCTCGTTCGAGGCGGTCCGGGAGTTCCTGTTTCGCACGGTGTCACAGACCACCCTCAACTATCGTGGCATGCCATTGAGTGAGGGCGTTACCGGCCATATTCACGGCGGTGATCGCCTGCCCTGGGCCCACGACGATGAAGGGGACAACTTCGAATCGCTGAAATACCTGACCTGGCAGGTGCATGTGTATGGCGAAACCAGCGACGAGATGATCGCCTGGTGCAGCGCGCATCACCTGCCGTTGCAGGTGTTCGACTGGCGACCGGTGTTTGAAACCGTGGGACTGGCGCGCAACGGGTTTTACCTGCTGCGCCCCGATACCTATGTGGCGATCGCCGATTACAGCGCCGATCCGAAGGTGATCGAACGGTATTTCCGCGATCATGGGATACGGCCTTATATCACCTGAAGATCTTTTGATTTGTTAGATCCCGGCCAGGGCCAGGTCCATTGCGAAGTAGGTGAAGATCAAATCCGCCCCCGCCCTTTTGATCGCCCCCAGACTCTCACGTACGACGCGATCTTCATCGATCGCCCCAGCCTGGGCGGCGAATTTGATCATCGCGTATTCACCGCTCACCTGATACGCCGACAACGGCAGACGCGAGGCTTCGCGGATGTCGCGGATGATGTCCAGGTACGCGCCGGCCGGCTTGACCATCAGCGCGTCGGCGCCTTCCTGTTCGTCCAGCAACGACTCACGCACCGCTTCACGACGGTTCATCGGGTTCATCTGATAGCTTTTGCGGTCACCCTTGAGCGCACTGCCGCCGGCTTCGCGGAACGGGCCATAAAGCGCCGAGGCGAATTTGGTCGAATAGGCCATGATCGCGGTCTGGCTGAAACCCGCTGCATCGAGCGCCCGGCGAATCGCCTGGACCTGCCCGTCCATCGCCGCCGACGGCGCGATCACATCGGCACCGGCCCGGGCGGCGGCCACGGCTTGTTTGCCGAGGTTGATCAGGGTCTGGTCGTTATCGACTTCGTGCTGGTGCAACACACCGCAATGGCCGTGGTCGGTGTACTCACAAAAACAGGTGTCGGACATCACGATCATTTCCGGCACGGCGTTTTTGGCGATGCGCGACATGCGCGACACCAGGCCGTTATCGTTCCAGGTGTCGCTGCCGTTGCTGTCCAGATGATGAGACACGCCGAACGTCATCACCGACTTGATCCCGGCCCGGGCGTAACGCTCGATCTCGCCGGCCAGTTTCGACTCGGGAATGCGCATCACCCCGGGCATGCTCTTGATCGGCACGAAATCGTCGATCTCTTCCTCGACGAAAATCGGCAGCACCAGGTCATTCAAGCTGAACTCGGTTTCCTGGAACAGGCTGCGCAGGCTCGCATTGCGGCGCAGACGGCGTGGACGTGCTTCGGGGAACTGACTGGACATGGACCTTCCTGAAGAGACGAAATTCGTAGGGCGCAAAGCTTATGCCCTGCAAGGTGCGGGACACAAACCTCGATCGCTCAAGACAACGTTACCGCGGCGGCAACAATCGCCCGCATCGAATACCGCCTGCTCTCACAGGTTAGATCGTCAGCGTTCCGGTAATACACGTCACTACAGAACCACCAATCCAGATCTCATCCCCCACCTGCTCCACCCGAATCCGCCCGGCGCGGCCCATGGTCAGGCCCTGACTGACGACATAAGACGCCGGAGCCAACCCTTCGCTGAGCAACCATTGAGCGATCCCGGCGTTCAGGCTGCCGGTGGCCGGGTCTTCCGGCATGCCGTCGCCGGAGATGAATGCACGCACCTCGAACTGCGCGTCAGCACCATCATTCTCGGGGTGCCATGGCGCGATGACACCAACGGCGAGGCCGAGCATCTGTGCATGATCCGGCTGCAAGTCCAGAATCTGCTGGCGGTCCTCGACCATCACCGCCAGCCAACCGGCACCGTTGTCGACCCATTGCGTGCGCACAATCGCCCCCGGCGCCAACCCAAGCCCCTGCCGTACGCGCTCGACCAGTCCGGCATCCACCGGACCGGACCTGAGCAGCGGTGGCGCGAGAAACGCCAGCTCCGCCCCCTGCCGACGCACCCGCACCAGGCCGACACCACACTCCTGAATAATCTCCTCACCCTTGGGCACCCCGCCAGCCTCGAGCCAGGCATGGCACGTGCCCAGCGTCGGATGACCGGCGAACGGCAACTCTTGCAGGGTGGTGAAGATACGCACTCGATAGTCGGCCCGGGGGTCTCGAGGTTCGAGCACGAACGTGGTTTCGCTGAGGTTGGTCCAGTTCGCGAACGCCGCCATGCGTTCATCGCTGAGCTTGTCTGCGCCGAACACAACCGCCAACGGGTTGCCCTTGAGCGCGACGGGGCTGAAAACATCTACTTGCTTGAAATCGAACGCGCTCATTGCCTGCCTTGGTGATGAGGGATTCAAAGGGATTGCTTAGGGATTTCCAGCCCGCGAATTACCGCCGGTCTTGCCAGGAAACGCTCCAGCACGCGGGTGACGTTGGGGAAATCCTGGATGCCGACCAGGTCGCCGGCCTCGTAGAAGCCGATCAGGTTACGCACCCACGGAAAAGTCGCGATGTCGGCAATGGTGTAGCGCTCGCCCATGATCCAGTCGCGCCCTTGCAAGCGGCCATCGAGGACCTTGAGCAAGCGCTTGCTTTCGTCGACGTAGCGATCACGCGGACGCTTGTCTTCGTAGTCCTTGCCGGCGAATTTGTTGAAAAAACCGAGCTGGCCGAACATCGGCCCGATACCGCCCATCTGAAACATCAGCCACTGAAGGGTCTCGTAACGCGCTGCCGACTCCTGGGCCAGCAGTTGCCCGCTCTTGTCGGCGAGGTAAATCAGAATCGCCCCGGACTCGAACAGCGCCAGCGGTTGGTCGCCCGGGCCGTGGGGGTCGAGGATCGCCGGGATCTTGTTGTTGGGGTTCAGCGACAGAAACTCAGGGGACAGCTGATCCTGGGTGTCGAAGCCCACGCGATGCGGCTCGTAGGGCAGCCCGATCTCTTCGAGCATGATCGAAACCTTGACGCCATTGGGCGTTGGCAAGGAATAGAGCTGAATCCACTCCGGGTACTGGGCTGGCCATTTTCGAGTGATGGGGAATGCAGACAAATCGGTCATCGGGAGCTTCCACGGGAAAATCGGAGTGAAGATCATAAGGGGGACGGGGCTAAGATGTGTACTGTGTCCATAAATCCGCAACATCCTGTCGATAACCTTTCCCACAATCCATTCAAGGTTGCCGCTAAAGTGCTGGGCACCTCGCTCGGATCGAAGCTCGAATCGAACCAAAAGGGCTTCAGCGGACTCTGAGCATTGCCCTGTTAGAAATAGACTGGGTCAACGACATGGAAAACACCCTATGCTCGGAGCTTGAGGTGTCAAGGTTTGTCAGCCTTAACCGAATGCGCTGAAGATCACCAATTCGATGATGAACCCTTTGAAACTCACCAACCGCTTCAAACATCGCGCCTTTATCTTCCTGCCCGCTCTGTTGGCGGCCAGCGCGTTGTTTTTGTCGCTGGAGTCCAGTGAAAGCCGCGCCCAACCGGTGGACGGTACACAGACACTGGTGTTTTTGCGTCACGCCGAAAAACCGGCCGGCGGCCTGGGTCAGCTCAATTGTCAGGGACTGAATCGCGCCATCGACCTGGCCACCTTGCTGCCGGAAAAATTCGGCAAGGCCAATTACGTGTTTGCCGCCAACCCGACGCGCAATGTCGAGGAAGGCGAACTGGATAATTCCTACAGTTACATCCGCCCCCTGATGACCATCAGCCCCAGCGCGATCAAGCTCGGCTTACCGGTGAACATCGAATTTTCGGCCAACGACACCAGCGACCTGGCCGATGAACTGCTTCGCGACAAGTATCACAACTCGATCATCTATACCGCCTGGTCCCATGGCTACCTGCCCGAGCTGATCAACAAGGTCGCCGGGGAAGCCGTCGGCTCAGAACAGCGCATTACCGATGACTGGGCATCCAGCGACTATGACTCGCTGTACGTGCTTACGCTGACCTGGCACAACGGCAAGGCCAGCCTGCAGAGCCACAGCTACAAGCAAGGGCTCAATAACGGTCAGGAGACTTGTCCGACGTAAGCGGTCGGGCACCTGCCAGCCCCCATCGTGAGCAAGCCCGCGATGAGGCCAGCAAAAACAACATTACCCCCGCCGTTTGCCCCGCTCCCGCAGATATTCGAGAACGGCGCTCCGTTCCCCGACAAACTCGATCCGCGCGCCCTTTTTCTCCCGCTGAAACACATACATCGGGTCGTAATACTCGCGCAATAACCCTTCGATCCAGCCCCGGTGCAAGTCCACCGCGCCGCTATTGGCCTGTTCCGCCAGCGCATCTTCCATCAAGGTCAGCATCCGCCGATGGCGTTCGCCGCCCAGGCGTTTCTGGACATTGTTCAGGCTCGCCAACATCCGCTCGGAAAACAGCGTGAAGCCTTCATCGCCATACACCTCGGTGAACTCGGCGCATAAATCCACTACGTAATCGCGCAGGATCCGCTCGACGCGCCCTTCCAGGCTGTCTTCCAGCCAGACCATCGGAAACTGCTGCATGCCCTGATAAAGCGGCAACGGCAACGCGCAACTGCCGATCGCGCGGCTCTCGTCTTCGAGCACAAACTGCTCGATACCGCTGGCGCGTTTTTTCAGCACGTCCACGGCCAGGCGGTTTTCAAAGTCGATGTTGGAGGGTTGGCCCGTGGCGCGTTTACCGAAGCTGGAGCCGCGATGATGGGCGTGACCCTCAAGGTCCAGCGCGTTGCTCAATTGAGCGAGCACCTCGGTCTTGCCGGTGCCGGTCATGCCGCCCAGCAAAACGAAATCGCACTGGGCAACGGCCTGGTCGAGCGTGTCGAGCAAGAAGGTGCGCATGGCCTTGTAGCCACCACCGACCCGCGGATAGTCAATGCCCGCTTCGTCCTTGAGCCACTGCTGGGTGATCTGCGAACGCAGCCCACCGCGAAAACAATACAAATAACCATCCGGATGCGCCCGGGCAAAATCGGCCCAGGCCTGGATGCGTTCGGCCTTGATCGCGCCGGTCACCAATTGATGCCCCAGCGTGATGGCCGCTTGCTGACCGTGTTGCTTGTAGCAAGTGCCGACCCGTTGCCGCTCGTGGTCATTCATCAGCGGCAGGTTGACCACGCCGGGGAATGAGCCTTTGAGGAATTCGATCGGCGCGCGCACATCCATCATCGGCCGGTCGTTGAGGAAGATGTCGCGGTAATCGGTGAAGTCTCTGGACATCAAACCACCTCAACCGCGTGGGTCTGTCGCTCAACCAGTTCGCCGATCGGCTGAAGGGCCAGCCCAAGTTCGGCCGCCACCGCCAGGAACGCTGCGTTGCCTTCGGGCGTGACTGCAATCAGCAAACCGCCGCTGGTCTGCGGGTCGCAGAGCACGCGTTTGTGCAACTCCTGGAGCCGGCCGACCTTGCTGGCGTAGCTGTCGAAATTGCGCAGCGTGCCGCCGGGCACGCAACCCTGATCGAGGTAATACTCGACGCCCGGCAGGCGCGGCACACGGTCATAGCCGATGCGGGCGGTCACGTTGCTGCCGTCGGCCATTTCCACCAGATGCCCGAGCAGGCCGAAACCGGTGACGTCAGTCATTGCGGTCACGCCATCGAGCTTGCCAAAACGGCTTCCGGGTTTGTTCAGGGTGCACATCCAGTCGCGGGCCAGGCCGATGTCGGCATTGCGCAACTTGCCCTTTTTCTCGGCGGTGGTGAGGATGCCGATGCCCAAGGGTTTGGTGAGATAGAGCAGGCATCCGGCGGTGGCGGTGTCGTTGCGCTTCATGTGGCGCTTTTCCACCAGTCCGGTCACGGCCAGGCCGAAGATCGGCTCAGGTGCGTCGATGGAATGGCCACCGGCCAAGGGGATTCCCGCTTCATCGCAGACCGACCGCCCGCCGCGAATCACTTCCCGGGCAATCTCCGGCGCCAGCACATTGACCGGCCAGCCGAGGATCGCAATCGCCATCAACGGATCGCCGCCCATGGCGTAAATGTCGCTGATGGCGTTGGTGGCGGCGATACGGCCGAAATCGAACGGATCGTCGACGATCGGCATAAAGAAGTCAGTGGTCGACACCACGCCGCGCTCTTCATCGATGGCATACACCGCCGCGTCATCGCGCGAGGCGTTGCCAACCCAGAGTTTCGGGTCCAGGTTCTGCGCCCCGCTGCCGGCCAGAATCACCTCCAGCACCTGGGGCGAAATCTTGCAGCCGCAACCTGCGCCGTGGCTGTATTGGGTCAGACGTATCGGCTCGCTCATGG
The DNA here is from genome assembly GCF_012932895.1 of Pseudomonas sp. KD5. NCBI lineage: Bacteria > Pseudomonadati > Pseudomonadota > Gammaproteobacteria > Pseudomonadales > Pseudomonadaceae > Pseudomonas > Pseudomonas sp. KD5. The sequence continues at coordinate 421,253 of NZ_JDWJ01000001.1, read as the reverse complement.
GATGCACCTTGTGAAGTCAATGGCGAGGATTCTACAGCAACCCCATTTGGCAGAAGCCGCGCAAGAACGATCTTTGTGCAGCGAAACTCACTTTGGTGCGTCCGACTCCCCTTCTTTTCCCCCGCCCCGCGAAATCCTTGACCGAAAGGACAGCAAAACCGCCAATTCCTCCGGTTTTTCAGCGTATTAAGAAAATTGGTATGGCTTGTGCAAACGTTTGCGAGTCGCCGATACCGGCCTGTTCGCCACTTAATCCGAATCAGCCCGCACCACCGGGCCTTCGATCCGCACGAAAAGGGACTTTTAATGCAGTGCACCTCCAGTCGCGTGACTTGCTCATGCACGTTTGCTGTTTCCTTGCTGTTGTCCAGCGTTACAGGACTACTCAGCAGCTCCGCGTTGGCCCAACCGGCCACCACCGAAGAATCCGCCCAGGGCGAAGCCCTCAGCCCTGAAGCCAACCCACCAAAAAAAGGCGCGTACCTGTCGGACTGGTTCAATCAGGACCTGACCGTCATCGGCAGCAAGGACATCAGTTTCGGCCCGCAACCGGCCGACGACATCTACTTGGAATACGAGTACTTCGGCCGCAAGGGGCCGTTCGAGTTGTACGGCTACATCGACATTCCGAAGATCTTCGACATCGGCAACAGCCATGACAAAGGCGTATGGGACCACGGCTCGCCAGTGTTCATGGAGCACGAACCGCGGATTTCCATCGACTACCTGGCCGGCCGCAGCCTGGCTGTAGGGCCGTTCAAGGAATGGTACGTGGCGTTCGACTGGATCTACGACCACGGCAGCAACAGCGCCAACCGTGCCAACACGCTGTACAGCGGCCTCGGCACCGACATCGACACCCATTCGCGGGTCAATCTGTCGGCCAACTTCTACGGTCGCTACCAGTGGGAAAACTACGGCGCCAGCAACGAGTATTCGTGGGACGGCTACCGCGCCCAGCTCAAATACATCGTGCCCATCAGCAGTTTCAGCAACGGCGCTTCGCTGACCTACATCGGTTTCACCAACTTCGACTTCGGCTCCGACCTGCACAAGGACAACCCGGCCCGCACCGCCAATGCCACCGTGGCCACCAACGTGTTGCTCTACGCCTTCACCCACTTGCGTTTCACCCTGGTCGGCCGTTACTTCCACAACGGCGGCAACTGGGAGGACGGCAGTGAGTTGAATTTCGGCGATGGCGACTTCCGCGCCCGTTCCAACGGCTGGGGTTACTACGCCGGTGTTGGCTATCAGTTTTAAGGCTCATTTGAATCAGGAGGTTTTATGAAAGCAATGACGCGTCTTTCCCTGTCTGTCGGTTTTGCGGCAAGCACCCTGCTCTCTTCCTCTGCCTGGGCGGTAGAAGCGCCGATCCAGCCGAAAGTGATGCTGATCACCATGTTCGCTCCCGAGGCGCAGAACTGGATTGATCGCCTGGAACTCAAGCAGGAAGTACGAGTACCGGGCCTGTCCGCCGAGTACCCGAACATTCGCTGCAACACCGAACAGGTGTGCCTGATGGTCACCGGCATGGGCCAGACCAATGCGGCGGCCTCGACCCTGGCCCTGGCGCTGTCGCCGAAATTCGACCTGCGCAAAAGTTACTTCCTGATCGCCGGGATTGCCGGCATCAGCCCGAAACACGGGACCATCGGCACCACCGCGTGGGCGCACTACCTGGTGGAGTTTGGCACCCAGTGGGAACTGGACTCCCGGGACGCGCCGAAAGACTGGCCGACCGGTTACCTGGGCATCAACACCAAAGGCCCGAACGAAAAACCGCCGCTGGATTACAAAACCGAAGTCTTCGAACTCAATCCGAAGTTGCAGGCCAAAGCCTTCGCCCTGAGCCACAAAGTCGAACTGAGCGAGAGCAAGGAGTCGGCGGCGTGGCGCTTGAAGTACCCGTCTGCGCCAGCCAATCAGCCGCCGGTGGTGACCCAGTGCGACACGCTGGCGGGCAATACCTGGTTTTCCGGGACGCGCTTGAGTGAGCGGGCGGAAGTCTGGACAAAATTGCTGACCAACAATGAAGGTGTCTACTGCACCACTCAGCAGGAAGACAACTCCACCTACGAGGCACTGCTGCGGGCCAATCGCGAAGGTCTGGTGGATGTCCGCCGTTTGGCGGTGGTACGCGCCGGTTCCGACTTCGACCGGCCGGCGCCGGGCCAGAGCGAGGTGGATAACCTGCTCAAATACGCCGATCAGGGCGGGTTTGTGCCGGCACTGGAGAACCTGTACCGCACGGGGAATCCGTTGGTGCAGGAGATTCTGAAGAATTGGTCGGTTTGGGAGAAAGGTGTGCCTGAAGCCTGATCTGATATGTGGGAGCGGGCTTGCCCGCTCCCACATTTGATCCGGGGTGTATTTCTAATTGCATCCATTTCAAGGCAACAAAATCACCTTGTCACCGCTGCCCTGATTCACCTCGGCATACCGTTCCAGCCCCTCGGCCAACGGCGATTCAACTAGCCCTTCCGGCAACGGCAACAGGCCCTGATCGAAAAAGCTTCCGAACTGTTCGAGCATCGCCGCACACGCCTGAACCCCGTACAGCAATGAATTGATCCCCACCACCGAACCGCCCTTGCGATACAGCGCCAGGGCCGGCAATTGCACATGCCCATCCGCCGGCGCGGCGATGATTGCGATGCGACCGAACGCGGCCAGCGCCGGGACCGAGGCCGGTAGCCAGAAACCGGTGGTGTCGAAGATCACGTCGGCACCGCCGGCATACACGGCGCTGACCTGTGCGCCCAGGTCCTCAGGCTTATCCAGTTGCAGCGTCTGATAACCCTGAGCCTGCAAATCCTTGACCTGCTCTGGCCGCCGCGCCGCCGCCAGCACCTGGGCGCCCCGGACTTTGGCCAGCGCCAATGCTGCGCTGCCCACCGCCCCGCCGCCGATCACCAACAACCGCGTTCCGGTCGTGACAAGACTGCGTTCCAGCGCATCCCACGCCGTGGTGTACGGCACACCGAGGCTGGCGGCCTGGGCAAAGCTCAGATGCGTCGGCTTCAGCGCCACGCCATTGGCCGGCAGTTTGACGAATTGCGCGTGGGAACCGTCGGCAAAGAAGCCCAGCTCCCGGCCGGTGCCCCAGACTTCCTGGCCGATCAGCGCCTGCGGGCCTTCGACGACGATACCGGCGAAATCACGCCCGGGAATCCGCGGCAATGTGGTGTAGGGAAAGCGCCCCAGTACGTTTTTCACATCGCTGGGATTGAGGCCCGCCGCCTTGATCTGGACCAGCACTTCGTCAGCGCCGGGAACGGGGGTGGGCACCTCAACGTAGCGCAGGGCCGAGAGGTCGCCGGTTTTGTCGAATTGCAGTGCTTTCATGGGCATTTCCACCAAATGGATAAGAGGTTTCAGGAGATCCAGCCCGCCACCAGTTGCCGGCCCAAGGGCCACAACTGCTCACCGGCGAGCATGCCCAGCAGACCCACCAGCGCGATGGCCGGTGGTGCGGGGGAACGAAAATCCAGCGCGCCATAGAGCAGGCCGACGCCCAGACCGATACCCAACGAGATAAGGTAGTTCATGACAGACTCCGTGGCATAAGGGGGTATGCGCAGAGTCTAGAGAGAGGTCGTCACGGACGTCGGCCAAGTACTTCTGAATGTCGGCCAAAGTGCTTTTTACGCAGTGCCGCCCCGTTGCTGGCTCACGCAAAACTGCGAAGGCGCGACGCCCAGTTCCCGGCGGAACATGTCGCTGAAGCTGCTCGGCGAATAACCCAGCTCCCGGGCAATCGTGCTGACCGGTACACCCTGAATCAATTCAGCCGCCGCGGTCGCCAGTTGCACCTGCCGCCGCCACTCGGCGAAGCCCATGCCCAAACCGTCCTTGAACAAGCGCGCCAGGGTACGCACGCTGGCACCGGCATTTTCGGCGTGCTGCTCGAAGGGAATGTCCAGCGACGGTGAGGCCATGACCGCCTGACACAGGTTCATCAGTCGCCGGTCGGAATCGTCCGGCAGCGGTATTTTCAGCAATGAACGTCGGGCGCGCTTGAGCTCCAGCAAGGCCAGGCCTACCAGCGCGTCGTAGTAATCCGGGGCACCGTCGTCGCCCTGCTCCACCAGCCCGACGATCAGTTCGCGCAGCAAGCCGCCGACTTCAATCACTTGCACACTGTCGTCCAGTGTAGCCGCCAATGACGGCCGCAGGTAGATGTTGCGCATCTGCAAGTCAGAGACCACGCGAATCCCGTGCGGCACACCCGGCGGCAGCCAGACCGCCCGTTGCGGCGGCACCACCAGTGCTTCATGGGGTGTCTCGACCCACATCACGCCGCTCATCGCGTACAGCAACTGGCCCCACACATGTTCGTGAGGCTCGATATACAACCCACGCGGGTAAGTACGTGCCAGCGGTTGCACCGGCACATCGGTATCGCTTAAATCAGGGGGTGCGGCCTTGGCCATAGGCTAGGATCATTGAGGGGCGGAAAGGCTCCATGGTAGCGAGGCCTGCGACGTGTCGCCAGTCGCTGTAACCGACTGACAATCCGACTGAATTTTTCGCGCGCCTGGCGATCCTTCTATTACAACAGGGAGGAATACAGGTTTTATGAACAACGCAAAACTTTTCGTCATTGAATACACACTTCATGGCAAGCCCAAGTCTTTCATCATCCGCCAGGACAAAATGGACAACGCAGAAGCCTGGCACTGGGCAAGTTGCGACGCCGGCATAGGCCGGATCCCGCGTTTTGGCCGTGAGCGGGTGCAAAAGACCAGCAAACCAGTGGCGGAAAAATTCGGCGTCGAGAATGTGACCTGGCGGCCGACGAGTTGAGCTTTGAAAGGGAGGGTGAATATTCAAACTGAAAGTGGAGCCGCAGCGGCTCCACTTTTTTGGGTGAGCGGTCAGGGCTTAGCGCACTTGCAGCCTTTGGTGGAGCATTCTTCGCCGTGTTGGTGATGGTGGGCGCAGGCTTCACAGCAATAGTGCTTGCCGTGACGCACGATGGGGTGATCACCCAGTTTGCAGGAACATTTCGGGCAGTCGCAGGTACCGTCGTTCATGAGTCTGACTCCATGGTTAGGGTCGTCCGGGTGCCGCGGGTGCGCGGCACCTGAAGCAAATGACCGCCCGTTGCAGAAACCGGTTCAAACAGATGCCTGGACGGAGTTTGCTTACTATTGAGGGTAGTCGCGATGTGGCTCCCCCGTAGCAGCTGCCGAGCCCGCGAGGCAGCTGCTACGGATCGCAAAACTCTCTCAGCGACATCACTCAAATACGGAATTGCCCAACCAATTGCCCCAGGCGCTGACCGAGATCGGCCAGGCTGCGCGAGGTTTGCGCGCCGCGCTGGGTCTCGTCGGCGACGCTGTCCACCGCCACGGCGATCTGGTGCACGCTGCGGTTGATCTCTTCGGCCACGGCGGTTTGCTCTTCGGCGGCGCTGGCAATCTGCGCGTTCATCGAGTTGATGGTGCCGATCAGTTGGGCCATGGCGTCCAGCGACGCGCCGGCCTCGTTGGCCTGGGCCGACGTGCCGTCGCCGGCCTCGCTGGAGCGGCGCATGGACTCGACCGCCGATTGGGTGCCGGCCTGCAAGCGGTCGATCATGCCCTGGATTTCCTGGGTGCTGATTTGCGTGCGACTGGCCAACGCCCGCACTTCATCGGCAACCACCGCAAAACCACGTCCGGCCTCACCGGCGCGGGCTGCTTCAATGGCGGCGTTGAGCGCCAGCAGGTTGGTCTGCTCGGCAATCGAACGGATCACCCCGAGCACGCTGACAATCGACGACACGTCTTTCTGCAGGCTGTCGAGGGACACGCCGCTGCTGCGAATGTCGTTCACCAGTGCATGAATCTTCACGATGCTACCGGCCACCACGCGCTTGGCGGCCTGGCCTTCTTCGTCGGTCTGCTGGGCAGCGACCGCGGCGTTTTGCGCGCTCTTGGCCACTTCCTGGGCCGCCGCCGACATTTGGTTGATCGCCGTGGCCACCTGATCGGTCTCGTGACGCTGGCGCTCCATGGCCTGATCCGAGCGTTGGGCCTGATCGGAAACCTGATTCACCAACCCGGTCAGTTGCGAGGTCATTTCGGTGATCTGCCGCACCAGGCCGTGGATCTTGTCGACGAAACGGTTGAACGAGCCGGCCAGTTCGCCGAGTTCATCCTGGCTGGTGATGGTCAGGCGCCGGGTCAGGTCGCCCTCGCCCGCCGCGATGTCGTCGAGGTTGGCTTTCATCAGGTTCAGCGGACGCAGAATGGTATTGGCCAGCAGCATCCCGGCCGCAGCGATCACCAGCAGCACCACCACGGCAATCCCGACAATGCTCAGCACCACGCCTTGCATGCGTTCCTGGACCTTGATCTCAACCAGCGCCACTTGCGCTTCGATGCCGTCGAGGTTGACCGAGGTGCCGACCGCCATGTCCCACTTCGGCAGGTATTCGGTGTAGCCGAGCTTGGGCACCAGCACTTGGCTGTTGCCGGGCAGCGGCGAGCTGTATTGCAGGTAGTGGGTCCCGTCCTTGGCGACTTTCACCAGGTCGCGGTTAACGTAGACGCCGTTCGGGTCGCGGTTGTCCTTGAAGCTCTGGCCCACGCCTTCGGGGCTGTTGGCCTTGAACAGGCGCACGGTGTTGGAGTCGTAGCCGAAGAAGTAGCCGTCCTTGCCGTAGGTGATGCTCGACAGCAACTTGATCACCTGCGCCCGCGCCGCGTCATCTCCGGGGGCGGCCGCGTCGTAGAGCGGCTTGATCGTGGTCATGGCCACGGTAACGTAGCTTTGCAGGGTCGCCTTGGCATCGCTGAGCAGGCGCTGACGGGTTTCCTCGACTTCCTTGCGGGCCTGTTCCTGCAGGATGAACAGCGTGGTCAGGCTGATGACCAGCGCAAAGAGCAACACCGGGAGGACGGCAAGGGACAGGACTTTGGCCTTCAGGCTCATGCGCATGACGTTCACTCTTTTGATTTTATTGGCGTGGTTAAAGGCTATAACGGCACGCCAGATCAAAAGTTGAACGCGGTCCTACAAGGTAAAGTGGTTACAGAACCATCGCCGCCACCCAACCGAACGCCAGCAACGGCAGGTTGTAGTGCAGGAAGGTCGGGACCACGGTGTCCCAGATGTGATGATGCTGGCCGTCGATGTTCAGACCGGAGGTCGGGCCCAGGGTCGAGTCCGACGCCGGTGAACCGGCATCGCCCAGCGCGCCGGCAGTGCCGACGATGCACACGATGGCGATCGGGCTGAAGCCCAGTTGCACGCACAACGGCACGAAAATCGCCGCCAGAATCGGTACCGTGGAAAACGACGAGCCGATGCCCATGGTCACCAACAGGCCCACCAGCAGCATCAACAGCGCCCCGATGCCTTTGCTGTGGTCGATCCACGAGGCCGAGGACTCCACCAGTGTCTGCACATGACCGGTGGCTTTCATCACTTCGGCAAACCCGGACGCGGCGATCATGATGAAGCCGATCATCGCCATCATCTTCATGCCTTCGGTGAACAGGTCGTCGGTTTCACGCCACTTGACGATGCCCGACGCCGAAAAAATCAGGAAGCCCACCAGCGCCCCGATAATCATCGAGTCCAGCAACAGCTGAATAATGAACGCCACGACAATCGCCAGACCGGCGACCATCAGGCTCAAGGGGTTGTACTGCACCGCGACCTGTTCGACTTGCTCGATCTTTTCCAGGTCGTAAACGCGCTTCTTGCGGTAGCTGATGAAGGCTGCCGCGAGGCCAAACACCATGCCCAGCGCCGGAATGCCCATCGCATGGGTGACATTGATACCGCTGATGTCCACGCCGCTACGGGCGACGTTGGCCAACAGGATTTCATTGAGGAAGATGTTGCCGAAGCCCACCGGCAGGAACATGTACGGCGTGATCAGCCCGAAGGTCATCACGCAGGCGATCAACCGCCGGTCCAGTTGCAGTTTGGTCAGCACATATAAAAGAGGCGGCACCAGCAACGGGATAAAGGCGATATGAATCGGCAAAATGTTCTGCGAGGCGATGGCCACCACCCATAGCAGGCCGATCAGCAGCCATTTGACATTGCCGCCACCGTTGGCGTGCTGACGATCGACCATGGCCAGGGCTTTGTCCGCCAGGGCATGGGCCAAGCCGGACTTGGCAATGGCCACGGCGAACGCGCCGAGCAAGGCGTAGGACAACGCCACCGTCGCCCCGCCGCCGAGGCCGCTGTTGAAGGCTTTGAGGGTCGCATCGATCCCCAGACCACCGGTCAAGCCACCGACCAGCGCGCCCACAATCAGCGCGATCACCACATGCACGCGGGACAGGCTGAGTATCAGCATGATGCCGACCGCGGCAATTACTGCATTAATCATCGTTACCTCAAGGCAAGCGGAAAGAGTCCGTCCGGCAGTGCGCACAAGCGCCGCCAGCGGATTGAAGAGAGGGTTTTATTAGAGGGCGCGCACTGTGCCGGACCGCTGCCGCCTTGTCAAAGGGGGTTCTGTGGCGAGGGGGCTTGCCCCCGTTGGGTCGCGAAGCGGCCCCCTATATTCCTACAGACACACTTGGTTGCCTGGATTCGCGACTGCTTCGCAGCCGAACGGGGGCAAGCCCCCTCGCCACTGAGGTTGCAGTGGTCGGGATTGGTTATTCAGCCTGCGACATAAAGAAAGCCGAATCACGGCCGCTACAGTGCAAAGTCTCAGATATTTATCGAATAAAAGGACGTTCCCATGTCGCTCAGACACCTTTCCATTCAATGGAAAATCACCCTGTTGGCCGGGCTCTGCCTGGCGGGCATCGTGACCCTGCTGGTAGGGCTTTCGCTGTATCGCATGGAGCACAGCTCGGCGCTGGTGAAAGCCTCAAGCATGGAAATGCTCACCGAGGCCGCCCAGGCGCGCATCGAATCCCAGGGTGAAGTGCAGGCGCTGGGAATTCGTCAGCAGTTCATGGACGCCTATCAATATGGCCATGGCTTTTCGCGGCAGGTGCTGTTTTTGCGCGATCAGGCCGAGAAGCGCTTTCTCGATGCCTTCGACCTGCGTGAAGACCTGACCCGGCAGGTCAAGTCGGCCCTGCAGGCCAACCCGGACCTGCTTGGCCTGTCGCTGGTGTTCGAGGCCAATGCGCTGGACGGCAAGGACAATCTGTTCGCCGGCCAGGCGGAGTTGGGCAGTAACGACAAGGGCCGTTTCGCCCTGTACTGGTCGCAACCGACACCCGGCAAAGTGACCTCCATGGCCCTGCCGGAAAGCGACATGGCCGACACCAGCACCGGCCCCAGCGGCGAACCGGCCAACGCCTGGTTCACCTGCCCGCGCACCACGCTCAAGCCTTGCGTGATCGAACCCTACTTCTATGTGATCGACGGCCAGAACGTGCTGATGACCAGCATCGTGTTCCCGCTGATGGTCAACGGCAAAGTCATCGCCTCGCTGTCGGTGGACATCAATCTCAACAGCCTGCAAGCGATCAGCCAGAGCGCCAGCAAGAAACTCTATGACGGCCAGACCAGCGTCAGCATCGTCAGCCCGGTCGGTTTGCTGGCCGGCTACAGCCCGGACGCCAGCAAGCTCAGCCAGCGCCTCGACGCCGTGGACACCACTAACGGCGCCGAACTGCTGCGCCGGCTCACTGCCAGCAGCAAGACCGAGAGCCTGCACAGCAACCAGCAACTGAAAGTGCTCTCGCCGTTCCAGCCGATTCCCGGTGGCAAATCCTGGGGCGTGTTGCTTGACGTGCCGGAGAAGGTGCTGGTCGGCCCCGCCGAAGCGTTGAAAAAACAACTCGACGACAGCAACGCCGCCGGCACCCTGGTTGAACTGTGCCTGGGTGTACTGGCGGCGCTCGTCGGTTTGTTACTGGTGTGGCTGATGGCCCGCAGTGTGACCAAACCGATCCTCGGCGTGGCCCGCATGCTGGAAGACATTGCCAGCGGCGAAGGCGACCTGACCCGGCGTCTGGCTTACGACAAAAAGGACGAACTGGGCCAGTTGGCCGGTTGGTTCAACCGTTTCCTCGACAAGTTGCAGCCGATCATCGCCCAAGTGAAACGCTCGGTGCAGGACGCCCGTAGCACGGCGGACCAATCGTCCGCCATCGCCACCCAGACCAGCGCCGGCATGGAGCAGCAGTACCGTCAGGTCGACCAGGTGGCCACCGCGTCCCATGAAATGAGCGCCACCGCCCAGGACGTCGCCCGCAGCGCCGCGCAGGCGGCACAAGCAGCACGCGATGCCGATCAGGCCACCCGTCAGGGCTTGACCGTGATCGACCGCACCACCACCAGCATCGACCACCTCGCCGCCGACATGAGCGCAGCCATGGTGCAGGTCGAAGGCCTGGCGGCGAACAGCGAGAAAATCGGTTCGGTGCTGGAGGTGATTCGCGCCATTGCCGAGCAGACCAACCTCTTGGCGCTGAATGCCGCCATCGAAGCCGCCCGGGCCGGTGAAGCCGGACGCGGTTTCGCCGTGGTCGCCGATGAAGTGCGCAACCTGGCGCGACGCACTCAGGAATCGGTGGAGGAAACCCGCCAGGTGATCGAACTGTTGCAGGGCGGTACTCAGGATGTGGTGAACTCAATGAACAACAGCCATCGACAGGCTCAGGGCAGTGTCGAGCAGGTGGGTCAGGCGGTGACGGCATTGCGGCAGATTGGTGATGCGGTGACGGTGATCAGCGACATGAACCTGCAGATTGCCAGTGCGGCGGAAGAACAAAGCGCGGTGGCCGAGGAAATCAATAACAACGTGGCGACCATTCGGGACGTGACCGAATCGCTGTCGGGGCAAGCCAATGAATCGGCGCGGGTGAGTCAGTCGCTTAACAGCCTGGCGAATCAGCAGCAGAGCTTGATGGACCAGTTTCGCGTGTGACCTGACACCTGTGGCGAGGGAGCTTGCTCCCTAGCCACAGGTAACCTGCACCCTTCAGTGCGGGGTCAGCGTTTGGGCAGTTCGATCATCACTTTCAACCCGCCCCACTCGCTTTCCTCCAACCTCAACACCCCGCCCCACGTGTCGACGATGTCGCGCACGATGCCCAATCCCAATCCATGCCCATCGGTCTGTTCATCAAGCCGTGTACCGCGGCTGAACACCTGATCGCGCTGGCCTTCGGGAATCCCCGGCCCATCGTCTTCCACGCTCAACTGAAAACTTTCAGTCGTTTCAACCACGCTTAACCGAACCTCCGCATCCGCCCATTTGCAGGCGTTATCCAGCAGGTTGCCCAGCAACTCCAGTAGATCTTCGCGATCCCACGGCAGTTGCAAACCGGCCGGTGCGCGGTAGCTCAGGTCGAGGTGTTCACCGTGAATCATGCTCAGCGTGGCCAGTAACCCCGGCAGCTCGGCATCGCAATCAAACAACGCCCCCGGCAGCGCATCGCCGGACAACCGGGCGCGGTTGAGTTCGCGATTGAGTCGCTGCTGGACCTGCTCCAGTTGCGCTTGAATCACCTTGCGCAGCTGCGGGTGCGCATCGAGCTTCTCGCTGGAAGCCAGGCTCAACAACACCGCCAACGGGGTTTTCAACGCATGCCCCAAGTTGCCCAAGGCATTGCGCGAGCGCTTGAGGCTATCTTCGGTGTGGGCCAGCAAATGGTTGATCTGCGCCACCAGCGGTTCCAGCTCCACCGGCACGGCTTCGTCGAGTTGCGAACGCTGGCCCTGCTGCAACTGGGCGATTTGCTCGCGGGCCTTTTCCAGCGGGCGCAAGGCGCGGCGCACGGTGATCCGTTGCAACAGCAAAATCAGCAACAGCCCCGCCAGCCCCAACCCGAGACCGACTTGTTGCATGCGACAGAAACTCTCGCGCACCGGCGTGTAGTCCTGGGCGACGCTGATGGAAATCGCCTGGCCCAGCCGCCGGTAGTCCGAACGCAGCACCAGCAACTGCTGCCCTTCCGGCCCCAGTTGCAGGTTGCTGTTCAGGCCCGGGTGTTCGAGCCGCGGCAGGTCCTGATCCCATAACGAGCGGGAGCGCCAATGGCTGTCGGCAAAGTCGATACGAAAATAGTGCCCGGAAAACGGGCGCTGATAGGCCGGCGACAGATGTCGCTCATCCAGCTGCAACCCCTGTGGGCCGCGCACCAGCGCCACCAGCAGGTTTTCACTGTCGTTGCGCAACCCGGCTTCGAGGTAGCGCTGCAAACCCATTTCGAACAGCCACAGGCTGGTTTGCGCCAGCACCAGGCCGACGATCACCATCACGCTGATCAGGCCCAGGCTCAAGCGACGCTGGATCGACCTCACTGGGCTTGCCCGCCGAACAGGTAACCCTGACCGCGACGGGTTTCGATCACGCTGCGGCCGAGCTTGCGGCGCAGGTGGTTGACGTGGACTTCTAGCACGTTGGAGTCGCGCTCGGTTTCACCGTCGTAGAGGTGTTCGGCGAGGTGGCTTTTGGAAAGGATCTGTTCGGGGTGCAGCATGAAATAGCGCAGCAGGCGAAATTCCGCGGCAGTGAGCTGGATGTCGGCGCCGTCGCGGGTCACGCACTGACGACCTTCATCCAGGTGCAGGCCGGCAGCCTTGAGCGTCGGCTGATTGGCCTGGCCGTGGGAGCGGCGCAACAATGCCTGAATGCGCAGGTGCAGTTCTTCCGGGTGGAAGGGTTTGCTCAGGTAATCGTCGGCGCCGGCCTTGAGGCCTTCGATCCGCTCGGCCCAGGAACCACGCGCGGTGAGAATCAGCACCGGCGTGGCCAGGCCACCGGCCCGCCACTGCGCCAGCACCTCAAGCCCCGGCAAACCCGGCAGGCCGAGGTCGAGGATGATCAGGTCATAAGGCTCGCTGCTGCCCTGGTACACCGCATCGCGGCCGTCGGCCAGCCAGTCCACGGCGTAACCCTGCCGGTTGAGGCCAGCCATCAATTCGTCGGCCAGCGGCACATGGTCTTCCACCAGGAGCAAACGCATCGATCAATCTTCCTTGTCTTTCAGCACGTGGCCGGTGGTGGCATCGACGTCCAGCTCGCGCACCACGCCTTCGGCGGTCAGCAGCTCGACTTCATAAACATAGACGTCGTGTTTTTCTTCAAGCTCGGCTTCCAGCAACTTGGCCCCGGGATAGCGGTCCAGCGCTTGCTGCAAGAGCTGCTCCAGCGGCAGGATCACGCCCTGTTGGCGCAGGCGCAGGGCTTCGTCCTGATCCAGGTCGCGGGCCACGGCCACCGAGCAAAAAGCCAGAAGCACCAGCGCCATGCTTGAAAATGAAAGCACCTTCATTACGTATCCTGATGATCCTTGAGAACCTGCCCGCTGACAGCATCCAATTCCATATCCCACTCAATGCCTTGCGGGTCGCGCAGTTCCATCTGGTATTTGTACTTGCCGTACTCTTCTTCGAGCTCGGTGCCGGTGATGGTCGAGCCGGGGTGTTTGGCCAGAGCGGTGGCGTTGAGCTTCTCGAAAGACACAATGGTACCAGCGTCGCGCAGTCTCAGGGTTTCGTCGGGGCCCAGGTCGCGGGCATGGGCGGTACTGGCGGTCAGGCAGATGAGGGACGCGGTGAACAGGGCAGTCAGGATTTTCATGGGGTGGCTCCGTATTTTCTTATGTGTTGCCTACGGAGCGACCTTAGCGATTCGAACTTAACTGAAACTGAATTGCCATCATTGGGAATAGCTTACGCATAACCCGTAGATACAAGGAGCTGCCGAAGGCTGCGATCTTTTGATTTGGATTTTTTGCGTGCATGACGCAGCCAAAGATCAAAGCATCGCAGCCTTCGGCAGCTCCTGCATTGATCGGGGACAATCGCAGCCCAAGAGGTGCTTATAATCCCTGCTTGCCAGACATCGAGACCGGTATGACCGCTATCCACATCAAGTTCCCTTCCCTGACCCTCAAGGCCGGCCCGCGTGCCCTGGCGCGCATCCGTGCCAACGGCTTGAGCGCTGCCGATGTGGGCACGTTGCCGGGCGCCGCCGGTGGCCCGAAAGCGCTGGGGATTCAGGGTCTGGACCTGGCGCTGTTTGGCGAATGGTTGCCGGCGGCGCCCCGGGAGCGTTCGCTGATCGGCGCCTCGGTGGGTTCCTGGCGGTTCGCCAGTGCCTGCCTGCCGGATGCCGCCGAGGGCATCCGCCGCCTCGGCCATCTGTACACCGAACAGAACTTCGCCAAGGGCGTGACCATGGCGCAGATCAGCCAGAGCTCCCGGCGCATGCTCGATGACCTGCTCGACGGCCGCGATGCCGCGATTCTGGATAACGCCCACTACCGCCTGAACATCATGGTGGTCAAAAGCCACGGCCTGTTGGCGGACGATCATCGCGGCCGGTTGGGGCTGGGCCTGTCGTCGGTGATCGCCGACAACCTGCGCGGTCGCGCACGGCTGTCGCGGCACTTCGAGCGGCTGATCATCCACGACCCGCGCCAGGCGCCACCAGTCAATGCGCTGAATGACTTCCCGTCGCGCTTCATCTCACTGAATGCCGGCAACCTGCGCCAGGCCCTGCTCGCCTCGGGTTCGATCCCGATGGTCATGCAAGGCGTGCGCGACTTGCCGGGTGCCGGCTCAGGGACGTTCCGCGATGGTGGTCTGCTGGACTATCACCTCGACCTGCCCTACAGCGGCAACGACATCGTGCTGTATCCGCATTTCACCGACCGGGTGATCCCCGGCTGGTTCGACAAGACGCTGCCATGGCGCCGCGCCTGCCCCGAGCGCCTGCAGGATGTTCTGCTGCTGGCGCCGTCGAAGGAATACCTGGCACGCCTGCCCTACGGCAAACTGCCGGACCGCAACGACTTCAAGCGCTTCATGGGCGATGCCCCGAGCCGGCAGAAGTATTGGCGCGCGACGATGGATGAAAGCCGTCGTCTGGGCGATGAGTTCCTCGAACTGACCGCCAACGGTCGCCTCGGCGAGCGCTTGCTGACCCTTTAGTCAGTGTTTTGCCCGGAGCTCTGGTAAACTCGCCACCTGCCCACATCGCCGCGGCGATCGCCACCTGAAAGAGCTGAACATCACTGTGGAAATATTCAAAGAGTTTACCTTCGAATCCGCCCATCGCCTGCCCCACGTACCGGACGGCCACAAGTGCGGCCGCCTGCACGGTCATTCGTTCAAAGTGGCGATTCACCTGAGCGGCGACCTCGATCCGCACACCGGCTGGATCCGCGATTTCTCGGAAATCAAAGAAATCTTCAAGCCGCTCTACGAGCGCCTCGACCACAACTACCTGAACGACATTCCCGGCCTGGAAAACCCGACCAGCGAAGTGCTGGCCAAGTGGATCTGGAATGAGTTGAAGCCATTGTTGCCGGAACTCAGCGCGATCCGCATCCACGAGACCTGCACCAGCGGTTGCATCTATCGCGGTGAGTAAACAGCCTAAAGCAACGCAAATCCCTGTGGCGAGGGGGCTTGCCCCCTCGCCACAGGGCTCCCACCAGGAAAATGCGTTTCGTCAGTGAATAGAGAAACAGCCTTCAATGGCTGTTTTTTTATGCCTATGCTTTTGGGCTCGCACACGCCAAGAGGACGCACCCATGACTGACTGGCCGCTGGCTCAGACCTATCGTTTCAACGGGCACTCCGTTCGCTACGCCGTACGTGGTGACGGTCCGCCGTTGGTGTTCGTGCACGGCACGCCCTTCTCTTCTCATGTGTGGCACCGGATCGCGCCGCACTTCATCACCACGCACCGGGTGCATTACTTCGATTTGCTGGGTTACGGGCAGTCCGCACAGCCGGACGGCGATGTGTCCCTGGGCGTGCAAAACCAACTGTTGGCGCAATTGCTGGAACACTGGGGCCTGGAACGGCCAGACGTGGTGGCTCACGATTTCGGCGGCGCCACTGTGTTGCGCGCGCATCTGCTCAATGGCAAGGATTACCGCAGCCTGACGCTGATTGACCCGGTGGCGCTGTCGCCCTGGGGTTCGCCGTTCGTGCAACATGTGCGTCAGCATGAAGCGGCGTTCAGCGGGCTGCCTGATTACATTCAACGGGCGATTGTGCCGACCTATATTCGTGGTGCGATCAAGCGCGAGATTTCCGATCAGGAGCTGGCGCCTTACGTGCAGCCCTGGCTGGGTGATTCGGGGCAAGCGGCGTTCTATCGGCAGATCGCGCAGATGGATGAGCGTTATACCCGCGAGGTCGAAGCGCTGTACCCGACGATTCGCTGCCCGGTGCAGATTCTCTGGGGGGAAGACGATCAGTGGATTCCGATTGAGCGCGGGCGGGCGTTGCATCAGATGATTTCGGGGTCGCAGTTTCATCCCGTTGCGAATGCCGGGCATCTGGTGCAGGAGGATGCGCCAGAGGCGAATCATGGCGGCGATATTGCGGTTTCTGCCGTTGGCACAGAACGCCTGATCGACGGAGACCCTGTGGCGAGGGGACTTTGTGACTACCTGATTGCTGCGTCCCAATTTGAACCACAGCCGCACTGCTTTCGTGCCCCTCTTCAGGCCAAATCCGCCTGCTCGTCTATAAATAACAACACCCTCGCGCCATTGGCACGAGCACTGCAACACCCTCGCGTCCCCATCCAGCAAGGAACGCCACATGACGCAGAACGATCCGGGCAACGACTATCCCCTCAGCGAAGTCCCGATGCATGCCCGCAAGGGGCTCGCCTCCACGGCCATGGTGCTGCTGGGTTTTACTTTCTTCACAGCGACTATGTTTGCCGGCGGCAAGCTGGGGGTGGCGTTCAGTTTCGGCGAGATGCTGACGGTGATCATCGTCGGCAACCTGCTGCTGGGAATCTACGCAGCCGGGCTTGGCTACATCGCCTTCAAAAGCGGCCTCAATTCGGTGTTGATGGGCCGTTTCTGCTTCGGCGAAGTGGGCAGCAAGCTCAGCGACCTGATCCTCGGCTTCACCCAGATCGGCTGGTACGCCTGGGGCACCGCGACTGCCGCCGTGGTACTCGGCAAATATTTCGAACTGAATGAAAGCACCGTTCTGGGGCTGATGGTCCTGTTCGGCCTGGGCTTTTGCGCCACGGCGTACATCGGCTATCGCGGGCTGGAGATTCTGTCGTACATCGCCGTGCCAGCCATGATGTTGCTGCTGATGCTGTCGATGTGGGTCGCGACGGTGAAGGTCGGCGGGCTCGAGGGTTTGCTCGCGGTGGTGCCGACAGCAACACTGGACTGGTCGACCGCGATTACCCTGGTGTTCGGCACCTTCGTCAGTGGCGCGACCCAGGCGACCAACTGGACACGTTTCTCCCGTTCGGCGCGAGTCGCGGTGCTGGCGAGCCTTATCGGCTTTTTCATCGGCAACGGCCTGATGGTGTTGATCGGTGCCTACGGCGCGATCGTCTATCAGCAACCGGACGTGGTCGAAGTGCTGTTGCTGCAAGGTTTCGCCATGGCCGCGATGGCGATGTTGCTGCTCAACATCTGGAGCACCCAGGACAACACGATCTACAACTTCGCCGTCGCCGGCTGCAATCTGTTGCGCACCGGCCGGCGCAAAACCGTGACCCTGGCCGGCGCGGTGATCGGCACGCTGCTGGCGCTGCTGGGTATGTACGACATGCTGGTGCCTTACCTGATTCTGCTGGGCACGGTGATTCCGCCGATTGGCGGGGTGATCATGGCGGACTTTTTCTTCCGTTACCGTGGGCAATATCCACGCCTGGCCGATGCCCGGTTGCCGGCGTTCAACTGGCCTGGCCTGAGCGCTTATGCGGTCGGCACCGTCGCGGCATTCAGCTCGCCGTGGATCGCGCCGCTGGTAGGGATTGCCACTGCCGCGCTAACGTATGTGTTATTGACCGGCGTACTGGGTGCCCGTACCGCCGAAGCGCCACTACAAGATCTATAAAAGGACTCGCCTGATGCACATCATCAACGCCCGCCTGCGCAACCAAGAAGGCCTGCATGAGTTGCACCTGGAAAACGGCCTGATTCACAGCATCGCCCGGCAAACCGAAGCCCCGTCACTGGGACCTGACGATCTGGATGCCGGCGGTAATCTGGTGGTGCCGCCCTTCGTCGAACCGCACATTCACCTCGACGCCACCCTGACGGCCGGCGAACCGCGCTGGAACATGAGCGGTACGCTGTTCGAAGGCATCGAGTGCTGGGGCGAGCGCAAGGCCACCATCACTCAGGAAGACACCAAGACCCGCGCCAAAAAAACCATCCAGACCCTCGCCGCCCACGGCATTCAGCACGTGCGCACCCACGTCGATGTCACCGACCCGGAACTGATCGCGCTCAAGGCGATGCTCGAAGTCCGCGAGGAAAGCCGCCACCTGATCGACCTGCAAATCGTCGCGTTCCCCCAGGAAGGCATCGAGTCGTACCGCAATGGCCGGGAGTTGATGGAAGAAGCGATCCGCCTGGGCGCCGATGTGGTCGGGGGCATTCCGCATTTCGAATACACCCGGGACCAGGGCGTGAGCTCGGTGAAGTTCCTGATGGACCTGGCCGAACGCACGGGCTGTCTGGTGGACGTGCATTGCGACGAAACCGACGACCCGCACTCACGCTTCCTTGAAGTGCTGGCCGAAGAGGCCCGCAGCCGCGACATGGGTTCGCGCGTCACCGCCAGCCACACCACGGCGATGGGCTCCTACGACAACGCCTACTGCGCGAAACTCTTTCGCCTGCTCGGGCATTCGGGGATCAGTTTTGTTTCGTGCCCCACCGAAAGCATCCACCTGCAAGGCCGCTTCGACAACTTCCCGAAACGCCGTGGCGTGACCCGGGTGAATGAGTTGCTCGAAGCGGGGATGAACGTGTGTTTCGGTCAGGACTCGATCGTCGACCCGTGGTATCCGCTGGGCAATGGCAACATCCTGCGGGTGCTCGAGGCCGGTTTGCACATCTGCCACATGCTCGGTTATCGCAATTTGCAGAGTGCGCTGGACCTGGTCACGGACAACAGTGCCAAGGCGATGAACCTGGGCGATCGCTATGGATTGGAACTGGGCCGGCCGGCGAATCTGCTGATTCTGTCGGCGGACAGCGATTACGAGGTGATCCGCAGCCAGGGTCTGCCGCTGTATTCGATACGTGGGGGCAAGGTGTTGATGAAGCGGCAGATGCCGGTGATTGAGTGGGCGGATCGGCTCTGAATCTTCGCTGACCGTTCGGGCGTCATCGCGAGCAGGCTCGCGATGACGGTCTCAAAATCACTCCATCAACCGCGCCGTCCCAAACAACCTGACCCGACTCAATTCGCCCTCCCGTTCTTCCAGCAGAATCGGCGCCGTGCCGCCGGGCATGACCACTTTCACTGCCCCGGCCGCCACCCACCCCACTCGCCACGCCGCGCACGCCACCGCACTGGCGCTGGTGCCCGACGACTCGGTCGGCCCTTCGCCACGCTCGAACACCCGCGCAACGATTCGCCCTTCGGACTCAAGCATCGCCCATTGCAGGTTCACGCCTGCCGCACACGGCTGCCCTGCCCCGGTCGGCGTGGCATAAGCAATGCGGGTCAACCCTCCAGACAACTCCGGCTCACGCATTTGCGCGTTGCTCGGCAACGCATCGGCGCCTGTCACTAACGTCACACAATGGGGATTACCGATGCGCACGAACTGGCTGCGGTTCCAGGCAGGGTCGAGCGTCGACAATGGCCGCACATGACTGACATCACGCCCGTTCAACACCACGGCTTCGACCCCTTGCGCACCCACCGCTTCAGGCCCGAACGAAGGCTGCCCCAAGTCCAGCCAGAACCCTTGCACGCCATCGATTTCGGCGGGTTTCACCGAAGTCGCCACCGGCGAAACCGCATCATTCTTGTCGTGATGAACCCTGAGCAGGCAGGCCTCTTCCTTCGGCATCAGCCCTTGTTCGCTCAGGGCCTGGGAAAAAATCGTCAGGCCATTGCCACTGCGCTCGGCCAGGCTGCCGTCGGTGTTGACGATCAGCAGGTCAAACGGCGGCGAAGATTGAAACGGCCCCACCAGCAAGCCATCGCAACGATGCGCCTTGCTGCCGGGCGGTTGTGTCCCGGGAGCCCAGCCGCAGAATGCCTCGATGGCAGACAACGCCCAGGCCTCGCGGGTTTGCGCCGCCTGGCTGGCCTGTTCAGGCAGATCGATACCGCTACCGCGCAGGGCGTCAGGCGCCACCACTGCGTAGATATTGCCTCGAGCATCGTACATCCGCGTCATGGCGCCCCCCCTATGAACAATTGATGCGTCGACAATATCGCGAAACAACGGCTGGCTGTGCAAGGATGTCACCCTGCCTGACTGCTGTCCCCCCCCCCCCGAACGTGGTGATCGAACCCTTTGCGGTTGTTCACTGTCCTTTGGGACGCGACGTTTTTTGCCAAGGATCGATATGACCAACCTCAACACCCAAGCCGCCTTCATCCCCGGACGTCTGGAACAGATGTCCACGCGCATCGCCTTCTTCATCGCCGGTTTCGGCATCGCGGCCTGGGCGCCGCTGGTGCCTTATGCCAAGGCGCGGGCCGGGCTGGATGAAGGCACCCTCGGGCTGTTGCTGTTGTGCCTGGGCGTGGGTTCGATTCTGGCGATGCCCATGGCCGGGATTCTGGCGACGCGTTTCGGCTGCCGTCGGGTGTTGAGCGGCGGCACCTTGTTGATCTGCGCGGCGCTGCCGCTGTTGGCGACGGTGTCTTCGATTCCGGCGTTGATCGCGGCGTTGTTCATGTTCGGCGCTGGCCTGGGCACGGTGGATTCGACGGTGAACCTGCAAGCGGTGATCGTCGAGCGGGCCAGCGGCAAGACTATGATGTCGGGGTTTCATGGGCTGTTCAGCCTCGGCGGCATCGTCGGCGCAGCGGGTGTCAGCGGCCTGCTCGGTCTGGGTTTTTCGCCGCTGGGGGCGATGTGCGTGGTGATCGTGGTGCTGGTGCTGGCATTGCTTAAAGCCGCGCCGCACCTGTTGCCTTACGGCAGCGAAAGCTCCGGCCCGGCGTTTGCCGTGCCCCATGGCATCGTGCTGTTTATTGGCGGGATG
Organism: Pseudomonas sp. KD5; assembly: GCF_012932895.1. Classification (NCBI taxonomy): domain Bacteria; kingdom Pseudomonadati; phylum Pseudomonadota; class Gammaproteobacteria; order Pseudomonadales; family Pseudomonadaceae; genus Pseudomonas; species Pseudomonas sp. KD5. The sequence goes on along the minus strand of NZ_JDWJ01000001.1, from coordinate 400,362 downwards.
TGCTTCATCGTGTTCCTGGCCGAAGGCGCGGCACTCGACTGGAGCGCGGTGTTCCTGGCGCAGGAACGCGGGATCGACACCGCGTATGCCGGGCTGGGTTATGCGGCATTTGCGCTGACCATGACGCTCGGGCGCTTGACCGGCGACAGGATTGTCCGGCGCCTTGGTTATACGCGAGTGATTGTGTTCGGTGGGCTGACGGCCGCGACGGGCCTGGCGCTGGCGACGTTCGCACCGGCGTGGGAAGCGGCGCTGGTGGGTTATGCGTTGCTGGGGGCTGGCTGCTCGAACATTGTGCCGGTGCTCTATACCGCAGTCGGCAAACAGACCGTCATGCCCGAAAGCATTGCCGTGCCGGCCATTACCACATTGGGCTATGCGGGGATTCTCGCCGGGCCGGCGGTGATCGGCTTTATCGCCCATGGCAGCAGTTTGAGTTTTGCCTTTGGGTTGATGGCGATGTTGCTGGTGGCGGTGGCGATTGGCGGCAGGGTATTGAAGGTTTAAAAGCATCGCGGGCAAGCCCGCGATGAAGTTAACTCAGTCGATCAGAACCCGACGCTGGCCTGCACAAAGAACGTGCGTGGCGCGCCGACGTACATCCCCGAGTTGTTGTCGCTGGAACGGGTGAAATACTGCTTGTCGAAGATGTTTTTCACCCCGGCGCCGACTTTCAGGTTCGACAACTGCGAGCCGAAGTCATAGCCACCGCGCACGTTCCAGGTCACATAACCCGGAATGTCGCCGTACTGGCCGTCTGCGGAACCTTCGGTGATGTAGTTGCCGCTGAAGCTGCCATCGGCATTTACACCGGTCCCCGGCGAACGCTGCTTGGACTGGGCAAAGGCATCGAGGTTGTAGGTCCAGCGGTTGATGTCGTAACGCAGCCCGGCGGTGGCCACCTGACGCGAGTAGAACGGCAGATCACGGCCCTTGAAGCCCGGGATCTCACCTTCATATGTGGCGCGGGTGTAGGTGAAACCGGCGTTGGCGGTCAGGCCGTCGAGCATCGGGTTGAGCGCCGACAGGTCGTAATGCACCGACGCTTCAAGGCCCTGGTGCTTGGTCGCGCCGAGGTTGGTCCAACCCACGTCGTTACTGATGTATTGCAGTTCGTCATCGAAGTCGATGTAGAACAGCGTCACTTCCCCACCCCACACGTCATCGTTGTAGCGCGTACCGATCTCGTAGGTCTTGGCCTTTTCCGGGCTCAAGCCATTGGCGGTGTTGTCGCCCGAACCACCCTGGCCGAGCTGGAAATATTGCAGGCTGCCGAACGAGGTTTCGTAGTTGGCGAACAGCTTCCAGGCCTCGGACAGGTGATACATCACGCTCAGGGCCGGCAGCGGTTCGTTGCTGTCGATGCTGCGGCGCTTTTCCTGCACAGGTTTGCCGGCGGTGTCGAGCACCGGTCTGTCGTGCCATTCGGTGCTGATGCTTTCAAAACGGATGCCGGGGGTCACGGTCCAGTTGCCGACGTCGATCTTGTCATCGAGGTAAACGGCGTGGGCTTCGGTGCCGCCAGTGCGGTCCTGGAACACATGGCCATCGGAAATTTTGCTGACCACCGGCTGATTGTTCACCAGCGCCAGACGGCTCGACTCTTCGTGCATGCCTTCTTTCAGGTAGCGATAACCGACGCTGGCTTCCTGCGTGGTCGGGCCCAGGTCGAACACATGGGACACCCGCGGCTCGATGCCGAAGGTGTAGTAAGTGCGTGGATAAGAGCTGAGGGTTTTCTGGTCACGCGCGGCGATGGTGCTGCCACGGAAGCTGTCGGAATAGTAGGTCAGCACTTCGGCCTGGGTCCGGTCGTCGATCTGCCGCGCCCACTTGAACGACACGTCCTTGCGGCGGCCGCTGAAGTTGTCATGGTCGCGGTCGGACTGGAACGGATCGGCGTCGTACTGCTTCTGCGTCAGGCCGCCGGGCATGTCGGCGCTGGCATCGTAGTAATGGAAGTTGAGGCTGAAATCGTCCTGATCGGTGGGCGCCCAGTGAGTCTTGAGGATCACGTCGTCGATGTCATTGCCGTTGTTGCTTTTGCGATAACCGTTGCCGTTCACCCCGGAATACAACAGCGCCACGCCCATGCCGTTATCGGCGGTGCCGCCGAGAAACGCGGTGTCGATGTGTTTCCAGCCACCGCGCTGGGTGGTTTCCAGAGTGGTGCCGATTTCACCGGTGGCTTTCTCCGGGATCGCGCGGGTGACGAAGTTGATCACGCCACCGACGTTCTGCGGCCCGTAACGCACGGAACCGGCGCCGCGCACCACATCAATGCTGTCGAGGTTGCCGGAGGAAATCGGCGCCATGGACAGTTGCGGTTGGCCATAAGGTGCGAAGGCGGCCGGCACGCCGTCGATCAGCACGGTGGAGCGTGGCGACAGGCGCGAGGTCAGGCCGCGCACGCCGACGTTCAGGGAAATGTCGCTGCCGCCGGTGCCGTTGGCGTCCTGCACTTGCACGCCGGGCACGCGCTTCAATACGTCGCCGACGTTCATCGCACCCTGCTCGACCATCGCTTCACGGCGAATCACCGTACGCGCGCCGGGATGGTTTTGCACCACGGCGGCATCGGCGTCACCGAGCCAGTCACCCACCACCTTGATGTCGGTCACGCCCAGTTCCAGCGGGCCATTTGAGGCGGAAGTCGGTGCCGGCATCAGCGTTACCGAACCTTCATCGATCTGGTATTGCAGACCGCTGCCTTGCAGCAATTGGCGCAAGGCCTGTTCCGGCGAGAGGTTGCCGTCCACTGCCGGAGCCTGTTTGCCGGCCACCAGTTCCGGGCTGAAAAAAACCTGCAGCGAGGTTTGCTGGCCCAACTGACTCAAGGCCTGGCCCAATGGCTGCGCCTGAATATGAATGGCATCGGCGGCGAATGCCTGAGGCAGCGCCGAGCTGACCGACAGGGCGAGCGCGAGGGGCAGCCAGGATGACTTGTTATTTTTAGCGGTGGTTTTCTTCACGTCGAACGTTGTCCTGTGGATCGCAAGAGTGTGCGTCTGTTAATGCAAACCAGTTGCAGTTGGACAAGAAGACGAAGAACTCGAAAAAAACCTGAATCTATCGGGAAATTATTTCCTGGCTGCCGTCATCAAGGGTGCGGATGGCCACCGGCAGAATGCTCGGCAAGGCCTTGAGCAGCGCATCGGTGTTGTCGGATTTGAACACGCTGGTCAGGCGCAGGTTGCCCACGTTGGTGCTGCCGACTGTCAGCGGTTTCTCCCGATAACGCGACACTTCTTCGGCCACTTCGCTGAGGCTGGCGTTGTTGAACACCAGTTTGCCGCTGCGCCATGCGGTCAGTTCCGCAGGGTTGACCGCATAGGCGGCGGCCACCTTGCCCTGGGCATCGACGCGAGTGCCAAGGCCGGCAGTGAGGCTGAGGAAATCGTCGCCGTCTCCTTGAACCCGGACCGTGCCCTGCTCCACCGCGACCCGGGTTTCGGCGCTGTCGCGGCGCACATCGAACCGGGTGCCGGTGACCGTGACCTTGCCGCTGCCCGCCTCGACCACAAACGGTCGACTGCTGTCGTGCTCGACGCTGAACATCGCCTCGCCTTGCGTCAACTCGATGCCGCGACGGTCCTTTTCATAGCGCACCTGTACCCGGCTGCGGCTGTTCAGATCAATCACCGAACCGTCCGGCAACGCCACATGACGACGTTCGCCAAGGGCTGTGGAATATTCAGCCGTGTAGGTCGCCGGAGAGTTCAAGCCACTGAATAGCCCCAGGCCGAGCGCCACCGCCAACACACTGGCGGCCACTGCGTAACGCACAAGCGGACGACGTTTACTGCGCGCCACCGGAGTTTCACACAGTGCGTGCAGACGCTTGGCCGGCAATCGATCGGCCGCCACCCACAGGTTCTGGAGTATCTGATATTCGTTGCGATGCTGAGGGTGTTCGTCCAGCCAGATCTCGAAGCGGCTCTGCTCTTCGGCACTGACGGCAGGTTCCTGCAAACGCACAAACCACCGCGCCGCGTCGTCGCGAACCGTTGTTTGCCCGCACGCACAATCACGAGTATCCATCATGGAAAATCCTGCTTGGCTGGGGATGAGAAGCCGGCGATCTGTTCGGGACGACGCAACATCATGGTTGTGACCCGTCCAGACGATCACGCAGATGCCGCAGGGTGCGGATCATATACTTTTCCACCATGTTCCTGGACAGCCCCAGGCGCTCGGCGATTTCGGCCTGGGTCAGGCCTTCGATCTTCTGCCAGACGAACACCTTGCGGCAGTTGAGCGGCAACTCGGTGAGCGCCCGTTCAATGGAATCCGCCAACTGGATCGCGTGCATGAAATGCTCCGGGTCGCCGGACGACGACACACTGTGATCGATCGCCTCCGACTCCATGGCGCCCCGCCGATCCTCACGCCGATAACCATCCACCGCAATGTTGCGCGCGGTCTGGTGCAAATACGCCCGAGGTTGTTGCACCGCCGCCGAATCGGACTCGAGCACCCGCACGAAGGTGTCATGGGCCAGGTCCTCGGCCTGCTGACGATTTCTCAGGCGACGGGTCCAGGTGCCGATCAACTCTTCGTAATGCTCGAAAAAGCCGGGTCTGCGGGGCAGCTTGGGGGTCATTGCGGTGTGCTGTGGGGAGGAAGCGCGAATAGTAATGCTTCCTATTAACTGGAAGCAATGGATTCCACTTGGGAGCACCAGACGACCGGTAGCAAAAACCCATTGTCACGAAATATTACCTACGTCATATTACACACATAATAAAGCCTCGTTTCCCACAGGTATTTCTCCATGACCAGCATGCCCAGCCTCGAACCCGACCTTGCCGTCGCAGCGACCCCACCCAAGCCTCCCCTGCTGAAACGGATGGTGCTGCTGACGGCAGCCATCGCTGCCCTGGTGTTTATCGGGCTGTACGCGAACCATTGGTGGACTGCCGGGCGCTTCATTGAAGAAACCGACGATGCCTACATTGGTGGCGACGTCACGGTGATCGGCCCGAAGGTTGCCGGCTATATCGAAGAAGTGCTGGTGACCGACAACCAGAGGGTCAAGGCCGGCGATGTGCTGATCCGGATCGACGCCCGTGACTATCGCGCCAACCTGGCCAAGGCTGAAGGCGCGGTGGCCGCTGAAGAAGCGCTGCTCGCCAACCTCGACGCCACCGAACAACTGCAACACGCGGTGATCGGCCAGGCCCGCGCCGGTATCGATGCCGCGGGCGCCGAAACCGCACGCTCGCGGGACGACAATGCCCGCTACAAACGCCTGGTGGGCAGCAATGCCGTCTCGGTGGAAAGCGCGCAACGGGCCGACGCCACCTTCAAGACGGCCCAGGCGCAGAGTGCCCGGGCCCAGGCCGAATTGCTGGCCGCGCAACGCCAGTTGAACGTGATCGAAACCCAGAAACAACAAGCCCGTGCCGCATTGGTACAGGCGCGGGCCGAGCGTGATCTGGCGCAGTTGAACGTCGGCTACACCGAGTTGAAAGCCCCCGTCGATGGCGTGATCGGCAATCGTCGGGCGCGGGTCGGCGCTTATGCCCAGGCCGGTTCGCAACTGTTGTCGGTGGTGCCGTCCAGCGGGCTGTGGGTCGATGCCAATTTCAAGGAAGATCAGCTAGCGCGGATGACGCCGGGCCAACGTGTGATCGTGCATGCCGACGTGCTCAAGGGGCGTGAATTCCACGGGCATCTGGACAGCCTGGCGCCGGCCAGCGGTTCGCAGTTCAGCGTGCTGCCACCGGAAAACGCCACTGGTAACTTCACCAAAATCGTCCAGCGGGTGCCGGTGCGGATCCTGCTCGACCCGGCGGATGGCGTGCTCGGTCATCTGCGTCCAGGCCTGTCGGTGACGGCCGAAGTGGACACCCGCGCCGAGCCTGAAGCGCAAACCCCAACCGTGGCCAGCGCGCCATGAGCCGTGCCCTCGCCGCCCCCGCGCAACCGTTCAACGCCGCCAACATGGCGACGGCGACCAAGGTGTTCGCCTTCGCCACGATGTGCATCGGCATGTTCATTGCGCTGCTGGATATCCAGATCGTCTCGGCGTCGCTGCGTGACATCGGCGGCGGGCTCTCGGCCGGCACCGACGAAACTGCCTGGGTGCAGACCAGTTACCTGATCGCCGAAATCATCGTGATTCCGCTGTCGGGCTGGTTGTCCCGGGTGTTCTCGACCCGTTGGTTGTTCTGCGCCTCGGCGATTGGCTTCACCCTGGCCAGCCTGCTCTGCGGCGTGGCCTGGAACATCCAGAGCATGATCGCCTTCCGCGCCCTGCAAGGGTTTCTCGGTGGCTCGATGATTCCGCTGGTGTTCACCACCGCCTTCTTTTTCTTCACCGGCAAGCAACGGGTGATCGCCGCCGCAACCATCGGCGCAGTGGCCTCGCTGGCGCCGACGCTGGGGCCGGTCATCGGTGGCTGGATCACTGACATTTCGTCCTGGCACTGGCTGTTCTACATCAACCTGGTGCCGGGGATTTTCGTCGCGGTGGCAGTGCCGATGCTGGTGAAAATCGACCAGCCGGAATTGTCGCTGCTCAAAGGCGCCGACTACCTGAGCATGCTGTTCATGGCGGTGTTTCTCGGTTGCCTGGAATACACCCTCGAAGAAGGCCCGCGCTGGAACTGGTTCAGCGACAGCACGATTCTGACCACTGCGTGGATCAGCGGCCTGGCCGGATTGGCCTTCATCGGTCGAACCTTGTACGTGGCCAATCCGATCGTCGATCTGCGCGCCTTGAAGGACCGCAACTTCGCCCTCGGCTGCTTCTTTTCGTTCGTCACCGGGATCGGCCTGTTCGCGACGATTTACCTGACGCCGCTGTTTCTCGGCCGGGTGCGTGGCTACAGCGCGCTGGACATTGGCCTGGCGGTGTTTTCCACCGGGGTGTTCCAGATTATGGCGATTCCGCTGTACGCCTTTCTGGCCAATCGCATCGACCTGCGCTGGATCATGATGACCGGCCTTGGGCTGTTCGCCCTGTCGATGTGGGATTTCAGCCCGATCACCCATGACTGGGGGGCTAGAGAATTGATGCTGCCGCAAGCCTTGCGCGGGATCGCGCAACAACTGGCGGTGCCGCCGGCGGTGACCCTGACCCTTGGCGGGTTGGCACCGGCGCGGCTCAAACATGCTTCGGGGTTATTTAACCTGATGCGTAACCTTGGCGGCGCGATGGGGATCGCCGCGTGCGCGACAATTCTCAATGACCGCACCAACCTGCACTTCACCCGGTTGGCGGAGAACCTCAACAGCACTAACGAAGCACTCAATCAGTGGCTGTCCCAGGTCGGCCATAACTTCGCCGCCCTCGGCCAGAGCGGTGACATCGGCGTCACCGCCAGCCTGCGTCAGCTGTGGTTGCTGACGTACCGCGAAGCGCAGACGCAAACCTACGGCGACGCGTTCCTGATGATCATGGTCTGCTTCATTCTCGCCACGGCGATGGTGCCCCTGATGCGCAAGGTGCAACCACCGGCCGCGCCGAGTGCCGATGCTCATTGAGCCCGGCGGCACTTCAAAAAGTCAGGCCTGAGGCATCTTGCGGAAGCCCACGGCCAGGCGGTTCCAGCTGTTGATGGTGGAAATCGCCACAGTCAGGTCGACCATTTCCTTGGGGCTGAACTCGGCGCTGAGCAGCGCATAGTCTTCGTCCGGCGCGTGGGTCAGGCTCACTTGGGTCATGGACTCAGTCCAGGCCAGTGCGGCGCGCTCGCGATTGGTGAAAAACGGAGCCTCGCGCCAGGCGGTCACGGCGAACAGCCGGCGTGGCGTTTCCCCATCCTTCATGGCATCGGCAGTGTGCATGTCGATGCAGAAGGCGCAGCCGTTGATCTGCGACGCACGCAGCTTGACCAGTTCGATCAGCGACTTTTCCAGGGGCAGTTTCGAGACAGCGGTTTCCAGGGCCATCATGGCTTTGAAGGCGTCTGGGGAGGCAGTGTAGAAATCGATACGGGTTTGCATGGCGAGCTCCAATCACAATGGGTGTTGGCGCTACGTTAATGCGGACCTGAGGTTGAACAAATAGCCAATTATTGGGAAGTTGAGGATGCCAATAGACCAGAAGAATTTCAGAGAGGGTGCCGACGCCTGCTCGCGAAGGCGCCGGAACAGGCAACCAACCTATGAGTGACTACGATTGCGCAACCACTGCAAAAACCCTTTTTTCTCCACCACCTTGGGTGTTTCCTGAATCAGCGTCTGAGCCTTGTTCAAGCGGAAATCCAGCAACGTCTTCATCGCTTCACCGATGTCATGCCGCGCATCCAGGCACGGTTGGAGGTATTCCCTTTCGATCCGGTACAAGCTGCAGTTCGTCTTGGCTTTAAAATCCGCCGGCATCGCCATATCGGACAAAATCCCGCCCTCGCCGATCACCTCTCCCGGCCCCATGCGCCCGCTTTCGATCTTGACCCCGCCGCGGCTCAGCTCCACCGACACGACGCCGGATTCAATGATGAACAAATGATCGCTGACCTCCCCCGCTGGCAGGATCATTTCTCCGGCGCGGAAGGTTTGCAGCTTCATGTTCTGGCTGAAGGTTTCTTTCTCTTCCTGACGCAGGGTCGAGAAGATGTTCGAGCTGTCCAGCAACGCCCGTTGCCGTGACAAGGCCGCAGGAGCGTTGGGCTCGACGTTCGACAACAGGATCACGCCGGACGCCTGCAAGTGCCGGAACGCCAGGTCGAACAGCAGATTGCGCACCATGCGTTTCTGATCCATGGAGACCACGAAGCCGCTGATTTCATACTCCACGCCGGTGCTGCCGGAGCTTTTCAACGCCACGCACGGTGCCGGTTTGTCCAACAGAAAGCGGCACCCCTGCATGGCCCGCTCCAGGGCATCGATCACCGTTTGCGGACGCGCGTGGGGGCTCACTTGCAAACTGATCGAGACGCCGAAAATATCGCTGGGCCGGCTGAAATTGATGATCTTGGCCTTGGCCGCCAGGGAGTTGGGGATCACCGCCATGCTGCCTTGGGAGGTTTGCAGGCGTGTGGCGCGCCAATCGATGTCGGTGACCCGACCTTCGGTGCCATCGATGGAGATCCAGTCCCCCAGTTGATAGGGTTTGGTGGTGTTCAGGACGATCCCGGAAAACACGTCGCTGAGGGTACTTTGCAAGGCCAGGCCGACGACGATCGCCAACGCGCCGGATGTCGCCAGCACGCCCTTGACCGGCAATTCGAGCACGTACGCCAGGGCAGCAATGACCGCGATCAGGAAAATCACCGCGCCGAGCAAGTCCTGCAACAAGCGCCCGGTGTGCCCGACCCGTTGCATCATCACCGCGCCGAGCAATACCGTCAGGGTGCGCGCTGCGTATAGCCACCAGCCAATCTGCAAACCGGTTGCCGCCAAGTGCAACGGCACATTGTCGGCCCAGGGCGCCGGCGCCATGGGGTTCAAGCCTTCGTTGAACAGCAGCACGCTGAACAACGCGAAAATCACCACTCGCGCGGCCAGTTTCCAGTTGCTGCTACTGGCCGTGATCAAACGCCACAACACCAGATCGATCAGGATCAGGATCAGCGCGCTAAGCAACGGGTGATTGGTGAGCAGTGACAGCATCAAGCAACTCCAACAAAGGCCAATGGCATGAAGATCTCACAGATTGTAGGAGCTGGCGAAGCCTGCGATCTGCAAAACGCCACAAAACCAATGTGGGAGATACCAGGTTGCAGAGCAACCCACTACTGCGTCGTGTTCAACCGCTCATCCGGCCGAACCGGCCCGACTGGAAGTCGCTGAAGGCCTGATGGATTTCCTGCTCGGTGTTCATTACAAACGGGCCGTGGCCGACGATGGGCTCGTCGATCGGCTCGCCGCTGAGCAGCAGCACGACTGCATCGTTGTCGGCTTCGAGGCTGAGCTGATCACCGTCGCGTTCGAACAACGCCAACTGCCCGTCACGCACCAGTTCCTGACCATTGACCTGAACCGTACCGCGCAGCACCACCAGTGCGGTGTTGCGTCCTTCATGCAGATCCAGGGTCAGCAACTTGCCGGCGTTCAAGCGCACATCCCACACGTCGATCGGCGTGAAGGTCCGCGCCGGGCCTTTGTGGCCGTCGAACTCACCGGCGATCAAGCGCAGGCTGCCGGCATTGTCTTTCAGCGGGATACGCGCAATGTCGCCGTCGAGAATCGTCTGGTAACCGGGCTCGGCCATCTTGTCCCTGGCCGGCAAGTTGACCCACAGCTGCACCATTTCCAGGGTGCCGCCGGTTTTGGCGAAACCTTCGGAGTGAAACTCCTCATGAATGATCCCCGAGGCCGCGGTCATCCATTGCACATCGCCGGGGCCGATCTTGCCGCCGCTGCCGGTGGAGTCACGGTGCTCCAGTTCGCCCTTGTAAACGATCGTCACGGTCTCGAACCCGCGGTGCGGATGCTGACCCACGCCACGACGCTCGGTGGTCGGAGTGAATTCGGCGGGACCTGCGTGATCCAGCAGCAGGAACGGGCTGATGTGTTTGCCCAGGTTGTCGTAGGAAAACAACGTGCGAACCGGAAAACCGTCGCCGACCCAATGAGGTCGTGGACTGGTGTAGATACCGATGATGTTTTTCATCTTTGCCTCTGAATCTGTTGTGTGACGCGATGGATAAAGCTTAAAACCATGACCTTTGGCGCACTAGACTGCAAAAATCAGCCTCATCGTTCTATCTGGGGAACGATGGAGGAAGATTTTTTGATCTTCCAACAGCCCATTCATGACTTGCGGTAAACAGTGCTTTGCCAAACCAGCGGTTTTTCTCAAGGGTGCAGCCGGGGATACTCCCGCCCATTCCCACTGCAACCCCTGGAGTCATTGATGTCTATTCCCGCATTCGGTCTTGGTACGTTTCGCCTGCAAGGCCAAGTGGTCATCGATTCGGTAAGCACCGGTCTTGAGCTGGGTTACCGGGTCATCGACACCGCGCAAATCTACGAAAACGAAGCCGAGGTCGGCCAGGCTATCGCTGCCAGCGGCATTGCCCGTGAAGAGCTGTTTATCACCAGCAAAATCTGGGTCGCCAATTTTGCCAAAGACCGGTTGATCGACAGCCTCAAAGAGAGCCTGGATAAGCTGCAAACCGACTATCTGGACCTGACCCTGATCCACTGGCCGTCGCCGGAAGATCAGGTGCCGGTCGAAGAGTTCATGGGGGCGCTGCTCGAGGCCAAACGACTGGGCCTGACCCGTCGGATCGGCGTGTCCAACTTCACGGTCGACCTGATGAAGCAAGCCATTGCTGCGGTCGGCGCCGAGAACATCGCCACCAACCAGATCGAGCTGCACCCGTACCTGCAAAACCGCAAGGTCGTCGAATTTGCGCAAAGCCAGGGCATCCAGATCACCTCTTACATGACCCTGGCCTACGGCGAAGTGCTGAAAAATCCGCTCATCCAGCAGATCGCCGATCGCCTGCAGGCGACGCCGGCCCAAGTCACCCTGGCCTGGGCCATGCAACTGGGGTACGCGGTGATCCCCTCTTCCACCAAACGCACCAACCTGCAAAGCAATCTGCACGCCTGCACCCTGACCCTGAGCGACGCCGACATGGCGCTGATCGCGGGCCTGGATCGCGGCCAGCGGCTGACCAGCCCCAAAGGCATTGCGCCGCAGTGGGATTGAGTTTCAGCCCTGACTTAAATCTTGGCTCAAGCGTTCATCCAGCGATGACATCGCGTGCTGCAATTGATCGACGGCATCGTCGAGCAGCGCCGAATCCCCCACATCGATGACACGCTCCAGTTGCTCGCAATGCTCGATCAAACGCACCGCCCGGACCATGCGCGCACCGCCCTTGATGCGGTGCGCCAGGTCGCGCAGCACACGGTGATTGCCATTGGCGTGCGCCTGGAGCAGATCATCCCGATCCACCCGGTTGGTCACCGTCAGCTCGCGCACCAGACTATCAATCAACGTGCGGTCCGCACCGACGTATTGTTCCAGGCCACTGAGGTCCATCTCGGGCGTTGATGGTTCTTCGATGCGCTCAGGCGCCTGACTGGCAAACCTGGACGCCAGCCAAGCGTCCAAATCCGCCAACAGGATGGGTTTGAACAGGCAGTCGTCCATGCCTGCCTCCAGGCATCGGGCCTTCTCCTCGGGCTGCGCATTGGCGGTAAACCCCAGAATCAGCGTCGGCGGCAATCCCTGGGCGCGCTCTTCATCGCGTATGGCTCCCGCCAGTTCATAACCACTGAGCATTGGCATATTGCAATCGGTAACGACCAGATCGAAGTCATGCTCACGCCACAGCTCAAACCCCCGCGCGCCATCCTCGACCTCCAGAACCTGATGCCCCAGGTGGCTCAGTTGTCGCGAAAGCAACAAGCGGTTGGCCGGGTGATCATCGACCACCAGAATAGTCAGTGGCCGTGTCGGCGCCTGCAACCCGCTATCCACCCCGCCACTGGAAGGCAACGGTGACAAGGCGGTCAGCTCAAGGTCAATGTCCACTCGCGTGCCCTGTCCGAGGACGCTGTCGAGTTGCAACCGCCCGCCCATCATTTCGCACAGCGTGCGGCTGATCACCAAACCCAGGCCAGAGCCGCTTCGGGCTGACTGTCGGCCGTTATCGGCCTGGATGAACGGGCTGAACAACCGTTGTCGGTCGACGGTGCTGATGCCTATGCCGGTGTCTTCAATTTGCACGCTGACCGCCAGATGCCCCGACATGACGGGCGCCACTCGTAGCGTCAGGCTCACTTCACCCTCACGGGTGAACTTGATGGCGTTGCTCAGCAGATTGGACAGCACCTGCTTGAAACGGATGGGGTCGATCAACACATCGCAGTCGCTGTGTTCGTCCAGATCGATTCGCCACACGAGCGATTTCTGCCGTGCAAGGCCCTCGAAAACCCGACACACCGATGCCACCAGCGCCCGCAGATTGGCCCGTTCAGGGCTCAGGGATAAATGCCCAGACTCGATCCGCGCGATATCCAGAATGTCGCCAATCAGCGCCAGCAATTGTTGGCCGGCACTGGACGCCACCTCAATCGCAGAACGGTCGATGACGCCTTCATCTGCGCGCATCAGGGCCAGTTCGAGCATGCCGATCAGCGCGTTCATCGGCGTGCGGATCTCATGACTCATGGTCGCCAGAAAGGTGGTTTTGGCGCGATTGGCGTCGTCCGCCACGTCCTTGGCGTCCTGCAATTGCTGCAACCATTGCTGGCGCTGGCGGATCTGCCGGCGCTGCCAGGCAATCCAGACCAGGGCGAGCAACAGCAAGGCGCCAGCCACGGTAAACGCTTGAACAATGCCTTGGCGATGACGCAGCCAATAGCTGTCATCCACCACCACATCATGGCTCCAGCGCGCCACCAGATCGTCCATCTCCTGGGGCGAGATGCTCAGCAATGCCTTGTTCAGAATCGAGTGCAACTCCAGCGCGCCACGGGCAGTGGCCAGGGCGATGCGGGCGGGCTGATCGCCCACGGTGCTGCTGACACGCAGCTGCTCGTGATACTGCCGGGCGATCAGGTAACGGGCGACGATCAATGAACTGAGCGTCGCGTCAGCCCGCCCCCCGATCACCCATTCCATTCCCTCCGCCGGACTTTGCACCTCGACCAGGCGCACCTGCGGCGCCCGGGCCTGGATGAAGCCGAACAACGGATGACCGCGATAAATGGCCAGGCGCTTACCGGCCAGATCGTCCAGCGTCCTGGGGCTGTCCACTTTCGTTTTACTGACCAGCACGAAAGGGTTACTAAGGTAAGCGCGGGTAAAGAGCAACGCGTCTTCACGCTCGGTACTGGGCGTGACTACCGGCAGCAGGTCGATCTCACCGTCCCGAAGTTGCTCGATTTGCCGGTCCAGCGAGTGGCCGCGTTGCACCTCAAAGGTCAAACCGCTGCGCTGGCTGATCAGCGTCAGCAACTGTGCCGTCAACCCGCTCAGCCGACCTTGGGCATCATAGAATGTCAGCGGGGCAAAGTTGTCGATCGCACCGACGGTGACCGTCGGATGCCGATCCAGCCAGCGTTGCTCGCTGACGCTCAAACGCACCTGCTGTTGACCCGCCGTACTGGCCCTGCCGGCACTCCAGCGCACCTCAATGGCCAAGCGCTGCTCCATGGGAATCGCCGCCAGCGCCTTGTCGACGATGCCTTTCAGACGCGGGTTATCCAATGCCAGAGCGAAGCCAAACGGGTTGGCATCCAGACCGGAAGGCCCCGCCAGCTGAACGTTATTGAGGTAATTGTTGTTGATCAGGTAATTGGCGCTGATGAAGTCGCCCAGGTACACATCGCACTGTCCGAACGCCACCGCCCCGAGCGCGTCGAGGGTCGAGGGGTAACGCTGCAAACGTGCGTCGGGATAAAAATCTTCAACAGCCTGCGCCTGCAAATAGTCTTCAACCATGGCAATACATTTGCCGGCAAGATCGACAGGCATCCGCTCGTCCAGCCGAGTGGCCAGCATCGGCTGATCTTCGGCATAGGCCCGGGATCTGGTCAGCGACGGATCGGCCGCCTCGAAGTTGTTCGATGTCCCGAGCAGATCCAGTTCATGGTGCTTGAGGGCATCCATGGCGGCTTCACGGGTGGCATACCGCAGCACCTCGATCCTGACGTGCAGCAGTTGCCCCAACAGTTCGGCGTAATCGGCCGTGATGCCCTCCAACTCATCGCTGTGACGTGTCACCTCGAATGGCGGGTAGTCGGGGCCCGTCACCCCCAGGCGCAGGGTCCGTTTATCGCGTAGCCATTGCCAGTCCGTTCCGTCCAGTTTTACCTGATAGCCCTGCACCGTGGAGCGCCCCAGCAAATGCAACGGCTGCGGTTCGTCGGCCAGCGCTGTTTGAATGTGTTGTACAAGGCACAGTGCACACGCTAACAGTAAAGTGCGCACGGTCGGGTTCACTCAGAACAGACCATTGCGCGTGACGAATTCCGGCAGGAACACCTTCGACTTCACTCCGAGTTTTTCGACCAGGCGGCTGGTGTAGGTGCTGGTGGTCTTTACACTCAAATTCATACGCTCGGCGATTGCCTTGTTGGTCATGCCTTGGGCCAAATACCGCAGGACCGCCAGTTCGCGGGTGGAGAGCTCGTCGATCCTCTGTTTTTCGCTGCGTTGCCCAAGGTCCTGCGGACCCGAAGACAGCTGCTTGAAAAAGGTGTAACCGGCCTTGACCGCATGCACGGCTTTTTGCAGTTGACTCAAGTCGGTGGTCTTGGCGACATACGCCATGGCCCCGGCGTGCATGCAACGCTGTTGAAATAACGATGGATCCGAGGCGGTGAAAACCACTACCCGACATGACCGATCACTGGCTGCGATTCGCTCCATCAGGGTCAAGCCATCGCCATCGGACAGACTCAGATCCAGTACCATCAGATCGATTTCATGCTCACGAAGTATCGACAATGCCTCGCGAACACTGGACGCCTCAAAGATGAGTTTGAAACCTTCCCCCTCAAGTACAAGTCTGACTGCGGCGCGTATCACCGGATGATCGTCCACAATCAGCACTTTTTTCATGGTAATTCCTTATGCACAAACTCAACGTTTGTCCCCGGAAAACCCCGGAGCAGACGCAGCGGCTGTGCGAAAACTTTTGCATAGGTAGAAGGAAGAAACTACCTGTCAGAAATGATAGTTTCGACGAGCGGTAGCCCAGCATCAACGAATGGCTGGTGATCCAGGGATTGTTCAGCTTCACACCCATGCAGATCGATCAGCGCCATCAGCCGTTGAACGGACGCAAGATCCGGCAGCTGCGCGTGGCCGTCGTAGATCAAGGCATGATGAACCTGGCCGTTATCGAGGAAGAACCCAGGCAGGTCCAACGCCCCATCCGCCAATGAGGCATTGATGACCACCAGATCAAACGGCTCGCAACCGTACTCGACCAGGTTCAGCATCTCGGCAAGGCTTTGCACCGGTGCCACTCGGTAATAACCGAGCTGGTTGAACAACCGCTCGGTTTTCAGCCGGTGAAAATGCTGCTCGTCGGCGATCAGGATGCGCAAGGCTTTATTTGGCAAAACAGGTCCCTTGAAGGTGACAGATTCGTGGGGGAGCAAGGCTACGGAAGACCTGTCGTGCTTTCTGTAGGATTTTTCCTAAAGATACGTGCTTAAAGATCAAAAGATCGCAGCCTTCGCCAGCTCCTGCATCTGGCAGCATTACTGCCAGCCAAACCGCCGAATATAGAAACCTTTCACCGCCTGGGTCAGTGCCATGTACGCCAGCAGAATCACCGGCAGGAACACGAAATACAGCGACGGCAGCGCCTGCAGTTTGAAGTAATGCGCCAGCGGCCCCATCGGCAGGAAAATTCCCACGGCCATGATGATGCCGGTCATCACCAGCAGTGGCATGGCGGCGCGGCTTTGCAGGAACGGGAGCTTCGGCGTGCGGATCATGTGCACGATCAGCGTCTGGGTCAGCAGCCCGACCACGAACCAGCCAGACTGGAACAGGGTCTGGTGGTCCGGGGTGTTGGCATCGAACACATACCACATCAAGGCAAAAGTGCTGATGTCGAAGATCGAACTGATCGGGCCGAAAAACAGCATGAAGCGTCCGACGTCCGCTGGCTGCCAGCGTTGGGGCTGTTTCAGCATGTCTTCATCGACGTTATCGAACGGGATGGCGATCTGCGAAATGTCATAGAGCAGGTTCTGCACCAGCAGGTGCATCGGCAGCATGGGCAGGAACGGAATGAACGCACTGGCCACCAACACCGAGAACACGTTGCCGAAGTTCGAGCTGGCGGTCATTTTGATGTACTTGAGCATGTTGGCGAAGGTCCGCCGCCCTTCCAGCACGCCCTCCTCCAGCACCATCAGGCTTTTTTCCAGAAGAATGATGTCCGCCGCTTCCTTGGCGATGTCCACCGCGCTGTCCACCGAAATGCCGATGTCGGCAGTGCGCAGGGCTGGCGCATCGTTGATGCCATCGCCCATGAAACCGACCACGTGACCGTTGCCCTTGAGCAGGCGGACGATGCGTTCCTTGTGCGACGGCGTGAGTTTGGCGAAAACGTTGGTGGTCTCCACCGCCACCGCCAGCTCGGCGTCGCTCATGTGTTCGATGTCGTTGCCCAGCAGCAGGCCTTGCTGCTCCAGTCCGACTTCACGGCAGATTTTCGCAGTCACCAGTTCGTTGTCGCCAGTCAGCACTTTCACCGCCACACCGTGTGCGGCCAGGGCCTTGAGCGCCGGCGCGGTGCTTTCTTTCGGTGGATCGAGGAAAGCCACGTAACCGATCAGCGTCAGCGCCTGTTCATCGGCCAGGCTGTAAGTGTCGCGGCCCTCGATCATCGGCCGCGCCGCCACCGCCACTACCCGCAGGCCTTCGGCATTGAAGGTGGCGGTGACCTGGCGAATGCGCGCCAGCAATTCATCGCTCAGCGCCTCGTCGGCATCGCCATGGCGCACCCGGGTGCACACCGCCAGCACTTCTTCCACCGCACCTTTGCAGATCAGCAAGTGCGGCTGATCACGCTCGGCCACCACCACCGACATGCGCCGCCGGGTGAAGTCGAACGGAATCTCGTCGACCTTGCGAAACGCCGTGCCGACTTTCAGTTCACGATGGATTTCCACGTGCTCCAGCACGGCCACGTCCAGCAGGTTTTTCAAGCCGGTCTGGTAGTAGCTGTTGAGGTAGGCCATTTCCAGCACGTCATCGGAATCGTTACCCCAGACATCGACGTTGCGCGCGAGGAAGATTTTGTCCTGGGTCAGGGTGCCGGTCTTGTCGGTGCAGAGCACGTCCATGGCGCCGAAGTTCTGGATCGCGTCGAGGCGTTTGACGATGACTTTTTTGCGCGACAGGAACACCGCGCCTTTTGCCAGGGTCGAGGTGACAATCATCGGCAACATTTCCGGGGTCAGGCCCACGGCGATCGACAGCGCGAACAGCAACGCCTCGGTCCAGTCACCCTTGGTGAAACCGTTGATGAACAACACCAGCGGCGCCATGACGAACATGAAGCGGATCAGCAACCAGCTGACTTTGTTGACCCCGGTCTGAAACGAAGTCGGCGCACGATCGGTGGCACCGACCCGCTGCGCCAGCGCGCCGAAATAGGTGTTGTTGCCAGTGGTGAGAATCAGCGCCATGGCCGTGCCGGACACCACGTTGGTGCCCATGAACAGGATGTTGTCGAGGTCCAGCGGGTTGTGGGTGTGGTTGTCCTGCTGACGAGGGAATTTTTCCACCGGCATCGATTCACCGGTCATCGCGGCCTGGCTGACGAACAGGTCCTTGGCGTTGAGCACTCGGCAATCGGCGGGAATCATGTCACCGGCCGACAGTACGATCAGGTCGCCCGGCACCAGTTGCTTGATCGGCAATTCAAGGCGTTGCGCACCGTTGTTCGCCACCTCCCGACGCATCACAGTGGCGGTGTTGCTGACCATCGCCTTGAGCGCGTCGGCGGCCTGGTTGGATTTGGTTTCCTGCCAGAAACGCAGCAAGGTCGAGAGCACCACCATCGAGAAAATCACGATGGCGGCTTTCATGTCTTCGGTCAGCCAGGAGATCACCGCCAGCAAGGTCAGCAGCAGGTTGAACGGGTTTTTGTAGCAGTGCCACAGGTGGGTCCACCACGGCAGCGGTTGCTCGTGCTCGACTTCATTGAGGCCGTATTGTTCGCGCAGCGCATCGGCCTCGGGTTCAGTCAGGCCGTCAGGGTGGCTGCCGAGGTTATCCAGCAATTGGCCGGTGTCGCTGTTGGCGGCGGCGACCAGGGTTTGCGCGAGCGTCGGCGGGACCTCACGGCTGACCGTGGTGTCGGTGAAGCTTTCCAGCAGCGCCAGTCGACGGAAGTGCCGGGCGATGTGACGGTTACGCAGGAATCCGGCGAAGAATTCTTTCAGCCAGGTCAGGTTCATGGCAGTGCCCCCCAGGGTCAGCCGGGAAACCGTCGAGCAGGCGTGTCGAGGCGCTGCGATGACGACACGGGGTCGAACATCACACGCTGTTCAGCGTCGATGAGAGGACGTCGGGAGTCGGGCCAAAATCGGCCACGATCGGGATGCCGCTGCTCGCTTTACGGCGAGACAACGGCACAAAAAGGCTGCGCGTTATCTTGCCGGGAAAATGCCGGTTACCGAGACCGGCCGACAACTGTCACTCGAACAAGTACCCACTGTGGGTCTCCGCTAATTAATGAAAACGCGCGAAGCTTACGCCGCGATATCTAGAGAGTAAACGCTGCGCAGGGGTGTTGCGGGGGGAATCGCGGGGTTCTTCAGGAAGGGTTCAGGTTGATCGCAAACCTGTGGCGAGGGGGCTTGTCGGAACGCCGCACCGCCCCGTTGGGGTGCGAAGCGCCCCCAAACCTGCAATCGCAATTTGTCAGACAGACCGCGATGTTGGATTTACGGCTGCTTCGCAGCCGAACGGGGGCAAGCCCCCTCGCCACAAAATCTCAGCTGGCAGTGGCCAACAACAAGTCCCTCACCGAGCGGCCATGCCCGCGGGATTTGCCATGGTCATACAACGAGCCGGCGATTTCATCGGCGCGGATCGGCAGGATCGACAGCAAGGTGTCGCTCAAACCGTGGCTGGCCTGGCAGAAGCCCTGCATGTAGATCCCGGCCTTGCAGCGCTCGTCGGTGATCAGCCTGTAGTTGCGATCGACCTCAAAATCGCCGAGGTATTGCTCCAGCGGCGCCAACAGTTTGCGGTGCATCTGACGCTCGTAACCCGTGGCCAGCACCACCGCGTCGTAACGACGAACCGAGACTTCTCCGGTGGCATTATTGCGCACAGTCAGTTCAATACCGCGTTCGGTGGCGATGGCTTTTTCGACGGTGGTCAGGGTACGGAACGCATGCCGCGCAATGCCCGAGACTTTCTGCCGGTAGAAGATTCCGTAGATGCGCTCGATCAGGTCGATGTCCACCACCGAATAGTTGGTGTTGTGGTACTCATTGACCAGACGCTCGCGTTCGCTGCTGGCCTGCTGGAACACCAGGTCGGTGAATTCCGGCGAGAACACTTCGTTGACGAAGGGGCTGTCATCGGCCGGTTTGAGGGCCGAACCGCGCAGGATCATGTCCACCTGCACCGACGGGAAGCTGTCGTTGAGGTCGATGAAGGCCTCCGCCGCGCTCTGCCCGCCGCCGATGATTGCGATGCTCATCGGTTGGTTGTTCACACACGGTTGTGTAGCCATGCGCTCCAGATACTGGGAATGGTGGAACACCCGACCGTCATCCTTCAATGCCTTGAACGCTTCGGGAATGCGCGGTGTACCGCCGGCGCTGACCACCACCGAACGGGTGGTGCGCACATGCTGCAAACCCTGAGTATCACGCGAGATCACCCGCAGCGCCTCGACCTGCTGGTTATGCAGCACCGGCTCGATGGTCAGCACTTCCTCGCCGTAGCGGCTCTGCCCGGTAAATTGCCCGGCGACCCAGCGCAGGTAGTCGTTGTACTCCATGCGGCACGGATAGAAGGTGCCGAGGTTGATGAAGTCCACCAGACGACCGTGGTGCTTGAGGTAGTTGACGAAGGAATACGGGCTGGTCGGGTTGCGCAGCGTCACCAGGTCCTTGAGAAACGATATCTGCAGTTCGCTCTGGGTGACCAGGGTGTTGCCGTGCCAGCGGTAGTCCGCCTGCTTGTCGAGAAACAGCACATCCAGCTCGCCCTGGCTCGGCCCGCGCTCTTGCAGGGCGATGGCCAGGGCCAGATTCGAAGGGCCGAAACCAACGCCGATCAGGTCGTGAACGATGGGCGATGCAATTGCCTGTGTCATTTCCAGTGTCCTCTGGATAAACCCCGCAGCTGCGGGGATAAAGCCTGGGTGACCTGACCGGCCTTTGGCGGCGGCAGATCGTCTGTTGAATAGGAACGAGGACAATGAAAAAAAATTTAACGAGGACTGATTTAAGCGACGTCCCACTGACGCATGCGCACCCGGCAATGCTTCATGGCATTGACGATGTGCTTTTCCACCAGCGCTTTGGAAATACCCAGGTGCTCGGCGATTTGCGGGTGTGACAGGCCTTCGATCTTGCGCAGCAGGAAGCTCTCGCGACACAGCCGTGGCAATTCCGCCAGTGCGCGCTGGAGCATGTCCAGGCGCTGACCGTGATCGAGGCTGTTGTGGGGCGAAGGGATGAAGTAGCGTTCTTCGCTGTCGAGCACGTCCAGCGACTCGACCTGACGCAGGGCATTGCGTCGGTGGTCGTCGATCACCAGGTTGAGCGCGGTGCGATAAAGGAACGCCCGGGGTTGTTCGATCGGCGTGTCGCTGGAACGCTCCAGTACCCGCAGATACGCGTCATGCACCACATCTTCGGCCACCTGGCGGTTGCCTAGCTTGGCGTTCAGGAAACACACCAGCTCGCGATAGTAGTTTTCCAACATGACTCCCGGCCGCACGGGGTGCGGTTTCTATCCTTGAACCAGATCCGCCACCGCCCAAATAGGCAATGGCACGATGATGGCGACTTCGAGTGCGTAATTTATAGTAATTCTCATATAGATTTAAAGTGCTGTTTCCATTTGCCTGCTAAATAGTGCTGTTCTATACCTGTCTGTCACTCAAAGCCTCAACGCTTAAATTCCCCGCCCCTTCCCTCGTTTACAGGACAGCTCCCCGTGGCTGTCGGTCCTCCGACAGCGTTCAGCTGCCGCCAGGTTTTGCGCGCAAGTTGAATGACGGGCCGAATCCTATTGGCCGGAACCCTGCATGAAACGTCCCCGTCACACCCGACGCGCCCTGCTTGTTGCCCTTTGTCTGATCCCCGTTATCGCCATCGCGGCCTGGCAGGTTTTGCCAGCGGGTCGTGACCGCTTCGCCACGGTCCAGGTCGCGCGCGGCGACATTGAAAGCAGCGTCACGGCATTGGGAACCCTGCAACCGAGGCGGTATGTCGATGTCGGCGCCCAGGCCTCCGGGCAGATCCACAAGATCCATGTGGAGGTCGGTGACGTGGTCAAGGAAGGCCAGTTGCTGGTGGAAATCGATCCCTCCACCCAACAGGCCAAACTCGACGCCGGGCGTTTTTCCATCGACAACCTCAAGGCGCAGCTGCAGGAGCAACGGGCACAACACGACCTGGCCCGGCAGAAATATCAGCGTCAACAGCACCTCGCCGCCGGCGGCGCAACACGGGACGAAGACGTGCAAACGGCCCAAGCCGAACTGCGCACCACCCAGGCGCGCATCGACATGTTCGAGGCGCAGATCCGCCAGGCCCAGGCCAACCTGCGCAGCGATCAGGCCGAACTCGGCTATACGCGCATTTACGCGCCGATGAGCGGAACGGTCGTGGCCCTCGATGCTCGCGAAGGCCAGACCCTCAACGCCCAGCAACAAACGCCGCTGATCCTGCGCATCGCCAAACTGTCGCCGATGACGGTCTGGGCCGAGGTCTCGGAGGCTGACATCGGCCACGTCAAACCCGGCATGAGCGCCTGGTTCACCACGCTCAGCGGCGGTAACCGGCGCTGGAGCAGCACGGTGCGGCAGATTTTGCCGATACCGCCCAAACCGCTGGATCAGACCAGCCAGGGCGGCGGCAGTCCGGCCAGTTCCAGTAAAAGCGGGACGGCCCGCGTGGTGCTGTACACGGTGCTGCTGGACGTCGACAACGCCGACAACGCGCTGATGGCGGAAATGACCGCCCAAGTGTTCTTCGTTTCCAATCAGGCAAAAAACGTCCTTACCGCTCCGGTCGCCGCCTTGCAGGGCGGCCCGCAGACCGACAGTCAAACGGCTCGGGTGGTCGCTCAAAACGGTGAGATCGAACAACGGTCTGTGCGCACCGGCATCAGCGATCGTTTGAAGGTGCAGATCCTTGACGGACTGGCCGAAGGCGATCACCTGTTGATCGGCCCCGCCGACGGCAGCGGAGGTTGAATGCAAACGCCTCTGATCGACCTGCAGGACATTCGTAAATCCTACGGTGGCGGCGACGCGCCTGAAGTTCATGTGTTGCGCGGCATCGACCTGTCGATCCACGCCGGGGAGTTCGTAGCGATCGTCGGCGCTTCCGGGTCCGGCAAATCGACGCTGATGAACATCCTCGGCTGCCTCGACCGACCAACGTCCGGCGAGTATCTGTTCGCCGGCGAAAATGTCGCGGCACTCGACAGCGATGAACTGGCCTGGCTACGTCGCGAGGCCTTCGGTTTCGTGTTTCAGGGTTACCACCTGATTCCGTCCGGTTCGGCCCAGGAAAACGTCGAGATGCCGGCGATCTACGCCGGCACCCCAGCGGCCGAACGCCACGCCCGCGCCGCCGCCCTGCTCGACCGTCTGGGCTTGGCCGAGCGCACCGGCAACCGTCCGCACCAGCTCTCCGGCGGCCAGCAGCAACGGGTGTCCATCGCCCGCGCATTAATGAATGGCGGCCACATCATCCTCGCCGACGAACCCACCGGCGCCCTCGACAGCCACAGCGGCGCCGAGGTCATGACACTGCTCGACGAACTGGCGAGCCAGGGCCATGTGGTGATCCTCATCACCCACGACCGCGACGTGGCGGCGCGGGCCAAACGCGTGATCGAAATCCGTGATGGCCTGATCATCAGCGACAGCGCCCGCGACAACCCCGCCGTGCAGGCCTCGGCCAATCCCGGTGCGTTGCAAGCGGTGGATTTGCGCAAGCGGCTGAGCGAAGGCAGCGAGGCCACCGGAGCCTGGAAAGGCGAATTGGTGGATGCGGTACACGCGGCCTGGCGGGTGATGTGGATCAACCGCTTCCGCACCGCCCTGACGCTGTTGGGGATCATCATCGGCGTCGCCTCGGTGGTGGTGATGCTGGCGGTCGGCGAAGGCAGCAAGCGTCAGGTCATGGCGCAAATGGGCGCGTTCGGCTCGAACATCATTTACCTCAGCGGCTCCGCTCCCAACCCGCGCACGCCGCCCGGCATCGTGACCCTGGATGACGTCGCGGCGCTGGCCAGCCTGCCGCAGGTCATGCGGATCATGCCGGTCAACGGCGCCGAAGCCGGGGTGCGCTTCGGTAACCTCGACCACCTGAGCTACGTCGGCGGCAATGACACCAACTTTCCGGCGATCTTCAACTGGCCGGTGGTCGAGGGCAGTTACTTCACCGAGGCCGATGAGCGCAACGCCGCAGCGGTCGCGGTGATCGGCCACAAGGTGCGCAGCAAGTTGCTCAAGGATGTCGCCAACCCCATCGGCCAATATATCTTGATCGAAAACGTGCCCTTTCAGGTCGTCGGTGTGCTCGCAGAAAAAGGCGCCAGCTCCGGCGACTCCGACAGCGACAACCGGATTGCCGTGCCCTACTCGGCCGCCAGTGTCCGATTGTTCGGTACCCACAACCCCGAATACGTGGCCATTGCCGCGGCCGATGCGCGCAAGGTCAAAGAGACCGAAAAGGCCATCGAGCAGTTGATGCTGCGCCTGCACGACGGCAAACACGATTTCGAACTGACCAACAATGCCGCGATGATTCAGGCCGAGGCGCGCACGCAAAATACGCTGTCGCTGATGCTCGGTTCGATTGCGGCGATCTCGCTGCTGGTGGGCGGCATCGGCGTGATGAACATCATGCTCATGACCGTGCGCGAACGGACCCGCGAGATCGGAATCCGCATGGCCACCGGCGCCCGTCAGCGCGACATTTTGCGCCAGTTCCTCACCGAAGCGCTGATGCTCTCGGTGGTCGGCGGGATCACCGGCATCGCCCTGGCGCTGATCGTCGGCGGCGCATTGGTGCTCAGCAAAGTCGCGGTGGCCTTTTCCCTGGCGGCGGTCATCGGCGCCTTCGCCTGCGCACTGATCACCGGCGTTGTCTTCGGCTTCATGCCGGCCCGCAAAGCTGCCCGACTCGACCCGGTCACGGCCCTTACCAGTGAATGATCGATCTATGAAACCGCAACTGAGCCTGTTGACCCTTTGCCTGATACTCGGCGCGTGCAGCCACCCGGCTGCGCGCCCGGACAGCGGCATTCAACCACCGCCGGCCTGGCAATCGCCACACGATGAAAATGCTTCCCGGACAAACCGGCAATGGTGGACGCAGTTCGGCAGCCCGCAGCTTGATCGCTTGATCGAACAGGCCCGCGTCGGCAGTTATGACCTGGCCGCCGCCATCGCTCGGGTGCATCAGGCCCGGGCCGACACAGTGATTGCCGGCGGCTCGCAGCTGCCGGAGATCAAGGCCGGCATGAACGCCAACCGCCAGAAATTGCTGCGCGGCAACGGCTATAGTCAACTCGATGCCGACAGCAGCAACAAGGCCGTGGACTACTTTGACGCCAACCTCAGCGCCAGTTACGAGATCGACTTCTGGGGCGGCAAACGCGCGTCCCGGGACAGTGCGCAATTCGGGCTGCGCGCCAGCGAGTTCGATCAGGCCACGGTTGAATTGACCTTGCTCAGCGGCGTGGCCAACAGCTACGCGCAAGCCTTGTCGCTGGATGAACAAAGTCGCATTGCCGAGCTGAACCTGGCCAATGCACAGAACGTTTTGAAACTGGTGCAGACCCGTTTCGACTCAGGCTCGGCCACCGCGCTGGAACTGGCCCAACAAAAAAGCCTGGTGGCGGCGCAACAACGGCAATTGCCGCTGATTCGCCAGCAAGCCGAGGACGCCCGGATCAGCCTCGCCGCCCTGCTGGGCCGACCGGTTCAGCAACTTCCGCCCAGCCACGAATCCTTCGAGCAACTGCAATGGCCTTCAATCGACTCCGGGGTGCCCAGCGAACTGCTCAGCCGCCGCCCGGACATCGCCCGCGCCGAAGCGCAACTGGCCGCCGCCCAGGCCAACGTCACGGTCGCGCGCGCAGCCATGTTGCCCGCCGTGACCCTCAGCGCCGACATCGGCTCGGGCGCCAACACGGCCAGCGACATTCTGCGCAGCCCGTTCTACAACCTCACCGCCGGGCTGGTCGCACCGATCTTCAACAACGGCCGCCTCGGTGCCGAGCGCGACAAGGCCACGGCCCGCCAACAAGAACTGCTGGAAGCCTACCGAGGCGCGATCATCAATGCGTTTGCCGACGTCGAAAAAGCCCTCAACAGCATTCGCGGCCTGGATGAACAGCGGCAGTGGCAACGCGAAGAACTGAACCAGGCCCAGGCCGCGTTCAACATTGCGCAAAGCCGCTATCAGGCTGGCGCCGAGGATTGGCTGACGGTGCTGGAAACGCAGCGCACGCTGTATGCGGCGCAGGACTCGAATGTGCAACTGCGGTTGTCGCGGTTGCAGGCGAGCATTGCGTTGTACAAGGCGTTGGGTGGGGGGTGGCAGGTGCTTTGATCGAGGTTATCCGTCACCAAAAACTGTGTGGCGAGGGAGCTTGCTCCCTTGCCACAAGTGCCTGGCTTACGAACTCAGCGGCTTGACCTTCAGATTCCGCGCATACCACGGCCGTTGCGGCACTCGCCGGAACAAATCCGCGAGTTTCTTTTCATCCGTACCGAAGGTAATGCGCAGCGCCAGCTTCATGGTTTCCGGGTCCATTTCCACCGACTTGCCGACCTGCAATCCCGGCGTGGTGCTGCAACCGTGGGTGCTCGGGCCGAGCCACGGATCATCGACTTCAACCCAGCGCCCCGGAGCGAACCAGGGCACGCCATTGACCTCAAGCCGACTGAGTTCCCCCGGATGGAAACGCTCGTGGGCGCGGAACCAGTCTTCCAGCCGATCATCGATCCAGCCATGGAAATGCCAGAACACCGGGTTCACGTGGGATGAAAACGGGTCACCGAGGAAGTCGTTTTCCGGCGCATACCAGCGTGCGGCAAAGTCCGCCGGATCCCTGGCGAAAGGCACCGGCTGACCGTTGGAAGGATCGCGTGGCACCGAGGCCCAGCGCATGTGCAGCCAGTCGTGCAGCCCCAGCTCGACCTCCGAACCGAACTGCCCCAGGGTCAGCTTCGACAGATAACGCGGGTCGCGGTAGCGGGATTCCCACACCTGAAAATTGCTGTGGAAGGTTTCGGCGGTCTTGATGTCGCTGACCCACTGGGTGTACTCGGTGTCTTCGGCGGCCAGCCAGGTGGGCGGCAGCGCCGTGCCATCGTGATTGTCGAAATAGCGGGCGAAGCCCTGACGGTCGCGTTCAAGCTCCGGCTGCGGCATCGGGAAGCTCGACCAGGACGGCAGGTCCTGCATCGAACGCGCCGTGCCGAGCATGTGCCGGTGCATGAAGAAAAAGTCGATCCCCGAGCCATTACGGTCTTTGCGCGGCCCCCGGGCATCGCGCTCATTGCCTCGCGGGCCCGGCTGCCAGCCGATGCCGCGCAAGGCACCCTGTTGGTCCTTGGAGAGTTTGTGCCATTTGTCCCGCGAGGCGTGCCAGAGCTGGTGGAACAAGCGGTGTTCGGCGGATATCAGCCACGCCAGCAACGGCGGATTCAGACCGACACGCTCACGGGCTTCGGGAAACAGCCGTTTGCGCGCGACAAAGCGATTGTCCAGTTCCGGCAAACCAAGCGGGCGATCCAGACGCAGAATCCGCCCGCTGAGCGTGCCACTGCCGGCATTGCCGAAATCGGCCCAGACCTCATCGAGCGTGACCGCCAGCTCATAAGTCGGTGCGCCGTTGGCCGATTGCCGATCGATCAGGCGCCAGTACAGTTGGCTGGCGTCAGGCGACACCAGGTCGCCGATCACCCGGTAACGCGGCTCGGCTTCGCCGCGTAACTGCTGCGCGGTATCGAGGCAGCCACGCAGGCCGCGGCCGCGCTGGGCGATGTCGAGAAACAGCTCCAGCCCGTGCTGCGGTAAACCGTCGAGGCCCGCTTGCGAACCTTCGAAGCGGATATCCCAGATGCCTCGCAGCGAGTTGGCCAACTGCTGACCCGCGGTGTCCGCGAGTTCGACCGTCGCTTCGCCGGGGGTGATCGTCGGGTCCGGCTTCGTCCATTCGCGATGCCCATAATAAGCCGCAGGCACGGCAGCGCCAGTCAGCGCCAGGCCTGCCATGAACCATCGTCGAGAAATCGTCATTGCCCTACCTGTGTCAGCCATGAAGCAGGCTTTATCCAAGCTAGAACGTTTGTTGTGGGGGGAAATTTAAGCGTGCCAAACACAATCCCTGTGGTGAGGGGGCTTGCCCCCGTTGGACTGCGAAGCAGTCCTGAAACCTGCAACCTCGTTCCGCCAGGCAAACCGCATGCACCGGATTTACGACTGCTTCGCAGCCGGACGGGGGCAAGCTCCCTCGCCACAGGGTATCTCGCTGTCTCCTAATTTTTTCTGCCAGCCACTCGTTCCTCCCAGATAGCAAAGGCCCCTGCGCCTGCACCGGGGCGGCGAACCTGACAGAGATGGCAATGACAAAACCACGTTCGAAAAAGGCTCTTTACATCGGCCTGCCGCTGGCCCTGGCGATCAGCGCCGGCGCTGGCTTCGCAGTCTGGTATTACGGGTTCAAGGACAACCCCGGTTACCCGATCAAGGTCATGCAACAGGCCGACGAGTTGCACGAGCGCATGCTCTCCTTCGACAGCCACATCAGCCTGATGCAGAACTTCGGCACCCAGGGCAACGAAGCCGACAAGGATGGCGAGGGCCAGTTCGACCTGGTCAAGGCCAACCGTGGACGCCTGTCCGGCGCGGCCCTGACGATTTTCGGCTGGCCGGAACTGTGGAATGGCGCCAACGCGCCGCACAAGCCCACCGCCGGTTTTGTCGAAGAGGCACGCAACCAGCAGGAGATTCGCTACAAGATTATTTCCGGGATGGTCCGCGACTTTCCCAATCAGGTCGCCATTGCCTACACCCCCGACGACTTCCGTCGTTTGCACGGCGAAGGCAAGTTCGCGATTTTCATCAGCATGCTCAACGCCTACCCGCTGGGCCACGACCTGAAGCTGCTGGACCTGTGGACAGCACGCGGCATGCGCATGTTCGGCTTCAGCTACATCGGCAATAACGACTGGGCCGACTCTTCGCGCCCCTTGCCGTTTTTCAACGATTCGCCGGATGCCCTAGACGGCCTCTCGGACCTGGGCAAGCAAGCGGTGCATCGCTTGAATGACCTGGGTGTGATCATCGATGTGTCGCAAATGTCGACCAAGGCCCTGGAGCAAGTCGCGCAATTGAGCCGCACACCGATGGTCGCCTCGCACTCGGCGCCGCGAGCGATGGTCGATATCCCGCGCAATCTCAGCGACAAGGAAATGCAGCTGATCAAGAACAGCGGCGGCGTGGTGCAGGTGGTCGGTTTCTCCCAATACCTGCGCCCGCTGACCCAGACCACCCAGGACAAGCTCAACGAACTGCGCAAAGAGTTCGACCTGCCGCCCCTGCCGAACCTCGCCATGGCATTGATGCCGGGCGATCCGGTCATCGCTGCCTGGCCGGAGAAAAAATTCGGCCAGTACGCCAGCCGTCTCTACGCGACTCTCGAAGAAGAACCCAAAGCCAACCTCAAAGACCTCGGCGACGCCATCGATTACACGGTGCGAAAAATCGGCATTGACCATGTCGGCATCAGCTCCGACTTCAACGAAGGGGGCGGCGTCAAAGGCTGGGAAAACGTCGGTGACATTCGCAATGTCACGGCAGAACTGATCTCGCGCGGCTACTCCGAAGCAGATATCGCCAAGCTCTGGGGCGGCAACTTCCTGCGGGTCTGGGATCAGGTGCAGAAAGCCGCCAAGCCAGCGCTGATTTCACAACAAGGCACGAGCACACCATGAGCGATCGTCGCACCTTTCTGAAACAGGCCGGGATCCTCGCCGCCGGCCTGCCGTTGACTGCCGGCCTGAACAACGTCGCCAACGCCACGCCAGTGCCCTCGCCGCCTGGGGACAAATGGGCACAGCTGCGGCAGCTGTTCGACCAGGATCCGGATTACCTGCATTTCTCCAATTTCCTGATCACGTCGCACCCAAAACCTGTGCGTGAAGCGATCGAGATGCACCGTGCCGCCCTCGATAAAAACCCCGGACTGGCGATGGACTGGGACCTGGGCGTGATCGAGCAGCGTGAAGAAGAGGTGCGTGTCTGGGCCGGTCGTTACCTGCAAGCCAATGCCAGACAGATCGCCTTGACCGGCAGCACCACCGAAGGCCTGGCGATGATTTACGGCGGCGTTCATGTACGCCCCGACCAGGAAATCCTCACCACGGCCCACGAGCATTACGCGACCCACACCATTCTCGATCTGCGCACCCAACGGGACGGCACCCGGGTGCGCAAGATCAGGTTGTTCAAGGATCCGCAGACGGTCTCCAAAGCGGAGATCCTTGCCTCGATCGAGCAGAACATCAAACCGCAAACCCGTGTACTCGGCATGACCTGGGTGCACTCCGGCAGTGGCGTGAAACTGCCGATCGCTGACATCGGCGCGCTGGTGGACAAGCACAACCGCGGCCGCGCCGACCAGGACCGTATTATTTACCTGGTCGACGGCGTGCACGGTTTTGGTGTCGAGGACTTGAGTTTTCCCGCCATGAACTGCGACTTCTTCATCGCCGGCACCCACAAATGGCTGTTCGGCCCCCGTGGCACCGGCATCGTTTGCAGCCGCAGTGAACAGGTCAAATACGTCACGCCGATCATCCCGACCTTCTCCGAAGCCACGGCGTTCTCCACCACCATGACACCGGGCGGCTACCACTCGTTCGAGCATCGCTGGGCACTGAACGAAGCCTTCAAGCTGCATTTGCAATGGGGCAAGGCCGATGTTCAGGCGCGTATCCATGCGCTGAACAGCTATATGAAAAAACGCCTGCAAGCGCACCCGCAGATCGAACTGGTCACGCCTCTGAGCCCCGAGCTGTCGTCCGGCTTCAGCTTCTTCCGGGTCAAGGGCCAGGACAGCGACAAGATCGCCGCCTGGTTGATGCAAAACCGCGTGATCGCCGATGCCGTGGAGCGCGACGTGGGCCCGGTGATCCGCGCCGCGCCGGGGCTGCTCAACACTGAAGCTGAAGTCGACCGCTTCATCGCGTTGCTCGGCAAACAGCTCTGATCGCCAGCCCCATGGTTAATGTCAGTCAGTTAAGAAAAGCCTGCGCCAAGTGCAGACCCGTGGCGAGGGGGCTTGCCCCCGTTCGGCTGCGAAGCAGTCGCAAATCCGGCATATGCGGTGTGCCTGGCAGAACGAGGTTGCAGGTTTCAGGACTGCTTCGCAGTCCAACGGGGGCAAGCCCCCTCGCCACAGGTCTGGCCTTCACTTGACTGACTGGCATCAGCCCCCCTGATTCCCTTTAACTTTTTATCGAGAGCAATGATGAACAGTGAGCTGCGTAGCTTTTCCCTGAAGACGCTCCCCGCACTGGCCTTCGCCGCCGTGGTTGCAGGCCTGCTGCCGGGCGCCGCTCAGGCCGCCGCCCCCGCCCAGCCCGGCAAAGTGTTCAAGGACTGCAAGGACTGCCCTGAGATGGTCGTGCTGCCCACCGGGACTTTCACCATGGGCACCCCGGACAATGAGGTGGGCCGCGAGCCCGACGAAGGTCCGTTGCACCCGGTGACCTTCGCCAAACCGCTGGCCATCAGCCGCTTTCAGGTGCTGGCCGGCGAGTGGGACGCGTACCTGCGCGACAGCGGTTACGTCATGTCCGACGGTGACACCCGCCCGGGCCGCGAGTGCAAGGCTGGCGTGCCGCGCTATGAACGCACGGCCAGGCATCCGGCGGTGTGCATGAACTTCCCCGAGGTCAATGCCTATGTGGCCTGGCTCTCGAAGAAGACCGGCAAGCACTATCGACTGGTCAGCGAATCGCTGCGTGAGTATGCCGCCCGCGCGGGCAGCAGCGGCCCGTTCCCCTTCCCGTTCGATGAAGGCAAGGAATACAGCATCGCCAAACACGCCAACACCTACGGTGCCGCCGATGGCTACAACTTCACCTCACCGGCGGGCAGCTTCCCGGCCAACGCCTTCGGCGTGTACGACATGCACGGCAACGTCTATGAGTGGACCGCCGATTGCTACAACGACAACTACGTCGGCGCACCGAGCGATGGCAGCGCCTGGTTGACCGGCGAATGCACGGCCCGGCGCATTCGCGGCAATGACTGGGGCGAAGCTCCGGTGTTCTCGCGTTCGGGCAACCGCAATGCCACCTACCCCGACACCCGTGGCGACTGGCTCGGTTTTCGCGTCGCGCGGGATCTTTGAGGCTCCCACCTCCTGTCGCATGACCTGCAACAAACCCGTGCGCGGCTAAATCGCCGCCCACGGGTTTCGTCTTTCAAGCAGCCAAACTCTTGAACCTTTGCCCTTTAGCGGCACTTGAAGCGGAAACTTCCATGACCTCAAAATCCCGCGGAGCCTTCAGTGAAGTCCTCGGCCTGCTCAGGCCTTTCCGGGTCATCGTTGTGGTGTCGATCATGCTCGGCATGCTCGGTGGCCTCAGCATCACCGCGTTACTGGCGACCATCAATGACGCGCTGAACGCCGCCGACACCCCGTCGACCCGGGTGTTGGCAACGTTTATCGGCCTGTGCGCGGTGGCGTTGCTGACGTCGATCCTGTCGGACATCGGCACCAACCATGTCGGGCAACACATCATTGCCGGGCTGCGTAAATCCCTGGGGGAAAAAGTCCTGTTGGCACCGATCGAACAGATCGAGCGCTTTCGCAGTTATCGACTGATTCCGGTGCTGACCCATGACGTCGACACCGTCAGTGATTTCGCCTTTTCCTTCGCGCCGCTGGCCATTGCGTTCACCGTCACCCTCGGCTGCCTGAGCTACCTGGCCTACCTGTCGTTGCCGATGTTTGCCTTGCTGCTGGTGGCCCTGGTGATCGGCACCGCGCTGCAATACGTGGCCCGGGCCAAGGGCATCAAGGGTTTCCAGGCGGCTCGCGAAGCCGAGGACGAACTGCAAAAGCACTACAGCGCGATTGCCGCCGGCGCCAAGGAACTGCGCATCCATCGTCCGCGCCGCCAACGCATGTTCAGCCAACGCATCGAAGGCACCGCTGATTTCATCTGCAACACGCACATCCGCGCGGTCAACACCTTCGTGGTGGCCAAGACCCTTGGCTCGATGCTGTTTTTCGTGGTGATCGGCCTGGCACTGGCCCTGCAATCGCTGTGGCTGGGCACCGATAAAGCGGTGCTCAGCGGGTTCGTGCTGGTGCTGCTGTACATGAAAGGCCCGATGGAATACCTGGTCACCACCCTGCCGGTGGTCAGCCGCGCCAACATTGCGTTCAAGCGCATTGCCGACCTGGCGGAGCAGTTTTCCTCGCCGGAACCGCACCTGCTGCTCAGTGACAAAGACGCGCCGAAACCGGTGGTCGAACACCTTGAAATGCGCGACGTGCATTTCGCCTTCCCGGCGGTGGACGGCAGCAAGCCCTTCGCCCTCGGGCCAGTCAACCTGTCCATCGCCCAGGGCGAGATCGTGTTTATCGTCGGCGAGAATGGCGGCGGCAAGACCACGCTGATCAAACTGTTGCTGGGGCTGTATGCGCCGCAGGGCGGGGAAATCATCCTTAACGGTAAGCCGGTCCTGGCGCATGACCGCGACGACTATCGCCAGTTATTCACCACGATTTTCGCCGACTACTACCTGTTCGACGAATTGGTGCAAGGCGAGCAGAACGTTCCCGAAGACGCCAACCGTTACCTGGAACGCCTGGAAATCTCGCACAAGGTCAGCATCCGCGATGGCGCCTTCAGCACCACCGACCTCTCCACCGGCCAGCGCAAACGCCTGGCCCTGTTGAACGCCTGGCTGGAAGAACGCCCGGTGCTGGTGTTCGACGAGTGGGCGGCCGACCAGGACCCGGCCTTCCGGCGCATCTTCTACACCGAGCTGTTGCCGGAACTCAAATACCTGGGCAAGACCATCATCGTCATTTCCCACGACGACCGTTACTTCGATGTCGCCGACCAATTGGTGCGAATGGAAGGCGGCAAAGTCGTCGCGCAAAAAAAACCGTTGGCGACCGCCTGAACGATCCACCGCCGACTACGAGAGCCCCGATGAACGATTTGATCGATGATGATGTACTGGCGCTGTTGCTGGCCGATGCCGGTGATCAACCCCAGGGGATAACCGCCCGCGCCAATCAGCGCCCGGCGCCGCTGTCTTTCGCCCAGCAGCGGCTGTGGTTTCTCCAGCAACTGTCACCGGACAACGCCGCCTACAACCTGCCCCGTGTCATGCGCATCACCGGCCCCCTGGCACCCCGGCGGCTGGAAACAGCCCTGAACAAGGTGCTTGAGCGGCACGATATTTTGCGCAGTGCCTTCGTCGAAATCGATGGTTGCGCCATGCAGGTGGTCGATGCGCAGGCAACACTGCTGCTCGGCCATGAAGACCTGTCGGGCCTGTCGGACGAGGCCCGCGCCAACCGGATCGCGCTACGTATCGAGGCCCAGGCCGGCACGCCGTTCGATCTGCGTCAGGCGCCGCTGATGCGGGCGACTCTGTTGCAGATTTCGGCCGACGAGCATCTGTTGCTGATGAACATGCACCACATCGTTTCCGATGCCTGGTCCAATGCCATTCTGATGCAAGACCTGACACGGGCCTTTGCCCAGGCCGGCAGCAGCGATACATCACCCTTGCCCCGCCCGGCCATCCAGTACGCCGACTATGCCGCCTGGCAGCGCGGCGAATACCTGCACAGTGCAATCTGCGCCAGCAGCGCCGACTACTGGCAAGAGTATCTGGGGCAAACATTGCCGGCCCTCGATCTGCCGGTGGACTTCCCACGAAATGCCCGGCACAGCCACCCTGCCGGGCAGTATGACTTCAGTGTGCCCGCCCCCCTCGCGCAAGCCCTGAACCGCTTCTGCCAGCAGCAAAAACTGACGCCTTTCGTCGTGGCCCTCGGGGCCTGGCAATTGTTATTGAGCCGCTACAGTGGCCAACACGACTTTACCGTCGGCGTACCCAACGCCACCCGCAATCGCAGCGAAACCCAAGATCTGGTCGGCTTTTTCGTCAGCTCCCAGGTGTACCGGGCGCGCATTGATCCGCTGCTGTCCTGCGCAGACTTTCTCCAGCGGCTGCGGCGCGAATCGCTGGCGGCACTGGACCATGGCGATTACCCGCTGGAATTGAGTTTCGACGCGTTGCAATTGCACGCCAGCGAACACGCCAATCCGCTGTTCCAGGTGCTGTTCAACTGGCGCACCGAAGCCGGGCAACCGGACCGGATCGACCTGGACGGGCTGGCGCTGGAGTTCCTCGGCGCGGGGCCCAGCCAGGCCAAATTCGATCTGTCCCTGGACGTCGGCTATTCGCTCGAGGGCATCCACGCGAGTCTCGAATACAGCCGGGACCTCTACGCCCTCGCGACCCTCGAACGCCTGGCCCGGCACTGGCTGAACCTGCTCCATGCACTCACGGAAGATCCGCTGCGTGCGCTCGGCGAATTGCCGCTGCTGGCAAGCGACGAACGCCAGGTTCAGTTGCAGCAGTGGAATCCGCCCGCGTCAGCCATGCCTGAGGACGGCGTGCATCAGTTGTTCGAACGCCAGGCGCTGGCAACCCCCGACTCGGTAGCCCTGATCTTCAACGACCTTGAGCTCAGCTATGCCCAGCTCAACGCCGCCGCCAATGGCCTGGCCCACTCGTTGATTGCACAGGGTGTCGGACCGGAAGTGCTGGTGGGCATTGCCGTGGAGCGTTCGGCGCACATGATCATCAGCCTGTTGGCGGTGCTCAAGGCCGGCGGCGCTTATGTGCCACTGGACCCCGATTATCCGCAGGAACGCTTGGCCTGGATGATTGAAGACAGTGGCCTGAGCGTGTTGCTGAGCCAGCGTTCGCTGCTGGATCGGCTGCCCTCGATGCCCGGCGTCCAGCGACGCTGCGTCGACGACATCGATGTCCGGGGGACGCTGCCCGCACTTGACCCGCCCTGCCGCACCACCGGCCAAAACCTCGCCTATGTGATGTTCACGTCCGGTTCCACCGGTCGCCCCAAAGGGGTCGGCATCACCCAGGCGGCGTTAACCCGTCACGCCCAGGTGGCGCTGGAGTTTCTCGGCCTGACCGCACAGGACCGGTCCCTGCAGTTCGCCACGTTCAACTTCGATGCCTTTGTCGAGCAGCTTTACCCGGCGTTGATCTGCGGCGCCTCGGTGGTGCTGCGCGGGCCGGATATCTGGGACAGTGAAACCTGGTACCGCGAACTGCTCGACAAACAGTTCAGCGTCAGCGACCTGACCACCACCTACTGGAACATGCTGGCCAAGGACTTCGCCGCTGCCGGGCAGCGCGACTACGGTGCACTGCGGCAAGTGATCGTCGGTGGCGAAGCGATGCCACCGGAGGGCGTGGCGGCCTGGGGCAAGGCCGGGCTCGGGCACGTGAAGCTGCTGAACACCTACGGGCCGACGGAAACGACGGTCAGCGCCACGGTGCTGGATTGCAGCGACTACGTGACAGGGCAAATCGCCCTCCCCAAAAGCATGCCGATCGGCCAGCCTCTGGCCGGACGGGCGATTTACCTGCTCGATGCCGGCGGCCAGCCAGTGCCGGTGGGCGTCGTCGGTGAACTGATGATTGCCGGCGACCTGCTCGCACGCGGCTACTTCAAGCGACCTGAGCTTACGGCCGAGCGTTTCATCCCCGACCCGTTCGATGTTCAGGGCGGCGGTCGTCTCTACCGCACCGGCGATCTGGCGCGCTATCGCGCCGACGGTGTGATCGAGTATGCAGGCCGGCTGGATCACCAGGTGAAGATTCGCGGCTTCCGCATCGAACTCGGGGAAATCGAGTCATGCCTACTGCAATCGCCGCAGGTCCGCGAGGCGTTGGTGGTTGCCCGGGAAGGCGCGGTGGGTTTGCAACTGGTCGGCTATGTCGTGGCCCAAAGCGACTCGCTGAGCGAGCAGCAGCAACTCGACCTGCGCGAAACCCTCAAGGCTGAGCTCAAGGCCAATCTGCCCGACTACATGGTGCCCAGTCATCTGCTGGTACTGGCCGCCATGCCGTTGAGCCCCAACGGCAAGCTCGACCGCAAGGCCCTGCCGCAGCCCGACCTCAGCCAGACGCAGCGCCACTTCATTGCCCCCGAAACGCCACTGGAAAAGGCGCTCGCCGAACTCTGGCAAGAAGCGTTGCAGGTCGAGCGTGTCAGCCTGGACGACAACTTTTTCGAACTCGGTGGCCACTCGATTCTGGCCATTCAATTCATCTCGACCCTTAACGCGCGCCTGGGCATCAAACTGGCGCTGCAACACATGCTGGCTCACCCCAATGTCCAGGCACTGGCCAGATTCATCGCACGGGAGCATCAGCAGAATGTGCAATGCGTGGTCGAACTCAATGCCTCGACAGCGTCGGTACCACCACTGTTCTGCCTGCACCCCAGCGGCGGTATCGTGTTTTGTTATCAGCCGCTGGCGAAAAAACTCAGCGCCCATGCCCGGACCTTCGGCGTGATGCACAAGGGCTTTGCCGACAAAGACTCGAACGCTCAGACATGGGCCGAGATGATTGCCGACTACAGCGCACAGATCGTCGAGAAGCAGCCCCACGGCCCCTACCGATTGATGGGCTGGTCATTGGGCGGCGCCATTGCCATGGACGTCGCCGCCCACCTGGAGCGCCAGGGCAAGGAAGTGACCTTCCTCGGCCTCGTTGACACCACTCTGCCGGAACGTGACCTGCCTGCCGACCTGCCGCGCAAGCCTCAGGAAGAAGACAACCCGAACCACCTCAGCGCGGAAAACGAACTGCTGGCAGCACTCGAAGTCTTCAACCTGATGTTCGCGCATCTGGAACCGGCGGCGGCGAGCTTCATCGCCCGGAACCCGACGGCCGACCTCAAGGCCTTCTATCGCTGGGCCAGCGAACAGACAGCGACCGGGGAACAGGAAATGATCGCGACCCTGGAAGGCATCAAGCAAGAGATCATGAACGCGCAAGCCTATGCGATACATGAACGTCTGGTGGCGGCGTTCGAACAATTCTCGCTGCCGCTGCTCAAGGTCCAGGTCAGCTGCTGGTGGTCGCTGTCGCATAAAACCCTGGAGCAAGTGCGGTATTCGGAACAACTGCTCAGGGCCCACAACGTGACAGGCCAATTGCACACCTCGATCCACTCACCACTGCCGCACCGCAGTATGATCTACAGCGAGTCGCTACTGGAGTCGTTTACCGAAGTGTTCCTCGGCTGCCAGGGCGAGTCATGTAGCTGACCGAGCGACGGCAAACAAAAACGCAGAAGCCATGGCTTCTGCGTTTTTGTTTGTGCTTCAGGTAATACCGTAGCAGCTGCCGAGCAGCGCGAGGCTGCGTTCGGCTGCGCAGCAGTCGTAGACCCTAAATGTACGGTGTATCTGACAGACTGCAGTGCCTGATTTCACGACTGCTTCGCAGCCTCGCGCTGCTCGGCAGCTGCTACAAGATTAGCCCGCGCCCCTGGTAAAAGGGCGCGGGCCGGGACTTTGACGCTGGTGCAAAGGACTCAGAACTCCGGTGTGTATTTCACGCTGAACATCACGTTGCGTGGATCACCGTAGTTGTTGTTGCCGTTGATCTGGTTGTAGGCCGCTGCGAAGTAGGTCTTGTCAAACAGGTTGTTGGCATTCATCGCCAGCTCGATTTCCGGGGTGAGCTGGTAACCGACGCGGGCATTCCACACGGTGTAACCCGGAACGTTGACGGAGTGGTCGAAACCTATCGTGTGGGTTTGTGCGGTAAAGCCCAGGCCTGTACTCACACGGCTCCAGTCGCCGCTCAACTGATAATTGCCCCACACACGCAGCATGTGTTTAGGCGTCCACCAGCTGAAGATTTTGCCTTCGTTGTCAGGGTCGTCGAGGTATTTGGTGGTGTTGTAGGTGTAGCCGGCAAACAGTTGCAGATTGTCGATCACTTCGCCGCTGATTTCGGCGTCCAGACCCTGGCTGCGCACTTTGCCCGATGCCGTCGAGCAGAACCAACCGTCGCAGGTTTGCGCACCCTGCGTATCGAGAACGGCACGGTTTTCCTGGTCGTAACGGAACAGGGCCACGGAGGTATTGATCCGGCCATCCATCAACTCGCCCTTGAGACCAATCTCGTAGTTACTGCCGATAATCGGTTTGAGTACCGCGCCGGCGGTATCGCGTTCGGTCTGCGGTGTATATACGTCGGTGTAACTGGCGTAGACCGCCCATTCGCGGCTCAGGTCATAGACGATACCGGCATAGGGCGTGACTTCTCCGGTTTCAGTGGCGGTGCTTTTTGGATCTTCTGTAATGCCGCTCGCGGTCTGGGTCGAAGACTTGTAATTGTAGTCGTACCAACTGACGCGCGAGCCGAGCACCAGGGTCAGGTCTTCAACAGGCTTGACCCGCCAGCTGCCGTACAGGCCTTTCTGGCGGATGTCGTATTGGCTGGGAGTCCCACGACCACCGGGGCTATTGATCAAGCCTTCGTAGCTGATATCCGGACGGTTGTGATCAATGTCGAAGATATTGTCGGAGCTGTCATTGAAGGTTCGGGCGTATTTGTCGTCCGAGGTGTATTTGGAATAGTTGCCGCCCACCATGATTTCCTGCGGCATGGACAAGGCTTCGAACTTGCCGGTGAGGTTCATGTCCAGAGCAACTTTGGTGGAGTCCATGTCCGTCACGAAGTCCGCGTATTGCACGCCGCTGCCATCGGGATTGATGCCATCGCCGGTGGATTGCACCCGCTGGTTCTTCGCCTTGTTGGTTTCCGTCATGCGCACGGCGCCGATCTTGAAAGCCCAGTCATCGTTGAAACGGTGTTCCAGATCGGTGTAGAGCGTGGTGACGTCGATATCCGAATGGTTCCACTTCGCCCCGGTGTACGTGCTGCGCGGCAGGTCGATGGGTTTACTGTCGGAGTAACGCGGGAAGCCGCGGACATTCGAGCGCGATTCGCCGTCGGACTGGCTGACCGCCACGCCCACGGTGGTGGCTTCGCTCAGATCGAAGTCCAGCGCGCCGTACAGCGAGGTGGTCTTGTACCATTCGGAATCAACGAACGTGTGGGTGTCGTCCTGGTCGGCCACGAAACGTCCACGGATGGTGCCGTTCTGGTTCAACGGCCCACCGGCGTCCAGTTGCAGACCGTAGTGATCCCAGGAGCCGGCCTTGCCGGTCAGGGTCACGGTCGGTGTGGCCTGACCGCGCTTGCGCACCAGGTTGACCGCGCCACCCGGGCTGCCGGTGCCTTGCAGCAAGCCCGACGCACCACGCAGCACTTCCATGCGATCGAAGAAAATCAAGTCCTGCGTGGCCCAGTTGCCCAGCGCGTAAGTGTTGCGCGGGATCGGCACACCGTCGTACTGCCAGTCATCAATCTGGAAACCGCGCGAAGAGAGGATCAAACCTCTGCCGACGCCTTGGGCACCGACCAGTCCGGTGGTCTTGTTGGCGGCGTCCTTGAGATCGACGATATCCTGATCATCCATTTGCTTGCGGGTCATCACCGTGACCGACTGCGGGATTTCCTTGAGGGTGTGGGTGCCCTTGCCGATGGTCACGGCATTCGAGGTGTAGGAATTCGAACCTTCGGTGGTCGCGCCCACCTGTTGCGCGTTGATGGTGGTGGCGCCCAGTTCCAGACCCTCGGTCGAACTGCCGCGTACCAGCATCAGCGTGTTGCCTTCAAAGCTGTAGTGCACGCCCGTGCCCTTGAGCAATTGGGCAATCGCCGCTTCGCTGCTCAACTTGCCGCTGACGCGTGTGCTGCGCAGGCCGGTCATATCATCGGCGCTGTAGATCACCTGCTGATTGGTCTGCGTGCCAAACGCCTGCAACGCCTGGGGCAAAGGCTGGGCAGGAATGTCGAGGGTGAAGTCTTCGGCGTGGACCTGCGCGCTGAGCGGCAGCAGGCAAGCCATGCCCAGACCGGCCAACGAGCGACGCGAGCGCAGGGTTCGGGCAATGACCAAAGCCTTGAACAGAGGTTTCAACTCATGAATTGCTGACATCGTGCTCTCTATTTTTAATTGAAATGGATAGGAT
Organism: Pseudomonas sp. KD5; assembly: GCF_012932895.1. NCBI lineage: Bacteria > Pseudomonadati > Pseudomonadota > Gammaproteobacteria > Pseudomonadales > Pseudomonadaceae > Pseudomonas > Pseudomonas sp. KD5. The sequence continues at coordinate 359,557 of NZ_JDWJ01000001.1, read as the reverse complement.
CCATGGGCAATCGAGTGCCCTGCCGCTGCCTGGACCTGTGAACCACCTGGATCGGCTGCCATCTCGGGCAACGTGTCGCAAGTCGATGACCGGCCCCTCCCCGGGCACGATCGTTTGTCCGGGCAGCGGTAAAAATGTGTACGGCTGGGAAAACCTGAGCCCAGTGGCTACCCTGCCCGGCTCGATTTATCTGCTTACGTAAGTAAGACGCAGCACCGCGCAAAAACCGGAATGAGTTTATTTATCATTTGCACAAAAATTCAAAAAAAAGGCCGACGCATTGGGCGTCGGCCTTTTTTTCTGCTACTTCAACCGTTTTGTGCAGTCTTGGCGTTCTGCAGTTGCCGGGCTTTTTCGGTGAGCAACGCTTTTTCTTCGGGGCTCATGTTGTCCAGACGCAACCGCGCCTGGGCGATTTTCTCCAACTGACCCGGACTGCTTTCCCGGGAGCGCAACGCCGCCGCCAGCCCCGCCACGGTCGGATGGTCAAACACCACGCCCGGCTGGATTTCGCACTGCAACAACTTGCGAATGCCGGCCACCAGTTTGATCACCAGCAAGGAATGGCCCCCAGCGGCGAAAAAGTCCCGGTCGATGCCCAGACGCTCAACCCCCAGCAACTGCGCCATGCGCGTCACCAGCAATTGCTCAAGAGCATCGCGGGGTTGCATGCCTTCATCGTCAGCCGAGGTGGACGCGAGTTGTTGCAAGGCCTTGCGGTCAACCTTGCCGTTGGCCAGTCGCGGGAAGCTGTCGATCAACTGCAAGTGCTGCGGCAGCATCACACTGGGCAGGCGCCGCGCCAGTTCGTCGCGAACGGCATCGAGCAAAGTCGCCGAAGGCGCCTGATGCGGCACGATGAACGCGAGCATCCCGTCTTGCGCGGACGGCCCCGGCAACACCAGTGCTTGCGCGACCTGCGGCACACGCAGTAACTCGGCTTCGATCTCTGCCAGTTCGATACGGAAACCCCGCACCTTGATTTGCTGATCGCGCCGACCGTGCAACGCAATCGCCAGATCCGGGCGATAGCGGGCCAGGTCGCCGGTGCGGTACAGGCGCTCCTGCGGATTGAACGGGCTCTGGATGAACACTTGCGAATCGGCCTCGACATTCACGTAGCCGCGACACAACTGCGCGCCGCCGAGGTACAACTCGCCCAGCACACCGACCGGCGCCAGTTGCCGGTTATCGTCGAGTACAAACACCTGATTGTTGCCCAACACCCGGGACAGAACGCCGGCGTCAGGCACCGCCGCCTCCAGATGCAGCGGATGAACCAGCACGCCGACCGTGGCCTCGGTCGGGCCGTAGTGATTGAACACCCGGCAATCACTGCGCAAACCGGCGATCCGTTGCACCAATCCCTGGGCAATCGGCTCGCCGCCCAGCACCAGCGTGCGCGGCAGTTGCGCGCGTTCGCTGTCGAGCAGCGCGGCCAGGTGCGACGGAACGATCTTCAGGCAATCGATGGCCTGCCGTTGCAGGAAATCGGCAAACAAATTGCCGTCCTGCATTTGCTCATCGCTGGCCACATGCAGCGCGGCGCCGTTGAACAAGGCGCCGAACAGCGCCGTGTTGCCCAGGTCCGCCGCCACCGTGGAGGTAAAGCCGAACTGCTGGCATTGATCCAGCCCCAGGGCCTGGCTGACGTGAGCGGTGTAATTAAGTAATTGCCGATGCTCGATGACCACGCCTTTCGGCATACCGGTGGAGCCGGAGGTGAACAGCACGTACGCCGCCTGATCGCCCTGTGTGTCTAGGATGATGGCCGACGTGCTCGCCGGGGTCGATTGCAGCACACGATCCACGGTCGCCAGAGGCAACGGATAATCGTGCCATTGCGCGATGTGCCCGGCGTCCACCAGCAGCAACGCAGCGCCGGCCTGTTCCAGCATCAAGGCTTGACGGGCTTGCGGCCATTGCGGGTCCAGCGGCAGGTACGCCGCGCCGATACGCCACGCCGCGAGCATGGCGATCACCAGCTCCGCCGAGCGTGGCAAGGCCAGCGCGACGATAGCCCCCGGCGCCATGCCCTGGGCTTTTAATGCCTGGGCCAACACCTCGACCTTCGCCTGCAACTGCCCGTAACTCAGGCGTTGATCGCCGTCAGTCAGGGCGATAGCTTGCGGCGTGGTCCGAGCCCAGTCGGCAATGCGCTGCGGCAAGAACCGGCTATCGACCCGTGCTCGCGCTGGCGGGTTGATCGACAGCAAGCGCTGTTGTTCGGCGGCTCCCAACACCTTCAGTTGACCGAGTTCGGCGTGAAGATTGGCAACGATGTTTTCCAGCAATACGCGCAACTGCGCCAGCAACCCTTCCATCGCCTGGACCGAGTAACGGGACGCGTTGTAATGCAGGTGGAACGCGTGGGCGTTGCCCGCCTCGTCCGTTTCCAGTTCAAGCATTAATTCAAACAGTGCTTCGCGCACTGCCGAACGCGGAGTCCATTGCAGATCAGCGGACGTCGGGGCTTGCATGGCCCGGCACACGGCAAAACCATACGCCGGGCGAGCCGCCGTCGGCGCCAGTTCAGGCGCCCAGTATTCCTGCCACGTACGGTGCTCATCCAGACGCGCCGCCAACGCCGCCACCCAGGTGCTGAACCCTGCGTTCGCCGTCAGTGACAGGTTCAGCGGCAGGGTTTTCTCGAACACGCCCACGGCATCGCTGAAGTATTGGTAATCTTCGCGACTGTCATGCCGCACACCGACCAGCACCTGTTGATGCCCACTGAGCCGACCCAGCAACAGCCACCAGGCCGCTTGCAGCACCACACTCGGCGATTGCTCCAACGTCCCGGCCACTTGCTGCAAACCGCTGCGCAGTGCCGGATCGAGCGTGAGCGCCAGCGATTCAGTGACCGACGACAATCCAGGATTCCCGTCGCGATAGGCCAGCCACGGGGTACTCAAATCGGGATCGGCGCCTTGCAGGTGTTCCTGCCAGTAGATACGTGCGCCGGCCGCGTCTTCGTCGAGCACCACTTCACTGCGCCATTCCAGGTATTGGGTGAATTCACCGGTCTTTTCATCATCGTCCGCCGCCGTTGATTGCCCATAGGTCCGTACCAATTGCTGATACAGCAACCGCGCGCCGCTTTGATCGAGGCTGTGCCGGGCCAGGCCCAAGACCAATTTCCATTGATCATCGGCCAGGCGATAGAGCACCGCTTGCGCGCCCTCGGATTCACCGACGACAAAAGCACGTTCCGCCCATTCGCTGAGCTGAGCCTGAATACCGGCCGGGGTATCGACCCTCGCCTGCACGCTCAGCGGGAAGCGCTCCGCCCCCCCGACGAACTGCCGGACACCATGGAAACCCGGCGCCTTGCCCAGCCGCGCAACCAGCATCGGCTGTTGCGCCAGCAAGCGATCCAGTGCGTTTTGCACCCGTTGCGGATCGAGGGCGCCGCTGATCTCGACCTCGAGGAAATGCAGCGCATCACCACAGGCCGGGGCCTTGGGCAACTGCTCCAGCAACCGTTGCTGTTCAGGCGTCAAGGCGTAACCCAGGTCCTGCTGGTCCATCGATACCTCGTTCATGCTCCGGTTTCCTCGGTGTTCATTACGCGTTCAAGGGCGCTGCGGTCGAACATGTCGCCCATGGCCACGACAATCTTGCGCGGGCCTTCGAACGGATCACGGGCGTGGGCCACCAGCATGTTGTCGAGCAGGATGGCGTCGCCTTTTTGCCAGTCGAAACGCACCGCGCATTCTTCGTACAAGTCACCGATGCGTTGCATCACTTCGTCTTCGATCGGCGTGCCATCGCCGTAGAACACATGGCGCGGTAAGCGGTCCAGGCCGAACATCGACAACAGGTCTTCCCGCACGTCCGGCTCCAGCCAATAGATGTGATGCAGTTGCACCTGGTTGAAGAACGATTTGGCGCCGGTCACCGGGTGACGAATGATGGCCGGGCCTGGGGTGCGGGTTTGCAATTCGTTGTTGTCGAGCCAGCGCCATTCGATGCCACCGGCCCGGCAACGGGCCTCCACCTCGGCACGGTCTTCAGTCTTGAAGAAATGCTGCCAGGACACGTCGAGGTTGTCGGTGAAGGTGCGCACGTAAAGCAGGCCTTTTTCCTCGAACTTGTCCCGCAGGTCCGCCGGCAGTTTTTCGTACATCAACCGGCAATCCACCACTGGAGTCGCACCGCCAATGGACGCGGCTTGCTCGCAATAGAACATCTGCTTGCGCGGCCAGCGATCCTGATGGGAGCTCTCGTTATGGAACAGGATCATCTTGCGTTCCGGGTACGGCGTGGAGCGGTAGGTGTTCTTGCCGCCCTCTTTCTTCGGCAGATCGCCGTACTGGCCGTAAAGCCCTGGCTGGATCGCTTCGGCAAACGCCTCGAAGCCTTGAATGCCATCCAGTTCGAAACCACGGAACAGAATCCCGGCATGCCTGGCGAGTTTTTCTTCGATCAGCGGCCGGTTGTTGTTGATCCACTCGATCAAGTCCAGGTGCGGCTCGTTCGGTTCCAGCAGCAGCGGGAACGGCTGTGGCGCGGCGATCAGCGATTCGCGGATCGGCGCCGGTCGGGCCTTGGCCGCCGGGGCGGCGCCGCGCTTGAGGAACTTGCCGAGTTTGTCGGCCTTGGGTCCGGGGACGGCAGGCTTGGCGGCCACCGCTAAATTGTCGACTGGCATGCTGATAGCTCCCAATAGAATGTCCTGATCAGCGACGATCTGTTCCAACAGGGCTATCCAGGCCTTCACCAGGTGCTGGATGCGCTCGTGTCCGAACAAGGTTGTGGCGAATTGCCAATTACCCAGCAATTGCCCTGCTTCATCGTCAACGAACAACGCCATGTCGAATTTAGAATGGGTCTCCAGCGCCGGTAGCGATTCCACGCTCAAACCGCCCATGGCCTGGGTGCGTCCCGGCAGGTTGTTCATCACGAACAACACTTGCACCAGCGGGTTCATGCCCTTGTGCCGCGGCACGTCCGAGGCGTCGACGATCATGTCGAACGGCAGGTCCTGATGCTCCATGGCGCTGAGCAGGGATTCCTGGGTCTGGCCCAGGAATCGGGCGAACGGTGTGGCGGCGTCGAACTGCGAACGCAACGGCAAGACGTTGACGAAGAAGCCGATCAACCGTTCAAGCTCCGGCTGTTCACGCCCGGCCACGTCGGCACCGACCAACACATCCGCAACGCCGCTGACCTGGTGCAACAACACCTGGAACGACGCCAGCAGCGTGCTGTACAGCGTGACGCCCGCGTCCATCGACAACTGGCGCAAGGCCGTGCTGAGTGGCGTGGTGAGCTTGAACTGCACCGAGTCACCCGCATAGGACGGTGTCAAACCACGGGGGTTGTCCGATGGCAACTTCAGATGCCCGTCATAGCCCGCGAGCCGCGCTTTCCAGTACTCGGCCTGGCGCGCCAGCACGCCTTGCTGTTCCAGTTCCTGCTGCCACAGCGCGAAGTCGGAATACTGCACCTCCAGCGCCGGCAACGGGGTCAGGTCACCGGCCTTGGTGCGGTGGTAAATCTGCACCAGTTCGTTGACCAGCAAGCCCATTGACCAACCATCGGAAATGATGTGGTGCATCGCATAAAGCATCACATGCTCAGTCGGCCCCAGGTGCAGGATCCGCCCACGCAACAGTGGCGCGTGTTCCATATCAATCGGCGTGCGCGCGTTTTCCAGTGCCGCTTGTGCCACCCATTCTTCCTGGGCACTGCGGGACAGACCGGACAAATCGATCACCGGGAAATCCAGTTCAACCTGCTCGGCGATCACGGCTATCGGGTCACCTTCATCGTCCTGGGTATACGCGGTGCGCAGCACTTCATGGCGGCGCACCACCTCGGCGAAACTGCTGATCAGCCGTTCCACCGACAACTCACCGCGCAAACGCAAGGCCATCGACATGCCATAGGCCGCGGTACCGCCGGACAATTGCTCGGCGATCCACAAGCGACGCTGCACCAGCGACAACGGTGCGCTGTGCCGGGTGCCATGGGCCTTGAGCACCACACCGTGGTGGCCGTTCGGCTCGGGTGTGCCCTGCTGCTGCGCGATCCACGCCGCCAGGTCCTTGAGTCGCGGATGGCTGAACAGGTCGCGCAGGCTCAACGTACAGGCCGTGAGTTTGCGCAGGCGCGAGACTGCTTGCGTCGCGAGCAGGGAGTGCCCGCCCAGTTCGAAAAAGTGATCGTCGCGGCCGACCTGTTGCAGTTCCAGCACGTCCTGCCAGACCGTAGCGATCTGCTGTTCCAATGCACCTTCAGGCGCGACAAAGTCCGACGCCAGCAGACTGGCATCGACGCCCGGCAAGGCCTTGCGATCGATCTTGCCATTCGGGCTCAGGGGCAGGCTTTCGAGGAACAGCACATGGGCCGGAACCATGTAATCCGGCAGGCTGGCCTTCAGGCGTGCCTTGATGTCATTGCGCAACGCCGCCAGCGTAGATGAATCGGCTCTGGCTTGCGCCGGATCGTCGAACACCACGTACGCCACCAATTGCTGACCGATGGCGCCCGGTTGCGCCACCACCAGTGCCTGACGCACCGCAGGAACCCGCAGCAGATGGGTTTCTATCTCTCCGAGCTCGATGCGCAAACCACGAATCTTCACTTGATGATCGACCCGCCCGACGTACTCAATCACGCCGTCGGCGCGATAACGCGCGAGGTCGCCGGTGCGGTACACGCGGCCACCGCCCAGTGGATCGAACGGGTCGGGAATGAAGCGCTCGGCGGTCAATTCCGGGCGCTGGAAGTAGCCCCGTGCGAGCAGCTCACCGCCAATCACCAGTTCACCGACCACACCGACCGGCGCTGGTTGGCCCTGGGTGTCGAGTACATGAATCGCCCGACCGCCCAACGCCCGGCCAATCGGCATGGTCACCGGCAACGGGTTGCGGCCGGACACGTAGTCGCTGCAATCGAGCAGCGTGGCGCTGACCGTGGCTTCGGTCGGGCCGTAGGTGTTCAGCAGGCGCACATGGCCCAGCCCGGCCTGGCCCCAGGCGGCAACACCTTCCGGCGGCATGGCTTCGCCACCGACGATCATCTGGCGCAACGCGCCATAGTCACGATGACCCGCCGCCGCGAGGTCCTTGGCCAACATATTCCAGTAGGCAGTGGTCAGGTCGCTGACGCTGAACTGCTTGTCGCGCAATTCGCGATACCAGGTCTCGCTGTCCCAGATATCCGGCCCGCGCAGCACCACCGAGGCACCGCAAATCAGCGCCGGGTAAAGCTGCTCGACAAAGGCATCGAAGTTGAACGTGGCAAATTGCAGCGAGCGGTCCTGCGGCGTGAGGCCGAGGAAATCCAGGGCCACCCGGGCATGACGGGTCAGCGCCGATTGAGTGATGCCGACCCCTTTCGGGCGCCCGGTGGAGCCCGAGGTGAACATCACATACGCCAGGTTTTGCGGGCCACTGCGCTGCGGCAGATTGTCGGTCTGGGTCGGGTAATCCAGTTGATCCAGGCTCAGGACGGTCACACCCGCAGCTTCTGGCAACTTCGGCACGAGGTGGCTTTGGGTCAACAGCACACGCAGACCGCTGTCCTCGATCATCGCGCCCAGTCGCTCGGCCGGGTATTCCGGGTCCAGCGGCACGTAGGCGCCACCGGCCTTGAGCACCGCCAGCAGGCTGATGATCATCTGCGTCGAACGCTCGACCGCAATGCCCACCAGCACTTCGGGGCCGACGCCGTGTTGCAGCAGCACGCGGGCCAATTGGTTGGCCTGGTCATTGAGCTGGGCATAACTCAGGCGTTGCTCGTCGAAAATCAGCGCCAGCGCTTGCGGTGTGCGCTCGGCTTGCCGTTCAAACAAACGCTGCACGCACACCTCATCGACCGGCAGTGCCAGCGGTTCGCGCACAGCGGTCGAGACCAGGGCCAGATCGCCCACGGCACTGGCGGCAGGTGCCTCGACCATCTGCAACAGCAGGTGCGCGAGATGCCCGGCCAGTTGTTCAATCGCGGCGTCATCAAACTGCTGACGATCGAAACTCAGTTGAAACGACAACTCAGCGCCGAGGTTGACCGACAAGGTCAACGGGTAATTGGTTTGCTCGAAGTTACCCACTTCACCGAAGCGCAGATCTTGCGGTGCGCCCTGTTGCAGGGCTTCGGAGATCGGGTAGTTCTCGAACACCAGAATGTTGTCGAACAGGGCTTCGCCGCCCTGCCCGGCCCAACGCTGGATGTCGAACAGCGCGGTGTGTTCTTGCTCACGCAAGGCGAGGTTCTGCGCCTGCACCTGTTGCAGCCACTGCGCCAACGGCTGTTCGGCCCGTGGGCTGGCGACCACCGGCAAAGTGTTGATGAACAGGCCGATCTGCTGTTCGACCCCGGCCAGTTGCGCCGGACGTCCGGACACCGTGGCGCCGAAGCTGACCGTGTCCAGCCCGGTATAGCGTTGCAACAACAGCAGCCAGGCTGCCTGCACCAGGGTGTTGAGGGTGACTTTCTGTTCCCGCGCAAAGCCATTGAGCCCGGCGGTCTGCGCCTGGTCCAGGGTCAGGAAGTGCTCGCCTTGAGCGGTGTTGGCCGCATCGCTGCCGGTCCACACCAGCGCTTTGGCCAACCGGGTCGGCTCATCGAACCCGGCCAACTGGCCCTTCCAGAAACCTTCGGTGACCTGCGCGTCCTGTTGCGTCAGCCATTCGATGTAGTCGCGATAACGCCCCGCCGTGTTCGTCGGCACCTGGCCGCTGTAGCGTTGCAGCACTTCCCCGAGCAGCTGCGAATTGCTCCAGCCGTCCATCAAGATGTGATGGCTGGTGTAGATCAGGTGAAAACGCGCGGTGTCGAGACGCACCACCGTCAGGTTCAGCAACGGTGCGGCGGCAAGGTCAAAACCCTGCTGGCGCTGCGCGGCCGCCAGTTCGCTGAGCGCCAGGGCCACATCGCTGTGGTCGCGCCAGTCATGGAAGGTGAACGGCACGGCCAGTTGCTTGTGAATCACCTGCAACGGACGCTTGAACTCGCCGTCCCAGACAAAACTGCTGCGCAGCACATCGTGCGCATCCATTGCCGCTTGCCAGGCCTCGCGGAAACGCTCGACGTTCAAGCCTTCGACATCCACGCACAGCTGATTGATGTAATCGCCGGCCTGCTGCTCGTAGAGGGTGTGGAACAGCATGCCTTGCTGCATCGGTGACAACGGGTAAATGTCTTCGACCTGGCGTGGCGTCACCGGCAACGCATCGAGCTGGCGTTGCGTCAACCCGGCCAGCGAGAAGTCCGACGGCGTCAGCCCCTGATGCCGAGCCTCACAGCAGTGCTCGATCAACAGCCCCAGTTCCCGCGCATAAGCCTGCGCCAATCGCTCGATGGTCGACGGATCGAACATCTGCCCGCTGAACGTCCAGCCAATACTCAATTCGCCGCCATACACCCGGCCATTCAGGGTCAGCCAGTTGTCCAGCGGTGCCAGCGGACTTTGCTCCGCGCCCGCCGATTCGCTGGCCGGGGTGAACAGTGCGCCCGCCTCGTCGCCAAACCCGGCATCGAACTGGCCCAGGTAGTTGAAGGTAATGCGCGGCACGGGCAAGGCTTGCAGCACCTGGCGGGTGCGGTCGTTGCCCAGGTAGCGCAGCGCGCCAAAGCCCAGGCCTTTATCGGGGATCGCCCGCAGTTGTTCTTTGATCGTCTTGATCGAGTCCTGCGGCGTGCTCGCCGGGGTCAGCCGTACCGGGAACAGACTGGTGAACCAACCCACGCTGCGGCTCAAATCGAGCTCGTCGAACAGCGCTTCGCGACCATGGCCCTCAAGCTGGATCAGGGTCGAGGCTTCACCCGTCCAGTCCGCAATCACCCGCGCCAGCGCCGTCAGCAACAGGTCATTGACCTGCGTGCGATAGGCCGCCGGTGCCTCCTGCAGCAGCTGGCGGGTTTGCTGTTTGTCCAGTCGGGTGTGCGCATGCAAGGCGTGGCGGTTATGCAACTCGCCCTGGGGTCGATCGCAGGGCAAGTCATTGCGCGCATCCTGCAATTGCTCTTGCCAGAACCTCAGCTGAGCCTGCATCGCCGGGCTGTCAGCATGCTGTTGCAAGCGTCGCGCCCAGGCCTGGGTGGCGCTGGTCTTGGCCGGCAATGTGAGCGTTTGGCCGGCCTGCAACTGCTCATAGGTCTGTTGCAGGTCTTCAAGCAGAATGCGCCAGGACACGCCGTCGACCACCAGGTGATGGATCACCAGCAACAGTCGCTGGCTGCCATCGGCCATGTTCGCCAGCACCGCGCGCAGCAGATTACCGCTCGCCAGTTCGAGGCTACGCTGTGCCTGTTCGCCCAACTGTTCGAGTGCCGCCGCATCGGCAACCTCGGCGGTCCACAGCAGCGGCGACTGTTGCCAGAGCGCCTGTTGCTCGGCCAAGGAACGATGTTGCGCGGTCCAGTTGTCGCCCTGACGACTGAACGCCAGACGCAACCCGTCGTGATGGCTGACCAGCGCCTGCAACGCACGCTCCAGGTGTTCGGCGTGCAGCGGTTTGGCTGACTTGAGCAGCACCGACTGGTTCCAGTGGTGCGGCTCGACCATCTCGCGCTCAAAGAACAACTGCTGGAATGGCAGCAACGGCGTATCGCCAGTGACCGGGCCCTGGTCGATGCGCAAGTCGCTGTCGCCGACCTTCGCCACCGCCGCGAGGCTTTGCACGTTCTGGTGCAGGAACAAGTCTTTGGGGCTGAAATGAATCCCCGCCTGACGCGCCCGGCTGACCACCTGGATCGAGATGATCGAATCGCCGCCCAGCTCGAAGAAGTTGTCGCTGATCCCCACCTGCGGCCGCCCCAGCACGCTTTGCCAGATCTCCACCAATGCTTGTTCGATGGCACTGGTCGGGGCGCTGTAAGCCTTGCTGCTGGCTGTGGTGTCGGCCTTGGGCAACGCCTTGCGTTCCAGTTTGCCGTTGGGGCTGACCGGCATGTTTTCCAGCCACAGCCAATGCTGCGGGACCATGTAGTCCGGCAATGTCTGGCTCAGGTGTTCCTTGAGGCGGCGCTGCAAGGCGTTGCGAGTTTCATCGTCGGCATGCAGCAATGCGTCGCGGGCCGGCACCACATACGCCACCAGCAGCGTGCCGTCCTGGGCGATGACCACGGTTTCACGGACTTCGGCGTGTTCAGCCAGGCGCGCTTCGATCTCGCCCAATTCGATGCGCAGGCCACGGATTTTCACCTGATGGTCCATGCGCCCGGCGTATTCGATCACCCCGTCGGCGCGATAACGCGCCAGGTCGCCAGTACGGTACAGACGCTGGCCGTCACCGAACGGGCTGGTCGCGAAGCGCTCTGCCGTGAGCGATGGGCGACGGTGATAACCCCGGGCCAGGCCTTCGCCGCCCAAATACAATTCGCCGATCACGCCCACCGGCACCGGCGACAACTCGTGATCGAGAATGTAAGTACCCAGGTTGGCGATCGGCTGGCCGATCGGCACGCTGTCGCGCCCTTCCTCGATGCACGTCCAGTGCGTGACGTCGATGGCCGCTTCGGTCGGGCCGTAGAGGTTGTACAGCCCGGCATTCGGCAGCTTGGCAAACACTTGCTGCTGCGCGTCCACTGGCAGGGCTTCGCCGCTGCAGACAATCCGGGTCAGGCTGCGGCACTGGCCCACCGCAGGGTCTTGCAGGAACGCCTGCAACATCGACGGTACGAAGTGCAGCGTGGTGATGCGTTGCGCGGTGATCAGTTCGATCAACTGCGCCGGATCACGATGAATACCCGGCGCGGCCACCACCAGGGTCGAACCGGTCAGCAGCGGCCAGAAGAACTCCCAGACCGACACGTCGAAACTGAACGGCGTTTTTTGCAACACGCTGTCCGTGGCGTCGAGTCGATAGGCCTGTTGCATCCAGCACAGGCGATTGACCAGTGCCGAATGACGGTTGCCCGCGCCTTTGGGTTTACCGGTGGAGCCCGAGGTGTAGATCACATAGGCAAGGTTTTCCCCGTCAATATCAATGCTCGGGTTGCCGTCGCTGTGGCCTTCCAGCCAGTCGCCGTCCTGATCCAGCACCAGGCTGCGAATGCCGGCCGGAATCGGCAATTGCTCAAGCAAATGGCTCTGGGTCAGCAGCAACTGAATGCCGCTGTCTTCAAACATGTAGGCCAGGCGTTCCTGCGGGTATTCCGGGTCCAACGGCAAATAGGCACCGCCGGCCTTGAGAATCGCCAGCAGGCCCACGACCATTTCCACCGACCGCTCGACCGCGATACCCACCGGCACATCCGGGCCGACGCCCTGCTCGATCAGCACGTGAGCCAGTTGGTTGGCGCGGCCATTGAGTTCTGCGTAGCTCAGGCGTTGCTCGGCAAACACCAGCGCACATGCCTGCGGGGTTTTACCGACCTGCTCTTCGATCAGCGCCTGCACGCTGCGATGCAACGGGTAGTCGACGGCGGTGGCGTTCCAGTCGACCACCGTCAGTTGCCGCTCGCGATCATCGAGCAATGCCAATTGCCCGACCGGACGGTGGATGTCCTCGACCAGGCCCTGCAACAGATTCAGCCAGTGCCGGCCCATGCGCTCGATGGTCGATGGCTCGAACAAATCAGTGGCGTAGGTCAGTGACGCGTGCAGGCCTTGCGGGTTATCACTGGTGTCCAGGGTCAGGTCGAACTGCGCGGTGCGGTGTTCCCAACTGAGATGAGCAAGCTCGATGCCCGGCAAGGATTCGGCCAGTGTCGACGCCGATTCGCTGCGATGGTTGAACATCGCCTGGAACAGTGGGCTATGGCTCAGGTTGCGTTGCGATTGCAGCGCATCGACCAGTTGCTCGAACGGCAGGTCCTGATGCATCTGCGCCGCCATGGCCGTCTGCTTCACCTGTTGCAGCAATTGCGCGCCCGTCAGCTGGCCGTCGAACTCGGCGCGCAGCACTTGAGTGTTGACGAAGAAGCCGATCAGACGCTCGGTCTCCAGCCGATTACGGTTGGCAATCGGCACGCCGACGCGGATATCCGCCTGGCCGCTGTAGCGATGCAGCAAGGTCTGGAACGAACCGAGCAACAACATGAACAGCGTGACGTTTTCGCGCCGGGCCAAGGCCTTCAGGGCATTGCTCAGGGATTCGTCGAGGGCAATCGGCAGACGCGCGCCACGGAAACTTTGCTGCGCCGGACGCGGATGATCCAGTGGCAGCTCCAGCAGCGGCTGTTCGCTGCCGAGTTTTTCGCACCAGTAGGCCAACTGCCGATCCCGTTCGCCGGCGGCCATCCATTGACGCTGCCACACCGCATAGTCGGCGTACTGCACCGGCAGTGGCGGCAATTCGGCCGGCCGGCCCTGGCTGATCGCCGCATACAGGGCCATCAAATCGTCGATCATCACCTGCAACGACCAGGCGTCGGAGACGATGTGGTGCAGGGTCAGAATCAGCACGTGATCCTGCTCGCCCACCTGCAGCAGAACGAAGCGCACCAACGAGCCGTCGAGTACATCGAACGGGCGTTGCGTCTCCTGTTCGACGAAGGCCTTGATGCTCGCTTCATCGCAGGCGGCCAGACGTTGTTCGACAAAGCTCACGCGACCTTGCGGGCGGATCACCTGCCAGGTGCGGCCATCTTCCTCGACGAATGCCGTGCGCAAACTTTCGTGGCGCTCCACCAATGCCTGGAAGCTGCATTGCAGGGCGTTTTTGTCCAGCGCGCCGCGCATCCGCAGCGCGGTCGGGATGTTGTAGGCGGCGCTGTCGGGGTCCATTTTCCACAGGAACCATTGGCGCTCCTGGGCAAAGGACAGCGCCAGCGGTTGGTCACGGTCGACCCGGGTCATCGGCGGTGACTGTTCGCCCGGCTCGGCGCCCAGCGCCTGGACGAAATCCTCCAGGGTGCTGTGCTCGAACAGGCTGCGCAACGGCACCTGAATGCCCAGCACCCGACGCACCCGCGACACCACTTGGGTCACCAGCAGGGAGTGCCCGCCCAGCTCGAAGAAGTTGTCGGTCAGGCCCACGCGGTCCAGCTTCAGTACGTCCTGCCAGATGGTGGCGACTTGCTGTTGCCGCTCGCTCTGTGGGGCGACATAACGCGCCTGCAACTGGCTCGCGTCCACCGCCGGCAACGCCTTGCGATTGAGTTTGCCGTTAGGCGTCAGCGGCAGGCTGGCGAGAAACAGCAGGTGCGCCGGGACCATGAATTCCGGCAGGCACTCCTTGAGCCGCGCCTTGAGTTCATCGCGCAGGCGCAGTTGCTCGTCGGCGGCATCGAGGTCCAGGTGCGACGCGACTACATAGGCCACCAGTTGCTGGCTGCCCAGGGCTTCCTGCGCCAGCACCGCCACTTCGCGGACCGCTGGCTGCTCCAGCAAACGCGCTTCGATTTCACCCAGTTCGATGCGGAAACCGCGGATCTTCACTTGATGGTCGATACGCCCCATGTATTCGAGCACGCCGTCGTGACGATGGCGCGCCAGGTCGCCGGTGCGGTACAGCCGCGCGCCGTTGCCGAACGGATCGGGCAGGAAGCGCTCGGCGGTCATTGCCGCTCGGTCGTGATACCCACGGGCCAGGCCGTCGCCGCCGATCAGCAGTTCGCCAATCGAGCCCGCCGGGTTCGGCGCCAGATCGTCACCCAGAATGTACAGCGTGGTGTTGGCAATCGGTTTGCCCAGGTACGGCTGGCGCTGCTCGCGGGTCAGCTGCCAGGCCGCCGACCAGATGGTGGTTTCGGTCGGGCCATAAAGGTTCCAGACCTGCCCCGCCAGGCCGAGCATGCGGTGGGCCAGGTCATCGGCCAGCGCTTCGCCACCGCAGAGGAATTTACAACCCTGGAGGGTGGGCGCCTGTTCATGGTCGAGCAGCATGCGCCAGGTCGACGGCGTGGCTTGCACCACCGTGACTTGCTGCTGCCGGATCATCTCCAGCAGCGCTTGCGGATCCTGGGCTGTGTGCTTGTCCACCAGCACCACGCGGGCACCGCTGAGCAGCGGGCCGTAGATTTCCAGGCCGAAAATATCGAACGAGAACGTGGTCAGCGACAGCATGCGGTCCCGGGCTTCAATGCCCGGCGCCTTGACCATGCTCACCACGAAGTTCACCAGCGCCTGATGGCGCACCATCACCCCTTTGGGCTTGCCGGTGGAACCGGAGGTGTAAATCGCATACGCCAGGTGTTCACCGCTGAGCGCTACCTGCGGATCGGCTTCGCTGTAACAGCGAGCGTGTTCGCCTTGCGGGTCGAGCAACAGGGTCTGCACGCCGGCCGGAATCGGCAGTTGCCCGGTCAAATGCGCCTGGGTCAGCAGCAGTTGCAAACCGCTGTCCTCGATCATGTGCGCCAGACGGTCTTCAGGGTATTGCGGGTCCAGCGGCACATAGGCACCGCCCGCCTTGAGAATCGCCAACAGCCCGATCAGCATTTCCAGGCTGCGGTCGATGGCGATACCGACCAACTGATCCGGGCCGACGCCCCGTTCGATCAGCCGATGGGCCAACTGGTTGGCCTGGCGATTGAGTTGTGCATAACTCAGGGATTGCCCGTCGAACACCAGCGCCGTGGCCTCTGGCGTGCGCCGGGCCTGGGCTTCGATCAATTGATGGATGCAGCGGTCGGTCGGGTATTCGGCGGCGCTGCGGTTCCAGTCGACCAGCACCTGCTGTTGTTCGGTTTCGTCGAGCAGCGCCAGTTCGCCCACCCGTTGCTGCGGATCGGCAACCAGGCTGCCGAGCAGGTTTTGCCAATGCCGTGCCAGACGCTCGATGGTCGCGCCGTCAAACAGGTCGGTGGCATAGGTCAGCTGTGCGCCGAGGCCCTCGGGGCCGTCGAAGGTTTCCAGGGTCAGGTCGAATTGCGCGGTGCGCGAGGGCTGATGCAAGTGGCGGATCGTCAGCGCCGACTCGCCGGTGCCCTGGCGGCTTTGGCTGGCACCGGTGCTCTGATGGTTGTACATGACCTGGAACAGCGGGCTGTAGCTCAGGCTGCGTTCCGGATGCAAGGCCTCGACCAGTTGTTCGAAAGGCAGGTCCTGATGGGCCTGGGCGGCCATCGCGGTCTGCTTGACCCGGGCCAGCAGCGTGCTGAACGTGGCCTGAGCGTCGAACTCGGTCTTGAGCACCTGGGTGTTGACGAAGAAGCCGATCAGCCGCTCGGTCTCGACCCGGTTGCGGTTAGCGGTGGGCACGCCGACGCGAATCTCGGCCTGGCCACTGTAGCGATGCAACAAGGTCTGGAACGACGCCAGCAACAGCATGAACAGGGTGACGTTTTCGCTTTTGGCCAAGGCCCTCAGGCGCTCGCCCAGTGCTGGCGGCAATGCCAGCTCATGACGGGCGCCACGCAGGCTCTGCACCGCCGGACGCGGGTAATCGGTGGGCAACTCCAGCACCGGATGTTCGCTGCCCAAGTGCGCCTGCCAGTAGTCCAGTTGCCGCTCGCGCTCCCCGGCTTCCATCCAGTGCCGTTGCCAGATGCCATAGTCGGCGTACTGGATCGACAGTGGCGGCAAATCGAGTTCATGGCCCTGGCGGTAGGCGCCGTACAGTTGCAGCAGTTCATCGACCATGACCCGCATCGACGCGCCATCCGAGGCGATGTGGTGCTGGGTCAGGGTCAGCACGTGCTCCTGCGCGCCAAGGCGCAGGAGGCTGACGCGCAACAGCGGCCCGTTGATCAGGTCGAACGGTTGCCCGGTCTGTTCGGAGACGAACGCCTGAATCTGTGCCTCTGGCGACAGGGCATCGGGGCGTTCATCCAGTTCATGCACGGCGACGGTCAGGTTCATGTGCGGATGAATCACCTGCACCGCTTGCTCATCCTGCTGCCGGAACGTGGTGCGCAGGCTTTGATGACGGGCAATCAGCGCATTGAAACCGCGTTCGAGCGCCGCGATGTCAAGCTCGCCCTGCAAGTGCATGGCACTGGGGATGTTGTAGGCGGCGCTGTCGGGGTCCATCTGCCAGAGGAACCACTGGCGCTCCTGAGCAAAAGACAGCGGCACCGGATCGAACTGCGACTGGGTTTCGGGAATCGGCAGGTTCGCCGGCGAAACGCCCTCCTCGAGCATCTTCTGCAGATAGACCCTGCGCTTGTCGAGCGGCAAAGTAATGAAGCGCCGGGCGATCTTCAAAGCGACATTGGTATCCATCAAGCTTCCTCCAATTCGTCAAGCAGGGCGTCCAGCTTGCTCAGTTTCAACGTATCGACCTGCTCACCTGCGGTTGCCAGACTGCTGACGAAATCCGTGAGTACGGGGTGTTGAAAAATCAGTTGTGGGGTCAGTTTCAGGCCCAGTTCCAGTTGCAGGCGTGAAACCACATTGACGGCCAGCAACGAGTGGCCGCCCAGTTCGAAAAAGTGATCCAGCAGGCCGACACGCTCGACTTGCAGTACGTGCTGCCAGATCGCCGCGACCTGCTGCTCCCGCTCGCTCTGCGGGGCGACATAACGCACCTGCAAATGACCGCCCTCCACCGTCGGCAACGCCTTGCGGTCGAGTTTGCCGTTGGGCGTCAGCGGCAATTGTTCGAGGAACAACAGGTGCGCCGGGACCATGAATTCCGGCAAAGACTCCCTGAGCCGTGCCTTGAGTTCATCGCGTAGGGACTGCTGATCATCGAGCTCCAGTGGTGAAGCGACCACGTAGGCCACCAGTTGCTGATTGCCCAGGGCTTCCTGCGCCAACACCGCTACTTCGCGAACCGCTGGCTGCTCCAGCAGGCGCGCTTCGATTTCCCCCAGTTCGATGCGGAAGCCGCGGATCTTCACTTGATGATCGATTCGGCCTCGGTACTCGAGCACGCCATCGGCCTGATAGCGGGTCAAATCGCCGGTGCGGTACAGGCGCTCGCCGTTGCTGGCGAACGGGTTCGGCACGTACTTCTCGGCGGTCATGCCCGGCCGCCCCAGGTAACCCCGGGTGATGCCGGCACCGGCCAGGTACAACTCGGCCGATACGCCCTGCGGCACCGGGTGCAGATCAGCGTCGAGCAAATAGCTGGCGGTGTGTTTGAGCGGGCGACCAATGTTCGCCGTGCCACCCGCTTCGCGACGGGTCCAGGTGGAATAGGTGGTGTCTTCCGATGGACCGTAGAGGTCGTAGACGTGCTCGATGGTCGGCTGCTGATACAACGCCTCCACCAGGCTCTGCTTCAGCGGTTCACCGGCCAGATTGATGATGCGCACGCTCGGCGGGATCTGCCCGTCGCGCTGCAACGCATTGATCGCCGAAGGCACAGTGTTGATCAGGCGCACCTGATCGCGGGCCGGCAGTTGCGGCAGCTCCAGGGCATTGCGGGCGATGATCAGCGAGCCGCCGTTGGCCAGGGTGACAAACAGCTCCCACACCGACAGGTCGAAACACACCGAGGTCGAGGCCAACACGCCCTGAATGTCGTCGCGGCTGTACACCGATTGCGACCAGTCGATCAGCGCCAGCACGTTGCGATGGGCGATGGCCACGCCTTTGGGCTTGCCGGTGGAGCCGGAGGTGTAGATCACGTAGGCCAGGTTATCCGGCATGACGCCGGTCACCGGTGCGCTGCTCGGGTAAGCAGCCAGCCATGGCTCGGCGTTGTCCATCAACAACACTTGTGTCTCGGCAGCGATGCTCAATGTTGCCGCAACAGCCTGCTCGGTCAGCAGCACCAAAGCGCGGCTGTCCTCGAGCATGTAGGCCACGCGTTCGGCCGGGTAATCCGGGTCCAGCGGCACGTAGGCGCCACCGGCCTTGAGCACCGCGAGCAATGCCACCAGCAGGCTATCGGAACGCTGCATCGCCACGCCGACCCGCACTTCCGGGCCCACGCCCAATTCGATTAGCTTGTGGGCGAGTTGGTTGGCGCGGCTGTCGAGTTCGGCGTAAGTCAGTTGCTTGGCCGCGAAGGTCACCGCCAGCGCATCCGGCATGGCCGCGACCTGCCTGGCGATCAGCTCATGGATGCACAGATCATCGGCGAAACCTTCGTCAGCAGGGTTCCAGTCCAGCAACACTTGTTGCTGCTCGGTTTCATCCAGCAGCACCAACTCGCCGAGACAGCGTTCACCACCGTCGATCATCTGGTTCAACAGATGCTGCAAATGAGCCGCCAGTCGCGTCACTGTCGCTGGAGCAAAACTGCCGCGCTGATAGCTGAAGTGCAGCGACAGTTGCGCGTCGAGGCTCACCAGCAGGGTCAGCGGATAGTTGGTCTGCTCGCGGC
This sequence comes from Pseudomonas sp. KD5, assembly GCF_012932895.1. NCBI lineage: Bacteria > Pseudomonadati > Pseudomonadota > Gammaproteobacteria > Pseudomonadales > Pseudomonadaceae > Pseudomonas > Pseudomonas sp. KD5. Next base: position 340,442 of record NZ_JDWJ01000001.1, on the reverse strand, counting down.
TGGCCACCGGACCAAAACGCAACCCTTGCGGGGCGCCCTGCTCCAGAGCCTGGGCAATCGGGTAGTTCTCGAACACCAGAATGTTGTCGAACAGCGCTTCACCGCCCTGCCCGGCCCAGCGCTGAATATCGAACAGCGCGGTGTGTTCGAACTCGCGCAACGCCAGGTTTTGCCCTTGCACCGCTTGCAGCCAGCTCGCTAGTGATTGCTCGGCCCGAGGGCTGGCGATCACCGGCAAGGTGTTGATGAACAGCCCGATCTGCTGCTCGACACCCGGCAAGTCTGCCGGACGACCAGCGACCGTCGCGCCGAAGGCCACGGTGGTTTTGCCGGTGTAGCGTTGCAGCAACAGCAACCAGGCCGCCTGCACCAGCGTGTTGACGGTGACTTTCGCGGCCCGGGCGAACTCGCCCAGACGCAGGGTTTGATCGGCCTCCAGCACCTGGAAGTGATCGCCGTAACCTTGGGTTTCGGTAGACGCTTGCGGCATTGCGACGGTCTGGGCCAGACGCGTCGGCTCTTCCAGCGCCAGCAGCGCCGGGGTCCAGAACGCTTCGCTGGCAGCCGCGTCCTGGCGTTGCAGCCAGGCGATGTAATCGCGGTAACGTCCGCTGTGAGCGGCGTTGAACTGGCCGCTGTAACGCTGCAGCACTTCGCCGAGCAACTGCGAATTGCTCCATCCGTCCATGAGGATGTGATGGTTGGTGTAGATCAGGTGATGACGGTGGTCGTCGATGCGCGTAATCACCAGCCGCAACAGGGTCGGCGCGCTCAAGTTGAGGGCTTGGCGTTCCGTGTCGGCGAGCGTCTGCAAGGCCTGATCGCGCTGCGGATGGGCGCGTAAATCGTGCAGGCTGTAAGGCATCTGCGCGTGTTTGCTGACCACCTGCACCGGGTTTTCCAGTTCGCCCTGCCAGACAAAGCGTGTGCGCAGAATGTCGTGGGCCTCCACCGCCGCTTGCCAGGCCTGATGAAAGCGCTCGGGGTCGAGCCCGTCGACGTCCAGGCGAATCTGGTTGATGTAATCGCCGGTGGCTTCCTGGTACACGGCATGGAACAACATGCCCTGCTGCATCGGCGACAACGGATACAGGTCTTCGATCAATTGCGGTGCCAGCGGCAAGCCGTCCAGTTGGGCCTGGCTCAAGCGCGCCAGCGGGAAGTCCGACGGGGTGACGCCGTGCTGCCCGGCCCGGCAGCAATGGGCGATCAGCGCTTGCAGTTCCTGGGCGTAATCGTCGGCCAGCGCCTGAATGGTCGACTCATTGAACCGTTCGCGGCTGAAGGTCCAGCCCAGGTTCAGTTCACCGCCATACACCTGACCATTGAGGGCCAACTGGTTGGCCAATGGCGCACGAACATCCAGTTCATCGCCGGCCGCGTCACTGCACGGTACGAACAAGGCGCCGTCGGCTTCGGTGAAGCTGCCGTCGAACTGGCCCAGGTAATTGAAGGTCAGGCACGGCACCGGCAATTGGCTGAGGATTTGACGTGCAGCGTCGTCACCCAGATGGGCCAGCGCGCCAAAACCGAGACCCTTGTTCGGGATCGTGCGCAGCTGTTCCTTGATCTGTTTCAGCGAACCGCCGAGGTCAGCGACCGGCGTCAGTTTCGCCGGGTACAGGCTGGTGAACCAGCCGACGGTGCGGGTCAGGTCAACGCCGTCGAACAGCTCTTCACGGCCATGACCTTCGAGCTGGATCAACGCGCTGTCGGTCCCGGTCCAGCACACCATCACGCGGGCCAGAGCGGTCAGCAGCAGGTCGTTGACCTGCGTGCGATACGCCGCCGGGGCGTCTTGCAGCAGTTGCCGGGTCATTTCCTTGTTCAGTCGCGTGCGCACTGTCAGTGCATGCTTGTTCTGCTGCCCGCCCTCGGGATTGTCCACCGGCAACGCCACGTCGGCGCCATGCAACTGCTGTTGCCACCAGGCCAGTTCGCTGCGCAATTCAGCACTGCGGGCGTAGGTTTGCAGGTGCTCGGCCCAGACCTTGGCCGCACTGGTTTTGGCCGGCAATTGCAGGGGCTCGCCGCTCAACAGCTGACGGTAAGCGGTTTGCAGATCGTCAAACAGAATCCGCCACGACACGCCGTCCACCACCAGATGGTGGATCGCCAGCAACAGGCGCTGAGTACCGTCATCGAGGTTCGCCAGCACCGCACGCAGCAGCGGCCCGTGTTGCAGGTTCAAGCTGCGTTGCGCTTCATTGGCCACCGCTTCCAGTGCCATGGCGTCGGCGACGTCAACCGCCCAGAGCAACGCCTCGGTCTGGCTGCCCAGCGCACGGTACTGTGCCTGCCAGCCGTCCGCCTGTTCGACGAAGCTCAAGCGCAAGCCATCGTGGTGAGTAACCAGTGCGCCCAACGCCTGCTCAAGCAGCGCAGCGTCGAGGGTTTGCGTCGGCTTGAGCATCACCGCCTGATTCCAGTGCTGACGCTCGGGGATCGCCTGCTCGAAGAACACCTGTTGCACCGGCAACAACGCCAGTTCACCCGTGACCGGCCCTTGATCGATGACCTGAGCTTGCTCACCCAACCGCGCCACCGTGGCCAGTGCCTGGATGGTCTGGTGCTGGAACAGGTCTTTTGGCGTGAAGCGGATGCCGGCCTGACGGGCGCGGCTGACCACTTGGATCGAGATGATCGAATCGCCGCCCAGTTCGAAGAAGTTGTCGCTCAAACCGACCTGATCGAGTTTCAGTACGTCCTGCCAGATCGCCGCCAGTTGCTGCTCCAGTACGCTTTGCGGCGCCACATAGGCTTGCTGCAATTGACTGACGTCCGGCTTGGGCAGGTTCTTGCGGTCGAGTTTGCCGTTCGGGGTCAGCGGCAGATGCTCAAGCAGCAGCAAATACGCCGGGACCATGTGCGCCGGCAGCGCGACTTTAAGTTGCTCGCGCAGGCTGTCGGCGAAATCAGCCTGTTCGGCATTGAGCGCATCGGCGACCACATAAGCCACTAGGCGCTTGCCGCTGCCGGCGGTGCCTTCCTGGGCGACCACCACCGCTTCGCGCACGCCGTCGAGGGTTTGCAGGCGCGCTTCGACTTCCCCCAGTTCGATGCGGAAACCGCGAATCTTCACCTGATTGTCGATGCGATCCAGGTAATCGAACGTGCCATCGGCACGCTGCCGCACCAGGTCGCCGGTGCGGTACAGCAAGCCACCGACCGCGCTGAACGGATCGGCGACAAAGCGTTCCGCCGTCAGGCCGGGACGGTTCAGATAACCCCGGGCCAGGCCGGTGCCGCCCAGGTACAACTCACCGGCCATGCCTTGGGGCAGCAGGTTCAGGTCGGCGTCCAGCACGTAAGCGCTGCGGTCACCGATGCGACTGCCGATCGGCGCGTAGGCCGCCCCGCACTGTACGTCGCGCCCGGCCTTCCAGATCAGCGGCGTGACCACGGTTTCGGTCGGGCCGTAGCCGTTGATAATGTAGTCCGGATCGAGCGCACGCTTGACCCGTTCGAAACTGGCGTTGGGCACGGCATCACCGCCGAAGCAGTAGATCCGCACCTTCGGCGGGTGGCCTTCACGTTCGGCGTGTTCGGCCAGTTGTTGCAGGTAGACCGGCGGGAACGCCACCACCGTCACGCCGTGTTCGCGCATGGCGTTGTAGGTCTGTTCCGGGGTCCACAGGCTGTCGTCGCGAATCAGCAGCGAAGCGCCGTGGGTCAGGCTGGTCAGCCAACGCTCATGGGCGCCGTCGAAGGCGAAGGACATGAAGTGGAATTCGCAGTCGCTGTCACGCATTTCATAGCGTTCACCGATGGCCTGGCAATGCATCGCCAGCGGGCCATGGGCGACGCTCACGCCTTTGGGGTTACCGGTGGAGCCGGAGGTGTAAATGACGTAAGCGAGGTTCTGCGGATCGAGCGGCACCTTGGGCGCAGTGAGGGCTTGGCTGCGCAGATCGAGACGGTCGAGTTCCAGCACCGGGACCGAATCATCCACCGGCAACTGCGCAGAAACCGACGAATCGGTGAGCAACAACGCCAGCCCCGAATCCTCGATCAGATAAGCCAGACGCTCGCGCGGGTAGCTGGTGTCCAGCGGCACGTAGGCACCGCCGGCCTTGAGCACCGCCAGCAGCGCGACGATCACCCCTTCACTGCGCGGCAAGGCCACGCCGACCCGGCTTTCCGGGCCGACACCCCGCGCGATCAGGGCGTGGGCCAACTGATTAGCGCGTTGGTCGATGTCGCCATAGCTGAACCGCTGGCCGGCGAAAATCACCGCCGTGCGCTCCGGGCGCTGGGCGGCGAGTTCGGCGATGCGCTGGTGCACGGCGACGTTCACCGGGTACGGCTGCGGCTGATTATTGGCCTGTTGCTGCGCCCGTTCGGCGGCGCCGGCCAGGGCAATTTCACCAAGATTGCGTTCGACCGACTCGGCGAACTGCTCCAACAGTTGCAGCAGGTGCGCACCGATGCGTTCGATCGCGGACGTTGAGAAATGCGCCCGGTCGAAGCTGTAATGCAGCGCCAGGGTCTGGCCCAATGTCACGGCCACGCTCAACGGATAATGGGTTTGCTCAAGGTTGGCGACGTCGCCGAACACCACGCCTTGCTCCGCGCCCTGTTGCAGCGCTTGGGCAATCGGGTAGTTCTCGAACACCAGAATGTTGTCGAACAGGGCTTCGCCGCCCTGCCCGGCCCAGCGTTGAATGTCCGCCAACGGCGTGTGCTCGAACTCGCGCAGGCTGAGGTTTTGCGCCTGTACCGCTTGCAACCAGTGGCCGACGCTTTGGTCCGGACGCGGCGTGCCGATCACCGGCAAGGTATTGATGAACAAGCCGACCGCTTGCTCGATGCCGGGCAAGTCTGCCGGACGCCCGGCCACCGTGGCGCCGAACGCCACGGTTTGGTGACCGGTGTAGCGCTGCAACAACAGCAGCCACGCGGCTTGCACCAAAGTGTTGAGGGTGACTTTCTGTTGCCGGGCAAAGCTTTCAAGGCCTCGGGTGCGACTGACGTCCAGGGTCTGGAAATGATCGCCATGCCCGCTCAGGCTTTCATTGCCGGACAGCACCCGCGCCAGTCGGGTCGGCTCTTGCAAGGAGGCCAATGGCTCGCGCCAGAAATCCTGGCTCGATTGCGCATCCTGACGCTGCAACCAACCGATGTAATCGCGATAGCGCCCACCGGAGGACACCGGCGTGCGACCGCTGTAACGCTGCAAGACTTCACCGAGCAACTGCGAGTTGCTCCAGCCATCCATCAGAATGTGGTGATGGGTGTAAATCAGCTGCCAGCTATCGGCTGCGGTGTGCACCAGCACCAGTCGCAGCAATGGCGCCTGGCTCAGGTCGAACCCTTGTTGGCGCTCGGCATCAGCCAGTTCATTCAAGGCCTGAAGCTGATCGTCACGCTCACGCCAGTCGAGCACGGTGAACGGCAACTGCACCTGCTTGTGGACGATCTGCACCGGTTGTTCCAGTTCGCCTTGCCAGACAAAACCTGTGCGCAAGATGTCTTGTGCATCGACCGTGGCCTGCCAGGCGGCGCGGAAACGCTCCGGTTCGAGGCCTTGCACATCCACCCGCAACTGATTGATGTACTCTCCCGCCGCCTGCTCGTACAAGGTGTGAAACAACAGCCCCTGCTGCATCGGCGACAGTGGATAGAGGTCGTCGAGTTGGCCGACGGCCACCGGCAATGCATCGAGTTGTGCCTGGGTGATGCGCGCCAGCGGGAAGTCCGACGGCGTGGCCTGTGGCGCTTCGAGGGTGCAGCAATGCTCGATCAATGCATTGAGTTCTGCGGCGTATTGATCGACCAGCTGCTGGATGGTCGCGGTGTCGAACATCTCGCGGCTGAAGCCCCAGTTCATCGACAACTCGCCGCCGTACACCTGGCCTTCAACCGTCAGCCAGTTGGCCAACGGTGCCGACGGATCCTGGGCCGCGCCGCTGCCTTCGCTGGACGGCACAAACAACGCCGCTTCGTCGAACTGACGGTCGAACTGCCCCAGGTAGTTGAAGGTGATGCGCGGTTGCGGCAAGACCGCCAGTGCGGCGCCAATCTGCGGATCGGCCAGGTAGCGCAGCACGCCGTAGCCCAGACCTTTGTCCGGCACCGCGCGCAGTTGCTCCTTGACCATTTTGATCGACGCGCCGAGGTCGCCGGCCGGGCTCAGGTTGACCGGGAACAGACTGGTGAACCAGCCAACGGTGCGGGTCAAATCGATGTCGTCGAACAGGTCTTCACGGCCATGCCCTTCGAGCTGGATCAACGTGCTGCCCTGCCCCGTCCAGCGGCACACGGCCCGCGCCAGCGCGGTCAGCAGCAAATCATTGACCTGAGTGCGATAAGCCGCCGGCGCCTGTTGCAGCAGTTTGCGGGTTTGTTCGGCATCGAAGGTCAGTTCGACTTTCTGCTCGAAACGGTTTTGCAGTGCGCCGTCAGGGCGGTCGCACGGCAAGTCGTTTTGCGCATCGCACAATTGCGCCTGCCAATAATCGACACTGTGCTGGAACGTTGGCAGGTGGCTTTGCAGACGCGCCACCCAGCGCTGGTACGAACTGGTTTTCGCCGCCGTTGTCAGCGTCGAGCCGTCGCGTGCCTGACGATAGAACTGTTGCAGATCCTCCAGCAACACCCGCCACGACACACCGTCCACCACCAAGTGGTGAATCACCAGCAGCAGCCGCTGAGTGCCATCGGCCATCTGCACCGACAACGCTCGCAGCAACGGGCCGCTGCTCAGATCAAGACTGCGCTGAGCTTCGTCGCACAACGCATTCAGCTCTTCGAGCGATTGCGCCGAGCGTTGCCACAGCACCGACTCAACAGTCGCTGCGTCATAAGCCTGCAGCCAACCGGCATCGGTCTGTTGATAACGCAGACGCAACCCATCGTGATGCTGGAGCAACTGCGCCAACGCTTGATCCAGCGCCCCGGCATCCAGCGCTTCGCGCGGCACCAGCAGCAGCGACTGGTTCCAGTGATGACGCTCAGGGATGGCTTGCTCGAAGAACCAGTGCTGCACCGGCGTCAGGGCCACCGCGCCAACAGCCGGACCTTGATCGATCAGCTTCTGTTCGCCGCTGCGGGCCACTTGCGCCAAGCTGCGGATAGTCTGGTGCTGGAACAAGTCTTTGGGGCTCAGCACGATACCCGCCTGACGCGCACGGCTGACCACTTGCATCGACACAATGGAGTCGCCGCCCAGCTCGAAGAAGTTGTCTTCCAGGCCGACGTTGTCGATGGCCAGAATGTCTTGCCAGATCGTTGCCAGCGACTTTTCCAGCGCCGTGCGTGGCGCCACGTGTTCACGTTGTTGCTGGGAGCCGTCGACCGCAGGCAAGGCCTTGCGGTCGAGCTTGCCGTTGGGGGTCAACGGCAATTGCTCGAGGAACAGCAGATGCGCCGGGACCATGTAGTCCGGCAAGTGTTGGCGCAGCGCGGCTTTCAGGGTTTCGCGCAGGTTCGCTTGAGCATCGGCATTGTCCGCCAACACCACGGCATCGGTCGGCACGATGTAGGCGACCAGTTGCTGACCACTGGCGCCGTCCTGGGCCAGCACCGCCAGTTCGCGTACCGCGTCCTGCTGCAACAGCCGCGCTTCGATTTCACCCAGTTCGATCCGGAAGCCACGAACCTTGACCTGATGGTCGATGCGACCGACGTATTGCAGCGCGCCGTCGACCTGATAGCGGGTCAAATCACCGGTGCGATACAGACGCTCGCCGTTGCTGGCAAACGGGTTCGGCACGTACTTCTCGGCAGTCATGCCCGGTCGCGCCAAGTAACCCCGGGTGATGCCCGCGCCGGCCAGGTACAACTCGGCCGATACGCCCTGTGGCACCGGTTGCAGATCGGCGTCGAGCAAATAGCTGGCGGTGTGTTTGAGCGGTCGGCCGATGTTGGCGCTGCCGCCGGACTGGCGACGGGTCCAGGTGGAATAGGTGGTGTCTTCCGACGGGCCGTAGAGGTCGTAGACATGCTCAACGGTCGGCTGCCTATAAAGCGCGTCGACCAGCGACTGCTTCAGCAGCTCACCGGCCAGATTGATGATGCGCACGCTCGGCGGGATCTGCCCGTCGCGCTGCAACGCATTGATCGCCGAAGGCACGGTGTTGATCAGACGCACTTGATCGCGGGCCGGCAGTTGCGGCAGCTCCAGGGCGTTGCGGGCGATGATCACCGAACCGCCGTTGGCCAGAGTGACAAACAGCTCCCATACCGACAGGTCGAAACACACCGAGGTCGAGGCCAGCACACCTTGAATGTCGTCGCGGCTGTACACCGATTGCGACCAGTCGATCAGCGCCAGCACGTTGCGATGGGCGATGGCCACACCTTTGGGTTTGCCGGTGGAACCGGAGGTGTAGATCACATAGGCGAGGTTATCCGGCGTGACGCCGGTCACCGGTGCGCTGCTTGGGTAAGTGGCCAGCCATGGCTCGGCGTTGTCCATCAACAGCACTTGAGTGCCCGCCATTACGCTCAATGTTTCAGCAACAGCCTGCTCGGTCAGCAGCACCAAAGCGCGGCTGTCTTCGAGCATGTAGGCCACGCGGTCGGCCGGGTAATCCGGGTCCAGCGGCACATAGGCGCCGCCGGCCTTGAGTACCGCGAGCAGCGCTACCAACAGGCTGTCGGAACGCTGCATCGCCACGCCGACCCGCACTTCCGGACCCACACCCAACTCGATCAGCTTGTGGGCGAGGTGGTTGGCGCAGCTGTCGAGCTCGGCGTAAGTCAGTTGCTTGGCCGCGAAGGTCACCGCAAGCGCGTCCGGCATGGCCGCGACCTGCCTGGCGATCAGCTCATGAATGCACAGATCATCGGCGAAACCTTCGTCAGCGCGGTTCCAATCATGGACGATGCGCTGGTATTCCTCGGCTTCAAGCAACGGCAAATCGCTGATGCGCTGCTGGCTGTCGTTGACCATACCGTGCAGCAAATGGGTCCAGTGCCGCGCCATGCGCTCGATGGTCGGCGCATCGAACAGGTCATTGGCATAGGTCAGCGCGGCGTGCAGTGTGCCGGCCTTTTCATAGGTGTCCAGGGTCAGGTCGAATTGGGTGGTGCGCCCTTCCCATTCGATCATGCCCAGTTCCAGGCCCGAGGCGGTGGTCACCGTGGAAATGTCCGCCACCTGCGGTTGATGGTTGTACATCACCTGGAACAACGGCGTGTGGCTGAGGCTGCGCTCCAGCTTTAGCGCTTCCACCAGCCGCTCGAATGGCAAGTCCTGATGGGCCTGGGCGCCGAGGGCGGTTTCCTTGATGTCACTGAGCAAATCCGCCACGCGGGTCTGGCCATCGAGCCGGGTGCGCAGCACTTGGGTGTTGACGAAGAAACCGATCAGGCCTTCGATTTCGCCGCGATTGCGGTTGGCGATCGGCACACCGACGCAGATGTCGGTCTGCCCGGTGTAGCGGTGCAGCAACGCGTTGAACGCACCAAGCAACAGCATGAACAAGGTGATGTTGTGCTTCTGCGCGGTGGCTCGCAGTTGTTCGGCCAGTGGGCCGTCGACACCGAACTCATAACGCGTGCCGCGATAGCTGGGCATCGCCGGGCGCGGGTGATCGGTGGGCAGCTCCAGCACCGGATGCTCGAAGCCCAATTGGGCTTGCCAGTATTCCAGCTGCCGCGTCTGCTCGCCGGCCTCCAGCCAGCGGCGTTGCCACAAGGCGTAGTCGCTGTATTGAATCGGCAACGGCGCGAGCTGCGGTTGCGCGCCGGCATCATGGGCGTCGTAGCAGCGGATGAACTCGTCGATCAACACGTTCATCGACCAGCCATCAGAAACGATGTGGTGCAGGGTCAGCAGCAGCACGTGCTCCTGCTCGGCGAGCTTGAGCAGCTTGACCCGCAGCAGTGGCCCGACGGCCAAATCGAACGGCAGCAACGATTGCTGCTGGGCGGCCTCGGCCACGGCCTGTTCGCGCTCAAGGGTTGGCAGCGCGCTGAAATCAATTTGCTCGATCACCAACGACGCACTGGCAGGTGCTTGTTGCAGGGACTCGTCGGCCTGGCGCTGGAACACCGTGCGCAGGGTTTCATGACGCGCCACCAGGCTGGTGAACGCTTGCTCCAGGGCCGGCAGGTTCAGTTGCCCAGTCAGGCGCACTGCGCCCGGCAAGTTGTAGGCGCCGCTGTGCGGGTCCAGTTGCCAGAGAAACCACATGCGCCGCTGGGCGTAGGACAGCGCTTGCCGGTCCTCGGCCTCGACCCCTTGCGGAATCGGAAAACGGGCGAAGTCCACGCCCTCCTTGTGCAAGGCCGCAAGGAACATCTGGCGCTTTTCCAGGGGCAACCCGATAAACCGGCGAGCAAGTTTCAAGGAGTCTTCAGCATTCATTTCTTAGCATCCGGATCAGTAGGCAGGAAGCACAAAGGCACGTCGTCCCTATGAAACGAATGCAGACCGGAAAAATTAGCGTTTGAGAACAAGTATCAGGAAGGAAGGTCGAAGCGGCTGGAATCGGCGGTGCGGCGAAGAAATGACGGCCGAACACAGACCTGTGGCGAGGGAGCTTGCTCCCGCTCGGCTGCGCAGCAGTCGTAAACCGGCGAATGCGGTATTCCTGACACAGCGAGGTCGCAGGTTTTAGGGTTGCTTCGCAACCCAGCGGGAGCAAGCTCCCTCGCCACAGAAATCACCAAACTGAAGCATCGTGTTAACCGACAGCGGCCAAGGCATGCCGCCGATGATGAACCTCCAACTGATCCTTGATCACCCGCAGCACCTTGGCTTCGTGTTCATGAATGAAGAAGTGCCCACCAGCCAGCATGTCCACCGAAAAGCTGCCATGGGTTTCCTTGCTCCAGCCGATCAGCTGTTCGGTGGTGGCCTTGTCGGCCTTGCCACCCAGCACATGCACCGGGCACTTGAGCAATGGCCGCTGCACCGGCTGAAAACGGCCACACAACAGAAAGTCCGCACGCAGAATCGGCAGCGTCAGGCTCATCAGCTCTTCATTGGCCAGCACCTCTTCGCTGGTGCCATTGAGCGTGCGTAGTTGCTCGATCAACTGCGCATCGGTTTTGGGCTCGGCAAAGCCGCGATCGTAGTCGGCCCGCATCGTCGGCGCCGCCGTTCCCGAGGCAAACAGCGCCACCGGTTCCGGGCAACCCAGCGCACGAAAGGCGTGAGCCAACTCACACGCGAGCAAGGCGCCCAAGCTATGACCAAACAAGGCGTAAGGCGCATTGAGCGTCGAACGCAACTCCCTGGCCAATTGCATCGCCAGCGCGCGCATGTCGGTGTGCAGCGGTTCGCCGAACCGTGCCCCTCGCCCCGGCAGCTCCACCGGTTGCAACTGCAGCCACTGCGGCAACTTGCGCCGCCAACGGCTGTAGACCATGGCACTGGCGCCAGAATACGGCAGGCACAGCAGGGTCAGCTTGGTCACCACGTTTACCTCAAAAAGTCGTCTGTATGGGAAGACGACCCGCCAGCAGCGCAAATTAGTCAGCGTCGGTTAAATCTCCGCTGCAGGTGCTCGTTTCTCTTCAAACCAGAATCAGTTCAAACCAAAACCAGCTCAGACCAAAACCAACAAGAGGCGTCGCCGTGGACCTGCAGACCATCCTGGGCAAACTGTTCGCCAATGCCGGTGCCGTCGGCATCGAAGGGGTTTTTCAATTCGTGTTCGGCCCGCATCAGGCGTACTGGTCCGAGGTCAAGGCCAGCAGCCGCACCGAAGCCGGCCGTCATGCCAGCCCCGACGTGACCATCGAAGTCGCGGAACAGGACTTTCTCGGAATCATGGGCGGCATGGCCAATGTCGAGGAGCTGTTCGCCAGCGGCCGCTTGAAAATCGGCGGCAACATGGGCCTGGCGACGATGCTGCCGCAGATCATCGATCACGCCCGCCATGGTGGCGGCGTGGTGGAAAAGGTCGACATGAACAAGCGCTACCCGACCCCGCCGCGTTTCAGCGAAAAGGTCTCCGTCAGCCTGCCGACCCAACGCTCGGTGGAGCGCCGGCCACGCAGCGAGCTGTCGGTGCTGGAGTTCGAGACTCGCTACCTGCCCCACGGCATTCCGCTGGTGATCAGCGATGCCCTGCAAGACTGGCCCCTGTTCAAGCTCAGCCGCGAAGAATCGCTGGTGCATTTCGCCGAACTGCAAGGCATCACCCGCCACGGCGATTACGTGAAGAAAACCTTCTCCACGGAGCGGGATTTCCGCTCCACCTCCATGGCCGAGTTCATCGCTTCGCTGGACACCCCGGCAGTGAAAAGCGCCGATGGCGAACCTCCGGCGTACATGGGCAACAACATCCTGCCGGCGCAGTTGATGGAGCAGATCAAGTACCCGCCCTACTTCGATCAAGCGCTGTTCATCCCGCCCCGCATCTGGATCGGCCCCAAGGGCACGCTGACACCGCTGCATCGCGACGATACCGACAACCTGTTTGCTCAGGTCTGGGGCCAGAAAACCTTCACCCTCGCCGCCCCCCATCACCGCGAAGCCCTAGGCACCTGGTCGACAGCCCCGCAGGGCGGGCTCGACGGTTGTGATTTCAACCCGGATGCGCCGGATTACCAGCGTTTCCCCGGCGCGCAAGACGTGACGTTTCTGCGAGTAACCCTGGAGGCCGGCGACCTGCTGTTTCTGCCCGAAGGCTGGTTCCATCAGGTGGAATCGGTCTCGACATCGTTGTCGGTGAATTTCTGGGTGAATTCGGGAAGAGGCTGGTAATCCCTTCATGGGAGCAGCGGGCTATTTCAAATGACGGAAACACTGCACCGCCGATCCCAGCACCACGGCGCCAGCGGCAATCGACACCCAGAACCCGCTGCGCGCCCCGAACGCATCCACCAGCCAGCCGGAACTGGCCGCGCCGAGGGCCACACCGATGCTCAAACCGGTGACCAGCCAGGTCAGGCCTTCAGTGAGCTTGGCCGGCGGCACGATGCGCTCCACCAGCGCCATCGCCACAATCAGGGTCGGCGCAAAGAACAGCCCGGCAACGAACACCGCCAGCGACAAGCCGACAATATTCGCCGCCAGCAGCAACGGCAACGTGGTCACCGCCGTCGCCACCCCGCCATAGAGAAACAGTAACGGCAGCGGCAGTTTTGAGCGCAGCGCACCGAACGCCAACCCGGCCAGGCATGAACCGATGGCATACACCGACAGCACAATGCTCGCGGCCGCCGGTTGCCCCTGCTGCGCGGCGAAGGCAACGCTGACCACATCCACCACACCGACAATGGTGCCCATGGCAACCATCAACAGCATCAACAACTGGATCTCGCTCGAGCGGATGATCGAACCCTGATGGTGTTCTTCATGGGGATGCACCGGCGGCTCGGTGCCGCGCTGCAACACAAGCGCCGTGACCCCGATCGCCAGCATCAACAACGCTGCCAACGGCCCCGCCTCGGGGAACGCCACCACGCACAACCCCACCGACAGCGGCGGCCCGACGATAAAACACACCTCATCCAGCACCGACTCCAGCGCATAGGCGGTTTGCAACTCAGGGCGACCGCGATACAACTCGGTCCAGCGTGCCCGCACCATCGCCGACATGCTCGGCATGCAACCGGCCAGCGCGGCAAACGCAAACAACGTCCAGTGCGGCGCCTGCAAGCGGGTGCAGAGCAACAGCATCAACAGCGCCCCGCCGCCGACCAGCGCCGACACCGGCAAGATCCGGCCTTGCCCAAAACGGTCCACCAGCCGCGAAACCTGCGGCGCACAAAACGCCGTGGCCAGGGCAAAAGTCGCCGCGATGGAGCCCGCCAGGCCGTAACCACCCTGGAGCTGCGAGAGCATGGTGATCAGGCCGATGCCGGTCATGGAAATCGGCATTCGCGCGATCATCCCGGCCAGCACAAAGGCACGTGCGCCTGGGGCGTGGAACAGCTCGCGGTAGGGGTTTGCCATGGGATCGGGCCTCAACAAGGGCCTGCAACTTGCCACAGCATCGGTCTGCGGGAAAGCGCCGAATTGTTGGTTGAGTGTGAACGCCGGTTCGGCGCCAAATGAACTCTCTGTGGCTTAAACCAGTCAGCTGGTTAGGCCCTCGATTCCCGGAGTTCTGCGGCAATGGCTGATCATTCCGAACGACAAAGCGCGATCGACGCCCACGGCATCATTGGCGACATGCGCAGCGCGGCGCTGGTCAACGACAAGGGCAGCGTGGACTTTTTCTGCTGGCCGGAATTCGACAGTCCGTCGATCTTCTGCTCGCTGCTGGACAGCCCCGAAGCCGGCATCTTCCAATTGGCTCCGGACCTGCCCGACGCCCGCCGCGAGCAGATTTACCTGCCCGACACCAACGTTTTGCAAACCCGCTGGCTCAGCGATCATGCGGTGATCGAAGTCACCGACCTGCTGCCCATCGGCGACAGCGAGGATGATTGGCCGATGTTGATGCGCCGGGTGCGCGTGGTCAGCGGTCAAGCGACGATTCAGATGTTGTGCAACCTGCGTCATGACTATGCGCGGGCTCACACCAAGGCGCGGGCGCGCGGCCGCAGTGTGTATTTCGAGGCTACCGGTCAGCCACCCATGCAGCTGTGTGCGGATCAGCCCTTGCGCGTCGAGGGCAACGCAGCGATTGCCGAATTCACCCTCGAACAGGGCCAGAGCGCCGAGTTTTTGCTCGGCGGCGTTGACGATCCGCGCTTCAAGGAAGGCGCCGCCGATCTGTGCCTGGAGCGCACCTTGAAGTTCTGGCGCGACTGGATCGGCCAGTCCAATTACCGCGGGCGCTGGCGGGAAATGGTCAATCGCTCGGCCCTGGCGCTGAAGCTGCTGACCTCGCGCAAACACGGCGCCATCCTCGCCGCCGCCACCTTCGGTCTGCCGGAAACACCCGGCGGCACACGCAACTGGGACTACCGCTACACCTGGATCCGCGACGCCTCGTTCACCGTCTACGCCTTCATGCGCCTGGGCTTCGTCGAGGAAGCCAACGCCTACATGCGCTGGCTGCGTGGCAGGGTCAGTGATTGCCGTGGTAAACCGATGAAACTCAATATTCTCTACGCTATCGATGGCCGCCAGGAACTGCCGGAAACCGAACTTTCGCACCTGTCCGGCCATGGCGGCGCGACGCCGGTACGCATCGGCAATCAGGCTTATGATCAAATCCAGCTCGACATCTTCGGCGAGCTGATGGACGCGGTGTACCTGGTCAACAAGTACGGTGAAGCGATCTCCCATGAGGGCTGGAAACACACCGTGGAAGTGGTCGATCAGGTCTGCGAAACCTGGCAGCAAAAGGACGTTGGCATCTGGGAAATGCGCGGCGAGCAGCATCATTTCCTGCACTCGCGACTGATGTGCTGGGTGGCGCTGGATCGGGCCATCCGGCTGGCCTCCAAACGCTCGCTGCCCGCCCCGTTCGCCCGTTGGGACCAAACCCGTCAAGCGATCTACGCCGACATCTGGAGCAACTTCTGGAACGAAGAACGCGGGCATTTCGTCCAGCACATCGGCGGCACCGGCCTCGACGGCTCGATGCTGCTGATGCCGCTGGTGCGCTTCGTCAGCGCCAAGGATCCGCGCTGGATCGCGACCCTCGAAGCCATCGAGAAACACCTGGTGCGCGCGGGCATGGTCTACCGCTACCGCAACGACGACAGCCAGATCGACGGCCTGCCCGGCACCGAAGGCGCCTTCGCCGCCTGCTCGTTCTGGTACGTCGAATGCCTGGCCCGCGCCGGCCAGGTGGAAAAGGCGCATCTGGAGTTCGAGCAATTGCTGAAGTATGCCAACCCGTTGGGGTTGTACGCCGAAGAGTTCGACAGCCACGCCCGACACTTGGGCAACACTCCGCAAGCATTGACGCATCTGGCGCTGATCAGCGCGGCGAGCTTTCTGAACAGGAAGCTGAGCGGGGAGAAAAACGTCTGGCAGCCTTGAGAATGAGGTGACTGCTTCGCGGGCAAGCCTCGCTCCTACAGATGTATACCGTTCAACTGTGGGGGGCGCTGGCTTCGGCATCGCCGTTGTGACCACCGCCAAAACTCGTCGGAAATATCCACTTTTACGACACTTTTTGTAGGATCAAGACCTACCCGCGATGAACTTAAACACACTCTGCCTGGCAGGAATGACCTCCCGTGGCGAGGGGGCTTGCCCCCGTTGGGTCGCGTAGCGGCCCCTCGAATGCTCAACCACATTCCTCCAGAAGCACCGTATTTACTGGCTTAGCGACTGCTGCGCAGCCGAACGGGGGCAAGCCCCCTCGCCACAACAGTGTGTAGGCCAATCGCCTACATTCACTAAACAAACCAGCCCAATCAACACCTGGTAACTGATTCCTACATCCGGAAATACCTTGTTGCCAGCACCTACATCCATCCCTACCATCCACGCTCAACGGGCACAGCGGAGCTGTCCAACAAAACCCGAATTCAAGGAACCAGAATGACCCAGCGCATCCATCGCAGCATCAACGTCCCACTCCGATCAGGCCTGAATCGGACTGAACTGTGGGAAGGCCCCGACAAAGGCCTGATCAAATGCTGGGAAATCGGCCGTCAGCGCGCCGCCCGCTTCCCCGACCTCGCCCACCAATGCCTCACCGGCGAACTCCCGGTGCTGGGTTGGAAAGGTGGCGTCAGCCGCAGCCTGAAGAAACTTGAAAAATACGGATCCCTGAAATACCTCGCCCAATGGCAAGGATTACGCGGGGAAGATCTGGATATTGATCTGAGCGCAGAACGGGCGCTGACCTGTTCCAGGACCAAAATGGTCGTGACGTATACGCCGGACCGGTCGAAGTACTTCAATCAGATGGACGTGGAAACCTGAGGAACGGGCCCGGGTCGATCTGAATCAGCCGTTGATAGACAGCCCATGGAGCATCGAATGCAGACCCAACATGTCCTGACGCCAAACCTCGATATTGCCTGCGAAACACACGGCCCCAGCACCGGCGACCCGATCATTCTTCTGCACGGCTTCCCCTACTCCCCCCGCGCCTATGACGACATCGCTCCAGCCCTCGCCGCAAAGGGCTACCGCGTGATCGTCCCGTACCTGCGCGGCTACGGCCCGACCCGTTTCAACTCCCCCGCCACCCTGCGCTCTGGTCAGCAGGCCGCTCTCGCCCAGGATTTGCTGGACCTGATGGACGCCCTCGCCATCAAACAGGCCGCGCTGTGCGGTTATGACTGGGGCGGTCGGGCGGCGTGCATTGTCGCGGCGCTAAGGCCGGAGCGGGTGCGCTGCCTGGTGACCGGGGACGGTTACAACCTGCAGAACATTCCCCGCTCCACCCAGCCTCTGGATCCGCAGACTGAACATCGTCTCTGGTATCAGTATTACTTCCACACCCCGCGCGGCGTGGAAGGCTTGACCCAAAACCGCCGGGCCCTGTGCGAACTGCTCTGGCGCCTGTGGTCACCGACCTGGGCGCAAAATGCCGAACGATATCCCTTGAGCGCGCCAGCCTTCGATAATCCGGATTTCGTCGACGTAGTGATTCACTCGTACCGGCACCGGTTCACGTATGCGCCTGGCGACCCGGCGCTGGAGTGGATGGAAGAAGCGCTGACCCGACAACCTGCAATCAGCGTGCCGACAATTTCCCTGTGCGGTGCCGATGACGGTGTGGGGCCCGCGCCTGAAGTCGATGAAGACGCCGAGCATTTTACCGGCCCCTACGAACGCCGAGTGTTGGCGGGCGTCGGGCATAACATTCCCGAGGAAGCACCCGAAGCGACGCTCAGGGCAATACTGGATCTGCTGAAGGGCTGACGGAAAACCGCTCGCGATAAGCCTGCGGTGTCACACCCATGGCTCGCAGAAAATTGCGGCGCAGGGTCTCTTCGCTGCCAAACCCGCATTGCACCGCGACCCGTTTGATCGGTACGCCGGTGTCGCTGAGCAGTCGTCGCGCGGTCTCGACCCGAATCAGCTCGATGGCTCGTGCCGGGGTCTGGCCAGTGTCGGCGCGGTAGTGACGGACGAAGCTGCGCTCGCTCATCCCGGCCTGCAAGGCCAAGGTCGGAATGCCGAGGTCCTTGGTGAGGTTTTCGCTGATCCAGGCGTGAAGCTCGTCGAATCGGTTGCCTTCTTTCTGCAAAGACAGGGTCACGCTGAACTGCGACTGGCCCCCCGGACGCTTGAGAAACACCACCAGTTGCCGGGCGACTTCGAGGGCCATGGTTCGGCCGAGGTCTTGTTCGACCATGGCCAGCGCCAGGTCAATGCCTGCGGTAACCCCGGCCGAGGTCCAGACCGGACCGTCGTTGATGAAGATCGGGTTGGGTTCGACCTGCAGTTTGGGATGCTGCTGCGCCAATTGCTCGCAACGGGTCCAGTGCGTCACCACCCGTCGACCATCAAGCCAGCCGCTGGCCGCCAGCAAAAACGCCCCGGTACACACCGACGATACCCGCCGGCAATCTCGCGCATGCTCACGCACCCACCCCACCAGCGACGCGTCCTGCGCTGCCGCGTAAACGCCCCAGCCACCGGCAATGATCAAGGTGTCGCTGCCCCGATCCGGCAGCGGCTCCGCCAACAGTGCCAACCCCGCCGACGACATCACCGCCCCGCCACCGCTGGCAATCACTGACGGCGCATAGGGCGGCGGCAGACCTTGCTGGCGGGCAATGTCGTTGGCTGAGGCAAACACCTGCAACGGCCCGGTGACATCGAGCACTTGCACGTTGGCGAAGGCCAGCACATGAATGGTTTTCGGGTGGTTCGGCATGATTGGCGTAATTCGTGGGGTTATTGGCGTATTCGCCAAATCCTACGAGCCTACAGTGAAGCCGTCCACCCCAATCAGGAGAAAAACGCCATGACGTTGCAGATCGGTTTACTGTTGTTTCCACAGGTTCAACAACTGGACCTGACCGGCCCTTATGACGTGCTGGCCTCGCTGCCGGACGTGAAGGTGCACCTGATCTGGAAGGACCTGGTGCCCGTCACCGCAAGTACCGGGCTGGTGTTGAAACCGACCATCACCTTCGACGATTGCCCGCCGCTGGATGTGATCTGCATTCCCGGAGGTGGCGGCGTCGGCCCATTGATGGAGGATGAACAAACCCTGGCCTTCATCAAGACTCAGGCCGCCACGGCGCGGTATGTCACCTCGGTCTGCACCGGTGCCCTGGTGCTTGGCGCGGCAGGGCTGCTCAAGGGCAAGCGCGCCACCACTCACTGGGCGTATCACGAGTTGCTCGGGCTGTTGGGGGCGATTCCGGTGAAGGATCGGGTGGTGCGCGACGGCAATCTGCTGACCGGTGGCGGGATCACCGCAGGGATCGATTTTGCCCTGACCCTGGCCGCTGAATTGTTCGATAAGGACACCGCGCAACTGGTGCAATTGCAGCTGGAATACGCCCCGGCACCACCGTTTGCGTCGGGCAGCCCCGAGACAGCGCCAGCCAGCGTGCTGGAGGAAGCCCGTAAACGCGCTGCCGGGTCGTTGAAATTACGTACGGAAATCACCGAACGTGCAGCGGCGAAACTCGACCTCCAGTGAAAGAGATGGCTGCGGGGGGCTATCCCCCCGCAGCCAGTCACTCACGCCGGGAATCCGTCGCGGAAAACCTCGCTCAAGCATTCGCCGCACGCCGGCCATTCGGCACAAACAGCTCGAACGAGTCATCGCCATAAGCCCGCTCCACTTTAGCGATCACCACTTGATAACCCGCATACCACTTGCGGTACTGACGCTTGGCCTCCAGGTGCTTGGGATGGCTGGCGAATTCCCGGATAGAGGCTTCGTCCTGCCAGTAGTAACTGGCGTTGACTAGCTCGCCATCGGCCGAGCACCAGGACTGGGTACCGACGAACCCTTCGATGCTGATCGCGACTTCGTCGATCAACGTGCTCAACCGGTTGAACTCCTCGTCCCGTTGCCCGGGTTTGTAGATAAACGATGCGATGTACATGCAGAGGTTCCTTTTCAGCGAATGAGTCAGGCCGGACGCGTCATCAGGGCCAACCGGACGGCGAGCAACAGCAATACCGCGGCCAGCCCCAATGACTGCCATTTGGCGAATGTCGACGTGCTGGAAATACGCCGGCTGACCGTGCTGCCGAAAACCCCGAGCAGGGTGTGAAACACGCCACTGACCAGGGTCAGCACCATGCCCAGCAGCACCAGCTGTACGGCAATCGAGCCTCGTTGCGCGTTAACGAATTGCGGCAGGAACACCATGAAAAACAGCAAGGCCTTGGGGTTCAGCAGGCTGTTGAGCATCGCCCGGATCAGCAGGGTCTTGAGCGGCACCTGCGCAACATCCGACGTGCCGCTGGCCGATGGCTTTTGCAACGCCTTGAACGCCAGCCACAGCAGGTACAGGACGCCGGCATAACGGATCAGGTCGAAGGCCGGCGGCCAACTGGCAACCAGTGCCGTAACCCCCATCGCGGTCAGCGCGGTCAGGATCAGATCGGCCAGGCCAATGCCCAATCCCGACGCCACACCGCCGCGCCAGCCATAACTGGCACCATGGCTGATGACGAAGGCCATGTTCGGTCCGGGTGACAGCAGCAACAGCATCACCGCGCCGACGAAAATCGATAAGGTCGCAGGGTCAATCACAGCGAAGTCTCCGTCCTGGAAAGCCTGTAGATTAGAGCGCCAATCTGATACAAACAAAAAATTGATCCAGATACAAAGAGCGCTCGCCCATGACCCGTATTCGCTACAAACGCCTGGTGGATCAGTTCGCCGGGAAGATTCGCAGCGGTGAACTGCCACCCGCCACGCAACTGCCGACCATTCGCGCGTTGATGCAGAGCGAACGGATCGCCCTGGCCACGGCATTGCGGGTCTATCACGAGTTGGAGGCGATCGGCCTGGTGGTCGGCGAGACCGGCCGTGGCACCTTTGTGCGCGACACATCCTTGCCACGCGGTCTGGGATTGGAACAGCAACCACTGGGCGTCGGCATGGTGGACCTGACCTTCAATTACCCGTCGGTACCCGGTCAGGACGAGTTATTGCGCGAGGGTTTGCGAGCGATCGCCGCCTCCGGGGATATCGATGCGCTATTGCATTCCGCGCCTCAGGGCGGGCGGCCGCATGAACGGCAGACGGCGGCCCGGCATTTACGCAATCGGGACATTCGGGTGGGGGGCGATCAGGTGCTGATCGTCAACGGCGCCCAGCAAGGCCTTGCCGTGACGCTGATGGCACTGCTCAAGCCGGGAGATATTCTGGCCCTCGACGCCCTCACCTACCCCGGCCTGAAAACCCTGGCCCAGGCCCATCGGCTGGACCTCGAAGCCCTGCCGCAAATCGCCGGGCACACCGACCTCGACGCCCTGGAAGCACTGTGCAAGCGGCGTCCCGTGCGGGCGCTCTACAGCATGCCGACGATGCACAATCCGCTGGGGACGGTGATGTCCATCGCCGACCGTGAGCGCCTGGTGCAATTGGCCGAACGATACGACTTTCTGATCATCGAAGACGGCGCCTATGCCTTCCTCGCAGAACCGGCACCCAAACCGCTGTTTACCCTGGCCCCGCAGCGCACGCTGTACATCAGCGGCCTGTCGAAAAGCGTTGCCTCGGGCCTGCGCATCGGTTTCATCGTTGCACCGAAAGCGATGATGCCGGCGCTGGAGCAAGCCATCCGCGTGTCGACATGGAGCACCCCGTTGCTGACCGTCGCGCTGGCCTGCCGCTGGATCGATAGCGGCGAAGTCGACAACCTAGAAGAGCAAAAGCGCCTGGACGCCCGGCAGCGACAGGACCTGGCTCGGCAGATCCTGAAAAGCTGCGAACTGGTGGCGCATCCCGCGTCCTACTACCTCTGGCTCAGATTGCCCGAAGGCTTGCGGGCCGAAACGGTGGTTGCCGAGCTGGAACGTAAAGGCGTGCAGGTGACCAGCGCCGATCCCTTTGCCACGACCACTCATGTGCCTCCTGCACTGCGGGTGGCCATGGGATCGATCAGCCTCGACGTGTTGAAGCGCGCCCTGGAGACTCTGCGTGAAGTCGTGGACATCTGACGGACTTTTCGGACACCCATAAAAAAACCCGCCTAAGCGGGTTTCTCAAGACCATTACGACATCCTGTCGGTAGCCATCCTGGCGTATGGTCGATCATCCGTGATCCTGAACACGTCCTGTGTTCAGTTGATGGATCCAGATTAAACACATCGGCGAAGCTTCAAAAGACGACATAACAGCGGCTGCGTGTAAGCCATTGACCATTCAGCGCCTAAAAACAGTCTTTGTAGCAGGTCGAGGTACGGGTCTGGCGATCGGTCGCAGTTTCCTGCAGACGAAAAAAAACCCGCCGAAGCGGGTTTTCCCAAGACCATATCGACTCCCTGTCGGCAGCAATCCTTGCTTATGGTCGATCATCCGTGACCCTGAGCACTTCCTGTGCTTCAGTTGATGGGGCTAGATTACGCTTCGGATCCAATCAGCAATAGACGATATAGCTACTACCGCGTGTAAGACATTCGCTATAGCCGCCCTTCCGAAAACCCTTAGACGTATCCACCATCATGGGCCGAAGCCGCGAATTTCGCGGCTTGCAGCCATCAACTTCCCTGACGCTCGTGGGCCTTGGTGTTTTCTGCCAGGAACTGTTCGATATTGTTCATCTGCTCATCCCAGCCACGGCTGTCCATGCGGAAAGCCTTGAGCCTGCGCGACTGAGGAATGTGATCGAAACCGGACTCGACGACCGTCAACAGCGTGCCTTCGTCCATGTCCTGGAGTTCGAATTTCACCAGCGTGGTGGGCTCCTGAGAGTAATCGACTTCCGGCTCCACCGCATACGGGTGCCAGCGAAACGAAAACACCCGCTCCGGCTCGACCCGCTCCACCAGTACATTCCACAACAAGTGCTCATAACCAGGGTACGTAATCTGCCCCTGGGTCCACTCGCCGGCGACAAAGCGCTTGCCTTCGAGTGCCACGCCGAACCATTGTCCGAACATTTCGGCATTGGCCAGCATGCGCCAGACCCGCGAGCGCGGCGCCTTGAGCAGGATCTTCCTTTCGATGCGATCTGATGCTGGGTTCATAAGTCACCTCCTGTATTGAACAGTAGGCCCGTAAAGACCAGAAAACCAACCTAAAAGTTGTATCAAACAGGTGCCGCAATCAACCGTACCTGAAATATTCGGCCTCTATTTCGGCCATAAGTTCTGGTTTGAAAGGCACAGTCAACGGATTGAAACTGCTAACGTTTGCAACGACGTGCAACCTTACAAGGAAGATTCATGCAGCCTTCACTCACGGAGCGTTATCGCGCAACCCTGTTAGGGCTTGCTTGCGCAGATGCTATCGGCACCAGTGTCGAATTCCAGCCACGCGGCTCGTTCGAGCCCCTGACCGATATGGTTGGCGGCGGCCCGTTCAATCTGAAGCCGGGGCAATGGACCGATGACACATCCATGGCACTTTGCCTGGCTGAAAGTCTGCTGAACAAAAAAGGTTTTGATGCGGCTGACCAGATGGGCCGTTACCTCAACTGGTGGCAATGGGGTTACCAGAGTTCGACCGGCGAATGCTTCGACATTGGCATGACCGTACGTGACGCGCTGGCTCGTTATCAGAAAACCGGTCAGCCATTCGCAGGCTCCTCCGATCCCGACACGGCGGGCAACGGTTCGCTGATGCGGCTGGCGCCGATAGTCTTGTACTACTTTCCCGATCGCGACCGGATCAGGATGTTTTCTGTAGACAGCTCGCGCACTACTCATGCGGCACCGGAGGCACTTGAATGCTGTCAGTTGCTTGCCGAACTGATCCACAAGGCATTGCAAGGCACGCCCAAGCCGGATTTGCAGCGCCTGCCAGAGACGACGTTCCTGGAACCAAAGGTCACGAGCATCGCCCGAGGCGATTACCTCGCAAAATCCAGGGACGATATCCAAGGCAGCGGCTACTGCGTTGCATCACTGGAAGCGGCCTTGTGGTGTTTTCACCATACGGACAGTTTTGCAGCCGCCATCCTCGAAGCTGCGAACCTGGGCGACGACGCCGATACCACTGCCGCCATCGTCGGTCAGTTGGCCGGGGCTCACTACGGTGTGCAAGCCATCCCTGAAGGCTGGCTGGCGAAGTTGCACATGCGCGCTGACATCCAGGCCTGTGCGGACCAATTACTCGCGGCTTCAGGCGTCCTTTCTACAAGCTGAAGCCCGCGTCTTCGCTACACTGCAACCTCATCTTTTCATTTGTCACAGCGAGAACTCCCATGCCCCCACGTTTTCTCCTGGCGCTGACACCGCTGCTGTTCTCCCCCCTCGCGCATGCTCTGGACTGCGACAACGCCACCGACCAGACAACGATGAATCAGTGCGCGGCGCAGCAGAACAAAGCGGCCGACAAGGAGCTGAATGCGCTTTACCAACAGATCACCACGCGATTGAAGGACAGCCCTGACGCCAAGAAGCTGTTGGTCAGTGCCCAGCGCTCATGGATTGCGTTTCGCGATGCCGAGTGCAAGTTCTCGGCGTCCGGGGTGGAAGGTGGCAGTGTCTATCCGCTGATCTATAGCAACTGCACCACGGCGCTGACCAAGGCGCGGGTCGAAGCGTTCAAGACTTACTTGAAGTGTAAGGAAGGGGATTTGAGTTGTCCGGTGCCTGAGGCTTGATGCTGCGGCGTTCTTGAGGGCGCCGCGAGCCAGCTTAACGATCACTATAAAAATCAATCAGTTACTTGAAATAACTGGCTTATGGGCGCGTCTGAACGAGATCGCCCGCGTCTAATATCGCGATACCTGTTGCAGTGTGAGACAAGCATAGAGGCCCCCGGCCGGAACACTTCATCGCCCGGCGATTGACGATGCTCCAGTGCAGGCGCGAAATGTGGGCTCACCGATTGCCAGTCAGAGGGTAAGAACATGGCAAGCATAACGGTCCTGGCGGGGGACTTTCTGCAGGGTGATGGAGAGTACACAGACGGCGTTTTCACGCTCAGGACGTCGCTTCACCCGTGGCCCGGCATCACCCTCCCGCTCTCATTGTTCAAGAGTGTAGAAGTGGCCAACGAGGATTCGATCAACAACATCAAGGATGTCATCGGCTTCGGCGTGGCGGGGGCCATGTTGCTGGGGCCTATCGGCGCAATTGCCGGCTTCATGTTGGCTGGCAAGGAAACCGAGGTAACCTTTCTGGCCACACTCAAGGATGGAAGAAGGTTGCTGGCAGCTGTAGACAGCGACACGTTCGATGAGATTTCCCGAAAAATCCCGTCCTGACATGACAGACGCACGCCGCACCATCGACAGGTGCGGCGTGACATCGGTTCAGCTGTAGAACGTCGGGTGAACGCCTTTGTGAGCCTCGATTTCCAACCGCATATCAGCCACCAGCGAAGCAATTGCATGGGGGCTGTCCAGTGTCCACACCGGAATGTGAGTGGCCACCAGATCCACTTTGCCGGTCATGCAATCGCAGACCCGAATCGTCAGGAACTGGTCCGCCTCCATGCTGCAGGTGCACACGGCGGGCAGAAAACTTTGCTCGATGATGTTTTGGATTTCCAGGGGTGATAGAAACATCGCTACCTCCCTCGCGCCAGATGGATGCCGGGCAAATGTTCCGTCATTTCACCCTTTAGCTTGAAAATTCTAATCCTCAATAGCGGGTGTCTCAAGGCTGTGACAGGTTGCTCGTCGTCTCAACGGGCTGCCGCGATTTGCGACACCTCCAAGGGCTTCGCCCTCCCCTCGCATCACTCAAAACCCGGCTGTCACTGAGCTATCAGCCCCTTCCCGACACTTGGCACAGCCATTGCCAAACAGTGAGCAAGCCCCCGTTTTCACGCACAACAAGAGGTCTTGCCATGCCCCTCCCTTATCTGCTTCCCGCCACCTCGGCGTTCATCCAGCGCGCACCGCGCATGCTCATCGGCGGAGACTGGGTCGAGGCCGCGGACGGCCAGACCATGCCCCTGCGCCAAGGGTGATGTCTTGCAGGCCGCTGCCCTTGAGACGGTCGGCGCGACCTTCGACGGCGAGGATGGTGGCGTCGGAATTGGCGAGGATGATCAGCCCTTCGTTGCCTTGGCGATCGGCCAGATAGTCGATGGCCGGCATCGCCGCATCGATCAACAACCGATTGCTCGCCAGCAGCCCGTCGAGACTGGCGCTCGAGAGTGTCGAGCTTAGCCTTTCAATACCCGCGCCAACGTCGACTTCACTTTGCCCATGCCATCATGCAGTGCCTGTTCAATCTCGGCCATGGTAATCACCGCCGTCGATTTGCCCGCCGCCGGGTTCACCACCAGCGCCAGACAGGCGTAATCCAGTTCCAGCTCGCGTGCCAATGCGGCTTCCGGCATACCGGTCATGCCGACGATGTCACAACCGTCACGTTCCAGCTTCGCGATTTCAGCGACCGTTTCCAGACGCGGCCCCTGGGTGCAAGCGTACACGCCATGACTGCTATAGCCGACGCCTTCAGCCGCCAACGCCGCGATTAATTGCTGACGCAGGGGTTCGCTGTAGGGATAGCTGAAGTCGATGTGTGTAACGTGTTCCAGGTCATCGGCGAAATAGGTGTGTTCGCGACCGCTGGTGTAGTCGATCAATTGATGCGGCACGCAGAAATGCCCGGTGCCCATCGCGGCATGAATCCCGCCCACGGCGTTGACCGCGAGAATCGCTTCAGCTCCGGCCTGCTTCAAGGCCCACAGATTGGCGCGGTAGTTCACCTGGTGCGGCGGGAAGCGGTGCGGGTGGCCGTGACGTGCGAGAAACAGCACTTCCTTGCCGGCGTACTCACCGATCTGCACCTCGGCCGAAGGGGCACCGTAAGGGGTGTCCACCGCCAATGACTGACGAATGCTCAAGCCTTCGAGTTGAGTCAGGCCGGTGCCACCGATAATCGCGTAAACCGTCATAACGAAAAGTCCTTAATCAATCAATTGAGCTTCTTTGAGCGCGCCGACGGCCGTCAGCCAGCGCGGGTCTTGACGGTATTCGGTGCTGGCGTACGCCTGCCCACGCATCCGCGCGATACGCGCCGAAGGCTTGACCTTCAACCGCTGGGCGGCACTCAAAGCCAACTCGGCAGCCGCGCGGTCGTTGCACACCAGGCCCATGTCGCAACCGGCGGTCAATGCCGCTTCGATGCGACTGGCGGCATCGCCCACCACGTGCGCACCGGCCATCGACAGGTCGTCACTGAAGATCACGCCATCGAACTGCAGCTCGCCGCGCAGGATGTCCTGCAACCAGCGACGGGAGAAACCGGCAGGCTGGGAATCGACTTGTGGATAAATAACGTGGGCCGGCATGACGGCGGCCAATTGCTTGCTCAATCGCGCGAACGGCACCAGGTCGTTGGCGCGGATCTCTTCGAGGCTGCGTTCGTCATTGGGAATCGCAACGTGGGAATCGGCCTCGGCCCAGCCATGACCGGGGAAATGCTTGCCGGTGGCAGCCATCCCGGCGCTGTTCATGCCACGGATGAATGCACCGGCGAGCAAGGCTGCGCGCTCGGGATCACCTTCGAACGAACGGGTGCCGACAACGGCGCTGCGTTGGTAGTCCAGGTCCAGCACCGGGGCGAAGCTCAGGTCGAGACCGACCGCAAGCACTTCGGTCGCCATGATCCAGCCGCACTGCTCGGCCAGGTATTCGGCATTCGGATTGTCGGCGATGGCGCGCATGGCGGGCAGTCGCACGAAGCCCTGACGCAGCCGTTGAACCCGACCGCCCTCCTGGTCGACCGCCAGCAGCAGATCGGGACGAATGGCGCGGATCGCGGCGCTCAATTCGCGCACCTGACGCGGGTGTTCGATGTTGCGGGCAAAAATGATCAGGCCGCCCACTTCGGGCTGGCGCAACAATTGGCGATCTTCAGACGTCAGCCAGGTACCGGCGACGTCCACCATCAACGAGCCTTGCAGGCCAGCAGTCATGGAAATTCCTTGAATATGATAAACCCGGCTCGCACGAATTCGCCGCCATGGGCTGAGCCCGGCAGGTCGGCGATATCAATGAGGGGGTTCAAAACGAGAGTCGGCATGGGCGGCTAGCTTAGCGGATGTCAGCTGCCGCGCCCACCCGTGTGCGGTTAAACCTTGGCGGCCACCGGGGTCGATTTGCTGCGTGGACGCAACTGTGCGGTAGCCATGGCGGAGTCGGTGACGCCGGTTTCGGCACGCATGCCCGCGGCCAGGAATGGCACCATCAGACGCATCACTTGCTCGATGGAAGTGTTGACGCCGAAATCGGTCTCGGCAATCGCGCGCAAGGCCTTGATCCCCGACATGCTGAACGCCGCGGCACCTAGCATGAAGTGCACGCGCCAGAACAGTTCGATCGGAGGAATGCGTGGCGCGGCTTCGTTGACCAGCAGCATGTAGCGGCGGAAAACCTTGCCGTACATGTCTTCCAGATAACGACGCAAGTGCCCTTGGCTCTGACTGAAAGCCAGCCCCAGCAAACGCATGAAGATGGAAAGGTCGTTGCCGCTGCGTGGTTGCACCACCAGGGCTTGCTCGACGAGGATCTCTAGCAATTCTTCGAGGGTCGGTTTGTTCTCGGGTTTGGCCTGACGGCGCTCTAGCTCTTTATCGAGACTGAGGCAGAATGGCCCGAGAAAACGCGAGAAGACCGCTTGAATCAGCGCCTTCTTCGATCCGAAGTGATAGTTCACCGCCGCCAGATTGACACCGGCCTTGCTGGTGATCAGACGCAACGAGGTTTCAGCGAAACCTTTTTCCGCGAACAATTGCTCGGCAGCATCGAGAATGCGTTCAACGGTTTCCGACTGGGCCATGGCTACTCCGCCTGACAAACACTTGTTTGAAACATACGTTTCAGCCCAGGCCTTGTCAAGTCTGGCGGTTCGTTTTGGGAATGGTCGGTCAGCTATTTAACCATACAACACTGGCGCTTCAATCGGCGAGCTGAATGACCGTCCAGCGGCCGGCAAAAAAAGGGGCATTGCCAAGACCGGTTCACTGTATATAATCCCAGTCACTGTATAAAAAGACAGAGCGATCAATATGCTAAAGCTGACGCCACGCCAAGCAGAGATTCTGGCCTTCATCAAACGTTGCCTCGAAGACAACGGCTACCCGCCAACCCGCGCGGAAATCGCTCAGGAACTGGGCTTCAAGTCGCCCAACGCGGCGGAAGAACACCTCAAGGCACTGGCCCGCAAGGGCGCGATCGAGATGACCCCGGGCGCCTCCCGCGGCATTCGCATCCCCGGCTTCGAAGCCAAGGCCGACGAATCTACCCTGCCGATCATCGGCCGAGTGGCAGCGGGCGCTCCGATCCTCGCCCAGCAGCACATCGAAGAATCCTGCAACATCAACCCTTCGTTCTTCCACCCTCGCGCTGACTATCTGTTGCGGGTCCATGGCATGAGCATGAAGGATGTCGGCATTTTCGACGGAGACCTGCTGGCCGTCCATACCACCCGCGAAGCCCGTAACGGTCAGATCGTGGTGGCGCGGATTGGTGACGAAGTGACCGTCAAGCGCTTCAAGCGCGACGGCAGCAAAGTCTGGCTGATTGCCGAAAACCCTGAATTCGCCCCTATCGAAGTCAACCTGAAAGATCAGGAACTGGTGATCGAAGGCTTGAGCGTCGGCGTGATTCGCCGCTAAAGGAGGCTTTATGCAGTTCCCACACACTTCACAGCAAGCCCAACTGCCGTTGTTCGAGGCATTCATGGCGCAGCCGCTGGCGCCGATCCTGAAAGAAGTGGTCGAGTCGCCCTGGAGCGCCGAACCCGAAGTCTTCAGCGAGCTGTCATTGCGTGGCGCGGCCGGGAACTGCCTGAACCTTCTGGCACCAATCCTCAGGGAGCTGAGCCAGGATCAGGACGCTCGCTGGCTGACACTGATCGCCCCGCCCGCCAGCCTGACCCAGGCCTGGCTGCGAGACGCCGGCCTGAACCGTGAACGCATTCTGCTGCTGCAACCACGCGGCACACAGAGCGCTCAACAACTGACCTGTGAAGCTTTGCGACTTGGCCGCAGCCATACGGTCGTCAGCTGGCTAAACCCGCTGAGTACATCCTCGCGGCAACAGCTGATCAGCGCCGCCCGTACTGGGGATGCGCAAAGTCTGAATATTCGACTGGGTTAGCTGAAAAACACTATGCGCGCCGAGCAGCGCGGGGCTTCTCCAAGGATAGAGAAGCCGATCTGTAGGGGTATTCGCAAAATCCGACGGGCGGGATCAATGAAGAACCCGTGGCCCCTCTTCCTTATCAAATTCGCCTTCAACCAGGCGTCCTGCCATCTGAACACCAACGCTCAACATCGCCTTGGCGACTTCCACGTGCTGGCCTTGCAGGAAAGCCTTGGCATCCTCGGAGAAATCCAAAGTAACCAGAGAACCCTCGTCCTCGGCCCTGCGCAGCTCGATTCGGCCGTCTGGTAACTCGACAATTTCTAGAAAGGACGTTGGCATAAAGGACTGTTCTCCACGAAAGGCAGGGATTATATAGGCATCGGCCAAGCTTCGCTCGGGATCTTGACCAGATGCCATCACGAAGAGAAATTTCTGACAGCATGCTTTCTTGAGCGGACCATTCGCCGAACACTCAATCTTTCAGCACTCGTTCAGCCCTTCGCGAAACCGGATCGCCAAGCTTTTCAGGTTCTGGCGCCAGCTCTCCAGTTCTTCCCGGCTTAGCTCTTCAGGCGCCTCTTCTTCGTCCAGGTTGACGGCCAGAATAAGCGGCTGCGTCACATCACCCTTGGGCTTGTGTGGAGCACGAGGCGGTTGAAACAGTGCGGCATAAGCCGACAGCAGCTTGGCCAGCCAGGTTTCAGGGTTTTGCGCCAACTCGACCATCTCGGCCATTTCCGGAATAGCGATGGTTTCGAGCACTTCGCGGGTCAGCAGCATCTCTGCCCGCGGCGCGTTGGCCTGAGGCAAGCGATAGAAGCCGGCGATTTCATGGCACAACCCCAACAGCGCTCCGTACAGGTGAAACAACGCCGATTCTCGCCCGGCCTGAATCAGCGCCAGGGAGTTCATCGCCCGCCCCTCTTCGGCCTTGGCGAGCGCTTCCAGCGACAAGCCGGCGAAATAAATTTTCTGGTTGGTACGGGTATAGAGTTCGTGGGCCATGACGGCAGCCTCCACAACGAAATAATTGCTTCACGCAGGTCTGACAGTGTCGTGGATCACCCAAGCTCACCGCAAGCCCAAAACAAAAAGGCCGCATGAAAACCCGAGGGTTGTCATGCCGCCTTTTTATGTGCAGCGGCTTTTAAGCCTTGGCTGCTGGACGCTTGTCTTCAACCGTCCACTTGCCACCATCGTAATACGCTTTCCAGCCAGTCGGCTTACCGTCGACTTCCGTCTGCACGTATTGCTCTTTGGTCTTGCGGCTGTAACGGATCACTGCTGGCAGACCGTCAGGATCTTTCTTCGGTGCTTCGCAGAGGAAGTGGTACTTCGGATCGATCTCATCCTTGTGCGGCACGATCTCGACGACCAATGGCGCACGGGTCTCGCGGTTTTTCGGGAACTGGCTGGCCGCCAGGAACAGGCCGGAAGCACCGTCACGCAGGATATAGGTGTCGTTGACCTTCTCGCATTTGAGCTCAGGCATCTTCACCGGATCCATCTTCGGCGGCGCCGCATCACCGCTTTTCAGCAGCTTGCGGGTGTTCTTGCAGGTTGCGTTGGTGCAACCGAAGAACTTGCCGAAACGGCCGGTCTTGAGCTGCATCTCGCTGCCGCACTTGTCGCATTCCAGGCTCGGACCTTCATAGCCCTTGATGCGGTAAGCGCCCTCTTCGATCTCGTAGCCTGCGCAATCCGGGTTGTTACCGCAGATGTGCAGCTTGCGCTTCTCGTCGAGCAGATAAGCGTCCATCGCCGTGCTGCAGATCGGGCAACGGTGCTTGCCGCGCAGAACCAGCGACTCCGACTCACCCTCGTCATCCGCAGCGATTTCGTCGCCCGGCACCAAGTTGACGGTGGCCTTGCAGCGTTCTTTCGGCGGCAGGCTGTAGCCCGAGCAACCGAGGAACACGCCAGTCGATGCAGTACGAATCTGCATCGGACGACCGCACACCACACATGGAATATCAGTCATTACCGGCTGGTTGGCGCGCATGCCGCCTTCGGCGCTTTCGGCCACTTCGAGTTTCTTCTTGAAGTCGCCGTAGAACTCGTCGAGCACGTTTTTCCAGTCGCGCTCGCCCTGGGCCACGTCATCGAGATTCTCTTCCATGCCGGCGGTGAAGCCGTAGTCCATGAGATTGGAGAAGCTCTCGGCCAGACGCTCGGTGACGATGTCGCCCATCTTTTCCGAATAGAAACGACGGTTGTGCAGCGCCACGTAGCCGCGGTCCTGGATGGTCGAAATGATCGCAGCGTAGGTCGAAGGACGACCGATGCCGCGTTTTTCCATTTCCTTTACCAGGCTCGCTTCCGAGTAACGCGCCGGCGGCTTGGTGAAGTGCTGGGTCGGATCAAGCTTGATCAGCTTCATCGTATCGCCCTGGGCCATGTCCGGCAGCACGTCGTCATCGCCAGGCTTGGTGATTTGCGGCATGACGCGGGTGTAACCGTCGAACTTCAGGATGCGGCCCTTGGCGCGCAACTCGAAGTCACCGGCACCGACAGTGACCGTGGTCGACAGGTATTGGGCCGGCAGCATCTGGCAGGCGAGGAACTGGCGCCAGATCAGCTCGTAAAGCCGCTCGGCATCACGCTCCATGCCCGACAGCTTGCTTGGCTCGGTATTGGCGTCAGACGGACGAATCGCTTCGTGAGCCTCTTGTGCGCCTTCCTTGCTGCTGTAGACGTTCGGGGTTTCCGGCAGGTACTTCTTGCCGAATTCGCCTTCAATATAAGTACGCGCCATCGTCACGGCATCAGCCGAGAGGTTGGTGGAGTCGGTACGCATATAAGTGATGTAGCCGGCTTCGTACAGACGCTGGGCCATCATCATGGTTTTCTTCACACCGAAGCCCAGGCGATTGCTCGCGGCCTGCTGCAGGGTGGAGGTGATGAACGGTGCCGACGGCTTGCTGCTGGTCGGTTTGTCTTCGCGCTTGACGATGCTGTAGCTGGAAGCCTTGAGCTTCTCCAGCGCGGCCATGGCCTGGGCTTCGTTGAGCGGCTTGAAGGCTTCGCCTTTCTCGCGAGCCACATCGAAGCGCACAGTCGCGCCCTTGGCGGTGCCGAGGTCAGCGTGAACTTCCCAGTACTCTTCCGGGTTGAACGCGCGGATTTCACGCTCACGCTCAACCACCAGCTTCACGGCAACCGATTGCACGCGACCGGCGGACAGGCCACGAGCAACCTTGGCCCACAGCAGCGGCGAAACCATGTAACCCACCACGCGGTCGAGGAAGCGACGCGCCTGCTGAGCGTTTACGCGATCGATGTCCAGCTCGCCCGGTTGGGAGAAAGCTTCCTGGATCGCTTTTTTGGTGATTTCGTTGAACACCACGCGCTTGTAGCGGCTGTCGTCACCACCGATGGCTTCGCGCAGGTGCCATGCAATGGCTTCCCCCTCGCGATCCAAGTCGGTTGCGAGATAGATGGTGTCAGCATCTTTGGCGAGCCGGCGCAGCTCTTCGATAACCTTTTCCTTGCCCGGGAGGATCTCGTACTTGGCTTTCCAGCCATGATCGGGATCGACACCCATGCGCGAGACCAACTGCTTGCGCGCTTTCTCTTTCGGCGTGAGCACCGGACCTTCGCCTGCGGCGGCCTTGCCACGCTTGGCGGCAGGCTCTTTGCTGGCGCTAGCCGAACCGCTGGTGGGCAGGTCTCGGATATGGCCGATACTCGACTTCACCACGTATTGGTTACCCAGATACTTGTTGATGGTCTTGGCCTTAGCCGGGGATTCCACAATGACCAGCGATTTGCCCATGGATCAGAAAATTCCTGAATTCTAGAAGTGAAAGGCGGTTGGCGCCTGACGCGGCACCGCTATATATAGTGGCTACAAGGTGAGGTCAAGCGCAGGGTTCTGCGCGCACTCCCCTTATGGCTGCGGAAAAATGCTCGGTTCGGCTTGCACCAAAGCAAAGCGTGGCACCTGTTCGCCGTCAACCTCGACCGACTCCAGGAACATGCTCAAGGGGCGCACCCAAAAGCCGTAATCGCCATACAGGGCTTGGTAGAAGACCACTTCTTCTTCGGTCTCCGAATGCCGCGCAACACTGAATACGCGGTACTGCGGACCTTTGTAATGTTGGTAGAGCCCAGGTTGTATCGGCATGCTTTGGCCCTCACTCAAATTTTTTCAAAATAAAAACAAAAATAAATCCGGAAAAACAAAAACCGGGGCACTTGGCCCCGGCTTCCATCGACGAAACGCTTAAACGCGTTCGAAGACGGTGGAGATACCTTGGCCGAGACCAATGCACATGGTAGCCACCCCGAAGGTGCCGCCATTCTGCTTCATCACGTTCAGCAAGGTGCCCGAAATACGTGCACCGGAGCAACCGAACGGGTGACCCAGGGCGATCGCGCCGCCGTGCAGGTTAACCTTCTCGTTCATCTTGTCGAGCACTTTCAAATCTTTCAGCACTGGCAGGGCCTGTGCAGCGAAAGCTTCGTTGAGCTCGAAGAAGTCGATATCGTTGATGCCAAGACCCGCGCGCTTCAATGCTTTCTGCGTTGCCGGTACTGGACCATAGCCCATGATCGCCGGGTCCACACCTGCCACTGCCATCGAGCGAATCACCGCCAGCGGCTGGATACCCAGGTCCTGGGCACGCTGTGCCGACATCACGATCATGCACGAAGCACCGTCGGTGATCTGCGACGAAGTACCCGCGGTCACGGTGCCGCCCTTCGGATTAAACGCTGGTTTCAGAGCCGCCAGGCTTTCCAGGGTGGTTTCCGGACGAATGGTTTCGTCGTAGTCGAACAGTTTCAGGAAACCGTTCTCATCGTAGCCCTGCATCGGGATGATTTCGTCCTTGAACTTGCCTTCCACGGTCGCCTTGTGGGCGAGTTGGTGGGAGCGCACGCCAAAGGCGTCTTGCTGTTCGCGAGTAATGCCGTGCATTTTGCCGAGCATTTCTGCAGTCAGGCCCATCATGCCCGAGGCTTTCGCCGCGTACAGGGACATGTGCGGGTTCGGATCGACACCGTGCATCATGCTCACATGACCCATATGCTCGACGCCGCCAACGACGAACACGTCACCGTTGCCGGTCATGATTGCTTGTGCGGCAGTGTGCAGCGCACTCATCGAGGAGCCACACAGACGGCTGACGGTCTGGCCGGCCGAGGTGTGTGGAATCTGAGTCATCAGGGACGCCATGCGGGCGATGTTCCAGCCCTGCTCCAGGGTCTGGTTCACGCAGCCCCAGATCACGTCTTCGACTTCGCTCGGGTCGACCTTGACGTTGCGTTCCAGCAATTTGCTGATCAGGTGTGCCGACATGTCTTCGGCGCGGGTGTTGCGGTGCATGCCGCCCTTGGAGCGGCCCATCGGCGTACGACCGAAGTCGACAATCACGACGTCTCTAGGATTCAAGCTCATATACTTTCACTCTCGCTCTAGTGTGGGCGCTTAACCGAAGAAGCTCTGACCGTTCTTGGCCATTTCACGCAGCTTCGCGGTCGGGTGGTACAGCGCGCCCAAATCAGCGTACTGGTCAGCCAGGGCAACGAACTCTGCAACACCGATCGAATCGATGTAGCGCAGCGCACCGCCACGGAATGGAGGGAAACCAATACCGTAGACCAGACCCATGTCGGCTTCGGCGGCGGTTTCGACGATGCCGTCTTCCAGGCAACGCACGGTTTCCAGGCACAACGGGATCATCATCCAGTTGATGATGTCTTCGTCAGTGACTTCGAGCTGTTGGAAAACGATCGGCTTGAGCACTTCCAGCACCGACGGATCGGCGACTTTCTTCTGCTTGCCGCGCTTGTCGGTCTCGTAGGCGTAGAAGCCCTTGCCATTTTTCTGGCCCAGGCGCTTGGCTTCATAGAGCACGTCGACGGCCGAACGGCGATCGTCCTTCATGCGATCCGGGAAGCCTTCAGCCATGACGTCACGACCATGGTGGCCGGTGTCGATGCCGACCACGTCCATCAGGTATGCCGGGCCCATTGGCCAGCCGAACTTCTCCATGACCTTGTCGATGCGGACGAAGTCCACACCGGCGCTGACCAGCTTGGCGAAACCGCCGAAGTACGGGAACAGCACGCGGTTGACCAGGAAGCCCGGGCAGTCGTTGACGACGATCGGGTTCTTGCCCATTTTCTTGGCGTAGGCAACGGTGGTGGCAACGGCCACTTCGCTGGACTTCTCGCCACGGATCACTTCAACCAGCGGCATCATGTGCACCGGGTTGAAGAAGTGCATGCCGACGAAGTTTTCCGGACGCTTGAGGGCTTTGGCCAGCAAGGTGATGGAAATGGTCGAGGTGTTGGACGCGAGGATGGTGTCCTCTTTGACCTTGTCTTCGACTTCGGCCAGAACGGCTTGCTTGACCTTCGGGTTCTCGACCACGGCTTCGACCACCAGGTCGACGTGACCGAAATCGCCGTAGGACAGGGTCGGACGAATGCCATTGAGCACTTCAGCCATCTTCGCCGGGGTCATGCGACCTTTATCAACGCGGCCAACCAGCAGCTTGGCGGCTTCGGCCAGACCTTGCTCAATACCGTGCTCGTTGATGTCCTTCATCAGGATCGGCGTGCCTTTGGAGGCCGACTGATAAGCGATACCGCCACCCATGATGCCGGCGCCCAATACGGCGGCCTGCTTCACTTCCTTGGCGATTTCGTCGTAGGCCTTGGCCTTTTTCTTCAGCTCCTGATCGTTCAGGAACAGACCGATCAAGCTCTGTGCGGCAGAGGTCTTGGCCAGTTTGACGAAACCGGCGGCTTCGACTTCCAGGGCCTTGTCGCGACCGAAGTTCGCGGCTTTCTGGATGGTCTTGATCGCTTCGACCGGTGCCGGGTAGTTCGGGCCCGCCTGGCCGGCCACGAAACCTTTGGCGGTTTCGAACGACATCATTTGTTCGATGGCGTTGAGCTTGAGCTTTTCGAGCTTCGGCTGACGCTTGGCCTTGTAGTCAAACGTGCCGGAGATGGCGCCCTTGATCAGGTTCAGCGCCGCTTCGTGCAACTTCTGCGAGTCGACCACCGCATCGACGGCACCGACTTTCAGTGCGTCTTCAGCGCGGTTTTCCTTACCGGCGGCAATCCACTCGATGGCGTTGTCGGCACCGATGATGCGCGGCAGGCGCACGGTACCGCCGAAGCCTGGGTAGATGCCCAGCTTGACTTCCGGCAGACCGATTTTGGCGGTGCTGGCCATGACGCGGAAATCCGCCGCCAGGCACATTTCCAGACCGCCACCCAGTGCGATGCCATTGATCGCGGCAACAGTCGGGACGTTGAGGTCTTCGAAATCGCTGAAAATCTTGTTGGCTTCGAGGTTGCCAGCAACAAGCTCGGCATCCGGCAGCTTGAAGTTGTCGACGAATTCGGTGATGTCGGCGCCGACGATGAATACGTCCTTGCCACTGCTGACGATCACACCCTTGATCGAAGCATCTGCCTTGATGGTGTCTACAGCCTGACGAAGTTCGTTCAGGGTAAGACGGTTGAACTTGTTGACGGACTCACCCTTGAGGTCGAACTTCAGTTCGACGATGCCACTTTCAAGAGCCTTAACCGTGATGGCTTTACCTTCGTAAATCATCAACTGATCTCCACGATATGGAAGCTGAACAGTACACGTCGGACGCAGGCGGCTGGCTCGGCAGGGACGTTTATCGTCAATGCTAACGCCAACTCACCCGGCACACCCGCCAACGCGATAGTCGGGATTCTGTAGGAGCAGTCTGTAATACAAACGCTCAATTCATACGCCCGTTTGATTTGGGTGTGTCACCTTCACGGAATTTCCGGCAATTGTCAATCGCCCAAAATACTGGTTGAAACGCGACTTTCCGGTCACTTCCGTACCACGAAGCCCTGCAACACGCGGATGCATGTGAGGCCATTCATAGAATCAATAGTTAGAAAAGTCGCCCTAATTCGCGGCAACCTGTGTTTAACAGGCTACGCTGGCGGGACCCTGGAGAAAAAATTGAACGCTTTTGACGAATGCCAAGCGTAAGATCTGTGCCACAAAGAATTACCGGCCTGCCTGGCCAACCCCAGCCCGATGATGATGTCGGGCTTTTTATTGCCTTCCGCAGCAGATCGGGGTTCAGGCGAGTGCTTTGAGCGTAGCGTCGATCTGTTGCAGAACCTCGGCTTCGCCCTTCTCGCCCCAATACAGGGCAATCATTTGCTTGTCTGCCTCGACCTTGTAGACGTTGGCAGGCAATTTTTCGAAATGATTCAGCAGCACTCCATCCTCGCAGACTTCCTGCCACTGATTGACCCACACACCCGGCGCCTTCTGCCAATAGCTCCAGCACGCCGGCTGAGTGCCACGGCGCGGCCGGTGGTACTGGGCGCAAGGGCTTGGCGGCTCCTGGCTCAGCCAGTGCGGCCACTCCTGGGGCGACAATTGCATGGCAAGGCCGATGCGCCGCGCCTCCATGCGCAGGGCCATGCGACCGCTCTGGACACGAGACGGTCGCAACCAGGCCAGCGGGCTCAGCACCACCAGCAGGATTGACACCACTATCCAGACCGTCATATCTGTACTCCCGATTCTTGATGAGCCCATTGGGTCACGTTGAAACCAATGCGCTTGAAACCAGCCATACTTACCAATATTGCAATCCTCAGGAGGAGCACCTCATGCCCTACCACCATATTCTGGTCGCTGTAGATCTAACCGAAGAGTGCGATCCTGTAATCCACCGCGCCCGCGAACTTTCGGTGAGCAATGGCGCAAAGCTGTCCCTGGTGCATATCGTCGAGCCGATGGCCATGGCCTTTGGCGGCGACGTGCCGATGGACCTTTCCCAGTTGCAACAGCAACAGTTCGATCAGGCCAAGGAGCGCCTTGAGCGGCTGATCCTGAAATACCCGGAGCTCTCCAAGGAATACAGCCACTTGACCTACGGCCAGCCGCGACAGGAGATTCACCATCTCGCCAAGGAGCAAACGTGCGACCTGATCGTGGTGGGCAGTCATGGCCGGCATGGCCTGGCACTGTTGCTCGGTTCCACTGCCAATGACGTGCTGCACGGCGCGCCTTGCGATGTACTTGCCGTGCGCCTGCAAAAAAGCTGACAACTAGCAACAATAAAACCCTTACGAAAAGCCCGGCATTCACACGAGTGAAGCCGGGCTTTTTTATAGCCGGATCAATCAGGCATCCAGTTCTGCCCAGCGCTCGACCATCACGTCGAGTTCAGCCTGTAACTGCTCAAGCTGAGCGATCACTGCAGCCGTCTCGGCAGGAGGACGCTGATAGAAACCGGCGTCCGCCATCTGCGCTTCAACCACCGCGATTTGCTGCTCCATGGCTTCGATCTGGCCAGGCAAGGCTTCCAGCTCGCGCTGCAACTTGTAGCTGAGTTTCTTTTTTGCCACCGGCGCTGGCGTTTCCACTGCAGCAACCGGCGCAGGTTCGGCGGTCACGACAGCCGAATTCAGGTCGGCTTTGCCGGACTTGCTCTCGGTCACACCCAGCAGGCGCGGCGAGCCGCCCTGACGCAGCCAGTCCTGATAACCGCCGACGTATTCGCGAACCTTGCCTTCGCCTTCGAAGACCAGGGTACTGGTGACCACGTTGTCGAGGAATGCCCGGTCGTGGCTGACCATCAACACGGTGCCGTTGAAGGTCAGCAAGACCTCTTCCAGCAGTTCGAGGGTTTCCACGTCGAGGTCGTTGGTCGGTTCGTCGAGCACCAGCAGGTTCGCCGGTTTGCTGAACAGTTTGGCCAGCAGCAGACGCGCACGCTCACCACCGGACAACGCCTTGACCGGCGTGCGGGCACGCTGCGGGCTGAACAGGAAGTCGCCAAGGTAGCTCAGCACGTGACGGCTCTGGCCATCGATATCGATGAAGTCGCGACCTTCAGCCACGTTGTCGATCACGGTCTTTTCCAGATCCAACTGATGGCGCAACTGGTCGAAATAGGCCACGTCGATGCGCGTCCCCTCTTCCACTGTGCCGCTGGTCGGTTGCAGACCGTTGAGCATCAGCTTCAACAGCGTGGTCTTGCCGGTACCGTTGGCGCCGAGCAGACCGATGCGGTCGCCGCGCTGCAGGACCATCGAGAAATCCTTGATCAGGAACGGGCCGCCCGGGTGAGCGAAACTCACGTTCTCGAGCACCATTACCTGCTTGCCGGACTTGTCGGCGGTATCCAGCTGAATGTTGGCCTTGCCGGTACGCTCACGACGCTCGCTACGCTCGACGCGCAGGGCTTTCAGTGCACGGACACGGCCTTCGTTACGGGTGCGACGCGCCTTGATGCCCTGGCGGATCCAGACTTCTTCTTGGGCCAGTTTCTTATCGAACAGCGCGTTGGCGGTTTCTTCAGCGGCCAATGTGGCCTCTTTGTGCACGAGGAAGCTGGCGTAATCGCCGTTCCAGTCGATCAAGCCGCCGCGATCCAGTTCCAGGATCCGGGTTGCAAGGTTCTGCAGGAATGAACGGTCGTGCGTGATGAACAGCACGGCGCCCTGGAAATCCTTCAGCGCTTCTTCAAGCCAGGCGATGGCACCGATGTCCAGGTGGTTGGTCGGTTCGTCGAGCAGCAGCAGGTCCGGTTCGGAAACCAGGGCCTGGGCCAGCAGGACGCGACGACGCCAGCCGCCGGACAATTCGGCGAGGGTCTTGTCGGCAGGCAACTGCAGACGGCTCAAGGTGCTGTCGACCAGTTGCTGCAAGCGCCAGCCATCTCGGGCTTCGAGGTCGTGCTGGACGTGCATCAGTTTGTCCAGATCGGCGTCAGTGACGATGTTCTGGCTCAGATGGTGATATTCGGCAAGCAACGCGCCAACGCCGTCGAGGCCTTCGGCGACCACGTCGAACACGGTCCGCTCGTCGGCTACCGGCAATTCTTGCGGCAATTCACCAATCTTGAGGCCAGGTGCGCGCCAAACGGAGCCATCGTCGGGCTTCTGGTCGCCCTTGACGAGCTTCATCATGCTGGACTTGCCAGTGCCGTTGCGGCCGATGATGCACACCCGCTCACCACGGGCGATCTGCCAGGACACCTTGTCCAACAACGGCATAGCGCCGAAAGCAAGGGACACATCGCTGAATTTGAGCAGGGTCATGAGCTTCTCCAAAAACCGGGCGCGCATTCTACCTGACTTGAGGCTACAGAAGGCCGGCAATTTCAATGTCGAAGCACTCTGCACAACAATTGTTGCGAACTTATGCTGGCATGTCGGCAAAGCTTTCGCCCGTTGCTGGCAAAAGGCTAAGCTACAGATAATTAGGTGCCGGTTTTATCGGCACTTGTCATGATTTCTCTGCCCGGATGTCTCATGCGCAGTCGCCTTTTCAGTCTTTTTTCATGCTTGCTTCTTACAGCCGCTGCCGTTCAATCCGCCCAGGCGGTAGACCTGTCTACCCAACGACAATATTACGACGAAGCCAAGCGTGCCTTGGCCAAGGGCGATTCCGGCCCATATTTCCGTTATAGCCAGGCGCTCAGCGATTATCCGCTGACACCCTACCTGGCCTATGACGAACTGACCGCGCGACTGAAAACCGCGAACAACGCCGAAATCGAGAGTTTCCTCGCCGAACATGGTGACCTGCCGCAAGCCAACTGGATGAAATTGCGCTGGCTGCGCTGGCTGGCTGAACGCGGCGATTGGGAAACGTTCGTCAAATATTATGACCCCAAGCTCAATTTCACCGAACTGGACTGCCTGAACGCGCAGTATCAGATCAGCCATAACCGTAAGGCCGAAGGTTACGCCAACGCTGACAAACTCTGGCTGAGCGGCAAAACCCGGCCCGAGGCATGCGATGCAGTGTTCGGCATGTGGGCCGCCGATGGTCAACTGACTGAACAGAAACGCTGGGAACGCACCAAGCTCGCCGCCCAGGCCGGCAACTACCCGCTGGCCAACAGCCTGATCAATGGCCTGGCGACCCTCGCCCCGCGCGGTCGCCTGCTGGTGGATGTGGCGCAGAAACCCGAACTGCTGAATCAGCCGTCGCGCTTTACCCCGGCCGATGAGCCGATGTCCGACATCGTCAGCCTTGGCCTGCGCCGCCTGGCCCGTCAGGATCCGGACAGGGCCATGGCCCTGCTCGACGGCTACGCCAGCAGCATGCATTTTTCCCGAGACGAAAAAGTCGCGATCGCCCGGGAAATCGGGCTGACCCTCGCTCGACGTTTTGACAGTCGCGCACTGGACGTGATGACCAAATATGACCCGGAACTGCGGGACAACACCGTTTCGGAATGGCGCTTGCGCCTGCTGTTGCGCCTGGCTCGTTGGGACGACGCCTATCAGTTGACCCGCCGCCTGCCTCAGGACCTGGCCACCACCAACCGCTGGCGTTACTGGCAGGCTCGCACCCTGGAGTTGGCGCAGCCACAGAATCCACAAGCGCAAACGCTTTACAAGGGCCTGGCTCGCGAACGCGACTTCTACGGCTTCCTGGCGGCCGATCGTTCGCAGTCTCCCTACTCGCTGATCAACAAACCGCTGATGCTCAGCCAAGCGCTGATCAACAAGGTGCGCAATACACCCGGTGTGCGCCGCGCGCTGGAGTTCCATGCACGCGGACAGATCGTCGACGGCCGACGTGAGTGGTACCACGTCAGCCAGCATTTCAGTCGTGACGAGATGGTCGCCCAGGCGAAACTGGCCTATGACCTGAAATGGTATTTCCCGGCAATCCGCACCATCAGTAAGGCGCAGTACTGGGACGACCTGGACATCCGCTTCCCGATGGCTCACCGCGATACCCTGGTGCGTGAAGCCAAGGTCCGTGGCCTGCACTCGAGCTGGGTGTTCGCGATCACTCGTCAGGAAAGCGCCTTCATGGACGACGCCCGTTCCGGCGTTGGCGCCAGCGGCTTGATGCAACTGATGCCCGGCACCGCCAAGGAAACCGCGCGCAAGTTCAGCATTCCCCTGGCCTCGCCACAGCAAGTGCTCGATCCGGACAAAAACATCCAGCTCGGCGCCGCTTATCTGAGCCAGGTCCATAGCCAGTTCAACGGCAACCGCGTCCTCGCCTCCGCTGCCTACAACGCCGGCCCCGGCCGCGTGCGTCAATGGCTGCGCGGCGCCGATCACTTGAGTTTCGATGTGTGGGTGGAAAGCATCCCGTTCGACGAAACCCGCCAGTACGTGCAGAACGTGCTGTCGTATTCGGTGATCTACGGCCAGAAGCTCAATTCACCGCAGCCGCTGGTGGATTGGCATGAACGTTACTTTGACGATCAATAAGCCTGCTTTGAAACGCTGACAAAAATGCCCGCATCGATTGATGCGGGCATTTTTATGGTGCTCGACTTGGTCGGTTACTTAGTCAGTTACTTGGTCGATTGGGGTATGGAGCCCATCACTAAACTGCAATGCAGCCAATCGCGCATACAACGCATTGCTCGCAATCAACTCTTGATGCGTCCCCACCGCCACCAGTTTACCTTGGTCCATCACCGCGATTCGGTCAGCGTTTTTCACTGTCGCCAGTCGATGGGCGATGACCAGTGTGGTGCGGTTTTTCATCAGGCTGGGCAGGGCTTGCTGGATCAGGTGCTCGCTCTGGGCGTC
This sequence comes from Pseudomonas sp. KD5, assembly GCF_012932895.1. Lineage (NCBI taxonomy): Bacteria > Pseudomonadati > Pseudomonadota > Gammaproteobacteria > Pseudomonadales > Pseudomonadaceae > Pseudomonas > Pseudomonas sp. KD5. The sequence continues at coordinate 296,936 of NZ_JDWJ01000001.1, read as the reverse complement.
GAGGGCGCTGGTGGCTTCGTCGAGCAGCAGGATCGGCGCGTCCACCAACAGTGCCCGGGCGATAGCCAGGCGTTGGCGTTGACCGCCGGACAAACCGAGACCCGCGTCGCCGAGGTGGGTCTGGTAGCCGTTGGGCATTTGCTCGATGAAGTCGTGGGCGTAGGCAATTTTGGCGGCTTCCTGGACCTGGGCCAAAGTCGCCGTCGGGTGGCCGTAGCGAATGTTCTCTTCGATGCTGCCGAAGAACAGCGCCGGGGTTTGCGAGACGAGGGCGAAGCAGCGACGCAGGTCCAGAGGGTCGAGTTGGGTCAGCGGCACACCGTCCAGCAGGATGCGTCCTTCAGCGGGGTCGTAAAAGCGCAACAGCAGGTCATACACCGTCGATTTGCCAGCACCTGACGGCCCGACCAGAGCGAGGGTTTCGCCGGCGTTGATCGTCAGACTCAAACCATCGACGGCATAGCTCTCAGGACGCGACGGGTAGGAAAAGCGCACATCTTGCAGCACCAGATCGCCCTTCACCCGCTCAGGCAAGGTCACCAGCCCATGGGTCGGGGGCTGAATGATGTTTTCCGAACGCAGCAATTCGGCAATCCGTTCCGCCGCCCCTGCTGCTCGCTGCAGTTCGCCGATCACTTCACTCAAGGTGCCGAAGGCGCCGCCGACGATCAGGCTGTAGAAGACAAACGCTGCCAGTTCGCCTGCGGAAATCCGCCCGGCGATCACATCCATGCCGCCGACCCAGAGCATTACCCCGACAGCCCCCAACACCAGCAGGATCACCAGGGTAATCAACCAGGCCCGCTGGAAGATGCGCTTGCGGGCGGTATTGAAAGCCTCTTCCACGGTCGCGGCAAAACGCTGCTCGTCCTGCACCTGATGGTTGTAGGCCTGCACGGTTTTGATCTGACTCAGGGTTTCGGACACATAACTGCCGATATCGGCAACCCGATCCTGGCTCTGGCGCGACAGGGTGCGTACCCGGCGGCCAAAAATCAGAATCGGCGCGACCACCAACGGCAACGCGACCACTACGATGCTGGTCAGCTTGGGGTTGGTAATAAACAACAAGACAATCCCGCCGATCACCATCAGCCCGTTGCGCAGGAACAGCGATAGCGAAGAGCCGATCACCGATTGCAGCAGCGTGGTGTCGGCAGTCAGTCGTGACTGGATCTCGGAGCTGCGGTTGTCTTCATAAAAGCCCGGATGCAGATAGACCAGGTGGTTGAACACCCGACGGCGGATGTCCGCGACAACGCGCTCGCCGATCCACGACACCAGGTAAAAGCGGACAAAGGTGCCGATCGCCAGACCGATCACCAGCAACATGAACAGGCCGATGGACTGATTGAGCAAATGCGTCGACTGGGTCATGAAACCCTGATCCACCAACAGGCGAATCCCCTGCCCCATGGACAAGGTGATGCCGGCAGTGACAATTAACGCCAGCAAGGCGCCTAAGGCCGGCCAGCGATAAGGCGTGATGAAACGGCTGGCCAGGCGAATGGCGCGGCGGTGACGGGCAGAGAGCATGAAGATCATCCGATGATGCAACCAATGGGTTTTGACCCGATCAAGCCTACACCGGTCAATCGGCTTGAACGCTGTAAATCACAATGAGTAACGTTAATTATGACCACCAAGACTAGCGGCTAGAGGTTATTGGTCTAAAGTCCGGGTGGAAACGTCAGGGTATTTCTGATGGACTGAAGAGGCCGACCTGAAAGATCGCAGGGAGTTGTCACAGCCCGGTCACTTGGCGGTTCTACAGTAAGCAAACAACCTGATGAGGAGACAGGCCATGTCCTTGCAAAACAGCAGCGATGACAAGATTCCAGTGATCCGCACGCAGCCAGACCAGTCTCTGGGTTGCTCGATTATTGATGAGGATGGGCGCGAAGTACCGATCACTGAAAGCATGATCCAGGACGCTTGCCGCGAACTGGAAAAGCGATTGGTCAAGCCTGCCGAACAAAAGTGATATAGCCACCGTCTTCTTGACCCGGCCCTGTTGACCGGGTTTTTTATGGGTGTCTGTTTTGTGTGGCTTTTGTAGGGATCCGGTCAGTTTGCTAGGCAGAGGTTGCGCCTAAGGCCGCCACGATCTGCTGCAACGCCGGCGAATCCCCTTCGATCCGCACTTTCAACCCATCGATTTCACGCCGCAGCGGGTAATGTTTGCGCAACGCATCGAACGCCACACGTTGTTCGTTCACATTACCTACAAGGCTGCGTCGGAAATCCGCGTCGTCACGGCGCGGGTCATACACGCCACGGCACAACATCGCCAGCGCCCAGGCCGGATCGGTGTCAGCATTCAACGTAACAGCCGACAGCCATGGCGCTGGCAGCAAATCGTTCAGGCTAACCTGTTCCGGTTGCCCAAGAAATTTGCAAAACGCCTGATAGATCTGCGCCGTCCCGCGCTGTTTGCCGTCGAGGCTGTAGCCGGCAATGTGCGGCGTCGCGATGACACACAACTCCGCCAGCGCTACATCGACTTCAGGCTCAGCCTCCCAGACATCCAGCACCGCTTGCAGATCTTCACGCTGCAACAGCACCTGACGCAGGGCGGCGTTGTCGATCACCGGGCCACGACTTGCGTTGATCAGCCAGGTGCCGGGTTTGAGTTGGTTTAAACGGTTTTTATCGAACAGATGCCAGGTTGCCTGAGGACCCTGTTTGTCCAGCGGCGTGTGCAGGCTGACGACATCGCATTGCTCGATGATCTGCTCGAGACTGACGTAATCGCCCCCTTCAGCGGCTTGCCGTGGCGGATCGCAAACCAGCACATTCCAGCCCAGGCCTTGCAGAACCTTGACCAGCCGCCCGCCCACCTCGCCGGCGCCGACCACGCCGTAAGTGCGCTGAGTCAGGTCGGCACCTTCGATTTCGGCCAGGGTCAGCAAGCTGCCCAGCACGTAATCGACCACACCCCGGGCATTGCAGCCTGGCGCGCTGGACCAGGTGATGCCGGCCTGCTGAAAGTAGTCCAGATCCAAATGATCGGTGCCGATGGTGCATGTGCCGACAAAGCGCACTTTGCTGCCTTCGAGCAATGCGCGATTGACGTTGGTCACTGAGCGCACCAGCAGCACATCGGCCTGTTCGACGGTGGCGCGGTCGATGGAACGTCCCGGCACTCGGCGGATTTCACCGAAACCTTCGAAGAAGGCATCGAGCAGCGGGATATTTTCGTCGGCAACAATCAACATGGCAGGCTCCTTTGGCGGACCGGCAGTTTAGGCGCAGATGGAGGTGATGAGCCAGCAGGTATTAAGCACCTTAGTTGCCCCCCTGTGGCGAGGGAGCTTGCTCCCATCCGGCTGCAAAGCAGTCGCAAAGACTGATGCCGCGGTGTGCCTGAAGGAACTGGACAGCTGCTTTTGGGGCTGCTGCGCAGCCCAGCGGGAGCAAGCTCCCTCGCCACAGGGAGTGGGGGATGCCTGTAAAACTGATTACAAATCCGCAACACAGGATTTTTCCTGACCATTGCGTCAAGGCGTAGAATGCGCCGCCTCGCGCATCAAAATCCTTTGGACGTTTCGCCTTGAATTCCGTGACCGACCCCACCGCCGCTATTTCCCTCAACCGCCCGGCCCGGGTTCGCCTGGAGCTGAAAAACCTGCTCGGCCTGGCGTTGCCGATCATGATCGCGCAACTGGCGACCACCGCCATGGGCTTCGTCGATGCGGTGATGGCGGGACGGGTCGGGCCTCGCGATCTTGCGGCCGTCGCGTTAGGCAACTCGATCTGGGTGCCGGTGTTTCTGTTGATGACCGGTACGCTGCTGGCCACCACCCCGAAAGTCGCCCAGCGCTTCGGTGCCGGCACTCACAGCGAGATCGGCCCGATCGTTCGTCAGGCCTTGTGGCTGGCGTTGGTGGTGGGTTTGATGGCGACCGGCCTGCTGTTCAGCGCCGAACCGATCCTGCATATCATGAAGGTCGATCCCGAGCTGATCGGCCCGTGCATGCAGTACCTGCACGGCATCGCCAGCGGCCTGCCCGCCGTCGCGTTCTATCACGTATTGCGCTGCTTCAGTGATGGCCTGGGTCGCACGCGTCCGGCCATGGTCCTTGGCTTGTGCGGGCTGGCGCTGAATATTCCGCTCAATTACATTTTCATCTATGGCCACTTTGGTGTGCCGGCGATGGGCGGTGTCGGCTGCGGCTGGGCCACGGCAATCGTGATGTGGGTGATGGCGCTGGGGATGGCCGGCTGGGAACGGTGGGCGCCAGCCTATCAGTCGAGCCAGTTGTTCAGCCGTTTCGACTGGCCCCAGTGGGCGGTGATCAAACGTTTGCTGGGCATCGGCCTGCCAATCGGCATCGCCGTTTTCGCCGAGTCGAGCATCTTTGCGGTGATCGCCCTGCTGATCGGCAGCCTCGGCGCCACGGTGGTCGCCGGGCACCAGATCGCCCTGAATTTCAGCTCACTGGTGTTCATGATCCCCTACTCCCTGGGCATGGCCGTGACCGTGCGGGTCGGCCAGGCACTGGGCCGTGAAGAACCACGCGAAGCACGCTTCGCCGCCGGGGTCGGTATGGGCACGGCACTGGCTTATGCGTGCATTTCCGCAAGCATGATGCTGTTGCTGCGTGAACCCATCGCCGCAATCTACACCGCCGATCCGACGGTGATTCACGTAGCCGCGATGCTGATTGTGTACTCGGCGCTGTTCCAGTTTTCCGATGCGATCCAGGTGACAGCGGCCGGCGCACTGCGCGGCTATCAAGACACGCGAGTGACGATGATCCTGACGCTGTTCGCTTATTGGGGCATCGGTTTGCCGGTGGGTTACGCCTTGGGCCTGACCGATTGGTTCAGCGCGCCGAGTGGCCCGAGCGGGCTGTGGCAGGGTTTGATCGTCGGCTTGAGTTGCGCGGCGCTGATGCTGTCGATCCGCCTGGCACGCAGCGCACGCAAACGGATCCGCATCAGCCGTTCGGCCGGTTAAGCGAGCGCAAAAAAAGGGCCTGCACATGCAGGCCTTTTTTGTGCCCGTTAAGCGAGTTTCTTGCGGATCCAATACAGGTAGGTGCCTGCCTCTTCGTGCTGCGCCACCAACTCGTGGTCGAGGAACACGCAGAACTTGGGGATGTCGCGACGGGTCGACGGGTCAGTGGCGATCACCTTCAGCAGGCCGCCGGGCACCAGGTCACGGATGTGCTGGTGCAGCATCATCACCGGTTCCGGGCAATTGAGGCCGGTGGCGTCGAGGGTGCCGTCGACCGGCGTATCGATCATTTCACTCATGGTTTACTCCTGAAACTTGCCGGCATTGTCGCGCATTGCCGGGTGTTCGGTCACCTGTGGGAGCGGGACCGTGTGAATCAGCGGGATTTCGGTTTTTTCACGTCAAGCCGGCGCAAATGGCAGGTCACTTCTTCACGGTCGTGATACAGCTGCTTGCAGCCGATTTCAACCCGAATGCCCCGCGCCTTGAACCCCTCGGCAATACGCTCCAGCAAGCGCTTCACTTCGGCATAACGCTGTTTCATCGGCAGCTTGAGGTTGACCACCGCTTCCCGGCAATGCCCCTCGCCAATCCATTCTTCCAGCATCGCCGCGTTGCGCGCCGGCTTCTCGACAATGTCACAGACCATCCAGTCCACCGGCTGTTTGGGCTTGAAGGTGAAACCGTCGGCCATCAAGTGCTGCACCAGACCGGTATCCATCAGGCTTTCGGCCATCGGGCCGTTGTCGATGGCGGTCACCAGCATGCCGCGGTTGACCAGTTGCCAGGTCCAGCCACCAGGTGCGGCTCCGAGGTCGACACCGGTCATGTCGCTGTGCAGACGCTCATCCCACTGGTCGCGGGGAATGAAGTGATGCCAGGCCTCTTCCAGCTTCAACGTCGAACGGCTCGGCGCTTCACGGGGGAACTTCAGGCGTGGAATGCCCATCGGCCACATCGCCGAGTTGTTCGACTCCGCCAGCCCCATGAACACTTCGCGGCCGCTCTTGAAGGTCAGCAACAGACGCGGCTTGTTGGGGTCTTCCACCAGTTTGCCGGCCGCCATCAGCGCCTTGCGCAGGTGCACTTCAAACTTCTTGCAGAAGTTCGACAGCTCTTTGCCATCGTTGGTGTCGACCATTTCCAGCCACAGGCTGCCGCACAGCGGGAAGTCCGCCATGTGGGCGAGGATCACGCTGATGCGGTCGGTTTCCGGCAGATCAATAAAGATCCCACGGGCCCACTGGCGCGGGAAGATCAGGTCGGCGAAACGCTGGCCACGCATCAGGCGCTCGGCACCGTCTTCTTCGGTGCAGATGAATTCGGCATAGGCGCTGGCGGTCTTGGCCTTCGCATAACCGGCCACGTTCAGCCGCGCGGCATGTTCGGAAATCTCGGAACAGACTTCGCCTTCGAAGCCCGGTCGGCAATGCATAAAGAGGGTGTTCATTCTTACTCCTGGGCAGTTGGCGGAAAAATTGCGCCACTGCGCGATGCCCAGACTTGCGTTGAAGCAAAGCCTGTCACGAAAACCGGCGCATGATAGCCGAGTTCGGAACCTTGGACTTGCCCTTAGGGTCCAGTTATTAGCCTTAAGCACCAAACAGGACTAGGTTTAAACCTCTGCCCGTCCCTCAGTCCGTAGCCGTGTGGACTTAAAGGAGTCATTTCAATGCCGTCCCTCGATAGCCTGAAAACCCTTAAAACCTTACAAGTCGACGACAAGACCTATCACTACTTCAGCTTGCCCGAAGCCGCCAAGAGCCTGGGTGATCTCGACAAGCTGCCCATGTCGTTGAAAGTGTTGCTGGAAAACCTGCTGCGCTGGGAGGACGAGAAAACCGTCACCGGCGCCGATCTCAAGGCGATTGCCGCCTGGCTCAAGGAGCGTCGCTCCGACCGCGAAATCCAATACCGCCCCGCGCGGGTATTGATGCAGGACTTTACCGGCGTCCCGGCCGTAGTCGACCTGGCCGCCATGCGCGCCGCCATGGCCAAGGCCGGTGGCGACCCGCAGCGCATCAATCCGCTGTCGCCGGTGGACCTGGTGATCGACCACTCGGTGATGGTCGACAAATTCGCCAGCAGTAGCGCCTTCGAACAGAACGTCGACATCGAAATGCAGCGCAACCACGAGCGCTACGCCTTCCTGCGCTGGGGCCAGAGCGCCTTCGACAACTTCAGCGTGGTGCCGCCGGGCACCGGCATCTGTCACCAGGTAAACCTTGAATATCTGGGTCGCACGGTCTGGACCAAGGATGAGGACGGCCGCACCTATGCCTTCCCGGACACCCTGGTCGGCACCGATTCCCACACCACCATGATCAACGGACTCGGCGTACTCGGCTGGGGCGTCGGCGGGATCGAAGCGGAAGCGGCGATGCTTGGTCAACCGGTGTCGATGCTGATTCCGGAAGTGATCGGCTTCAAACTCACTGGCAAGCTCAAGGAAGGCATCACCGCCACCGACCTGGTGCTGACCGTCACCCAGATGCTGCGCAAGAAAGGTGTGGTCGGCAAATTCGTCGAGTTCTACGGCGACGGCCTCGCCGACCTGCCGCTGGCCGACCGCGCGACCATTGCTAACATGGCTCCGGAATACGGCGCCACCTGCGGCTTCTTCCCGGTGGACGAGGTGACCCTGGAATACTTGCGCCTGTCCGGCCGCACCACGGAAACCGTGAAACTGGTGGAGGCCTACAGCAAGACCCAGGGCCTGTGGCGCCTGCCCGGCAAAGAGCCGGTGTTCACCGACAGCCTGGCGCTGGACATGGGCAGCGTCGAAGCCAGCCTCGCCGGGCCGAAGCGCCCACAAGACCGCGTCTCGTTGCCGAATGTCGCGCAAGCGTTCACTGACTTTCTCGGCCTGCAAGTCAAACCGACCAGCAAGGAAGAAGGTCGCCTCGAAAGTGAGGGCGGCGGTGGTGTCGCAGTGGGCAACGCCGATCTGATCGGTGAGGCGGACTACGCCCACGAAGGCCATACGCATCGGCTGAAAAACGGTGCGGTGGTGATTGCCGCGATCACCTCTTGCACCAACACCTCCAACCCCAGCGTGATGATGGCGGCCGGGCTGCTGGCGAAAAAAGCCGTGGAAAAAGGCCTCAAGCGCAAACCGTGGGTCAAGAGTTCGCTGGCCCCCGGTTCGAAAGTGGTCACCGACTACTACAAGGCAGCCGGCCTGACCCACTACCTCGACCAACTCGGTTTTGCCCTGGTCGGTTATGGCTGCACCACCTGCATCGGCAACTCCGGGCCGTTGCCGGAGCCGATTGAAAAAGCCATCCAGAAAGCCGACCTGACCGTCGCCTCGGTGCTGTCGGGCAACCGCAACTTCGAAGGCCGCGTGCATCCGCTGGTGAAAACCAACTGGCTGGCCTCCCCGCCGTTGGTCGTCGCCTATGCGTTGGCCGGCACGGTGCGCATCGACATCAGCAGCGAGCCCTTGGGACACGACAAGGACGGCCACCCGGTTTATCTGCGAGACATTTGGCCGAGCACCAAGGAAATCGCCGACGCAGTGACTCAGGTGAACACCGCGATGTTCCACAAGGAGTACGCCGAAGTGTTCGCCGGCGACGAGCAGTGGCAAGCCATCGAAGTGCCGCAGGCGGCGACTTATGTCTGGAACAACGATTCGACGTATATCCAGCATCCGCCCTTCTTCGATGACATTGGCGGTCCTGCGCCGGTGGTCAAGGATGTCGAAGGGGCGAAAGTCCTCGCACTGCTCGGCGACTCGGTGACCACCGACCACATCTCCCCGGCCGGCAACATCAAGACCGACAGCCCCGCCGGCCGTTACCTGCGTGAACAAGGAGTGGAACCGCGGGACTTCAACTCCTACGGCTCACGTCGCGGCAACCACGAAGTGATGATGCGCGGCACCTTCGCCAACATCCGCATTCGCAACGAAATGCTCGGCGGTGAAGAAGGCGGCAACACGATTTACATTCCGACCGGGGAAAAACTGCCGATCTACGACGCGGCCATGCGTTACCAGGCATCGGGCACGCCGCTGGTGGTGATCGCCGGGCAAGAATACGGCACCGGATCGAGCCGTGACTGGGCGGCCAAGGGCACCAACCTGCTGGGGGTCAAAGCCGTCATCGCAGAAAGCTTCGAGCGGATTCACCGTTCAAATCTGGTGGGCATGGGCGTGTTGCCGCTGCAGTTCAAGCTGGATCAGAACCGCAAGAGCCTGAACCTCACCGGCAAGGAAACCCTGGACATTCTTGGCCTGACGGGCGTCGAACTGACTCCGCGGATGAACCTGACGCTGGTCATCACCCGTGAAGACGGCAGCCAGGAGAAGGTCGAGGTATTGTGCCGGATCGATACCCTGAACGAAGTGGAGTACTTCAAGGCCGGAGGGATTTTGCATTACGTGTTGCGGCAGTTGATTGCCTCGTAACAGCCAGCTGACAACGACACCGCCTTCGGGCGGTGTTTTTGTTTGGGCGGTGTATGTCTCTATAATTGCGCGCCCCAAGAAAACAGGCACCTCCGCCCTCAAGGACTTCAAATGATCGCTCTGCCATGGATCTATCTGGCACTTCTCTCGCTCGGCTACGGCCTGGCTTTGATCTACGGCCATCTCGGCTGGCTGGCTGCCATTTCTTTCGGGTTACTGCTGATCGCCGGTTTCGCCGTTCGCCAACAACAGATTCCCCTCGGCCGCTACCTCGGCCACGGCTTGTTCATCGTCCTGGCGGTGGCGCTGGCGACACACTGGCTTCCCGGTTTCTACAACGGTCGAGCCATCGATCCCCAGCGTTTCACCGACGATGCCGTGCGGTTCGCCATGTACCTGAATCTGGACAAACCCCTGATCGGCTTCTGGCTGTTGCTGGTTTGTCCGTGGATTATCGGCCGGCGCTCCCTGCGCCTGTCCGTGTATGCCACCGCCCTCGCCCTGACCGTGAGTGCCGTACTGGCTCTGGGTGGTGCGCTATTGCTGGGGGTGATCAGTTGGGCACCGAAATGGCCGGATCAGGCCTGGCTGTGGATGCTGAACAATCTGTTGCTGGTGACGCTGGTGGAAGAAGCGCTGTTTCGCGGCTACATCCAGGGCGGTCTGAGCCGGCAGTTTAAACACCTGCCTTATGGCGAAAGCCTCGCGCTGGTGCTCGCATCATTGCTATTTGGCCTCGTTCATCTGGGCGCTGGCTGGCAATGGGTGTTACTGGCGAGCCTGGCCGGTATCGGCTATGGCCTGGCTTACCGATTCGGTGGGTTAGGTGCGGCCATCGCCACCCATTTTGGTTTGAATCTGCTGCATTTCGGCTTGTTCACGTATCCGATGCTCGCGGGATGATGACGCAGCGGTCGTTTTGCGACGCGTTACTGATTTATTGAAAAAAAACTTCAATAAATGCCCGACGATGCCGATACACCATCAAAGCCTTGCGGATTGAAAAAGCCATGCGTAACAACCAGCCCATTACACAACGCGAACGGACCTTCCCGGCTCAGCAACGGTTGATTTCCACCACCGATGCCAAGGGCATGATCACCTACTGCAACGATGCTTTCATCGAAATCAGCGGGTTTTCGCGTGAGGAACTGATCCGTGCGCCGCATAACCTGGTTCGTCACCCCGACGTCCCGGCTGCGGTGTTCGCGCACATGTGGGGCACACTGAAACAAGGCTTGCCATGGATGGGCATTGTCAAGAATCGCTGCAAGACCGGTGACCACTACTGGGTCAACGCCTATGTCACACCGGTGTTCGAAGGCAATCAGGTGATCGGTTACGAGTCGGTGCGGGTCAAGCCCACCGCCGAGCAGATCCGCCGTGCCGAAGCGCTCTACCAACGCATCAACCAGGGCAAGTCCGCCGTTCCTCAAAGAGATAAGTGGTTGCCAGTACTTCAGGATTGGCTGCCGTTCATTCTGGTCAGCCAGTTGAGCTTCATGATCGGCGCCACCCTGACGTCGCAATGGGGCTTCGCCCTCGCCGCCGGTCTTTCGGTGCCGTTGGGCTTGATGGGCTTGAGCTGGCAACAGCGCGGCATCAAGCGTTTGCTGCGCCTGGCCGAACAGACCACGTCCGACCCGCTGATCGCGCAGATGTACACCGACAGCCGAGGTGCCCAGGCACGCTTGGAAATGTCCATTCTCAGCCAGGAAGCTCGCCTGAAAACCTGCCTGACGCGCCTGCAAGACACCGCCGAGCATCTGAACGAACAAGCGAAACAGTCCGACACGCTGGCTCACAACAGCTCCACCGGCCTGGAACGTCAGCGCGTCGAAACCGAGCAAGTGGCGACCGCCGTCAATCAGATGGCCGCTACCACTCAGGAAGTCGCCAGTCACGTGCAGCGCACCGCCGACGCCACTCAGGAAGCCAATCGCCTGACCGGTCGCGGTCGCGACATCGCAGGTGAAACCCGCGAAGCCATTCAACGCCTGTCAGTGGTGGTCGGTGAAACCGGCCTGACCGTTACGCAACTGGCCAAGGACAGCGACGAAATCGGCGGCGTGGTAGACGTGATCAAAGGCATTGCCGACCAGACCAACCTGCTCGCCTTGAACGCTGCGATCGAAGCCGCGCGTGCCGGTGAGATGGGTCGTGGTTTTGCGGTGGTGGCCGACGAAGTGCGCCAATTGGCGCAGCGCACCAGCGAATCCACCGGGCAGATCCACGCCCTGATCGCCAAGCTGCAACAAACCGCCAGCACGGCGGTGCAAACCATGGAGGCCGGCCATCGCCAGGCCGAAGAAGGTGTGGCGCGGGTATTGGAAGCGGATCAGGCGCTGGTGGGCATCAGCGAAGCGGTAGCCCACATCACTGACATGACCACCCAAATCGCTGCTGCGACCGAAGAGCAAAGTTCGGTGGCCGAAGAAATCAGCCGCAACATCAGCAACATCTCGCAACTGGCTGATCAGACCTCGGAACAGGCACAGAACTCGGCGCTGCTGAGTGAAGAACTGACCAAGACCGCGAATACCCAGTATTCGTTGGTGGAGCGGTTTAACCGCTGATCGTGGTCGAAAAACAAAAAACCCGGACAGCGAAAGCTTCCGGGTTTAATGAGATGGTCAGCCTGACCGAGAAGCCCTGCAGGTTTACGCTTGCAGGGCTTTTCTCGTTTTCGGCGGAGGATCTCTCATGAACACGATGACGCTTCTCGGTATCGACATTGGCAAACACAGTTTCCACCTGCATGGCCATGGATGCCAGCTGCCAAAATCTCTGCACTTTTTGAACAAATAAACAACTGGCAAAACTTCGCCGCACACTTTTACAACTACAAAGTTGTGCGGCGAACTGCCGACTATTTTCGGGCGAGACGAACGGCTCGACCTCAGCGATATGCACCACATCCACCTGGCAAGCACTCAAGCGATTCAAGCCCAATGGGCAAAAATCGACCGCCAGTATTACCGAACCGCTCTGGTTGAAGATCCTGACAATGACTTCTGGCTGATCTATGCCTTTGACGCCTTTCGGGATGAATACCTTTTGCTGACTGTCACCGGCCCTGATGCCCATAACCGAAGTGAGTGGGGTTCATTCCTGCGCACTGTGCATTGTGAAATCGTTGGGCCTTGGGTAGTGGGTAAAGTCATCTTTCCCGACCTGGACGACTGTTGATTCAAATGACGGACCAGACCTCGGAACAGGCACAAAACTCGGCGCTGCTGAGTGAGGAACTGACCAAGACCGCGAATACCCAGTATTCGTTGGTGGAGCGGTTTAACCGCTGACAACAAAGTCAAAGGCTGCGATCTTTTGATCTTGCTTCTCACAGAAACCCGGCGACTTTCTTCGCTGTCGCGTCCAAATGCTGCTCATGCGTAAACCCCGAAGCCTTCAACGGTTTCAAATCATGGTCCGCCGCCCCCAGCCAGAATACTTCGATACCTGGTGCCAACGTGTAAGCCTCAACGGCTTCACGATTCCCCAGCGCATCGCGCTCGCCCTGCACAATCAACGTCCGTGTCTTTAGCGCAGCCAAATGCTCAACCCGAGGTTTCTCCGGTTTGCCGACGGCATAGAACGGATAACCGAGGCACACCAGCGCATCCGCTTCCAGCTCATCGGCCAAAAGACTGGCCATCCGCCCGCCCATGGACTTGCCGCCAATGGCCAGACGCCCAGTGACATGGCGTCGCACCACGGCATACACCTCACGCCAGCATTCCAGCAGTTTCGGTGCCGGGTTCGGTGGGCGCTTGCCGCCGTCCACTCGCCGCTGGGCCATGTACGGAAACTCGAAGCGCAACACGTTGACGCCTTGCGCGGCAAGGCGCGCAGCCATGTCGCTCATCCAGCCGCTGTCCATCGGCGCACCGGCGCCATGGGCGAGAATCAGTGTCGCCGAGGCCGGTACCGAGGCGGCATTCCACAGCCATCCGTGATCCCGCACGCACTGCGCCCATTGATCCCCGTCAATACTGGCCTTGTGCTGTTTGTCCATGCTTGCCTCGCTTTTAGTCTGCCTATAACTCCAGGCGAAGGGAGCGTTGCCTTGCGCACGCGTTCTCCTTCGGCTGAACCGTGGATGGGGAACCATGAACACTTCTATCAGTACCGCCTACAACTACAAGGTGGTCCGCCAATTCGCCATTATGACGGTGGTGTGGGGCATCGTCGGCATGGGGCTCGGGGTTTTTCTCGCCGCCCAGTTGGTCTGGCCCGAACTCAACTTCAATCTGCCATGGACCAGTTTCGGCCGGTTGCGCCCGCTGCACACCAACGCGGTGATCTTCGCCTTCGGCGGCTGCGCGTTGTTCGCCAGTTCGTTCTACTCGGTACAGCGTACCTGCCAGACTCGATTGTTTGCGCCGAAAATCGCCGCGTTCTGCTTCTGGGGCTGGCAACTGGTGATCCTGTTGGCGGCGATCAGCCTGCCGCTGGGTTACACCAGTTCCAAGGAATACGCCGAACTGGAATGGCCGATCGACATCCTGATCACCATCGTCTGGGTGGCTTACGCCATCGTGTTCTTCGGCACGATCATGCAGCGCAAGACCAAGCACATCTATGTCGGTAACTGGTTCTTCGGTGGATTCATCATCACCGTGGCAATCCTGCATATCGTCAACAACCTGGAATTGCCGGTGAGTCTGACCAAGTCCTACTCGCTGTACTCCGGTGCGACCGATGCCATGGTGCAGTGGTGGTACGGCCACAACGCCGTAGGATTTTTCCTCACCGCCGGTTTCCTCGGGATGATGTACTACTTCGTGCCGAAACAGGCCGAACGCCCGGTGTATTCCTATCGCTTGTCGATCGTGCACTTCTGGGCGCTGATCACCCTGTACATCTGGGCCGGTCCCCACCACTTGCACTACACCGCGCTGCCGGACTGGGCACAATCGCTGGGCATGGTGATGTCGCTGATCCTGCTGGCGCCCAGCTGGGGCGGGATGATCAACGGCATGATGACCCTGTCGGGTGCCTGGCATAAGTTGCGCAGCGACCCGATCCTGCGTTTCCTCGTGGTGTCCCTGGCGTTCTACGGCATGTCGACCTTCGAAGGGCCGATGATGGCGATCAAGACGGTCAACGCCCTCTCCCACTACACCGACTGGACCATCGGCCACGTTCACGCCGGCGCGCTCGGCTGGGTGGCGATGATTTCCATCGGTGCGCTGTATCACATGATCCCGAAAGTCTTCGGCCGCGAGCAGATGCACAGCATCGGCCTGATCAACGCGCACTTCTGGCTCGCCACCATCGGCACCGTGCTGTACATCGCCTCGATGTGGGTCAACGGCATCGCCCAGGGCCTGATGTGGCGCGCAGTCAACGAGGACGGCACGCTGACCTACTCCTTCGTCGAAACCCTGGTGGCCAGCCATCCTGGCTTCATCGTGCGACTGGTGGGCGGCGCGATCTTCCTCAGCGGCATGCTGCTGATGGCTTACAACACCTGGCGCACCGTGCGGGCCTCGCAGCCTGCCGAAGCCGTCGCTGCCGCGCAGATCGCCTGAGGAGTCCGCCATGAAACACGAAACAATCGAGAAAAACGTCGGCCTGTTGATGTTGCTGATGGTGTTCGCCGTGAGCATCGGCGGCCTGACCCAGATCGTCCCGCTGTTCTTCCAGGACGTGACCAATAAACCGGTGGAAGGCATGAAGCCCTACACCGCGCTGCAACTGGAAGGTCGCGACATCTACATCCGCGAAGGCTGCGTCGGTTGCCACTCGCAGATGATCCGCCCGTTCCGCGCCGAAACCGAACGCTACGGCCATTACTCGGTGGCCGGGGAAAGCGTGTGGGATCACCCGTTCCTCTGGGGCTCCAAGCGCACCGGCCCGGACCTGGCGCGAGTCGGCGGGCGCTACTCCGAAGACTGGCACCGCGCGCACTTGTACAACCCGCGCAACGTGGTGCCGGAATCGAAGATGCCGGCGTATCCATGGCTGGTGGCCAACCCGCTCGACAGCAGCCACACCGAAACCAAGATCCGCGCCATGCGCACCCTCGGCGTGCCGTACACCGACGAAGACATTGCAGGCTCGGTCGCTTCGCTCAAGGGCAAGACCGAGATGGACGCGCTGGTTGCCTACCTGCAAGTGCTCGGCACTGCCATCAAGAGCAAGAGGTGAGTCATGGTCATTGATATGAGCACAGGCCTGATCCGCGGCCTCGGCACAGTCGTGGTGTTCGTGGCCTTCGTCGGTCTGACACTGTGGGTGTTCAACAGCAAGCGCAATCCGCAATTCGCCGAAGCGCGCCTGCTGCCGTTCGCTGACGAGCCGCAACCCGAAACTACCCAAGAATCTGCAACAACAAGGAGCGCCCGGCCATGACCACCTTCTGGAGTGCGTGGATCTGCGTACTGACCATCGGCAGCCTGATCGGCCTGACCTGGCTGCTGATCGGCACCCGCCGCGGCGAAACCAAGGGCAGCGTCGACCAGACCATGGGCCACAGCTTCGACGGCATCGAGGAGTACGACAACCCGCTGCCGCAGTGGTGGTTCATGCTGTTCGCCGGCACCCTGGTGTTCTCGGTCGGCTACCTGATTCTTTATCCGGGCCTGGGCAACTGGAAAGGCATATTGCCCGGTTATGAAAACGGCTGGACCGGCGTGCACGAATGGGAAAAGGAGATGAGCAAGGCGGACGCCAAATTCGGGCCGATCTTCGCCAAATTCGCGGCAATGCCGGTGGAAGAAGTAGCGAAAGACCCGCAAGCGCTGAAAATGGGCGGCCGCCTGTTCGCCTCCAACTGCTCGGTGTGCCACGGCTCGGATGCCAAGGGCGCGTTCGGTTTTCCCAACCTGGCTGACAGCGATTGGCGCTGGGGCGGCAATGCCGAGACCATCAAGACCACCATCATGGGTGGCCGGATGGCGGCCATGCCGGCCTGGGGTGAAGTGTTGGGTGAGACCGGGGTGAAGAACGTCGCCGCGTACGTGCGTCACGAATTGGCCGGCCTGCCGCTGCCGGCCGACAGTGGTGCCGACGTGCAAGCCGGACAGCAACTGTTCAGCACCACCTGCGTAGCCTGTCATGGGGCAAACGGCCAGGGCACTGAAGCCATGGGCGCGCCGAATCTGACGCACCCGGCCGGTTTTATCTATGGCACCAGCCTGGCGCAACTGCAACAGACTATTCGCCACGGCCGCCAGGGCCATATGCCAGCGCAAAACGAACTGCTGGGCAACGACAAGGTGCAATTGCTGGCCGCTTATGTGTACAGCTTGTCCCACGGAGTCGGCACCGAGCGTTTGCAGGCACAAGGCAAAAGCGAATAATTTTTGACCGCTCTGCTGCCGCATTCTGCGGAATGCGGCAGTTCCCTGCCTCTTTGCGACCCATTGTCGCACCCTCCCGTTCCCCTTCCTTTCGGTTCACCAGATTCGGGTCTAAGCTTCCTCGGTGCGGACTGGCATGAGTCGGTTCCAGGTCGATTTTACCCGATGTGTTCGACGATTCTGTTCGATGACAGGCCGCAAAGGCTGGTAGATACCGGCTGTCGCGCAAATTGCCGTCTGTCCCTCGATCGTTGCGTTTGAACACACCCCGTTACATCTGACTTGAACCCCTCGCCTTTTTCATCCGCTGCGACATTTTGTCAGAGGGCAATTTTGTCCTTACGCGGCGCATGGAAAGGCCGCAGAATCAGGTTTTGAAAGCATTGACCCAGGTCATGGCGCGTTGCAATGACCCCCCGCTTTCTCCATACTTGCGGCCGATTTTTACTCCTAATAAAACACCCAAACCGTGGAACCTTAGAATGAGCACAGCAATCAGTCCGACTGCTTATAACTATAAGGTAGTCCGCCAGTTCGCCATCATGACGGTGGTCTGGGGGATCCTTGGCATGGGGCTTGGTGTCTTCATCGCCTCACAGCTCGTATGGCCGGAATTGAACTTCGGTCTGCCGTGGACGACTTTTGGACGCTTACGCCCGTTGCACACCAACCTGGTGATTTTCGCCTTCGGTGGTTGTGCTCTGTTTGCCACTTCTTATTACGTCGTGCAGCGAACCTGCCAAACGCGACTGATCTCCGACAGCCTCGCGGCCTTCACCTTCTGGGGTTGGCAAGCGGTGATCGTCGGCGCGATCGTGACCTTGCCGATGGGTTTCACCACCACCAAGGAATACGCGGAACTGGAATGGCCCCTGGCTATTCTGCTGGCCATCGTCTGGGTCACCTACGGTCTGGTGTTCTTCGGCACCATCGTCAAGCGCAAGACCAAGCACATCTATGTCGGTAACTGGTTCTACGGTGCCTTCATCGTCGTGACCGCGATGCTGCACATCGTCAACCACATGTCGCTGCCGGTCAGCCTGTTCAAGTCCTACTCGGCCTACTCGGGTGCGACCGACGCGATGATCCAGTGGTGGTACGGCCACAACGCCGTGGGATTCTTCCTGACCACTGGCTTCCTGGGGATGATGTACTACTTCGTGCCGAAACAGGCCGAGCGTCCGATCTACTCCTATCGCCTGTCGATCGTGCACTTCTGGGCGCTGATCACCCTGTACATCTGGGCCGGTCCGCACCACTTGCACTACACCGCACTGCCGGACTGGGCTCAGTCCCTGGGCATGGCGATGTCGATCATCCTGCTGGCTCCGAGCTGGGGCGGCATGATCAACGGCATGATGACCCTGTCGGGCGCCTGGCATAAGCTGCGCACCGACCCGATCCTGCGTTTCCTGGTCGTGTCGCTGGCGTTCTACGGCATGTCGACCTTCGAAGGCCCGATGATGGCCATCAAGACCGTCAACTCGCTCTCGCACTACACCGACTGGACCATCGGCCACGTACACGCCGGCGCCTTGGGTTGGGTAGCGATGATCTCGATCGGCGCCATCTACCACATGATCCCGAAACTGTTCGGCCGTGCACAAATGCACAGCACCGGCCTGATCAACGCGCACTTCTGGCTCGCGACCATCGGTACCGTGTTGTACATCGCTTCGATGTGGGTCAACGGCATCACCCAGGGCCTGATGTGGCGTGCAATCAACGACGACGGCACCCTCACCTACTCGTTCGTGGAAGCGCTGCAAGCCAGCCACCCTGGTTTCATCGTTCGTGCCCTGGGCGGCGCGTTCTTTGCCAGCGGCATGCTGTTGATGGCCTACAACGTGTTCCGTACCGTTCGTGCCTCGGACCCGGCTGAAGCTGAAGCCGCCGCCAAGATTGCTGTAGTTGGAGCTCACTGATGAAGCATGAAGCAGTCGAGAAGAATATTGGCCTGCTGGCCTTCTTCATGGTTATCGCCGTCAGCATCGGCGGCCTGACCCAGATCGTTCCGCTGTTTTTCCAGGACGTCACCAACAAGCCGGTCGAAGGCATGAAGCCTCGTACCGCCCTTGAACTGGAAGGCCGTGACATCTACATCGCCAACGGTTGTGTCGGCTGCCACTCGCAGATGATCCGCCCGTTCCGTGCTGAAACCGAACGCTACGGCCACTACTCGGTCGCCGGTGAAAGCGTCTGGGATCACCCGTTCCTGTGGGGTTCCAAGCGTACCGGTCCGGACCTGGCCCGTGTCGGCGGTCGTTACTCCGATGACTGGCAGCGTGCGCACTTGTACAACCCGCGCAACGTGGTGCCCGAGTCGAAAATGCCAGCTTACCCGTTCCTCGTGGAAAACAAGCTCGACGGCAAAGACACCGCCAAGAAAATGGAAGTCTTGCGCACGCTCGGCGTCCCTTACACCGACGAAGACATCGCCGGCGCCAAGGATGCTGTGAAGGGCAAAACCGAAATGGACGCGCTGGTGGCCTATCTGCAAGGCCTGGGCACCATCATCAAAAGCAAACGGTGATTTAGATGGATATCGGGATGATTCGTGGCCTGGGCACCGTTGTTGTGATGGTGGCCTTCATCGGTCTGGCGTTGTGGGTATTCAGTCCCAAGCGCAAGTCGGAGTTTGAAGACGCGACCTTGCTGCCTTTCGCGGATGATCCCGAAGCCATCAAGCACGTCGAGCAAGCTTCTAGGAGTAACAAAGAATGACTACGTTCTGGAGTCTGTACGTCACAGTCCTCAGTCTCGGCACCATCTTCGCCCTGACCTGGCTGCTGCTGTCCACCCGCAAGGGCCAGCGCGCCGAGCAGACCGACGAGACGGTCGGCCACTCCTTCGACGGGATCGAGGAGTACGACAACCCACTGCCGAAATGGTGGTTCATGCTGTTCGTGGGCACCATCATCTTCGCCCTTGGCTATCTGGTCCTGTACCCGGGCCTGGGTAACTGGAAAGGCCTGTTGCCAGGTTACAACTACCTGGATAACGAGAAGCAGACCGCGTTCGCCAACGGCCAGACCGGCTGGACCGGCGTTCACGAGTGGGAAAAGGAAATGGCCAGGTCGGACGCCAAGTTCGGCCCGATCTTCGCCAAGTTCGCTTCCATGCCAATCGAAGAAGTCGCCAAGGACCCGCAAGCCCTGAAGATGGGTGGCCGCCTGTTCGCCTCCAACTGCTCGGTCTGCCACGGTTCCGACGCCAAGGGCGCTTATGGCTTCCCTAACCTGACCGACGCCGACTGGCGCTGGGGCGGTGAAGCGGCAACCATCAAGACCACCATCATGGGCGGCCGTCACGCCGTGATGCCGGCCTGGGCCGAAGTGATCGGTGAACAAGGCGTCAGCGACGTTGCCGCTTACGTATTGACCAGCCTCGATGGCCGCAAACTGCCGGAAGGCGCCAAGGCTGACCCGGTTGCCGGCCAGAAGCTGTTCGCTGCCAACTGCGTGGCTTGCCACGGTCCGGAAGGCAAAGGCACCCCGGCCATGGGCGCCCCTAACCTGACTCACCCGGCAGCGTTCATCTACGGTTCGAGCTTCGCTCAACTGCAGCAGACCATCCGTTACGGCCGTCAGGGCCAGATGCCTGCGCAAGAACAGCTGCAAGGCAACGACAAGGTTCACCTGCTGGCCGCTTACGTCTACAGCCTCTCTCACGGTGAGAAAGCGCCGGTGGCAGACGCCCAGTAAGGCAAACGCTCGATGCAAACAAAACGGCCCCGCCAATGAGAATTGGCGGGGCCGTTTTGTTTTCAACACAATCATGCCTGCCCCCTACCGACCAGTGGTAGCAGCCCCGTCATCCATGAGGTTGCGATACGACCTACCGAGTAGTAACGTTTCTACAAAGCACTTTCAAGAGGGTCAGCCATGATGGCCATCACCACCATTTCCAGCCGTGAATTCAATCAGGACACAAGTAGTGCCAAAAAAGCCACGCGTCAGGGGCCGGTTATCATCACCGACCGTGGCAAGCCTGCTCACGTACTGCTAAGCATTGAGGAGTACCAAAAACTGACTGGCATAAACGCCAACATCGTCGATCTGTTGGTGATGCCAGAAGCAGCCGACATCGAATTCGAAACCGAGCGCGCCGTGATCATTCATCGCCCCGTGGACTTGTCCTGATGTTTCTACTCGACACCAACGTGATTTCTGAACTACGCAAACCCCAGGCTGATGTAAATGTCGTCGCCTGGGCTAAAAGTATCATCGCGCCACGCATGTTTATTTCGGCCATTACCTTGAAGGAACTGGAGACAGGGGTATTACGAATGGAGCGACGTGACCCCGCGCAAGGGAAGGTTTTGCGTGCGTGGCTGAAGCGACATGTCATTCCGGCCTTCGATGCCAGAATCTTGCCGGTCGACGCCGCTGTGGCGCTACGCTGTGCCAGCCTGCATGTTCCGGACCGCGCCAACGAAAGCCACGCACTGATCGCAGCGACCGCGCTGGTTCATGGCCTTACAGTGGTCACCCGTAACATCAGCGATTTTCAATCCAGTGGTGTTGCCCTGATCAATCCATGGGCCGATTGAGCGCCGACACTCGCGTAACCGTCCATAATTCACAAGTCAATTGATTCAAGTCATTACACTGTCAGTTGATTTCCACCAACGTGACCAAAGGTCGCACCCTTGAGTTAGAGCTACAGGCGTATCATTGCGCCACTGCAACACCTCTTTTTGACCGCGGTCGGCACGTACTGACCGGGGCATTTTTCCACTGCCGTGGGATGCAATGATGAGCAATCAGATTCCGGTACACGACGTCACTCCACCCGCCAAGAACGCGAACAACAGCGTCGACCTCTACGCCTCTCGAGAAAAGATCTACACCCGCGCCTTCACCGGTCTGTTCCGCAACTTGCGGATGACGGGTGGTGCCGCACTGTTTCTGCTGTATTTCGGCACGGTGTGGCTGAGCTGGGGCGGTCATCAGGCCGTCTGGTGGAACCTGCCGGAGCGTAAGTTCTTCATTTTTGGCGCGACCTTCTGGCCCCAGGACTTCATCCTGCTCTCGGGCATTCTGATCATCAGCGCCTTCGGCCTGTTCTTCATTACCGTGTATGCCGGTCGGGTCTGGTGCGGCTACACCTGCCCGCAAAGCGTCTGGACCTGGATTTTCATGTGGTGCGAAAAGGTCACCGAAGGCGACCGCAACCAGCGCATCAAGCTCGACAAGGCGCCGATGAGCGCCAACAAATTCCTGCGCAAATTCAGCAAGCACACGATGTGGCTGCTGATCGGTTTCGTGACCGGCATGACCTTCGTCGGCTACTTCTCACCGATTCGTGAACTGGTGATCGACTTCTTCACCGGTGAAGCCGATGGCTGGTCGTATTTCTGGGTCGGTTTCTTCACCCTCGCCACCTACGGCAACGCCGGCTGGCTACGCGAACAGGTGTGCATTTACATGTGCCCGTACGCCCGCTTCCAGAGCGTGATGTTCGACAAGGACACGCTGATCGTCTCCTACGATCCGCGCCGTGGCGAAGGCCGTGGCCCGCGCAAGAAAGGCATCGACTACAAGGCTCAGGGCCTGGGCGATTGCATCGACTGCACCATGTGCGTCCAGGTCTGCCCCACCGGCATCGACATCCGCGACGGCCTGCAAATCGAATGCATTGGCTGCGCGGCCTGCATCGACGCCTGCGACAGCATCATGGACAAGATGGATTACCCGCGTGGCCTGATCAGCTACACCACTGAGCACAACCTGTCGGGGCAAAAAACCCATAAACTGCGCCCGCGCCTGATCGGCTATGCCCTGGTGTTGCTGACCATGATCGCGTTGCTGGTGACCGCGTTCTTCATGCGCTCGCTGGTCGGTTTTGATGTCAGCAAAGACCGCGTGCTGTATCGCGAAAACGCCGAAGGCCGGATCGAAAACGTCTACAGCCTGAAGATCATGAACAAGGACCAGCGCGACCACACCTACGTGCTGGAAGCCACCGGCCTGCCGGACCTCAAGCTGCAAGGCAAGCGCGAGATCAAAGTCGCCGCCGGGGAAATTTTCAGCCAGCCGGTCGAGTTGTCCAGCTCGCCGGAGCAACTGCCGTCGAGCACCAACGAGGTGAAATTCATCCTCAAGGATGCCGATGACGCCAGCGTCCACGTTGAAGCCAAGAGCCGATTCATCGGCCCACAAATTCGTTGAGAGAAGTGATCATGCCCGCAGCAACTGCCGCAAGTCCCTGGTACAAGCACCTTTGGCCGTGGATCATTATCGCCATCCTGGCCTGCTCGGTGACCTTGACCCTGTCGATGGTGACCATCGCGGTGAATCACCCGGACAACCTGGTCAATGACAACTATTACGAGGCCGGCAAAGGCATCAATCGCTCCCTGGACCGGGAACTGCTGGCCCAGACCCTGCAACTGCGAGCCAGCGTGCACCTGGATGAGCTGACCGGCGAAGTCGACCTGCGCCTGAGCGGCAACAGCCAACCGAAAACCCTTGAGCTGAATCTGATTTCGCCGACCCAGCCAGAGAAGGATCGCAAGATCACCCTGGCCCGCAGCGAAACTGAACAGGGCCGCTACATTGGCCAGTTGAGCGACAAGGTCGAAGGCCGCCGCTTCGTCGAATTGCTGGGTGTGCAGGATGACAAGACCTGGCGCATGTTCGAAGAAGAACAGGTCAGCCATGCCAAGGATCTGTTGCTCGGTGATGAGCCGTTGCAAGGTGCCGAAGACCTGAAGAAATAGTCACAACGATCTCCTGTGGCGAGCGGGCTTGCCCGCGTTCGGTTGCGCAGCAGCCGCAAGTTGTCTACTCGATCTATCGAGAAGTTCGCGCTGACTGTCTTTGGGACCGTTGCGCGGTCCAACGGGGGCAAGCCCCCTCGCCACAGAGGCCTTTGGGCCTGCCACAATGGTTTTCATGGCAACAAACATGACCACTCCAATCCCCTGCTACCACTGCGCCCTGCCCGTCCCGGCCGGTAGCCGCTTCACCGCCGCTGTCCTCGGGGATACCCGCGAATTCTGCTGCCCGGGTTGCCAGGCGGTGGCCGAGGCCATCGTGGCCGGTGGGCTGGAAAGTTATTACCAGCATCGCAGCGAAGCCTCGGCCAACCCCGAAGCCTTGCCGGTGCAGTTGGTCGACGAGTTGGCGCTGTATGATCGCGCCGATGTGCAGCAACCCTTTGTCCGCCACGAAGGCGAACTCGCCGAAACCACCCTGTTGATGGAAGGCATCAGCTGCGCCGCCTGCGGCTGGCTGATCGAAAAGCATCTTCGCAGCCTGCCGGCGGTGGCCGAAGCACGTCTGAACCTGTCCAACCATCGCCTGCACGTGCGCTGGGCCGACGCGCAATTGCCGTTAAGCCAGTTGCTCAGCGAATTGCGCCACATCGGTTACGCCGCTCACCCTTATCAGGCCGACCGTGCCAGCGAACAACTGGCCAGCGAAAACCGTCTGGCCCTGCGCCAACTCGGGGTCGCCGGGTTGCTGTGGTTCCAGGCGATGATGGCGACCATGGCCACCTGGCCGGAATTCAACATTGACCTCAGCCCCGAACTGCACACCATCCTGCGTTGGGTCGCGTTGTTTCTCACCACGCCGATCGTGTTCTACAGCTGCGCGCCCTTCTTCAAAGGGGCGATGCGCGATCTGCGCACCCGGCACCTGACGATGGACGTCTCGGTGTCACTGGCAATTGGCAGTGCCTATATCGCCGGGATCTGGACCTCGATCACCGGGGTCGGCGAGTTGTATTTCGATGCGGTGGGAATGTTTGCGCTGTTCCTGCTGGCTGGGCGCTACCTGGAACGCCGTGCCCGGGAGCGAACCGCCGCCGCGACCGCACAACTGGTCAATCTGTTGCCCGCCTCCTGCCTGCGGCTGAGTGCGGACGGCCAGAGCGAGCGGATTCTGCTCAGCGAGTTACGCGTGGGCGATCAGGTGTTGGTGCACCCCGGTGCGATTCTTCCGGCCGACGGCAAGATCCTTGACGGTCAGTCGAGCATTGACGAATCCCTGCTCACCGGCGAATACCTGCCGCAACCACGAACCCTGGGTGACGCAGTCACCGCCGGCACCTTGAACGTCGAGGGTGCGTTGACCGTGGAGGTCCTGGCGCTGGGTCAGGACACGCGCCTGTCGGCCATCGTCCGCCTGCTGGATCGCGCCCAGGCCGAAAAGCCGCGGCTGGCGGAAATCGCCGACCGCGCCGCGCAATGGTTCTTGCTGCTGACGCTTATCGCAGTGGCCGCCATCGGCCTGCTCTGGTGGGAGCTGGATTCATCGCGAGCGTTCTGGATTGTCCTGGCGATGCTGGTTGCGACCTGCCCGTGCGCCTTGTCCCTGGCCACGCCTACCGCCCTCACCGCTGCCACCGGCACACTGCACAAACTCGGTTTGCTGCTGACGCGCGGCCATGTACTGGAAGGCCTGAACCAGATCGACACGGTGATTTTCGACAAGACCGGCACCCTCACCGAAGGTCGGCTGGCCTTGCGTTCGATCCGGCCGCTTGGGGCACTGGCCAGCGATCAATGCCTGAGCCTCGCCGCCGCCCTGGAAAACCGTTCCGAACACCCGATCGCCCGGGCTTTTGGCCGCGCGCCGCTGGCTGCCGAAGAAGTCCACAGCACGCCGGGCCTGGGCCTTGAAGGCTTGGTCGGCGCGCAACGCCTGCGCATTGGCCAACCGGGTTTTGTCTGCGAGCTCAGCGGTGCTCAAGTGCCGATGATGCCCGATGAACCCGGCCAATGGCTGCTGCTCGGCGACAGCCAGGGACCGCTGGCGTGGTTTGTCCTCGATGACCGTTTGCGCGCCGACGCCCCCGCCCTGCTGGCGGCATGCAAGGCTCGCGGCTGGCGCACCTTGCTGCTGTCCGGCGACAGCTCGCCGATGGTCGCCAGCGTCGCCGCCGAACTGGGCATCGACGAGGCCCGTGGCGGTTTGCGTCCGGACGATAAATTGCAGGTGCTGCAACAGCTGCACCAGGAAGGTCGCAAGGTGTTGATGCTCGGCGACGGGGTCAACGACGTGCCGGTGCTGGCCGCCGCCGACATCAGCGTGGCGATGGGCTCGGCCACCGATCTGGCGAAAACCAGTGCCGACGCGGTGTTGCTGTCAAACCGCCTCGACGCGCTGGTGCAAGCCTTCAGCCTGGCCCGTCGCACCCGTCGGGTCATCATCGAGAACTTGCTGTGGGCAGCGCTGTACAATGGCCTCATGTTGCCATTCGCCGCCCTCGGCTGGATCACTCCGGTGTGGGCCGCGGTCGGCATGTCCATCAGTTCGTTGACCGTGGTGTTGAATGCTTTGCGCCTGACTCGCCTGCCGAGCGCGCCTGCCGCCAGCGCCACGCCAGAAACCCGCCCGCTGCCGGCCTAGCCGCGCGGGCATGGAGTCCAGATGCCAGCTCTCTACGTGATGATCCCGGCCGCGCTGCTGATCGTGGCCATCGCTATCTACATCTTCTTCTGGGCGGTCGACAGCGGTCAGTACGACGACCTCGACGGCCCGGCCCACAGCATCCTGTTCGATGACCAGGACCCGAAGCACACGGCAGCGGTCGACGAAGCCAGCGGCCATCCGGCCAAACCGGACGACAAGGCGCCACCCCATGCTTGAGTTGGCGCCACTGCTGGTATCTGCGCTGATCCTCGGCCTGCTCGGTGGCGGCCATTGCCTGGGCATGTGCGGCGGTTTGATGGGCGCGTTGACCCTGGCGATCCCCAAGGAACAGCGCAGCCGACGCTTGCGCTTGCTGCTGGCCTACAATCTGGGGCGGATTCTCAGCTACGCCGCGGCCGGCCTGCTGATCGGCCTGGCTGGATGGGCCGTGGCCAATAGCCCGGCGGCGATGTTCATGCGCATCCTCGCCGGATTGCTGCTGATCACCATGGGGCTGTACCTGGCCGGCTGGTGGAGCGGCTTGACCCGCATCGAAAGCCTCGGTCGCGGCCTGTGGCGGCATATCCAGCCGGTGGCCAACACACTGTTGCCAGTGTCGAGCCTGCCCCGCGCCTTGCTGCTCGGCGCGCTGTGGGGCTGGCTGCCGTGCGGGCTGGTTTACAGCACATTGCTGTGGTCGGCGAGTCAGGGGAATGCGCTGGACAGTGCGTTGCTGATGCTGGCGTTTGGGTTGGGCACCTGGCCAGTACTGCTCGCCACAGGCCTGGCGGCCGAGCGGGTCACGGCGTTGTTGCGTAAACGCAGCGTGCGCATGACCGGCGGCTTGTTGGTGATGGTGTTCGGCATCTGGACCTTGCCGGGGCCGCATCAGCATTGGCTCATGGGGCATTAGATCAACGCGCCCCTTGTAGCAGCTGCCGAAGGCTGCGTTCGGCGGCGAAGCCGTCGTAAACCATTCACCTCAACATTTCAGGTATACCGGGTAGCCGTTCTTGCGAGGACTTCGTCCTCGAACGCAGCCTTCGGCAGCTGCTACAAAAGTGCGGCGCACATCCAATCACCGTTGATGCAAATCAAGATGCCGCAACGTCGCAGCCCCTAGACTCGCCGACACTGCCAGCCTATCCGGGGGAATGCCCGCATGCTCGACGCCATTCGTTGGGACACAGATCTGATCCGCCGTTACGACCTGGCGGGGCCACGCTATACCTCGTATCCGACGGCCGTACAATTTGACAGCCAGGTCGGCACCTTCGACCTGTTTCATGCCCTGCGCGACAGCCGCAAGGCGCTGCGGCCGTTATCCCTCTATGTGCACGTGCCGTTCTGCGCGAACATTTGCTACTACTGCGCCTGCAACAAAGTCATTACCAAGGACCGCGGCCGCGCCCTGCCCTATTTGCAGCGCCTGGAACAGGAAATCCAGCTGATCGCCTGCCACCTCGACCCCATGCAAAAAGTCGAGCAACTGCATTTCGGCGGCGGCACACCGACCTTTCTCAGCCACGATGAACTGCGTCAGCTGATGGCCCGGCTGCGCAAGCATTTCAATCTGCTGGACGACGATTCCGGCGACTACGGCATCGAGATCGACCCGCGCGAGGCCGACTGGTCGACCATGGGCCTGCTCCGGGAACTGGGCTTCAACCGGGTCAGCATCGGCCTGCAAGACCTTGACCCGGCGGTACAGCGGGCGGTCAATCGCCTGCAAAGCCTGGAAGAAACCCGCGCGGTGATCGACGCCGCCCGAACTCTGCAATATCGCTCGATCAACATCGATCTGATCTACGGCCTGCCCAAGCAGACGCCCGAGAACTTCGCCCGCACCGTCGACGAAGTCATCAACCTGCAACCGGACCGGCTCTCGGTGTTCAACTACGCCCATCTGCCAGAGCGCTTCATGCCGCAACGGCGGATCAACAGCAACGATCTACCGGAACCGGCGCAGAAGCTGGAAATGCTCCAGCGCACCATCGAACAACTGACGGCCGCCGGTTACCGCTACATCGGCATGGACCACTTCGCCCTGCCCGATGATGAACTGGCGATTGCCCAGGAAGAGTCGACCTTGCAACGCAACTTCCAGGGCTACACCACCCACGGTCATTGCGACTTGATCGGTCTGGGGGTATCGGCCATCAGCCAGATCGGTGACCTGTACTGCCAGAACAGCAGCGACCTGACCCAGTACCAGAACGCTTTGGCGTCCGCGCAACTGGCCACCAACCGTGGCCTGCTGTGCAATGCCGACGATCGCTTGCGCAGAGCGGTGATTCAGCAACTGATTTGCCATTTCAACCTGGAATTCGCGGAAATCGAGCAGGCCTTCAATATCGATTTTCGGGGTTACTTCGGCGAACTCTGGCCACAGCTGCAGGACATGGCCGAGGACGGATTGATCGAGTTGAACAATGAAAGAATCACCGTACTGCCCGCAGGCCGGCTGCTGGTGCGCTCGGTGTGCATGGTGTTCGATGCATACCTGGAACACAGCAATCGCCAGCGTTTCTCACGCGTGATTTAGGGGGGGCGCTCTCAATTAGTTTCCCCGCCGCGCCGGGGAAACTAATTGAGAACACCCCCTTGAGGATAAATTGTCGCAGGCTGGCCCGAATGTCCTCCGGTGGGGTACCCTTACGGCTTATGTGTGTTTTTTCCCACAAGGATTAAAGAAATGTCCGAGCCAGTAAAACTGCGCGCTCATAACCAGGCCCATTGCAAGGATTGCAGCCTGGCCCCTCTCTGCCTGCCACTTTCTCTGAATCTGGAAGACATGGATGCGCTGGACGATATCGTCAAACGTGGTCGCCCGCTGAAAAAAGGCGAATTCCTGTTTCGCCAGGGCGACACGTTCGATTCCGTTTATGCAGTACGCTCCGGCGCCCTGAAGACCTTCAGCCTGAGCGATGGCGGCGAAGAACAACTCACCGGTTTCCATTTGCCCAGTGAACTGGTCGGCCTGTCGGGCATGGACACCGAACAGCATCCGGTCTCGGCGCAAGCCCTGGAAACCACTTCGGTGTGCGAGATCCCGTTCGAGCGCCTCGACGAACTGGCCCTGCAACTGCCACAACTGCGCCGCCAGTTGATGCGCGTGATGAGCCGCGAGATTCGTGACGATCAGCAAATGATGTTGCTGCTGTCGAAGAAGACCGCCGACGAGCGCATTGCTACTTTCCTGGTCAACCTGTCGGCCCGTTTCCGCGCCCGGGGCTTCTCGGCCAATCAGTTCCGGTTGAGCATGTCGCGCAACGAAATCGGCAATTACCTGGGCCTGGCGGTGGAAACCGTGTCTCGGGTGTTCACCCGCTTCCAGCAAAACGAACTGATCGCCGCCGAGGGCAAGGAAGTGCACATCCTCGACCCGATCCAGCTCTGCGCCCTGGCCGGTGGCTCGATCGAAGGTTGACCCTTTAACGGTGGCTGAGCGAAACGGTTCAGCCGCCGTTATACTGCGACGTTTGCAGCCCGCCAGGACACTTCGACGATGGTCTTCGACTCCTTCGACATCAAATCCCTGATCCGCCCCGTGATCGACTTTCCCAAGCCGGGCGTGATCTTTCGCGACATCACCCCGCTGTTCCAGTCGCCCACGGCCCTGCGCCTGGTGATGGACAGCTTTGCCCATCGCTACGTCGAGGCCGACTTCACCCACATCGGTGCCATGGACGCGCGCGGGTTCCTGATCGGTTCGATATTGGCGTATCAGCTGAACAAGCCATTGGTGTTGTTCCGCAAGCAGGGCAAATTGCCTGCCGACGTGCTGGCCGAAGGTTACGCGACCGAATACGGCGAAGCCTTCCTTGAAGTCCACGCCGACAGCCTGTGCGAGGGGGATTCGGTGGTGCTGTTCGATGACCTGATCGCCACCGGCGGCACGCTGATTGCGGCGGCCAACCTGGTTCGGCGCATGGGCGCGCGGGTGCATGAAGCGGCGGCGATCATTGACTTGCCGGAGCTGGGTGGTTCGCAACGGCTGGAAGACATGGGGATTGCGACTTTCTGTCTGACGCAGTTTGCGTTGAGCGATAAGTAAGCGGCGTCTGGAAGGACGCCTTCACGGGCTTGCCCGCGATGGCGTCAGTTGCCATACCGCCAACTACAGCCCCATCTGCTTGCTGATAATCTCGTTCATCACTTCTCGCGTCCCGCCGCCAATCGACAGAATCCGGTTATCGCGGTACAGCCGCTCCACCAGGCTTTCACGCATGTAACCCAATCCCCCCAGAATCTGCACCGCATCGGTGGTAATGCGATCCGCCGTGTCTGTAGCGAAATTCTTCGCCATGGAAATCTCTTTGATCACACTCTGCCCGGCCGCCATTTTCGCCGCCTGGCGGTAGGTGAATTCCCGAGACACCTCCAATGCCGTGGCCATTTCCGCGAGGCGGTGCTTGAGCACCTGGAACTTGCCGATGGGTTTACCGAAAGCTTCACGCTGACCAGCCCATTTCAGGCTCTCCTCCAGCGCCAACTGCGCGGTCATGTTGGCCATCAGCGCCAGAGCCAGACGCTCGCTCTGGAAGTTGCCCATGATGCAGGCAAAGCCCCCGTTTTCGGCACCGATCAAATGGCTGGCCGGCACCCGGCAATCATCGAAAAACAGCTCGGCGGTGTCGGACGCCCACCAGCCCATTTTCTTCAACTGACGACCGACGGTGAAACCCGGCGTGCCCTTCTCGATCAGTAGCAAACTGATGCCGCCGAACCCCGGCTCGCCGGTGCGCACCGCCACGGTGTAGACATCCGCGCGAACGCCGCTGGTAATGAAGGTTTTGCTGCCGCTGACCCGGTAGAAGTCGCCATCACGCACGGCGCGGGTTTGCAGGTTGGCGACGTCGGAGCCACCGCTGGGCTCGGTGACGGCCAAGGCGCTGATTTTCTCGCCCGCCAGCACCTGAGGTACTACGCGATCGCGAACTTCGGGCCTGGCCCACTTGAGGATCGGCGGCAGGCCGATGTCCAGCGAGCCCAACCCTGCGACCAGACCACCGGAACCGCAGCGCATCAGCTCTTCACTGGCGGCGATCTTGGCGAACACATCGCCTTCATGGCTACCGCCGAAGGCTTCGGGATAGCCGATGCCCAGAATCCCCGCCGCGCCGGCCTTGAGGTAGAGCTCACGAGGGAAGCTTTCGGCTTCTTCCCACTGATCGATGTCCGGAAGAATCTCGCGCTCGACGAAACGTCTGACGCTGTCGCGGACCAATTGGTGGCTGGGGTCGAAGTATTCCTGGAAGACAGGCATCGGCGAACTCCACTGAAGGTTCAGCGAAGTTAACCGAGCGCTTGCTTGGTTTTCAAGTGAGGATTGAAGATGCGGTTACAGCGAAATCGGCTTACGCCCGGCAAACGAATGCGCCAATGTCCCGCCATCCACCAGTTCCAGCTCGCCACCCAACGGCACGCCGTGGGCAATGCGTGAGGCAATCAGGCCCTTGTTACTGAGCAACTGGGCGATGTAATGCGCCGTGGCCTCGCCTTCCACCGTCGGGTTGGTGGCGAGGATGACTTCGGTAAACGTGCCCGCCTCTTCGATCCGCGCCATCAGTTGTGGAATGCCGATGGCTTCCGGCCCCAATCCGTCCAGAGGCGACAAGTGGCCCTTGAGCACAAAGTAGCGACCGCGGAAACCGGTCTGCTCCACCGCGTACACGTCCATCGGACCTTCCACCACACACAGCAAGGTGTCGTCGCGGCGTGGATCGGCGCATTGCGGGCACAGATCGTCTTCGGTCAGCGTGCGGCACAAACGGCAGTGGCCCACCCCTTCCATGGCCTGGCTCAGCGCCTGGGCCAGTCGCGAACCGCCGCTGCGATCGCGCTCAAGCAGTTGCAACGCCATGCGCTGGGCAGTTTTCTGACCCACACCCGGCAAAATTCGCAGGGCATCGATCAGTTGGCGAATCAAAGGGCTGAAGCTCATGGGGAAAAGTCCGACATAACAACGAGACGCGGTTTATACCCGCGCCTCTGTTTAGCGTCAAATAGCAGCGCCAATTACCCTGTGGCGAGGGGGCTTGCCCCCGTTGGCTCGCGAAGCGGGCCCAGCATCAAAAACTGTATTGACTGATTTAACGACTGCTGCGCAGCCGAACGGGGCGGTGCGGCGTTCCGACAAGCCCCCTCGCCACAGGGTAAACCGCGGGCAGAAACAAAAATGCCAGGCGCGATGCCTGGCATTTTTTTTAACCCATCCGACGCGCGTTGGCGAATCAGAATGGCAATTTCATACCCGGTGGCAGTTGCATGCCAGCGGTCATGCTGCCCATTTTGTCCTGGCTGTTGGCTTCGATCTTGCGCACGGCATCGTTGACGGCGGCGGCGAATACAGCCTCCAGCATCTCTTTGTCGTCTTCGCTCAGGCCTTCGACCAGGCTTGGGTCGATGGTCACGCGCTTGACGTCGTGACGACCGGTCATTACCACGGTGACCATATCGCCACCGGCCTTACCGGTGACTTCGGCGTTGGCCAGCTCTTCCTGCATCTTGGCCATTTTTTCCTGCATCTGCTGCGCCTGCTTCATCAGGCCGGCCATGCCACCTTTCATCATGGGAATCACCTCAAAAGTACTTGGATAAAAACAGCGCCCGGCGAGTGCGGCCAAGCGCCTTCAGTTATTAGCCCTGACTGACCAGGACCTCGACAGGTTCAATAGTATCGTGACGGACCACCGCTCCGAACTGCTGCATCATTTGCTGGATGAACGGATCGCCATGGATCGACTCTTCGGCCTCGCGCTGACGGTCGGCACGACGCCGGGACGCTGCCTGGGCCGGGGTTTCCTGCTCAGGCTTGATCAGCTCGATGCTCAGGGTCAGCGTGCGCCCGTGGTGCTGGTTCAGCGCATCGTTGAGACGACGTTGTTGCGTCGCGTTGAACAAGGCGCTGTGAGCCGGGTCCAGATGCAACAGCCAATTGTCGCCATCGACGGCGATCAGCGTGCAGTTGGCGGCGATGCTGCCGGTCATGCCGGACACCGGCAATTTCGGGAACAACTCCAGCCATTGCAGGGCCAGGCCGGTGGCCGGCATCGCGGCCGGTTCAGGCTCGGGCTGCGCCGCAGGTTCGGCGGTGTGCTCACTGGCCAGATCGTCGAGGTAGCTGTAGGCCGAATCCATGTCCGGCTCGATGTAGTCCTCGTCCAGCGGCGGTTCGTCATCCAGGTCGATGCCTGGTGTGGCGGCATCGACTTCGGCCACGGACGGTTCCGGAATCGGCGCAGCGGCCCACTCAGGTGCATCCGGCACCACGCTGTCCGGCGTCGGCATGGGCATCGGTGGTAATTCGGGTTGTTCGCCGGCCGTCTCCAGCACCGGCTCGACGGCGGGCAGCTGGACAACCTCAGGCTCTACCGGATCGTTCCAGGGCAGATCGACGACTTCTTCGACCGCTACGGGCTCGACCACTGGCTCGGGCTCAGGCACGACCACCGGCGCGACGGGTTCAGGCGCAACGGCCGGGACAGGTGCTGGTGCAACCACGGGCGCCACTGGAACCGGTGCCACGGCCGCAGCGACTACCGGCGCAACAATCGGCGCGGCAGCCACTGAGTTTGCGGAATCAACTGTGGCCTGGCTGATCCCCACTGGCTTTAGCGGTTGCCTCGGAGCGTCCTCGGTGTCTGCCGGCCTGAATGCGAGCATTCGCAGCAGGACCATTTCGAAACCGCCGCGCGGATCCGGTGCCAGCGGCAAATCCCGGCGACCAATCAGGCCCATCTGGTAATAGAACTGCACATCTTCGGCCGGCAGTGCCTGGGCCAGTGCCAATACGCGATCACGGTCGCCATGGCCGTTGTCGACACCTTCAGGCAGGGCCTGGGCGATGGCAACACGGTGCAACACGTTGAGAATTTCCGAGAGCACGCCGTTCCAGTCCGGGCCTTGCTCGGCCAGATGGCGCACGGCTTCGAGCAACGCCTTGGCGTCGCCTTCGATCAGCGCATGCAGGACGTCGTAGACCTGGCCGTGATCGAGGGTGCCGAGCATCGCCCGCACGTCGGCGGCCAGAACCTTGCCTTCACCGAAGGCGATGGCCTGGTCGGTCAGGCTCATGGCATCGCGCATCGAACCGTCGGCGGCGCGACCCAGCAGCCACAGCGCATCGTCTTCGAACGGTACGTTCTCGACGCTCAGCACATGGCTCAGATGCTCGACCACCCGCTCAGGGGTCATGTTCTTCAGGGAGAACTGCAGGCACCGCGAGAGAATCGTTGCAGGAAGTTTCTGCGGATCGGTGGTAGCCAGGATGAACTTGACGTAGGGCGGCGGCTCTTCGAGGGTTTTCAACAGCGCATTGAAGGAATGGCTGGAAAGCATGTGCACTTCGTCGATCAGGTAGACCTTGAAGCGCCCGCGGCTCGGCGCGTACTGCACGTTGTCGAGCAGTTCGCGGGTGTCTTCGACCTTGGTCCGGCTCGCGGCGTCGATCTCGATCAGGTCGACGAAGCGGCCTTCATCGATTTCGCGGCACACCGAGCACTCGCCACAGGGCGTCGAAGTGATACCTGTTTCACAATTCAGGCATTTGGCGATGATCCGCGCGATGGTGGTCTTGCCGACCCCGCGGGTACCGGTAAACAGGTAGGCGTGGTGCAGCCGCTGGCTGTCCAAGGCATTGATCAGAGCCTTGAGCACATGGGTCTGGCCGACCATTTCGCGGAACGAGCGCGGACGCCATTTACGTGCAAGAACCTGATAACTCATCGAAAACCGTCGCAGCGAAGGAAGCAGAAGCGGCTAATGCTAGCGGAGCAAGGCCAAAATTGCATCCGGTGCGCTCGTCTATTCTGGCTAAGCTGCACTTTGAGGAGCTTTTATCAGCTCAGGCTTGAGCCGTACCGGAGCATTTATGCACTTTGCCTTGGGGGCACTGCTATTAGTCAGCCTGAGCGTCGCGGCCGCCGAAGTGCCGTTGCGCTTTGTCGTGCCGGACAGCTGGGCCATGCCCTTGGTGCAAATCGAGCGCGACCGGCCGACCCAGGGCATTCTGCACGACATCATGCTTAGCCTGGCGACTCAGGTCGGCGCGCCGGCGCAATTTCACGTGTTGCCTCGGCCGCGAGTACAGAACGCCATGGAACACGGCGAAGCCGATGTGCGCTGTTTCGTCTCACAAGACTGGTTGCCGACCCCGTCCGGCGACTATATCTGGAGCGTTCCGCTGCTGGTTCAGCGCGACATGCTGATTGGCCGGCAAGGCCCACCCGACTCTGTCAATCCAGCGGACCTGCCGCAACAGTCGATCGGCACCGTGCTCGGCTATAGCTACCCGACCCTGCAACCGCTGTTCGACGCCAACCGGCTGCACCGCGAGGACGCACGCAATCAGGAACAGGTGCTGGAAAAGCTGCTGGCTGGACGCTATCGCTACGCGGTGAGTAACCAATGGACCCTGGACTGGTTCAACCAGCGCCTGCTGCCCGAGCAGCAACTGAAAAGCGTAGCGCTGGTGCAGGAACAGCCTATCAGTTGTTACGTGCGCAACGACCCCAAAGTGCCAGTACAACGCATTTTGCGTACGTTGCAGCAAATGAAAACGTCGGGGGAGATCAATGACATCATCCGGCTCTATACCGGTAACCCGACCCCGTAGCAGCTGCCGAAGGCTGCTATATAGAGCGAGTCAGGCTATTTGATCGAGTGCCTGCCATTGCGACGGGGCGACAAACCCCGCCACCCAGGCCGGCACCTCGGAGGGCGGCATCGGACGGGCGATGAAATAGCCTTGAGCGACTTCGCACCCCAGCCGCAACAACAACTCACCGTGCTCAAGGCTTTCCAGCCCCTCGGCAATCACCTGCCGACCGAATGCGCGGGCCAGGCCAATCACCGCCGTGGTCAGGGCCAGGTCATCCCGGTCATTCAGAATGTCACGCACAAATGACTTGTCGATCTTGATAGTCTGGGTGCGTAAACGCTTGAGATAACTCAGGGACGAATAACCGGTGCCGAAATCACCCAGGGAAAACTGCACCCCCAACGCCTGACAGGCCTGCAAACAGGCGCTGACATGCTGGATATTCTCGATCGCCACCGACTCGACGATTTCCAGGTCAAGCATCCGCGGGGCAACCTGAGCATGCCGAGCGAGTACCTGTCTGAGCCGGTCAACGAAATCCGCGCGCTGAAAATGTCGCGCCGCGATGTTGATACTGATCGGCCAGCCCTGCCCCGCTTGCTGCCAGCGGTGCAACTGCGCCAGCACCTGGTCCATCACCCATTCGCCGATATCGATGATCAGGTCGGTATCCTCTACCAGCGGCAAAAACTCCCGGGGCGGCACCATGCCGTTTTGCGGGTGCTGCCAACGCAACAAGGCCTCGAAACCGACGACCTCGCCACGGCGCATGTTCACCTTGGGCTGAAAGTGCAGGCGAAATTCACCGGCGACCAGCGCCTGACGCACCCGCTCGACGGTCTGGTGCGTGGCCTTGACCTCTTGATCCCGGGACACATCGAACAGATGAAAGCGGTTTCGCCCGCGCTGCTTGGCCACATACATCGCCTGGTCGGCGTGGCGCAGCAGGGTTTCGGCATCTTCATTGTCATGGGGAAACAGGGTGACGCCGATACTGGCAAATACATTGATGTCCTTGCCGTGCAATGTGTAAGGCGCCGAGATCGCCCCCAGCACGCGACTCAACGCCGCGCGCAATTCCGGCAGATCACGCACGTAACGCAACACCAGCACGAACTCGTCACCGGCCAATCGCGCCACCACATCTTCGCCGCGCACAATGTCACGCAGACGCTTGGCCACTTCCACCAGCAGCATATCGCCACTGGCGTGACCGTAGCCGTCGTTGACCGCTTTGAACCCGTCGAGGTCAAGCATGCACACTGCCAGCGGAATGTTTTCCTGCCGGGAAAACTCCAGCGCCTGATCCAGCAAATCCGACAGGAACGCGCGATTGGGCAGCCCGGTCAGTACGTCATGCCCGACTCGCCATTGCAGGGATTGCAGCAATTGGCGTTTTTCGCTGATGTCGAAACGAATCGACAGGTATCGATCAACGAGCCCGGTGGTGTCGTCGAGCACCGGCACCATGGTGCTGTCGACCCAATACAACCTGCCATCCTTGGCGCGATTACAGATTTCGCCTTTCCAGATATTGCCCAGGGCAATGGTGCGCCACATGGCAGCGAAGAAATCGGCGGAATGCAGGCCGGAGTTCAGCAGGCGATGGTTTTGCCCCAGCAATTCCTCGCGGCTGTAGCCGGACACGACGCAGAATTGATCATTGACGTAAGTAATCCGGCCGTTCAGATCAGTCTCGGAAAAAATTGCGGCGGCATCCACGGCCCTGCGGTATTTCTCATCCATGAGTGAGGCTCACTGTCGCTAGCGGAGGTACCGCTCGACCAGTGCAGGATGCCCGGAAGAGATGTTTTGAGACGTACAGCGCAGAGACACGTTATCACTCCATGAACAGCATTTGATGGCCCCCGGACCGCCGAAGATCAACTAGTCTCGGGCAAGGTAGCAACACCGACTCTGGTAACATTTCGCGAGGGTTTCAGACCGCCAACGGCTTCTCTGCACACCCGGCAAGGGAAGACAATGCTGGCTGTTTCATATCGCCTAAACTTCAGACAGCAGATCACCAAAACCCCCTCCGAAGCGGCGATTCTACGAAATGCATCACATTTTGCAAAGCAAGGTGATGGATCATGCAGTTGCCTAATGCAAAAATCTATCGTTAAGTTCTTGATTCTAAATGGGAATTGAGCGATGCAAATTTCAAGTTTGGGTCCAGCCATCCGACGCTACCGCAAGGTCGCAGGGCTTACTCAGGCTGAACTCGGCGAAAAAACCGGTTTTGACCCCAAAACCATCAGCCGCTTCGAAACTGGCACCTATACCCCCAGCGTGGAAGCATTGTTCCTGCTTGCCGACGTGCTGGGTGTGAAGCTGAAAGCCTTTTTCGCAGATCTAGGCGACGAGGATGAACAGCGAGCGTACCTGTTCAGCGTCATACACAAAGCCACCCCGAAGGATCTGGGAAAGCTGATCGCAGCGGTTGACCAGGCCTTGTCCAAGCCTTGATGCTTACAATCAAAAAAAAGGAGGCCGACCTGTCGAATGCGACAGATCGGCCTCCTTTTTTATATCCCGTTGTTTCATTCGGAAACGACGAAAAGCCGCCCTGGATGAGCTCCATGGCAGGGAAAGCAAAACAGTATTTTTAGATAGAAAACACGAGAGAGGGTTCGTGTTGCGTTATGGAGGCAACCCCACCAGCCACACCCCGGCACACAATGTTCCCGCTGTGGCTGCTTCCTTCCGGATCTGACCAGGTTCACGGGTAATCGTTGCGGGGGGACCGATGGGGTCACCATAACAACGCTCACCTGACGGCGAGCCGCGCCATTGTACCTATCTGAGACGAAGTTACAACCGTTCGGGCAGATTAAAAAACATGAGCCGCTTCAAGGACATGCGCCGGCCTTCAAAAGATCGCGACCAGGCCGCGATCCTTTGATCCTATTGCACCAACACTTCATCTGCCCGGCCGCCCTCTTGCTGGATCACCAGGTGAATGAAGTGCAGCCTGGCGATCACCGCCGGCGGCAAGACGAACGGATAGAAATCCGGCTGCCCCATGCTGCGTGACAGCTCGTTGAGCATGCCGGCCAGTTCGATCCACGCATTGACGAACGACAGGAACGCCGGCCCGCCGGGGTGCTGTGGGTCGAACAGCGTGCTGGGCGGAAACGGCTGATAGTCGAACTCCATTTCCTGGGCACTCATGCCAAAACCCAGGGCGGTGTCTACCGCATCCATCATGTGCAGGTAGTGAGCCCAGGTTTCCGCCCAGTCTTCCCAAGGGTGCATGGTGGCGTAGGCGCTGACGTAATGTTGCTGCCAGTCGAGCGGCGCACCTTGTTGATAATGCTGTTCAAGAGCCTCAGCGTAGCTGGCACGCTCGTCGCCGAACAGGCCGCGGAACGGTTCCAGCCAGGCACTGTTGGCGATCAGCCGGTCCCAGTAGTAATGCCCTGTCTCGTGCCGAAAGTGACCGAGCAGCGTGCGATAGGGTTCGTGCATCTGCACGCGAACCTGCTCGCGGTGGGCGTCGTCGGCTTCTTTGACATCGAGGGTGATCAGGCCGTTGGCGTGCCCGGTGGTCGGCGGCTTGCCTTCGAGGTCGATACCGATGAAATCGAAGGCCAGACCAGCCCCTTCGTCCACCGTTTTGGGAATGACCTGCAAGCCCAGGCTGAGCAACTGCGCCACCAGGCGACGCTTGGCGGTTTCCACTTTGCGCCAGCGCTCGTGATTCTCGGAAATCGACAGGTCGGGGATGGTGCGATTCAGGCTACAGGCGATGCACAACCCATCGTGATGATTGGCCGGCAATAACCAGTTGCACGCAGCCGGGGAATCGAGATTGGCGCAACGGCGGAAAATACCGGCGTCAGGGTCGGCGTCGAGCAACCAGGTATCCGCTTGCGGGCCGGGTTGCAGCGATGACAAGCGACTTTGCTGCGGCTGATAGCCCAGCGCCGCCGAACAGGCCAGGCACTGGCTGTTGCGAAAGAACAGCGACTGCCCGCAGCGACAATGCCAGACCTTGCTGTTGCGCAAATGCTCACCCATGAAGGGCGCGGCGATGCGCGAGCTGAGCTGTTCGAAGAAGCGGTACATGGCGATCTCTCTTTGGGGACTGCCAAGACTAGATCATTGCTCAGACATGATCGTTCCCACGCTCTGCGTGGGAATGCCGCCCCGGACGCTCCGCGTCCGCTGTGACGCAGAGCGTCACGGGATGCGTTACCACGCAGAGCGTGGGAACGATCAGTTAAACCGAAATATTGTGCCTGCCAAGAAACTCGACAAACGCCTCCTCATCCAGCACCTTCAACCCCAGCTCATTAGCCTTGGCCAGCTTCGAACCTGCGCCCGGTCCGGCGACCACGCAATGGGTCTTGGCCGACACCGAACCGGCCACCTTGGCCCCGAGGCTTTCAAGTTTGTCCTTGGCAATGTCGCGACTCATCAGTTCCAGCGAACCGGTCAGCACCCAGGTCTGCCCAGCCAGCGGCAATCCTTCGACGACTTTTTTCTCGCTCTGCCAATGCATGCCGAAATCGCGCAGCTGCTTTTCAGCGGACTCGGCGAGCTGACGGTTTTCTGCGACCGCAAAAAACTCACGCACCGAGGTCGCCTGCTTCTCCGGCAACGCCTGGCGCATGTCCAGCCAGTCAGCATTCATCACCGCTTCAAGCGAGCCGAATTTGTCGGCAAGCTTCTGCGCCCCGCCCGGCCCGACCGAAGGAATGTTCAGCTTGTCGAGAAAACCGCCAAGCGTGGTGC
This sequence comes from Pseudomonas sp. KD5, assembly GCF_012932895.1. Classification (NCBI taxonomy): domain Bacteria; kingdom Pseudomonadati; phylum Pseudomonadota; class Gammaproteobacteria; order Pseudomonadales; family Pseudomonadaceae; genus Pseudomonas; species Pseudomonas sp. KD5. Next base: position 256,543 of record NZ_JDWJ01000001.1, on the reverse strand, counting down.
TTGCAGCGAATTCAGCCCCCAACGCCCCCTGATCCTGAATCTGCAGGCCGTGCTTCAACAGATTGGCAATCACCTGCTGGTTATGCGCGTCTTCAAAGAAGCTGTGAATCTCGTGAGCCACTTCCAGCCCGACATCCGGCAGGTACGTGAGCACTTGCGGCAACGCCTGCTGAACCCGCTCCAGCGAGCCGAGAGACCGTGCAAGCACCTTGGCCGTCTCTTCGCCGACATCAGGGATACCCAAGGCATAGATGAACCGCGCCAGGCTCGGGCGCTTGCTGTCTTCGATGGCGCCGAGCAGGTTCTTGCTCGACAGCTCGGCAAAGCCTTCGAGGTCGACGATTTGTTCGAAGGTCAATGCGTACAAATCGGCTGGCGAATTCACCAGACCTTCGTCCACCAGTTGCTCGACACTCTTCTCGCCCAGCCCTTCGATGTCCATGGCGCGGCGTGAAACGAAGTGAATGATCGCCTGCTTGAGTTGCGCACCGCAGGCCAGACGGCCGACGCAGCGATACACCGCACCTTCGCTGACAGTCTCGCGACCCTTGCTGCGCTTGACCAGTTGCGTACGCTCGACATGCGAACCGCAGACCGGGCACTGCTCGGGAATCTGTACCGGTCGCGCATCCTCAGGACGACGCTCGATGACCACTTGCACCACTTGCGGAATAACGTCACCGGCGCGACGGATGATCACGGTGTCGCCGATCATCAACCCCAACCGCGCGACCTCATCCATGTTGTGCAACGTCGCATTGGCCACGGTAACGCCGGCGACCTTGACCGGTTTCAAGCGTGCTACCGGCGTCACGGCACCGGTGCGACCGACCTGAAACTCCACATCGAGCAACTCGGTGAGTTCTTCCATCGCCGGGAATTTATGCGCGATAGCCCAACGCGGTTCGCGAGCACGAAAACCCAACTCGCGCTGGGAGGCAATGCTGTTGACCTTGAACACCACGCCGTCGATTTCATAGGGCAGCGCATTGCGGCGTTCGCCGATGTCGCGGTAGTAATCCAGGCACTCATCGATGCCACGAGCCGATTTCAATTCATGACTGATCGGCATACCCCAGGCTTTGAGTTGCTGCAGATTGCCAATGTGCGTGTCGGCGATATCGGCGGAAACCTGGCCGATGCCGTAGCAGCAGAATTCCAGCGGTCGGTTGGCGGTGATCTTTGAATCCAGCTGCCGCAAGCTACCTGCCGCCGCGTTCCGCGGGTTGGCGAAGGTCTTGCCGCCGACTTCCAGTTGCGTGGCGTTGAGCCGCTCGAAACCGGCCTTGGACATGAACACTTCGCCGCGCACTTCCAGGGTCGCCGGCCAGCCGCTGCCGTGCAGCTTGAGCGGGATATTGCGCACGGTGCGCACGTTGACGCTGATGTCTTCGCCGGTGGTGCCATCGCCGCGAGTAGCGCCGCGCACCAGCATACCGTCCTGATACAGCAGACTGACCGCCAGGCCATCGAGTTTGGGTTCGCAGCTGTACTCCACCGCTGCGCCGCCACCGAACAGGTCGCCGACCGGCAAGTCCAGACCTTCCGTCACCCGGCGATCGAATTCGCGCATGTCGGTTTCTTCGAAGGCGTTGCCAAGGCTGAGCATCGGCACTTCATGACGCACCTGAGTGAACGCCGACAGCGCCGCACTGCCGACGCGCTGGGTCGGCGAGTCGCTGGTGATCAGTTCGGGATGGGCCGCTTCGAGCGCCTTGAGTTCATGGAACAAGCGATCGTATTCGGCGTCCGGAATGCTCGGCTCATCCAGCACATGGTAGCGATAGTTGTGCTGATCGAGCTCGGCGCGCAGCTCTAGAATGCGGGTTTCGGCGGCAGTCATGGGTGTTCTCTCATAAAGCAAAAGAGCAGCCGAGGCTGCTCAATCTGTTGATGCTGTACAAATCATTGCAGGAGCCAGCGGTACGGCAAACCTGGCTCCTACAGATCAACGCTTCTGGGTCAATGCGCGACGTTCGAATTCGACGATGCGCTGACGGTAGTGCTCAATCGTCTGGGCGGTCAGCACGCTGCGCTGGTCGTCCTTCAGTTCGCCGTTCAGCTCCTGGGACAGCTTGCGTGCCGCCGCCACCATCACGTCGAAGGCTTGCTTCGGATGACGCGGGCCTGGCAGGCCGAGGAAGAAGCTCACCGCCGGGGTGCTGAAGTGGTCGATATCATCCAGATCGAAAACGCCCGGTTTGACCGCGTTGGCCATCGAGAACAGCACTTCACCGTTACCGGCCATGCTTTCGTGGCGGTGGAAAATATCCATCTCGCCGAAACGCAGACCGCTTTCCAGAATGTTCTGCAACAGCGCCGGGCCCTTGAAGCCGGCCGGGTCGCGGCAGATCACACTGATCACCAGCACTTCTTCGGCTTGTGGCTGATCTTTTTCAGGTGAACTGGCGGACTTGCTGTCATCCGGGAAATCGTTGTCACGGCTGCTGAAGCTCGGGCCGCCGTCCAGGTCCAGGCTGAGGTTCATATCGCCTTGCGACGGCTCGCCATGGCCACGCTTGCCACGCTTGGAACCCGATTCGCGCGGTTCACGGGCAGGCATGCTCACCGACGGCAAGTCGTGCTCGTCCAGCTGCGGTTCTTTCTGGGTGTCCAGCACGCGAGGCGGGCCCAACAGCTCGGCGCTGGTGTCCTCGTCCGGCAGGTTGGACAGACTTCGGTCAAGACGGAATTTCAGTTTTCCCTTGCCGCCGCGCATGCGACGCCAGCCATCGAAAAGAATACCGGCAATGACAATAATGCCGATGACGATCAGCCACTCGCGCAGACCGATTTCCATGTAATCCCGTGCCTCTATAAAAAATGCTGAAAAATAAGGGGTTTACATTGTGTAAACCGCTTTAAAACGTGGCGCCAACTCTATGTTCTGACAGGCGTTTTGCCCACGTATACGAAAAATTGACATTAAACTAGCACGACCAAAGATAACTTTACACCGTCTGTCACATTGGCTGGCGCGAATATGTCGATTAGCCATCAAATCAAGGCAGGTAAAAAAGCCCTACAGCTCAAAATTACTTGCCCTACACCCAATGACTCAGGCGTCCACCATGGCCATCGCCTCCTCCACATCCACTGCCACCAGACGCGAGCAACCCGGTTCGTGCATCGTCACCCCCATCAATTGATCGGCCATTTCCATGGCGATCTTGTTGTGGGTGATATAGATGAACTGCACCGTCTGCGACATCTCTTTGACCAGCCGTGCGTAGCGTCCAACGTTAGCGTCATCCAATGGCGCGTCAACTTCATCGAGCATGCAGAACGGCGCCGGATTCAACTTGAAGATGGCAAATACCAGGGCCAATGCGGTCAGGGCTTTTTCGCCACCGGAGAGCAAATGGATGGTGCTGTTCTTCTTTCCTGGCGGCCGCGCCATGATCGTCACCCCTGTATCGAGTAGATCTTCGCCCGTCAGTTCCAAATAGGCGCTGCCTCCACCGAAAACTTTTGGGAAAAGGGCCTGTAAACCGCCATTGATCTGATCAAAGGTATCTTTGAAGCGGTTCCGGGTTTCCTTGTCGATCTTGCGAATCACGTTCTCGAGAGTGTCCAGTGCTTCCACCAGATCGTCGTTCTGAGCATCCAGATAACGTTTACGCTCGGATTGTTGCTGGTATTCGTCGATGGCCGCGAGGTTGATCGCGCCGAGGCGCTGAATCCGTGCGGCAATACGCTCGAGTTCTTCTTCGGCGTCTTTCTCGCTGGCCCCGGCCACCAGTGTGGCGAGCACGCCATTGAGGTCGTAGCCATCTTCGAGCAATTGATCCTGCAAGGTCTTGCGCCGCACCGTCAACGCTTGCCATTCCATGCGTTGCTGTTCGAGCTGGCTGCGAATCAACTGGGATTGCTGCTCGGCCTGAGTCCGACGCTTTTCCGCATCGCGCAGTTCACGGTCGGCGTCTTCCATGGCGATTTGCGCGGTCTTGAGCTCTTCGTCGACGGTCATGCGTTTGTCGAGCAACTCTTCGAGTTTCAGCCGCAGCTCTTCCAGAGGTGCCTCGCCCTCTTCCAGATTGAGGCTCAGCTGTTCGCGCTTCTCGGTCAGGCGCTCTGCCTGCATTTCCAGCCGCTCAAGAGCCTGACGGGTGGAGTCGTGTTGCGCCTTCAGGGACCCCAGGCGCACCGCCAATTGATGCGCATGGTCCTTGTGCTGCCGGGCTTCCTGGCGCACCCGGTCGAGGCGTTCGCGCAGGCTGTCGCGCTGGGCCAGCAGCAACTCGCGCTGCTCGGTATCCACCGCCATGCTGTCGAGGGCTTCCTGCAACTGCAGGCGCGCTTCGCCGATGTTTTCGTGTTCCAGGGCGCGCTGTTCGCTGAGCTCGGTGAGTTCTTCATCGAGACGGCTGCGGCGCAGGGTCAATTGTTCGACCTTGGCTTTACCGGCCGACAACTGGGCTTTCAATTCGCCCTGCTGACGCGCTTCGTCTTGCAGCAGACGGCGCAAGTGTTCGCGGCCGTTTTCCTGCTGACGCTGTTGCGCCCTTAGATTCTGAAGTTGGGTTTCCAAGGTTTCGACCGTGGCTTCGCGTTCTTCACGCTCCAGGCCCAGCCGCTGGATTTCCTGACCACGGGCGAGCACGCCACTTTCCGCTTCACTGGCCCGACGCACGCGTAAAAAGTGCCTGCCGACCCAGTAACCGTCGCGGCTGATCAGGCTTTGGCCGGCAGCCAATTGCCCGCGCAAGGCCAAGGCCTGTTCAAGACTGTCGACCGGCTTGACCTGCCCCAGCCATGGCGACAGATCGATCTGCGCCTCGACCTTGTCGAGCAAACTGCCGGGCATGCGCACGCCATCGCTGGCCGGGCTGAGCAGGCGCAAATCGCCTTGGGCAAACCCGGCCAGATCGAAATCACCGAAGTCATCCACCAATACCGCTTGCAGGTCGGCGCCGAGCACGGTTTCCACCGCCAGCTCCCAACCCGCTTCAACTTTCAGGCCTTCGGCCAAACGCGGACGATCCGCCAGATGCTGTTCGCGCAGCCATTCGGCGGTGCCGGTGCCCGGATCGAGCGCGGCTTGCTGCAAGGCTTCCAACGATGCCAACCGACCGTTGAGCCGCTGCAAATCACCTTGGGCTTGCTGCTGCGCCGACAGCGCTTGCTGCAACTCCTGACGCAGTTGCTCAAGACGTTCGACTTGCGCCTCTTCACTGGCCTGCAAGTCTTCCAGCGTCGCCTCGGACGCGGCCAACTGCTCGCTGAGTTCCATGATCGCCGCGTCTTCCGGGTCCGCCGAAAGCAGCGCGCGCTCTTCGGCCAGACGCTTTTGGCGATCGGCCAATCGCTCCATGCTGGTTTCCAGCTGCTGGATCCGCGACTGCTGAACTTCAGCCTGGCGACGGGGCTCGGCGGCGGTGAGGTTGAAGGTGTCCCACTGCTCCTGCCAGCCATGCATGGTGGTTTCGGATTCTTCCAGTGCGGCGGCGGCCTCTTCGGCGGCGGCGCTGGTAACTTCCTGCTCCGGCGTGAGCATGTCCAGCTCTTCGCCCAAGGTCAGTAGCAAAGTGCGGTCATGGCCCAAGTGCGATTCGGTTTCCAACCGCGCGCGCTCGGCTTCTTTCAGATCGTCCTGCAATTGACGCAAGCGCTGCTGGCCGTGCTGGATGCTCTGCTCGACCCGGGCGATGTCGCCGCCGACCGAATAGAAGCGCCCCTGCACCAGATTGAAGCGCTCGGACAGATCGTGATGCCCGTCACGCAGGCGTTCGATGGCCGCGTCGGCGTTGCGCTGCTCGGCCACCAGGGCTTCAAAGGTGATTTCCTGGGTGCCGATGATCGCTTCGCGCTGGCCGACCTGCTCGTTCAGCGCCTGCCAGCGCAAGGCAGACAGCTGGGCCTTGAGCTGACGCTCTTCGCCTTTGTATTCCTGATACTTCTTGGCGGCCTCGGCCTGGCGGTGCAAGCGTTCAAGCTGACGCTCGAGCTCTTCGCGCAGGTCGGTCAGGCGGGCCAGGTTTTCGTGGGTGCGGCGGATGCGGTTTTCGGTTTCGCGTCGACGCTCCTTGTACTTGGAGATGCCCGCCGCTTCTTCGATAAAGTTGCGCAGGTCTTCCGGCTTGGCTTCAATCAGCTTGGAGATCATCCCCTGCTCGATGATCGAATAGCTGCGCGGGCCGAGACCGGTGCCGAGGAAAATGTCAGTGATGTCACGACGACGGCATTTGGCGCCGTTGAGGAAATAACTGTTCTGGCTGTCGCGGGTCACTTTGCGGCGGATGGAAATTTCCGCGTAGGCGGCGTATTCGCCGATCAAGGTGCCATCGGAGTTATCGAACACCAGCTCGATGCTCGCCTGGCTCACCGGTTTACGGCTGGTGGAGCCGTTGAAGATGACGTCGGTCATCGACTCGCCGCGCAAGTTCTTGGCCGAGCTCTCGCCCATCACCCAACGCACGGCGTCGATGATGTTCGACTTGCCACAACCATTGGGCCCGACCACCGCCGCCATGTTACTGGGGAAGTTCACCGTGGTCGGGTCGACGAAGGATTTGAACCCCGCCAGTTTAATGCACTTGAGCCGCACGCTTAAGCGACCGTCAAGGCAGAAACCACCAGATCGCAACTGCGCTGGGCATACGCCGTCAGCACCACGCGGATCTGCGCAAAGTCACGGGCCAGCACGGCGGCCAGCAGGCGTTCGAACAGTTCAAGGAACTCGCTCATCGAGGCCTTGCGCTGCTCCAGGGCAAGGAAATACGCACGGCTCATGGCCGGCTGCAGATTCTCGACGGTTTCCTGCAGGTACGGGTTGTTGGCGAACGGATACGCGGCGCGCATCACGCTGAAGCTGTCGTCGACGAACGTGCGGATGTCCTGGCGTTCGTAGCTGTCGGTCAGGCGCTGCTGGATCTGCAGGAACGGCGCCATGTCGGCCTGGACTTGCCAGCCGCTAGCCACGGCGTTGCCGAGCAAGATGTACAACTCGCTCATCAGCGTGCACAGGCTCTGCACCTTGTGCGCCGTGAGTTCGGTCACATGGGCGCCACGTCGCGGCAAAATCGCGATCAGGTGGCGGCGCTCGAGAATCAGCAAGGCCTCACGGACTGAACCGCGGCTGACATTGAGCGCCAGCGTGACCTTCTGTTCCTGAATGCGCTCCCCCGGCTTCATTTCGCCGCGAATGATACGTTCGGCGAGGTGGTGAGCGATTTGCTCGGCGAGGCTGTCCGGCGCCTTGAACGTCATGGTTGTCCTTCAAACTCTTCGATCTGCACAAGCGGCGCAGTGTAGCGCAATTGATGGGTCATGGCGGAGTGCCCACCCAGCGGTTTTTGGCACGATTCAAGCAAAAAGCAGGCTATCCCGTGAGGGTCAATAATGAAGGAACGAGTCGTTGATCGACAAAATGCCATTTCCTGACCTTTAAGTCAGAAAATCATTGACCGAAAAGTCAGACCTGATAAATTCGGCTCATGTCGGTTAACAACAATAATGAGTTTGCGAGGCCATCCGTGATCCAGTTTTTATTAAACCAGGAACTCCGTAGCGAGCACGCCCTGGACCCGAACCTGACCGTGCTCAATTACTTGCGCGAACATGTGGGCAAACCCGGCACCAAAGAAGGCTGCGCCAGCGGTGACTGTGGCGCCTGCACCGTGGTGGTCGGCGAGTTGCAGACGGATGACGATGGCCGCGAACACATTCGCTATCGCAGCCTCAACTCCTGCCTGACCTTTGTTTCGTCGCTGCACGGCAAGCAACTGATCAGCGTCGAAGACCTCAAGCACAAGGGCGAGTTGCACAGCGTGCAAAAAGCCATGGTTGAGTGCCACGGCTCGCAGTGCGGCTTCTGCACCCCTGGCTTCGTCATGTCGCTGTTCGCCCTGCAAAAGAACAGCGATCAACCGGACGCCCACAAGGCCCATGAAGCCCTGGCCGGCAACCTCTGCCGCTGCACCGGCTATCGGCCGATCCTGGCCGCTGCCGAGCAATCCTGCTGCGGCAAGCAACCGGATCAGTTCGATGCTCGCGAAGCGCAAACCATCGCTCGCCTGAAAGCCATCGCCCCCACCGACATCGGCGAACTCAACAGTGGCGACAAACGCTGCCTGGTGCCGTTGACCGTGGCCGACCTGGCCGACCTCTACGACGCTTATCCACAGGCCCGCCTGCTGGCCGGCGGTACCGACCTGGCGCTGGAAGTCACGCAATTCCACCGCACCTTGCCGGTGATGATCTACGTCGGCAACGTCGCCGAAATGAAGCGCATCGAGCGCTTCGACGATCGCCTGGAAATCGGCGCCGCCACCGCCCTCTCCGACTGTTACGACGCTTTGAAAGCCGAGTACCCGGACTTCGGCGAATTGCTGCAGCGCTTCGCTTCGTTGCAGATTCGCAACCAGGGCACCCTCGGCGGCAACATCGGTAACGCCTCGCCGATCGGTGACTCGCCACCGCTGCTGATCGCCCTTGGCGCGCAGATCGTGCTGTGCAAAGGCGAGACTCGCCGCACCCTGGCCCTGGAGGATTACTTCATCGATTACCGGGTCACCGCGCGCCAGGAAAGCGAGTTCATCGAGAAGATCATCGTGCCCCGCGCCAGCGCTGAACAACTGTTCCGCGCCTACAAGGTATCGAAGCGTCTGGACGATGACATTTCCGCGGTCTGCGCAGCCTTCAACCTGCGCATCGACAATGGCGTAGTCGCCGACGCCCGCGTTGCTTTCGGCGGCATGGCGGCCATCCCCAAACGCGCGAAAAACTGCGAAGCCGCGCTGGTTGGCGCACCGTTCAACAACGCCACCATTGAACGCGCCTGCGCCGCACTGGCCGAAGATTTCACACCGCTCTCGGACTTCCGCGCCAGCAAGGAATACCGCCTGCTCAGCGCGCAGAACCTCCTGCGCAAATACTTCATCGAACTGCAAACACCGCACATCGAGACTCGGGTGACCGCTTATGTCTAATCATCACGCTGTAGAGAAGACCCAAGCCGAACTGGCTGAATTGTTCGCCAAGGACCTGACCACCGGAGTCGGCCGCAGCGTCAAGCACGACAGCGCCGCCAAGCATGTGTCCGGTGAAGCACAGTACATCGACGATCGGCTGGAATTCCCCAATCAGCTGCACGTTTATGCTCGGCTGTCGGACCGCGCCCACGCGAAAATCATCAGCATCGACACCAAGCCCTGCTACGCATTCGAAGGCGTGCGCATCGCCATCACCCACGAAGACGTGCCAGGCCTGAAAGACATCGGCCCGCTGTTGCCGGGCGATCCGCTGCTGGCCATCGATGACGTGCAGTTCGTCGGTCAACCGGTGCTCGCCGTCGCCGCGAAAGACCTGGAAACCGCGCGCAAAGCCGCGATGGCAGCGATCATCGTATACGAAGACCTCGAACCGGTTCTGGACGTGGTCGAAGCCCTGCGCAAACGCCATTTCGTGCTCGACAGCCATACCCACCAGCGCGGCGATTCGGCCAATGCCTTGGCCACTGCCGAGCATCGCATCCAGGGCACGCTGCACATCGGCGGCCAGGAACACTTTTATCTGGAAACCCAGATCTCTTCGGTGATGCCGACTGAAGACGGCGGGATGATCGTTTACTGCTCGACCCAGAACCCCACCGAAGTGCAGAAACTGGTGGCGGAAGTGCTGGACGTGTCGATGAACAAGATCGTCGTCGACATGCGCCGCATGGGCGGTGGTTTCGGCGGCAAGGAAACCCAGGCTGCCAGCCCGGCGTGCCTGTGCGCGGTGATCGCGCGCCTGACCGGTCAACCCACCAAAATGCGCCTGCCGCGTGTTGAAGACATGCTGATGACCGGCAAGCGTCACCCGTTCTACGTCGAGTACGACGTGGGCTTCGACAGTACCGGCCGCCTGCACGGCATCGCTCTGGAGCTGGCCGGTAACTGCGGTTGCTCACCGGACTTGTCGGCGTCGATTGTCGACCGCGCGATGTTCCATGCCGACAACTCGTACTACCTGGGCGATGCGACCATCAACGGTCACCGCTGCAAGACCAATACCGCGTCGAACACCGCTTACCGTGGTTTCGGCGGCCCGCAAGGCATGGTCGCCATCGAAGAAGTGATGGACGCCATCGCCCGTCATCTGGGCCTCGATCCGCTGGCGGTGCGCAAGGCCAACTACTACGGCAAGACCGAGCGCAACGTCACCCATTACTACCAGACCGTCGAGCACAACATGCTCGAGGAAATGACCGCCGAACTGGAAGCCAGCAGCCAGTACGCCGAGCGCCGCGAAGCGATCCGTCGCTACAATGCCAACAGCCCGGTCCTGAAAAAAGGCCTGGCGCTGACCCCGGTCAAATTCGGCATTTCCTTCACCGCCAGTTTCCTCAACCAGGCGGGTGCGTTGGTGCATGTCTACACCGACGGCAGCATCCACCTGAACCACGGCGGCACCGAAATGGGCCAGGGGTTGAACACCAAAGTTGCGCAAGTGGTGGCTGAAGTATTCCAGGTGGAAATGGACCGGGTGCAGATCACCGCGACCAACACCGACAAAGTGCCGAACACCTCGCCAACCGCCGCTTCCAGCGGCGCCGACCTCAACGGTAAAGCCGCACAGAACGCCGCGGAAATCATCAAGAAACGCCTGGTGGAATTTGCTGCGCGGCAATACAAGGTCAGCGAAGAAGACGTGGAATTCCACAACGGGCATGTGCGGGTTCGCGATCACATCCTGACGTTCGAAGCGCTGATCCAGCAGGCGTATTTCGCCCAGGTATCGCTGTCGAGCACTGGCTTCTATAAGACCCCGAAAATCTACTACGACCGCAGCCAGGCTCGCGGCCGGCCGTTCTACTACTACGCCTTCGGCGCGGCCTGCGCCGAGGTGATCGTCGACACCCTGACGGGCGAGTACAAGATGCTGCGCACCGACATCCTCCACGACGTCGGCGCCTCGTTGAACCCGGCCATCGACATCGGTCAGGTCGAGGGCGGTTTCATCCAGGGCATGGGCTGGCTGACCATGGAAGAACTGGTGTGGAACGACAAAGGCAAACTGATGACCAACGGCCCGGCCAGCTACAAGATCCCGGCCGTGGCGGACATGCCGTTGGACCTGCGGGTGAAGCTGGTGGAAAACCGCAAGAACCCGGAAGACACGGTGTTCCATTCCAAGGCTGTGGGTGAGCCGCCGTTCATGCTTGGCATCGCCGTCTGGTGCGCGATCAAGGACGCCGTGGCGAGTTTGGGCGACTACCGGCATCAACCGAAAATCGACGCGCCGGCGACGCCGGAGCGGGTGTTGTGGGGCTGTGAGCAGATGCGTCAGTTGAAGGCGGTGAAGGCCGTCGAAACTGAGTCGGAAGTAGTGGTTTGATCGTTCCCACGCTCTGCGTGGGAATGCAGCCCGCGACGTTCTGCGTCGCATTGTGAACAGCGGACGCGGAGCGTCCAGAGATGCATTCCCACGCCGAGCGTGGGAACGATCTTGAGAGGTGAACATGTACAACTGGATCGACGCCCTCGCCGACCTGCAAAACCGGGGTGAACCCTGTGTGTTGGTGACCATCATCGAAGAGCTCGGCTCGACGCCGCGCAATGCCGGCTCGAAGATGGTCATCAGCGCCACGCAAACGTTCGACACCATCGGTGGCGGGCATCTGGAATACAAGGCCATGCAGATCGGCCGCGAGATGCTTGCCAGCGGCCGGCAGGACACCCATCTGGAGCGCTTCAGCCTCGGCGCCAGCCTGGGCCAGTGCTGCGGCGGCGTGACCGTGTTGCTGTTCGAGCCGATGGGCCAGGTGCAAGCGCAGATTGCTGTATTCGGCGCCGGCCACGTCGGTCGGGCGCTGGTGCCGCTGCTCGCCAGCCTGCCCTGCCGGGTGCGCTGGATCGATTCGCGGGAAGCCGAATTCCCCGAACAGATCCCCCATGGCGTGCGCAAAATTGTCACCGAAGAACCGCTGGATGAAGTCGATGACCTGCCCGCTGGCAGCTACTGCATTGTCATGACTCACAACCACCAGCTCGACCTCGAACTCACCGCCGCGATCCTCAAGCGCAATGACTTCGCCTACTTCGGCCTGATCGGATCGAAGACCAAACGGGTGAAGTTCGAACACCGCCTGCGTGATCGTGGTTTCGACAGCGCCGTGCTGCAACGCATGCGCTGCCCAATGGGGCTGGGCGAAGTCAAAGGCAAGTTGCCTGTGGAAATCGCCATCTCCATCGCCGGCGAAATCATCGCCACTTACAACGCGAATTTTGGCCAGCACACCGCCAGCGCCGGATCATCGATCGCCAAACTGCTGCCTGCTTCACGCCGCAGCCAAGCTTCTAACTGAAGAGCTTCGAACTGAAAAGCCTCGAACTGAAAAGCTCCGAACTAATTGAGAACACCCATGCCAATGACTCGCAAAGCCTACCGCGCCGCCATTTTGCACAGCATCGCCGACCCTGCCGAAGTGGGTATCGAAGCCTCGTATGAGTATTTCGAAGACGGCCTGCTGGTGGTCGAGAACGGCCAGATCAACGCCATCGGCCACGCCAGCGAATTGCTGCCAGCGCTGCCGGCCGACATCGAGATCACCCATTATCAGGACGCACTGATCACCCCCGGCTTCATCGATACCCACATTCACCTGCCGCAAACCGGCATGGTCGGCGCCTACGGTGAGCAACTGCTGGACTGGCTGAACACCTACACCTTCCCGTGCGAAAGCCAGTTCGCCGACAAGGCTCACGCCGACGAAGTGGCGGATATTTTCATCAAGGAACTGTTGCGCAACGGCACCACCACCGCCCTGGTCTTCGGCAGCGTGCATCCGCAATCGGTGAACTCGTTTTTCGAGGCTGCCGAGCAACTGGATCTGCGGATGATCGCCGGCAAGGTGATGATGGATCGCAACGCGCCGGACTACCTGACCGACACCGCCGAGTCGAGCTATGTTGAAAGCAAGGCGCTGATCGAGCGCTGGCATGGCAAGGGCCGCCTGCATTACGCCGTCACCCCGCGCTTCGCCCCGACCAGCACCCCGGAACAGCTTGCACTGGCGGGGCAGTTGCTCAGCGAATACCCGGATCTGTACATGCAGACCCACATCAGCGAAAACCTCAAGGAAGTCGAGTGGGTCAAGGAACTGTTCCCGGAGCGCAAGGGCTACCTGGACGTCTACGATCACTACCAACTGCTCGGCGAGCGCTCGGTGTTCGCCCACGGCGTGCACCTGTGCGACGACGAATGCGCGCGCCTGGCACAGACCGGATCGGCGATTGCGTTCTGTCCGACCTCAAACTTCTTCCTCGGCAGCGGCTTGTTCAACCTGCCGATGGCCGAGAAGCACAAGCTGAATGTCGGCCTGGGCACGGACGTCGGTGGCGGCACCAGTTTCTCGCTGCTGCAAACCCTGAACGAAGCCTACAAGGTTATGCAGCTGCAAGGTGCGCGGCTGAGCCCGTTCAAGTCGCTGTACCTCGCCACCCTCGGCGGCGCCCGCGCGCTGCGGCTGGAAGACAAGATCGGCACTCTGCAACCGGGCACCGACGCGGACTTCCTGGTGCTGGACTACAACGCCACGCCGCTGCTGAGCTATCGCTTGAAGCAGGCGAACAACATTGCCGAGACGTTGTTTGTGTTGATGACGCTGGGGGATGACCGGACGGTGTTGCAGACGTATGCGGCGGGGAGTCTGGTGCATCAGCGTTAAGGTTTTTCGGGCATAAAAAATCCCCCGCATTCATTGATTGCGGGGGATTTTTTTTGTCGCCTGTCAGACCGCTATCGCGACTCGGCCCGATTTATAGCTTGGCAGTCGAACGCCCCGGTTTCTTGGTCTGCAACAGATGCGAGAACACCGCATGCAAATCATCCGACGCGCTTTCTTCGTCGAGGTTGAGTTTGCTGTCGATGTGGTCCATGTGATGCATCATCAAATCCACCGCCAGCGTCGCGTCCCGCGCTTCGATGGCGTCGATCAGCTGGGTGTGTTCATCGTAGGAACAGTGGGAACGGTTGCCGCTCTCATACTGGGCGATGATCAGCGATGTCTGGGACACCAGGCTGCGCTGGAAGCTGATCAGCGGCGCGTTCTTCGCCGCTTCGGCCAGTTTCAAGTGGAACTCGCCCGACAGACGAATACCGGCACCGCGATCGCCGCGGGAGAAGCTGTCGCGCTCGTCGTTGACCATCTGCCGCAAGTCGGCAATCTGCTCGGCAGTGGCGTGCTGTACCGCCAACTCAGTGATCGCCCGCTCCACCAGCCGCCGCGCCATGAACACCTGACGTGCCTCTTCGACACTCGGACTGGCAACGACAGCGCCGCGATTCGGACGCAGCAACACCACGCCTTCATGGGCCAGACGCGACAGCGCGCGGCGAATGATGGTGCGACTGACCCCGAAAATTTCCCCCAGCGCTTCTTCGCTCAACTTGGTGCCGGGCGCCAGACGCTGTTCGAGGATGGCCTCGAAGATATGCGCGTAGACAATATCGTCCTGGGTACCGCTGCGGCCGGCTTTGCCTGCTCGCGGTTGTTTCTTGAGGGGTTGCAACTGTTCGTTCATGGGCACTCGAGTCGGGAGAACTGCGGCGAATTGACCGTGACTGTAATACGGCACAGTGGGTCGCTGGCAAGTATCGCGTAAAAAACACTGCAATTGTACACAATGGCGGGTGGCAACACGACTGTACGGCTGTTTGTCGCCTTTGCTGTATCGCAACGACCGGTTACGTTTCAGTTTAGGCTTGAACGCAGAATTCGCAGCCTGAACACAATCCCTACAGGAGCGAGGCTTGCCCGCGAAGGCGTCGTGTCAGTCGATATCAATGTTGAATGACACGACGCCTTCGCGGGCAAGCCTCGCTCCTACAAGTTCAGCGGCTACGGACATCTTTATCAGAACAAGGAACACCGCTGTCATGACCGACGCCACGCACACGCAGCTTCGTCCCCTGACCGACACGTCGCCCTCGGCCATTGTCGCCGGGTTCATCGCCATGATGACCGGTTACACCAGCTCCCTGGTGCTGATGTTCCAGGCCGGGCAAGCGGCGGGCCTGAGCAGCGGGCAGATTTCGTCGTGGATCTGGGCGATCTCCATCGGCATGGCGGTGTGCTCGATCGGCCTGTCCTTGCGCTACCGCACCCCGATTACCATTGCCTGGTCGACCCCCGGCGCGGCGTTGCTGATCACCAGCCTGGGCGGTGTCAGCTACGGCGAGGCCATCGGCGCCTACATTACTTGCGCAGTGTTGGTGACCGTGTGCGGCCTGACGGGCAGTTTCGAACGGCTGGTGAAAAAGATTCCGGCCTCGTTGGCGGCGGCGTTGCTGGCGGGGATTCTGTTCAAGATCGGCAGCGAGATTTTCGTCGCCGCCCAGCACCGCACCGCGCTGGTCCTGGGGATGTTCTTCACGTATCTGCTGGTCAAGCGCCTGTCGCCACGCTACGCCGTGCTCGCGGCACTGCTGATTGGCACCGCGCTGGCCGGTTTCATGGGGTTGCTGGATTTCAGTGGCTTTCACCTGGAAGTCGCGACGCCGGTCTGGACCACGCCGCATTTCTCCCTGGCCGCGACCATCAGCATCGGCATCCCGCTGTTCGTGGTGGCGATGACCTCGCAGAACATGCCGGGCATCGCCGTTTTGCGCGCCGACGGCTACAACGTGCCGGCCTCGCCGCTGATCACCACCACCGGCATCGCCTCGTTGCTGTTGGCGCCGTTCGGCTCCCACGGCATCAACCTGGCCGCCATCAGCGCAGCGATCTGCACCGGGCCGCACGCCCATGAGGATCGCAACAAGCGTTACACGGCAGCGGTCTGGTGCGGGATTTTCTACGGGATTGCCGGGGTGTTCGGCGCGACATTGGCGGCGTTGTTTGCCGCGTTGCCTAAAGAACTGGTGCTGTCGATTGCCGCGCTGGCGCTGTTCGGCTCGATCATCAACGGTCTGAGCATTGCCATGGCGCAAGTGCAGGAACGCGAAGCGGCGCTGATTACCTTTATGGTGACGGCATCGGGGCTGACGCTGTTTTCCATCGGTTCGGCGTTCTGGGGGATTGTTGCGGGGGTGTTGACGCTGGTGATTCTGAATTGGCGCAAGGCCTGAGGGCCCCTTCGCGGGCAAGCCATGCGCCTATAAAAAGCAGGTATAAAAAAAACGGCGACCCTTGGGGTCGCCGTTTTTTTAGAACATCAGGCTACCGGATTGATCGGCTTTTCCGGGTACCAGACGTCGATCAGCGGGCTGACTTCAGCGCTGGTCAATTCACTACGGCCCTTGAGCCAGGCTTCAACAGCGGCACGCTGTGCTTCGGTCACCGAGCCACGCTTCTGCAGGCAAACCAGACCGAAGTCATCGCCGCCCACATAACCCAGACCGTTGGCTTCCATGGCTTCTTTCAGGAACGCGTCGAGGAAAGCATCAATGGCTTCATCAGCCAAATCTTCTTTGAAATCCAGGTTCAGTTCGAAACCCAGCTCTTTCGTTTGACTATTTAGCGATGGCTATCATTATTGTCTTAACCGCTCTAAAACGGGCATTAAAGGCACAATCCTCAGCTAGAAAAAAATGACAATTATCAAAAACGCCTCTACTGTCCTCTACCATCCACTTACCGCGATCGACCCAGAGGTCGGCGACCTGATCCTTCAGGCTGGCGAGGTTTACCGACAGTCAACAAAGGCGAGAAGTTTTACAATTCGACCTGCTCTACAGGTACTCGAAGCGTACTGCGATATCACTGGTCAGCGGATCACGATGGAGACGCTTAGAGGCCCCGCGATCGAGACAGTCCTGGAAGGCTACGTAGCCGCCTTGGCTGGCGATGAACTGCTTGACTTGCCAAGTAAAGAATCAGTGAAGTTCTGTCGCCGCATCTATCAGGTGCTAGCCACAGCCCGACTCACGCACCCTGATCTTCATGCCGTTAGCTGGGACTTTGCCCTATTCAAACCTGATGCAGCCGTATGCGCGAAAGTGGCATCGGCGGACGATTTCAAGAGGTGGTACTGGGGAGGTTGGACGATTTTCCGTGAAGGTGGTGGGAGCTCGCACCTGAGACTAGCCCCTCTCGTGGCCGCTTATGGAAGGGCTTTTGTCGAGGGCATGTATGTCCAGCTGGAGAAACATTACCGTGGCCGAGGGGGTGATTATCGTCTCGAATGGGGCTTCATGTTCGACTACCTCCACAAACATCAAGCTCAATGGCCTCTGCGCACATTTGAGAGCGAACAAGGCGTGAAGCGATTCATGCACGCGTTCACCCTTGCTCATTTTTATAAGGCCAAGAAAGACGGCCACGACAGCAAATACAAGATCAAAGCGTGGAACAAGTTCCTCAACGCCGTTGAATCTTGCCTTTGCAAAACAGGCGTATGGGCAAGCCTTACCTCACCGATCCGACGCCCTCCTCCAGCTACCAAACATGGTTCGGAAACGAGGCTGCGTGAAGATGAAGGCGGCCTGCTTATACAAGAAAAGCTAATCACGAGTATTCCACTGCACGTAACCGATGCCGAGGCTATCGACGTGTTGTTCTTTCATATCAAGAACGACCTCGCGACGGTGCGTAACTGGGCTACCAAGCAGGCAGCAGATCTGAAATCCCGCTTTGCTCGTCGAATCTCACTAGCTAAGGAGGGCATCCCGATTATCGAGTACACCGGCCGTGGCATGGTCAAGCGGTATACACAGGCGGACATCTGCGCGACTTTGGAGGATATAACTTCTACGGTGCCACATAATTTTCTTTGCAAAGTTCACGAGCAGATCACGGGTGAGGGTTGCAGCGCCATGCACCTCGCCAGCACCTATGGCTTCCAATTGAAAGGGTGCCTGTATCCATTTCAGTGCCTTCTCGTGCTTGAACACCCAGAGATCACAGCGGACTTTCTCAATGGATTCGAGCTCTATAACCAGGCAGGTCAGTTATCAGGGTTTAACGAAGAGAAACGGCTGCTCATTGGCTACAAAGACCGTAAACAGTCGGATGTCCGGGAGCAGACCATTAAGCTCAATGACACCTCATTTTCCATCGTTAAAGACATCATCGAGATCACTAGCCTCGGTCGGCGAAAACTTAAGGCCCAAGGTAATGATGTCTGGCGCCAGCTATTTGTGAACTCCGCCAGGGGAACAACCGTCTTTGGGGCCGACGTTATTCCCCAATGGAATAAGAGTAGCTTTGCTAACAATAGCGGTCTGCGCGAGCAACTGATCGCTCAATTCACACCACACATCGATCTCCCAGAGACGCAGCTGGTGGACTTTATTCAGAGAGTGCGACTAGGGCGCATCAGAGCTTCTGCGGCGGTCGCAGTTTTCATTGCGAGTAAAAGTACTGAGGAGATGTCCAAGGCTCTTGGCCATGAACACTATTACCCAGACTTGCTCAGCCACTACCTCCCGGAGGCCCTGCTGGCTTTCATCAAGGCTCGATGGATCAGGATCTTCCAGAAGGCGATGGTCTGCGAGGCCATGAAGGACAGCCCGCACCTTCTTCGTGTGACGAAGTTCAACAACATGGATGAACTGGATACCTTCCTGGATAACCACCGGATCAAAGAGATTCCGCCCGAAGCTTCCGATCCTGAACGAAAAGAGCAGCTCAAACCCATTGAAACCAGCGAGGCCGTGCTTTCCATCGGAGTGCCGTTCCTCTCCTCCTTGCTCTCGCTGGAGGCAGCAGTCACGGGATCCAGCAATCGCGAGCGGGTATGCGGCAAGGCTGAGTACTGGGCGTCATTTGCAGGAAAAATCAAAGCCGAGATTTCCAGTGGTTATGACCGGCTGCTGAAGAAGCATCTGGACGCAGCGTTGAAACTGGTCGATGCAAAGAAGATGGAGGCGCTGATCTATGTCCCTGCTCACTGGTCGTGAATCCGGATATGAATTTCTTGATGACTTTGACTTGGTCGAAGCATCACCTCACACAACAGCATCCTGGCTGCGGTGCAAATTCGATGAGAATTCCTGGGCAATACTGACCAACCAGAAAAAACCCTACGAACTTGATTGGGGAGTTCGTCTTTGGGATGGCAGCCTCTTGACCGACGACAAGAATGAGATCTTGCTTCGCTCGCTTAAACATCTACTCATCATTAGCACAAATGGTGTCAACGATGAGTTTGCTACTCTCTCGCCCGACTCTCAAAACATGCGCTTAGCTTGCACATTGAAAGTCATCGACTACTTGCTGATTAATGCTCAAAGCTACGACCTTATCGCCTTCGGCCTAGGTGCTTTGAACGCTGATGACTTGAAGGGGATACTCAATCAACTGGCCTCCTTTGCGCGGTCTGAAGACTCCATTTATGCATGGCATGAGCGCGTGTCTGCGTTTTGCACGCTTCAACTAGGCGGCCTCAGCAACGCTGAGGCCGAGGAGTTTTTTGCCAAGTACCCGAGTATGCTGGAGGTCAGCGATGACGTCTGTGAGGATCTGAGCCTCGACATCAACGCCTCCGACATTCCGAGAGTTCGTGCAGCAATGATGAAAGCGAACCTGTATTACGGAAACAACCACAACGGCTACAAGATAAGCACTAAAGTGCTTTCTGAACGTCTGTACCCAGACACGCTACGAGGACGACAGACTGCAAAATCAGCGTTGGAGGCACTGAGCTTCTACCCTAACGAGCAGAACTACAAACGAGAGTATCCGTCAGTAAGAGTTACCACCGGCGAAGCCGAGCTTCTCCAAGAATCATTGTACTTTTACTACAGGTACACCCTCGTGAGCAGTGCATCGCTCAGTGCGCTAGGGCTACCTGCCCCCTCAGATACGATTACGATCAAAGAGTATACTCCAAAGCTTAATCAACCATCCCGATTTAGAAGCGTGCCCTCTGGAAACCTATTGAAACTGTTCCGTAGCAGCATGGAGTTCCATGTCGATCACGGAAGGAAAATTCTAAATGGATTCATTAGAGTCGCGAGCTACTGCCACGCCCAAAACATTTCGATGATCCGACTTGCTGACGCCGACTTCATGAAAATCATCGGCCCAGAGCTCGTAGATTTTGGCGTCAAAAAACTAGGTCTTTCTAGTCACCGCCAAACCGGGGCGAGATCCCGACGAAAAGGAGACAGGAATCAATACTTCAAGCGGATACGTGCAAATCACGGACTACTTGAATTGGTTTACGTATACCTCGGCAGCATACAACTGACCGTCGGGATGATCATGGCGCGACGCGTTGATGAGTTGGTGACTTTGGAGACTCAAAAGTGCCTGGACAGTACAAAGTCATGGCTTATCTTCAAGCTGGCCAAGTCCACTCGTAACGCCTTGGGCATTCGACAGCGCGAGTCTCGCCCCATCGACGCCATCGCCGTCGAAATGATTGAGGAGCTGCGTCGCTTCCAAAAGCTACTCAAGCGTCTTGGCGTTATCGACGACCTGACCGACCTGTTCGCGACTCCACCTTCTATGGGGCATAAAGTACTCCAGGACTGTTCACTGCACCTTTACAACCGTCACCTGGATTTTGCCTGCGATTATTTCGAAAGCGATGTCACAGAAAGTGGCGAGCGTTATTACGTGCGTCAACATCAGCTGCGGCGTTTCTTTGCCATCATGTTTTTCTACACCAACAGCTTTGGGGAATTGGATACTTTGCGCTGGATGTTTGGCCATCGCGACATCGAACACATTTGGCGGTATCTGACCGAATGCATGGAGCCTAAAGAAATTCGAGGCGCAGGCGCACGTTATTTTGCAGGCTTGGCAAAAAAAGGCCGGCTGGAGAACTACAAAAATTTGCGGGATCTGCTATCTGCACAGTTCGGCACTACGTCATTTGCGCTTGTCGATGAGGGGAAAATTGAAACCTACCTTGCGGCCATGCTGAACGAGGGGAAAGCCAGATTCGAACCGCAATTCTTCAAAGATGAAAATGGTACATCTATGAAAATTCTATTCATTGTGAGCTGAACAAAGATGAGCACAGTATCCAAGCGCGAGCAAATTGATCAGTCCATCGATAGCATTTTCAGATTGCTGGTTGATATCGCACGCTCGCCAGACAGTTACTCGCAAAACGAACAGGTGTTGAATGCACTCAAAAGCCAGGGGGGCCTATGCTCCTTGGATATGGAGTTCTCAATACGAGATGAAAACTTCTCGATCCGGCCTGTCAGCCTGAACACTTTGAAGAAAAGACTCACGCAACCAGATGCGGAGAGAGATTTTCAACATTTAGACCGGCTGCGGTCGCATGCGCAGCAAATGATATACAAATTCGAAGAGCAACAGGCTGCGCCAAAGAAGCGATCTCGAACCGCGCTGGAGGAACAGGTCGACGAACTGAAGGACACTATCTCCTCCCTGCAAGCCGTTAACATGGTGCTTATACAGGCACTGGAGGTTAACAGGAGGGACTTGATCACGATTGCTGACACGGCCAATACAGGATTGCGGCAAAAGCGGATTAAGGACGCCATCAACAGGGTCATCAAAATTCTGGGATTGAACCCTGCACCGTTTGATGACGTGACCATTCTCTCCATGAAGAAGCATTTGCAGCTGGTGCCCCATGATCAAACGACGCGTTGAGTACCCCGAATCCGCTCAATTATTTACACTGATTCCGAAACTGCGACTTTACGACTACATATCGCTGGATAGGCTGCATACGCTCGATGGCAGCAACATGCCTTTTATGACGTGGCCAAATGGAATGCCCTGCCTACAGGCCAATGCTTATATGATCAAGACACGTATGAAACCTGGCCGAGGTGGCAATGGCCCATCCAGAGCCGGAACCAAAGGGGGCACCTTTGGCGAGTACGCTGGGAAGATCAGCCACCTGATCAGATTCTGCTATTACAATAACCTCAGTTTTATCGCTCTATCCGATGACGACTTCTGCGAGTTCATCGACGGACTTCGCAGAGAAATGAAGCGCAATCAACCCAACCAGCGCAAAAGAACTGAGCGTACGATTGTTGGCATTGGTAGAAGGTGCTTAAGCTTTCTTGCTTACGTGGGTGAAATGAGCGGCTTACACAATTTCGTCGGTATAGATGGAACCATATCAATTTACATGGTGGACTCAGTTTACTATCGAAATGGAAAGGCCTTCACACGCTCCAGCGTTCACCACAGGTCGTTCAGGACACCTGAGGCGAAGAAGACTCGTCAGCCGATTGGAGAAGCCACGATCGAAAAATTGCGTAATGCTATTGATGAGATGTCGACGTCGGAATTTTTAAATAATCGTCGACACCTGATGATTTCATTATTCGAGGAATTAGGCGCGCGACGCGGCGAGATTCAACCCATTACAGTTGCCGAAGTGCTTGCCGCCGCCAAAGTAAAACAACCCACTATTTCAGTCACCACTCTAAAACGAGGCGGGATGGGGCTGACACGAGCACTTGAGCTTAGCCCTCCCATGATTGACGAGCTCATGAACTATATTCGCGGCGACCGCTTCATCATCATGAAGCGATTCAAAGGCGTCCCGGATCACGGATTCCTGTTTGTCACCGAGCGTGGTGGTCGCCCGCTTGGGATAGACACTTTCACAACTGAATTTTCTTTGATCCGTCGCGCTGCCGGAGTCGAAGAACAAGCCTGCGCGCACCTCTTCAGACATGCATATTGTACGAACATTGTCGCCCGGTTAATTGCCGAAACACAGGCACTGAGCCCAGACTCGTTCAGGCAGACGTTGATGACTAACAAGATGCTGGCCGAGCGAGCGCTAACCAAGAGCGGTCACGCCACACTGGAGAGCCTACTGGGCTACGTGGACACAGCATTCAAGACCAAATCCAAGTACGAGCAGATCATTCATAATGTTGAAGTGGCCAAAATTTACGAAACATATCAGAAGCGGAGAAAACGGTTGCTGGATGATTTCGCGAAAGAAAAAATCAGCAAAGAAATATACATTGAAAGGGAACAGTCTCTGACGGAATCCATGGAGCGCTTGCTTAAGGTGGCGTGAGATCCAGCCTTGGAGCCTTAGAGATCATTCTTGCTTTCAACAGAAGCTCCCTGACTGGATTACCGACTTCATCCGACAATTCACGAGGATGCGAGCGGTTGAGCTAAGTCTGCGCATCGCCGCGTGTACTCAGCCCCTTCTGATAATAGTACTGACGTAGAGCACCACTACTTATGAATGCTCCAAGCGTCGTGCAGATGTAGTCGTGGATGTGAATAGATTTCGACTCAAACGGGTGAGAATGCCTTGAACATCTACAGCTCCGACAGGGGGGAATCCAAACCCTGCAAGTCGTAGCATTCATTGGCAACCTCAATTCTTACCGATCACGAGGTCGTTTTTTCGTCTGAATCTACCTTCATCACGGCGTCCTTGTTTGTAGCCTAGGAGATAGTATCACGGCAGAGCCAACCGGCGTTATGGATAGCGAAGTCAGGTATATCGATAGGCATTGGGCTGACATAAGATTTCTTGCAATCAGGTTGGCCAGGCCTGGAAACCCGGTAAAGCTTCAAGTACTTGCCAGAGACCCCAAAAGATTCATCCTGCTCAGCAATCTCCACCTGCCATCCAAATACCCTAAGCAAATCGATATTCAGTTGCTCTGCTTTCCATACCGACATCCTCGATTGCGACTCTGTTTTCCTCTTTACTATGTCGATGGAGACTTTCAGCCAGCAACCTCCAATGCGGATTTCTCGCTACGGAATCAATTAATTTCAAACAAAGCCCTGCTAGCCATCAACAAGCCGAATACTCACTAACTCATCAGGCCATGACCTCACAGGTCAGCATATAAAAATCGAAAGCCTTTGATATCAAGTAAGCAAAGTTACCGGGGAATGAATGCAAGCAGCCAGCCCACAACCTACATTGCAAAATCCGCACATAGCCCCCCTAGAAATCTAATCTCTCAGAGTTGCACCGGTGTTTGCTCCCTCGTTACCATAAAATAAAAAAGAGAACATCAATGTCCGACCTAAAAATCAGCTTCAGCGTAACCCAAACGCCCGAAGGCTATAACCTCAATTCTTTTCACAGCATCAAAAAACAGGACAGCATAGATCATAGTGCATTCCAGTACATTGGACTGTTATATCACGGCATTGACGCAACCAATGAGTACGACTCAAGGTTTACGCCGGCAGTAGTCGAATCCTTCAGTGCTTCCATATTGAACCTTGGTTTTCCTGAATGCACACCAATGCATATGCTTTCTACATCCAATTGGAAAGAGCGGATGTACATTGTGTGGGGGTTTATATCCGAGAAATCTCAGAAAAACGCGAGAGCGCTAGATTACGAAGAGTTTCACAATTACTGGCCCAGCCTTGAGTTTTGCGAACCAGGCTGGGACAACGAAGTTAAAAAATGGATTTCTAGCCAACCTTGCTGCACGCATTTATGCGGATAAACCAAGTGGCCACCAAACTCAACAATGGTGAACACCAAGGGTGGCCCAGCAAGAATGTTTGGGAGTGGATCAACGCACGGCTTTAACGTTGACCGAGCCCACCTTCGCGCCTTTCGGATGCTAGCTTGCAGCCTTAGGGAACGCTCGATGAGCAGATCGTCCCGTGCTCGGAAGGTATTGGATTTCGCGCGCCCAGAATGACTGCTCGAAACTGAAAGCACTCAGAGAGTTAAATGTCACCATCCAAGCTGGCGTCTTCTCTTGACGTAAGCGGCTAAGCATTGCCACATTAATCCCACTATCAGGGAGTCATCCTCACTGGTCTTCTGACCGGCCTCCCTATTTCAAAACATGGATCCGGAGAGCCTGAATGGAAACCTCTCGGAGTTTGATGTACGAGCTTGTTGAAGCAGCGGTAAGCCAATTTCTGATCAAGGACGCCACCAGCATCAGAGACAATATTTCGGAAAGAAATCTCTGTGCTCGTCTCGCCATGCAATTCGAAAACCTGCTCCCAACCTACAAGCTTGAGGGGTATTACGCAGACCCCGAGTACAACAGAAAACAAGGTGGGCAGATCAAAACCATCTTGTCGGGAGAATTGGAAGTGATCAAAGTGACCTGTGATCTAATCGTGCACAGCCGTGGAGAGAGGGGGCGAGATAATCTGATTGCCATGGAAATGGCCAAGCCAGACAAAACGACTGAACAGATACACTCGGATAGGCTACGACTCATGGCTCTAACCAAGAAGAGCTTTGACGACACCTGGTCTTATGACGGTGTCACTCATCCCGAACACGTCTGTGGATACCTGCTGGGGGTGTTCATGATGGTCGATCGAGCCCAACAGGTGGTGTCAGTTGAGTACTTCGAAGATGGGAAACCAAAGGCCAATAGAAAAAAGTTTGCTGTGAAACTTACCTGACCCCATCAGCGTTTCCGAATGGTGGGATGCTGATGCCTATAGCACCAATGAGTCTTCTTTGACTCAAACCATTCGATCAAGAAAAGCACCTTCAAAGCATTTCGCAGCGCGTACATCAGCCACCCAGTGCCAGTCGCTCCACCAGATCAACCACATCCTTGCGCTCCTTCCCTTTCAATAAATGAAAACACTGCAGCAGATGCGCCGTCTCGTCATCCTCGCAGTAAAAATACGGCACCGGTAAATTCAGGACAGCAGCAATCTGCTTCACGATGCTTTCACCAGGCTGGTGAACGCCCTTTTCGTACTGAGACATCCTCGCAGAAGCTGTGGCCGGCTCAATGCCCGCCTCAATCCCCAAACGTTCCTGTGAAAAACCTCTTATCTTGCGTGCCTCTTTCAAGCGCTTGCCAAACGTACCCATTTTCTCATCGCCGAAAGGCTAAGAGATTCTTAGATTCGCTTTGACGACATACTAAGTATTACTTAGTATTTGGCAGAAATATCCTTTTGCCATCACTTCAAACGCGAGACAGGGATCAAAATGAAGGAAATGCAAATCGTAGACGGCCGGCTCGACGAGAAATCGCGAGGCTTTGGCGGCGACATGGTCAGCTATCACTACTGGAAAATTGACGGCAAGAAACACGAAAAGCTCGAAATCCCTGACGTTCTCGACGCTCACGTAAAGGCCGGCGATCGAGTCAGAGCGACGTACCAGCCAGGCAAAGACAACATCAACCGGATCTGGGCCATTCAGCTCGACAATGAACCTGTCCGTTCAGTTGTCGACATTCCCTTCATTGCCGTCTCCCTGGGAAGGCTCAGCATCCTGCCTCTGACGGTCGCCATTTTTACTATTTTCGTTGCCTACGGCTTTTGGCAAAACAGCACACACCATGGAGGATTTCATGGCTCGACTTACCAGTTGGGTTGGCTCGCGCTCAATATGTTCGTCAGCTATCGCTACATGATTAAGCCAATATTGATCATCAAACGGGGCATCAAAGCGTTTCGTGAATATTGCGCGAAGGCTCCGGCATCGATCTCGCCCGCAAGCTAAACAGAGCGGATTCCGGCAAGTCTCCCGAGAGTAAGAAAATGAACTACGTTGAGTTGATCCAGCATCAAGCCAAGCTTGTATTTGGCAACAAAGCAAAAGCCGACAGTTGGCTGACCCAACCGAAAAACACCTTCGGTGGTAGTACACCATTGGAGCTCACTCACGATGAAACGGGATACGAACTCGTAAAAGCTGAGCTTGAAAAACTCAGTCACGGATTCGCCTGCTAATTCGAGTTCCACTCCTCCAAGCCCAGGACTCAACATGATTTTTTTTGATCTCAACACAAACGATGCTGAAGCCCTGCTCAGGCACGTTGAAGAATTCAAGCCGAGTTCGGGCGACGCTCGCGAAGACTCACGACTGCAAAATGCGCTTCTCGAATTGAAGGAAGCCCTCGTACAGCACCTAAATGATTCGGGCGCTTAGGACGTTTACAACGCTACTGGTGATCTCCATGGATCCCGCCCGAATGTAGGAAAATCGACGCGAATGTAGGGAATGCTGCTTATCAACCCTAATCGTTAAGCAAGTATCTATCCCCTCAATTACCATCTGAAGCTTCATCCTGAGCGTTGGCTACTGACCACTAGAGGAGTGGTACAAGCGGAGCCTAGCGCCATTCGAGGACGAGTACTCAACACGTAAGTCCCGTCTCCCAACAATGACTGCCAGCATAGGCCGCCCATCTCTTCGAGCAGCCGCAAGCTTCTGCCACTCACTGATATCCAGGCCAGACGGTGTGGGATGGTCTTCAGGATGCGTATGCCATTCCCCGAGATACCTGACCAACCCATTGCTCTCACGCCATCGGCGCTCAGCAATGCCTTTATGGCCCTCGACCAACCGCTCGAAAAAATACTTGAGTCGACGATCTTTTCGGGTGGGCACCGTGGCCTCTAGAACTTCCAGATGGATACCACGAACATGCCCCAGCAATATGCCTCCCGCCTCTGCATCGTTCTCGCCCTGGATGTAGCGTTCAAAGACTTCGATCACCTGCGCAGAGAAATACACGAGTCGCTCGCTGGCGGGATCCTTCCAGGTATTTAGGAACTGCATGCGGGGCATCCTGGTCGCGTAAGGATGGTGACATCTCCTGTGGAGGGATCATGCGCCCGACTGAGAACACGAGTGGACAATGAAGGCCACGCCGTACCCCCGACCCAAGCCAATGCAGTATCCAAGCCTAATGCTGCCGCCTGAACAGACACTGACGCCGAGTACGCCACGTACTGCCCCTCGCAGCCACCTCCTGCGAGGATCGGACGAACACCTCCGACTACTGAGAGGAACCGTTGCTCCGCTTCGTAATCGCATAAGCAGCGGTAACACCCTTCAGACCTATGCTGCTTAAGAAGCGTCCGCACAGCCTCTCCAGCACCTTCAATCCAGACATGAAGGAGCGGAGTCTGCAACCCACCATTGGAAAGGCTACCGCTGGCTTGCAAACCCGCCAGCCAGCTCCCGAAGCCCTGCTCCCCGGTTGCATCAATGACCAGGTCAACCCCTGCAAGGTTGACCGAAAAGGCGTCGTGGGGAAGTGCCCTGACGTTTGCTGAAGGCATTGTGATTTTCAACTCTGCGACCAACCCTATTGCTTTGTTGATCTCCAAGCGATTGATGCCTAGTCGGTGACGCCCGATATTCCCAGGAGATAGATCCTGATTGTCGATCAGTTGCAACTCTCCACCTCCCGTACCGGCCCCCGCCTTAACCAGTAGGTCACCAAGGAAGCCGCCAATCGTTCCGCAACCAATCAAGGCAATCCTCTTGCCCGCGAGCGTTGTCTGAGCAGGAATGTTACGCCCTACAAGGTATTGATCGTCCATCCTGACCACCTGCATCAACTCTATAGGTGCTCCAAAGATTGGAGTGCGCTGATCCGCCTTGGATGTGCGCTTGTACGTCTGAAGATCATTCACAAGGAATCCGTACTGCATCGTGGGTGCATCAATGACAACGACGACGCCATGCTTACCTGCACGGTAGGCTTTTACGATCCGAGCTAGAATCTTGCGACGACATTGAGGATCCAGCTTCGATTGCCAATCCAGAAGCTCACCGACGGTTTTTGGCGGCCAGGCCCCCATCAAAGGACGGGGAGGAGTTTTCGTCGTTATTTTCGCCGAGAATCCAAGGAGCGTATCGACGCTGTTTGCTCGAAGGGCGAACTTTGATTTCGCTCGCGCCACATCATCGGTGAAAACGAGCCCCTGTCCTTTACCCAGACTCAATACAGCCACTTCGCCCGACTCAGGTCTCTCTATGTCAGTGAAGGCATATACGCCTGGCCAGAAGGCGAAAAACTCTTCCTCCAGATCATCCACGCGCTCCTTCGCCATGATTTGGTCAAGTACGGTCGCCGCCCGCCTCAATGCCGCGATCGTTTGGCTGACAGGTTTGTAGATGTCAAACACCACCGCGCCCTGCGCCACGTAGCAGAGAAAACCATCGGGCCCAACATGCGGTGCAAAGGGAAGCAAACGCTCGGGGAAGGGTTGCTGAAGAACAATCGTTGGGAACGACCGAAGCTCGCGATCAATGAATAACTCGCACGGCACCAAACCAAAGCGGGTTTGCAAGGCACCTTCCAATGCCAGGAACCCCGAAAGCTCTTGGGACTTCTGGCGGCGCCACCCTAGGGGCTTGAGTGCTTGCAGAAGCTGAGGAATTACCAATGACCATTACCCCGACTTAGAACGATCCAGGATCTCCATCTCCCCGGGCTGAGGCTCAATAGCCGCCATCGCTGCTGGCAGCGCAGCCTTAGACATGACATCAATCAAATCTGGCCGGTTAGGGAAGCGATCACCCAACATCTCCCGCATCCAGAGACATGCTGACGACTTTGCCTCATCACTTGCGTTGATCGCAGCGTCCAGGTACCTCGCGAGTGTTTCAAACTTCTCCGCCGCCGAATCGATTTCATCCTCGGTCAGCGCGGCAGTGAGGTAAACCTTAGGATCGATCGGGCTCAGAACACCGTCTCGCAGGGCCTTTGGGATGCCTCTCACGACGTTGAGCAGTGCTTCATCATCTCGCTTGCTCTCGAATTCGAAGAGTGGGCATGCAGCTGCCATCAACAGGATCGAGCTAGGCCCTCTCTCATCCCACTGCTGATCACGGAATCCCTTGATGTAGCGGATCACACGACGCAACTGCTCGCCCTTGTCCTGTACTTCCAGCTCAAACCACTCCTTCATCTGCAGGGGATCAGACTTAATCCATCCGCGATCACACGCGAGCAATATCTTGTCGGACGGGAGCTTTTTCCAACTCTGAGTGGCGGCATTGGCAATGATACCGTCCATGGTTGGAATGCCACGCTCCTCCATTCCCGCCTTCAGGAGCTTGTATTGAACATCGGGGATCGCGTAAAGCGGCAGGTCGATGTGCGCGTAAGTTGCGATCACGACCCGCATGCAGTTGGGCTTGCGCTCCAAAGTCCAACCGTTAGCGTCACACAGCGGCTTGAGCACTTCGTACACGGCATCGAAAAAGTCACCAATAGCCAAGTGTGGCTTCTCTTCCTCCTTCATGATGCTCAGGGGTAGGTACACCCCGTCATCGACGTCGGACTGTTGCGGCGGTGTCTGACACGGGCGGTTCAGCGTCTTGTAGGCCCAGGAACCTTGAATGTAGAACTTGGGGTCGCACGTCTCACCGTCGTAACCCTTTTCCCGCAAAGCTTGAGACAAACCATCACGCAGCGACTGACGAATGTCCTTTCGAGCAGCGTCGATCTTTTGCTTCTCATCAGTCGTGAGATCCATGGATTTCAGGAAGGTCGGGTGATCAACGACGGTTCCGAACTCATCGAAACGGTCTTTGGTGGTGTACAGCAAGGGACTCAGGTTGAGCATGAGACATGTCCTGTCGATGGCTTGCAAGCAACGCGCCTGCTTTCAGTCGGATTCTTGTGAGTGCGTACCACTCCCCCCAAGACCCAACTCCTCCGGTGCTGCCACAAAAACCAGCAATGTTTTTTGATTGATAAACGCGAACCATCAACGAAGCGAACACAGCTGGATCCAATACTGGCACAACCCTACATCTAGTGCAATATCCATAAAATAAACACAATAAAACACAAGATGCAGTGTACCTACCGCAAAGCTCTTATCAGATTTTGCAGCACTTAATCAAAGCAAATGGGTTGGAAGGGGCACCTGAGGCCAACGCTGAAGGCGCAGTGTCGATAACCGCGAAACGGCAGGTAATCATCCGCAATCCCAGTGAATACCCCCACTACGAAGCACGCGCCATTTGAGCATGCTTAACATCGAAAACTGATTCGGATGGCATTTGAAGACGATGAGTTGGTTTAGTCAGACCACCCGATTTGTTCCTGGCGACAGCCCTAAGGCCGCGCAAAGGTGGTGAAAGCTTCACTTCAGCCTTTCAAAGAAAATCATACCCGCTGTGTTCAGGCCCTTGTTCCAATTTCGATTTGTCCAGTATTCCCCATCAAGACTCACGCCCTCCTTCTCATCATGAACCTCCACTCGCGCAGAGCCGTAATGACAGCCGCTATCCGTCAACTCTGGATTACGGGTCACGTTATGGTAGGAGTAGTTCAGCTCAATGGTTCCATGCTCGGGATCTCGCCGCACACCTACGATCGTAGTGCTCGACTTTGAATACTTATCATCAGACTGAAACTTCATCCTCACACTGAACAGACGGGAAGTAATGGTGATTTTACCCTGCTTGGTAAACAGCGTATCGCCAGCCTGCTGCCCAGTTAACTGCCTGACCAGATTCCAGTTCGACCTGATAGTTACCTGCCAGTCTCCATCAATGGGAGGGAAAAACTTTCTCACCAAGGGCAGCTTGCAGAGCCAGGGGAACAGAGGTGTCTGACCTACGCCAAGCAGGAGAACCGTCGAAACACCCATCGCCATTTTGGCCACAGACCAAAAAGCCGCGAACTCACTGAACACTTCAGGCAAGCGCCAAAAGCTCAGTGCTCCGAAAACGATAAAGCACAGTAGGGCGAAGTAACCGAGACATTTTTGAATACCCAGCACCTGGTACATGGACATATCCGTACAAATAATCAGCAAACACAGTACACCGATATGCATAATTGACGCACAGACTTGTGATCAGCCCCAGTTCGCTCACGGACGCCAGTGTACGTTTTGTACACCCATGGCTTCGGCCAGATTCCTGCTCAAGCTTCCAGGACGCTGGCCGATGCAGAAGGGTCAGAAACCAGCACTACAGGGAGCGTCACATGCTCGAAATTCTGCTCAAAATATACAGCTTCATTTCTCAAATCTGGTCGTCTCTCTCGCAACAGCAGAAAGACGATATTTGCCAAGCTTTTGTCGATCTGATGGACAAGGTTTTCCGAGAATTTTTCAGAGCGAATGGAGGGGAAGCCCAGTGAAATCTCTCGTTGATATCGTGTACGGTCAAAACTCCGCAGAGCCCAAAGGCGCTGAAACACTCGCAATCACCACGCGTGCCCAAGTGAAACTGGCATCCCTCGCGATCCTTGGCGCAAGCCTGGGGGCAACAAAGGCCTCTCAATTCGCTGAGGGTGCTGCAAACCTCATCACTGACAAAGAGTTTCTGGGCGAGCTTCAATCAGAGATTGGCCTTCCCGAAAAGGCCGAAACCGAAGATGAGTTCGTCGCTCGGGCGAAAGAGGCGATGTTTGAAATGCTGAAAAGCAAACTCACATAAGCATAGCCACGGTGGGTAACCGTAAGCGTCCGGTGAAGTCACCCTTCGCACTCCAGCACTAAAAGCGATGGTGTCCGAGTATTTTAATGCGGACACCATCTCCCTTATCACCTGGACTTCCCTGCACCAACGAGCTCCTATCCTAAAAAGGCTGGAGTCCGGAAAACACGATCCAGGGCGCCGACGGCTGCCTATGTCATCAACCGAACATCGTCGGTTGGGTATACCCGGTGCCCATTCCGTAAAACGAGATGAAGTGGATTTAACTTCATCCCTTGATACTCAAGGCCTTCGCTCTTCATGACGACATCACCTTTTTCCATCCCTAACGGCGCCATCAAGAAGAACCTAAAACGCATTGTCGACCACTGGGTTGTTGTTAGTCTGATGCTTAGCGGTGCAGGCACACTTTTCGGCTTCGCTATCTTGTCCACTTACCTGAATGCGATCGGTCTCCCTGGATTGTTTCCCTCCGCCCTCGACACCAAGGCTGCTCTCGTTCCCTGGATGCTCCTGGTTGCATTGTTACTCATCGCCTATATCTTCGTGCTCACCATGAACTCGATGATTTTCGCATCAGGGGCAACCCTGTTTAACAAGCAACCCTATGTGCAAACCAAAATGGTCAGGCTGCTCGCAATACCTGTGTTAGTCGGGATCTCAGTGCAGATGAGCACCATAGTGGGGGACATTCATCCGCTGCTCACCATATTGGCGTCAGCGCTGGCAGAAATCGTTGTCTTCTTTGTCCTGATGAAGTCGGAACGATTCAGGGTTGCGATTCACGTAGTAGGCTTTATGGCGCGGCCCGAGGAGGGCATGAAATGGCAGGCGCGCTTTGGAGCATTAGTCCCACTGTTCATCGTTGTGTTTTCAACAGTATTGTCGGCTGTATTTCCAGTACAGCTAGTGTTGTCAACTTACCCCACGCCGACTGACATTGAAAGCTCGCTCAAACTTGCCGGGATGGCGATCTTCGTTTCATCTCTGGCGCTCGTACCAGCGGTTATCTTCTTTGCTTTTGGAGAAAATCTGCTCGCCAAAATCAGAAATACGCTGGCCGTCCTGATGATCATGACGGTAGCAATGCTGACCATGGCGCCTCGGACTTTCCCAGCTATGGTTTACCGAACGGCCTACTTGATGGGCCTCAGGGACACGACCATTACTTCGTATCTGATAACGGATACCTACTCGGTCGATTATTTCGATTCAGATTGGGGGAAAGTAAGCATCGACAAAGACCGCCCCGTGGTTAGAGGGTTTCCGTTGCTCAGCCTGGGCGACCTATTGATCCTGTGTCCAGCTTACTTGGTCACCACAGAATTGGCAGAGTGGCCAGCGCGCTCTCCTGCATGCCTGGTGACAGATACCAAAACGGCGAAACGTGTTCCAGAAAAACAAGCAAAAAAGAGATGGGCAAAGGCTCAGATGTATGAAGTGTAAAAGGTCTTCCAGTAAGCCCCACCCGAAGCACTAACAGGACAAGCTGGAACTCCTGTATGGAAAGAAAAAGGATCAACCCGCTAGCATGGATGCTTACGAGCACCGAGCAACCAGTTTAGCCGAACGCGCGCCAGGGCCAAAAATGAATTACTTTGAGCTAATCCAAAACCAAGCCGAGCAGATTTTTGGCAACAAAGCCAAAGCCGAGGTAACCAGTAATGCAGGCTCCCTCACGAGGAAAAGGATTCTCGAATTTTAGGCTGTAGGCGTCTTGCCTGGCGCCATCAGCGAACACTTGGACGGTAAGTACTAGCCATAATCAAACCGGTGATCAGCGCATTATAATGCGCTAATACATGAAGAGTGATGGGTGACGGCGCATTAAAATGCGCTGACCGAATGCACATCATTCTCTCAGTGCTTTTTAAACATAACGAAGAGTCCCGGCACTGATGGCTGGGACTCTTCAAAAAATTAAGCGAACGGCTTGCTCAAGGGGCCCTTTCTTGTACTCAAAACAAAATCAAGGCCAAGACTCAACAACAGCAGAACTGATCCAGCGCCATGCCGAGATTGTTTTTGGCAACAAAGCGAAGGCCGATCTCTGGCTCGCCCAGCCGATGGCGGGGGCTGTTGAAGGCTCGCGGTTGCAAGCGGCTAACAGTAAAACAGGATACGAATTCGTAAAGGCTGAGCTTGAAAAACTCAGCCACGGATACGCCTGCTGACGCTACCCCCTCCTCCAAATCCCCGGGCTCAACATGATTGTTTTTGATCTCAACCAAAACGACAGCGAAGCCCTGCTTAGGCACGTCGAAGAATTCAAGCCGAGCACGGACGACCCGCGCGAGGACGCTCGACTGCGAGATGCGTTGCTGGAATTGAAGGAAGCTTTGGTGTCGCATCTGGAAGATGCCAGCACTCCAGTCGCCCCTAAACCAGAGCGACGGATTTAAGTCGAAACGGGAGCTCAAGCACATCATTATCCTGGCGTGTGTATGAAGATCACGCCCCCTCTCGAAGGGCAGCTTTGGCAATTGGCTGTGGCCACGCTCGGCGCGCAAGGCTTGGAGCAGTTGGTGGCTGAACTGCTAAAGAGTCATGTAAGGACTCGCGCGGTGAACGTGTATGGATTTCTACGCCTCGAATGGCTCGACCAAGAGGCATTAGAAGCCCTGCGCAAGGGCCAGCGCCGGGCAGGAGCAGAGCTAGCGTTTTCTGGGGATGACCCGAGTAAAGTCGCGATACTTCACTGTCACTCCGGTCATCTGCTGCGAGGCATCGTCCAAACTTTGCCGCCGGAAGTACTGCCAGAGGACGTGCTTGAATGGCGTATGCAACTCGATATTGGGTTGTGATTTCATCCCGTAGCTCCTTGCGTCTGAAGTGCGCTTCGGCGAAGTTCATTGAACTGGCCTAATGATTTTGGACACCTCAAGACGAGTATCGGTAATCAAGATGAGGGAAAATTTGAACACAAAACCTGCTCTCACCGCTCGTGAGGTCTACCAGGTACTGAAGGACGTCGCGCTCGGCAGCCGCACCATGCAAAGAGCCTGCAGCCAATCATGGAATGAGATCTATCACGACCTCATGCCAGTTGAGATCGATGGCTGGTATCTCACGCTTTTCAATGACGGCGGCACCTTGGATTACTGCGAGGATTGCAGGTCTCCTGACGGTCGCATCGGGTCTCTTGAAGACTGGCAACGCTATGGCACAGATCCAGTCGAGCTTTTGAGTGGTTGGGAGCGTGAGCAGCTTGAGCGTCTACTGAACGCGCTCTGACTCTGTGCGACCATCAATATCAGCGACAAGATCCTACTAAATTCACCTACTGCTACGCTTTCCTTTTTCCATGGAGGAATCGCAATGCAAAACTCAGACCTGCTCCCTTCCCTACTATTCAAGATCAACGAAAACCAGCAAGCCCTTGAGGCTGCCATTATGGAACTGACACTCTGGGTCGAGCAGCGTGGATCGGGTGAGGTTGGAGGCAATGTGCGCGGTGCCCTGGACGCGATCAGAACCAATGAAGAGTTCATCAACATGACGCTCGCTGTGTTGATGACACCGGAATAATTCACCCCCCTACGCCGAAAGATCTTGCTGACCTTGGGTCACTGAAAACGTGCGCTTGCTGATTGTGCTCCGAGCCTGCTGAGCAAAAGAAACCCTCGTCGTGGCCATCTCTGAGCGAAGCTCGCTAATTAGATTGGCAATGGCTCGGCTCGATGTGAGATTCGCCGTCGAGATACCAGTGACCAGCAATTCCACTTGACCAGAGGATGGCTCGAATACCTTGATCATCAGAGATCCATCGGGGTTCACGGTGCAGCTACAAGACAGCGGCAGGAAGCCACATTCAATGGTGTGGCGGAGCTCCAGAATGGAAAGCATGATGGTCGGCCTTAGCATTATTTCTCTTTAGTTTTTTCTCCCAAAGAATGGTCGTCAAGCAGTGTGACAGCGCAAAATATGACCAGTTGTCGCATGTCTTCATGTTGGGTACAGGCATCAATAGGCAAAGTCATGCCCCAGCTCTTTCTGCATCCACTCCAAAAAGCGCCTGACCCGAGGGAAATTTGAATGAGCCCTAGGGAAAACTAGATGGTGTGCAGTGATAGAAGCGCTCAGCTCCGGCGCCACCTCAACCAATGCGCCTCTCGCAAGATAGTCCCGGGCCAGCAGCGTGCTTTCTAACGCAAAGCCAAGGCCGTGACTGGCAGCTTCCAGCGTCATATACGAGCGGTCGAAGCTTAGCGTGTAAGGTTGTTCGGGACGCGACAGGCCATGTTGTGCGAACAACTGCGGCCACTTTATTAACGTGGCCTCCGACAGAATCAGATTACAGTCCAGCAAATCCGCAACTACCCGGATGGGGCGCTTGGCCAATAGTTTCGGGGAAGCCATCACCGCCATCTTTTCATTGCGTATCGTGCGCACTTCATAGCTAGGCCAATTGGGCATGCCATGGCGGATATCCACATCAATCTTGTCTCGACTGAAGTGCAGTGATTCATAGGAGCACGAGAGGTTGAGCTGGATATCGGGATGGCTCTGGCGAAACTGCTCCAAGCGCGGCATTAGCCACAGCAAACCGAAACTGGGCGACGAGTGCAACCGCAGGCAATCCAGGCTGACATCACTGGTAGCGCGCTCTGTGGCTACGGCGAGGCTATGCAGGATGCCGGAAACCTCGGTGAGATATTGCTCACCGACCGGCGTCAATGTGACGCCTCTGGCCGTTCTGAAAAACAACTGTCTGCCGATCATTGCCTCTAGTTTGGCCAACTGGTGACTAACCGCCGAGGGTGTCAGGTCGAGTAATTCAGCTGCGCGAGCGACATTGCCGAAGCGCGCCGTCTGTTCAAAGGCCTGAATGGCTTTCAGGGGTGGCAGTATCGGAGGTGCATCGCCGGGTGAACGCATGATTATTGTTATTCCGCTGCAAGTGACATAAGCCGGGCATCCAGCTATTCAAGCATCCGCTCACTGGGTTGGCGAGTGCTGAATTTTTTTCAGCACCGAGTGAGATTCGCGTTATTGCTCAAGGTCACCCTGGAGAACAAGCTGGGCCATCGATTCATTGCGGGTCGACCCAATAACAACAATCAGAGGTACCCTCCCATGCTTCTTCAAGGCAAAGTCGCGATCATCACCGGTGCCGCCTCCGCACGTGGAATTGGCCGCGCAACGGCGACTACCTTCGCGCAACAAGGCGCGCGTGTCGTGATCCTCGATCTGGATGAATCCGCCGCACGGGATGCCGCTGCTTCCCTGGGCGAAGGTCATTTGGGGATTGCGGCCAACGTCGCTGACGAATCGCAAGTTCAGCAAGCCGTCGCGAAAATCATCGAGCATTTCGGTCGCATCGACATCCTCGTCAACAACGCCGGCATCACCCAGCCCCTCAAGACCCTGGATATCCGCCCTTCCGATTACGACAAGGTTCTGGACGTCAGCCTGCGCGGCACCCTGCTCATGTCACAGGCGGTGATTCCGATCATGCGCCAACAGTCATCCGGCAGCATTGTGTGCATGTCCTCCGTTTCTGCTCAACGAGGTGGCGGCATTTTCGGTGGCCCTCATTACAGTGCCGCAAAAGCAGGTGTGCTGGGGCTGGCGAAAGCAATGGCACGGGAACTGGGGCCGGACAAGGTACGCGTCAACTCCATCGCCCCAGGTCTGATTCACACCGACATTACCGGTGGCCTGATGCAGGACGAACGCCGCCACGCGATCATCGATGGCATCCCACTAGGGCGTCTGGGTGAAGCCCAGGATGTGGCGAATGCCGCATTGTTTCTGGCCAGCGATCTCTCCTCATATTTGACTGGCATCACGCTGGATGTGAACGGCGGCATGCTGATTCACTGATTACACCTGGCGGGCCTCGCGGCCCGTGCGGATCTGGATCGACGATGCAGCCGGGCCTTTGGCCTGGCGGTCAATAAAAACAAGAGATCAGACCATCATGACAACCCTGTCGCTCGAAGCGGTTTCGACCGTGCGCTCTAACGCCTACCGGAAAACCGCATGGCGCCTGATGCCTTTTCTGATGCTGTGCTACCTATGCGCCTACCTCGATCGCGTCAACGTCGGCTTTGCCAAACTGCAAATGATGAACGATCTGGCGCTCAGCGAAACGGTCTACGGACTGGGTGCGGGCATGTTCTTCATTGGCTACTTCCTCTGCGAAGTCCCCAGCAACATCATCCTGCACAAGGTCGGTGCGCGGGTCTGGATCGCGCGCATCATGATCACCTGGGGCATCGTTTCTGCGTTGTTCGCCTTCGTTGAAACCGCCTGGCAATTCTATGCCCTGCGCTTCCTGCTGGGCATCGCCGAAGCCGGCCTGGCGCCGGGCTTGTTGCTCTATCTGACCTATTGGTTTCCGTCGTACCGTCGTGCCCGGATGACCGTGTTGTGGTTTATCGCCATTCCGCTGTCAGGCATGGTGGGTGGCCCGCTCTCCGGCTGGATCATGACTCACTTTGCAGGTATGCATGGCTGGGCGGGATGGCAATGGATGTTCGTGCTGGAGGCCATACCTACAGTCGTGGTTGGACTGCTGGTATTGAGCTATCTCAAAGATGGCGTGCATCAAGCGAGCTGGCTCAACGACGACGAAAAAGCACTGATCAACCGTGAACTGGCCGAGGATGACCAGAAAAAAGTCACGCATGCCTCTGTGGGCGAATTCATCCGCGACCGTCGTCTCTGGTTACTGGCCGCCATCTACTTCTGTGTCGTGATGGGCCAGTACGCAATCACCTTCTGGCTGCCGACCCTAGTGCGTAACGCAGGAGTGTCCGACCCGATGAAAATCGGCGTACTGACCAGCCTGCCTTACCTCTGTGCAATTGTGGCCATGCTGTATGCCGGACGCAGTGGCGACAAACATCGTGAACGCCGATGGCACCTAATCATACCGATGATCGCGGGTGCTATCGGACTAACCCTGGCGGCAATGATGGGCGGAAATGTGACGCTCTCGATTCTGAGTCTTTGCCTAGCTGCTTCCGGAATTCTGTCCGCGACGTCGATGTTCTGGATGTTACCCACCACGTTACTCGGTGGCGTGTCTGCCGCCGCAGGCATCGCGGCGGTGAACAGCTTCGCCAACCTCGCCGGCTTCTGCTCGCCTTACCTGATTGGTTGGGTCACCACGCTGACCGGTTCCAGCGCCATCGGCATGTACCTCATCACCGGCGTACTGGTGGGCGGAGCCCTGTTGGTACTGCGCATTCCCGCCGCACTGGTCAATCGTTGATAACGGAGTTTTAAGCATGACTACCCATCCTTCATTCGCTTCATCCAAAACCTTGGTGGAGCGAGCCCACAACATTCGCCGCCACGCGCTGCGCATGGGCCAAGTCCAGGGACAAGGCTATGTCGGCCAGGCTCTCGGTGCTGCGGATCTACTGGCCGTGTCCTACTTCCATGCGCTGAGCTATCGACCCGAAGACCCGGAATGGGAAGCGCGTGATCGCTTCTACCTGTCGATCGGTCACTACGCGATTGCGCTGTATGCGGCCTTGATCGAAGCCGAAATCATCCCGCTCGATGAGCTCGAAACATACGGATCGGATGACAGCCGGCTACCGATGTCGGGCATGGCGACATACACCCCGGGCATGGAAATCACCGGCGGTTCGCTGGGTCAGGGCCTGGGCATCGCGGTCGGTGCCTGCCTTGGCCTCAAGCGCAAAGGTTCGCCCTCCTTCGTCTACAACTTGCTATCGGACGGTGAGTTGAATGAAGGCTCGACATGGGAAGCCGTGATGTCGGCCTCGCATTGGAAGCTCGACAACCTGATCGCCATAGTCGACGTCAACAACCAGCAAGCCGATGGCTACTCCAGTGAAATCCTCTCCTTTGAACCGATCGTCGATCGCTGGCAGGCCTTTGGCTGGTTCACCCAACGGGTCGATGGCAATGATCTGGAAACACTGGTCGCCGCGTTCGATGCCGCACGTAACCATCCTGGCACGCAACCGCGAGTCATCATCTGCGATACCAAAATGGGTAAAGGTGTGCCCTTCCTGGAAACCCGGGAGAAGACGCACTTCATCCGCGTGGAAGAGCACGAATGGGATCTGGCACTGAGCAATCTTGAAGAAGGAAAAAAGCAATGAGCAACGCCATCCACAGTCCGACTTCGACTGGCGAGCCAGCCAAAAAGCGCCTGACCACCTCGGCAATGATCGCGTCGATTGCCTCTGAAGGCCAAGCCACCCGCTCAGCACCTTTTGGCCATGCATTAGCCGCGCTGGCGGATCAGCGCTCAGACATCGTGGGCATGTCCGCCGACTTGTCCAAGTACACCGATCTGCACATTTTCGCCAAGGCCCACCCGGATCGTTTCTATCAGATGGGCATGGCCGAACAGTTGCTCATGAGTGCTGCAGCAGGGATGGCACGTGAAGGTTTCGTGCCGTTCGCCACAACCTACGCCGTGTTCGCCTCGCGCCGTGCCTATGACTTCATTTGCATGGCGATTGCCGAGGAAAACCTCAACGTCAAAATCGTCTGCGGCCTGCCCGGCCTGACCACTGGCTACGGCCCAAGCCACCAGGCCACGGATGACCTGGCGATCTTCCGTGCCATGCCCAACCTGATGATTGTCGATCCGTGTGATGCACTGGAAATCGAACAGGCGGTGCCCGCTATCGCGGCGCATCAAGGGCCGGTCTACATGCGGCTGTTGCGCGGGAATGTGCCGCTGGTGCTGGATGAGTACGGCTACAAATTCGAGATCGGCAAGGCCAAAACCCTGCGCACCGGTAACGATGTGTTGATCATCTCCACCGGCTTGATGACGATGCGCGCACTGGAAGCGGCCAAAGAGCTACAAGCGGACGGAGTTGATGTCGCTGTACTGCACGTACCGACGATCAAACCACTGGATGAGCAAACCATTCTCGCTGAAGCGAGGAAGTCCGGTCGCTTGGTCGTTACCGCAGAAAACCACTCGATTATCGGTGGATTGGGTGAAGCCGTTGCAACGGTCTTGCTACGTAACGGCGTAACACCAACCTTCAGGCAAATCGCGTTGCCCGATGCTTTCCTGGATGCTGGCGCCTTACCTACGCTGCATGATCGTTACGGAATTTCGACTCAGGCGGTCTGCGCCCAGATCAAAGCATGGCTTTGATCTGGGCCTAAAGAGAAGAGCCTAAGCATCGGCTTAGCTGTCAAGAGCGATGAACAAGGGCGTCTCTCGACGCCCTGACTTGTTAAGCGGTCTTGATTACTAACATCTCCAATGCATCTTTGGTGAGATGCTCATAAGCTTGACCAGGCGGATTTAAGAGAGGCGAACCTCGAGGACATTGGGCAAAGCCAATATCCGAGCAACAAGATCCCACCAAATTCTCCTACCGCTACTGAATTGTCACGCCCATTCCCTCCCCCTTCGCAACGCCCTCACTACACATACGATCAAGTCGGCTGTCGCGCCCCCTTGCAAGCCTACCAACTAGATGGTAGATTCTATCGGATTCACATCTCCTCCCGTAAACCTACAGGGCGCCCCGCCCAGGTGAGTCCCCATGCAAGATTGGAAGCAAACTCGAAAAGACATCAGCGCCCGCCTAGTACAGCTGAATGGCCTGTCCCCAGAGACCATGAAAGGTATGGCTTCTCTAGGGAGCGCCGGTGCAAAAACAAACCACCTCGATGCTAAAACTCGTGAACTGATTTCGCTCGCCGTAGCGGTGACCACCCGCTGTGATGGCTGCATCGCTTTCCACGCTGCTGAGGCCAAAAAGCTTGGTGTAACTACTGAAGAGGTTGCTGAAGCATTGGGTGTAGCAATCAACATGAACGCCGGTGCTGCATTGGTTTACAGCACTCACGTTTTGGATGCATTCGACAAACCTTAATACAGGGCATTGCGGAAATATCAGAACTAACTGCTGCCATCCGCCCAGCCAACTGCGAGACTTTTCATGAATGAGCTTTTCATGCCCTACGGTTTGTGCGGAACGCTATTAGAAAACCGTGTCGTTTTAGCCCACATGACTCGCACTCGAACACGGGAAAAAAATTCAAATAAACTTATCGCTCTCTACTTCGCGCAGCAAGCATCTACCAGTCTGATCACAGAAGGACTGGAGGCCCGTGGCTATTTGTATACCCCGGGTATTTACACTGCGGAATAGGTTGAGGCTGGCGCCAAGTCAGTGATGCTGTATGAGGAATAGCGACATGAACAAGTCTAATGAGCAGTCCCTGAAAATCGATGCTCCCCGTGCTGGCGGGTTGCGTCAACTGCGTAGCCTGTGCGGTTACGAAATAGGGGTAATACCACTCCCGATTTTTCTCGGCATCGCCGTAATTGTATATCTCTCGGCACACTTGGGTTTTTTGCCTAATAACATGATCGGTGGCCTCGCCGTCATCATGACGATGGGCATGTTCTTCGGTCAACTGGGTTCGCGTCTTCCGATTCTGAAGGAAATCGGAGGAGGAGCCATTCTGTGCTTGATGCTGCCATCGATTTTGGTGTTCTACGGCTTCTTCGGGCCGGCCACGATTGACGCTACAAAAATGCTGATGAAAGAAGCCAACTTTTTGTACTTCGTGATTGCCAGCCTGGTAGTCGGAAGTATTCTCGGGATGAGCCGATTTATTTTGATTCAGGGCATGATGAGGATGTTCATACCTCTTCTCGTCGGAACCCTGGCTGCCGTGGCAAGCGGACTCATTGTGGGAAAACTCGTCGGCTATAGTTTCTACCACACCTTCTTCTTTATCATTGTTCCCATTATTGGCGGGGGCATTGGTGAGGGAATCCTGCCTTTATCGCTTGCTTACTCAGCTATTCTCGGCGGTACGCCGGATATCTACGTTGCTAAATTGGTGCCTGCCGCTGTAGTCGGCAACATCGCGGCGATTATCTGTGCCGGCTACTTGGCCCGGCTGGCGCTAAAACGCCCGCATCTCAATGGCGAGGGTTCATTGATCCGTGCCAAAGACGAGAATGATAAATTCCAAGCCAGGGAAGATAACGGCTCGACTATCGATTTCAGAGTGATAGGTGCAGGCATTCTGGTCATCTGTGCATTCTTCGTCCTTGGCGGCCTGCTTGAAAAAATCTTGGGGGTTCCTGGCCCTGTCCTGATGATCTTGGCCGCTGTACTTTTTAAGTACGTTCGCGTTCTGCCGGAAAAACTGGAGAAAGGCACAAACGCTTTCTACAAGCTGATTTCTTCCGCCTTCATTTGGCCGGTAATGATCGGCTTGGGCATGTTGTATGTCCCTCTCGATAGCGTCGTAAAAGTCTTTTCTATCAGTTATGTCCTAGTCTGCGTATCCGTCGTTGCCTCAATGGCCATCGCAGGTTTTTTCATTGGCAACCTGATGAAAATGTACCCCATCGAATCAGCCATCGTGACCTGCTGCCACAGCGGCCTTGGCGGTACCGGGGATGTTGCGATCCTCTCAGCCTCCCATCGTATGTCGCTGATGCCATTCGCTCAGATCTCCACCCGCCTCGGCGGCGCTTCGACGGTGATCATTGCTAGTATTCTTTTGCGTATTTTTGCTTGATGCCGAGTGCAGGACACTCATCATCAACCCCTCAATAAACCCAATGGTTTTCACTTTCTAGTGAACACCATCTGAGGTCAGATTTCGTCTGCCCTTGGTGCTGGATTGCTAAACGGCGCTTTAAAGCAGCCCTTGAGCAGTTTGAGCACAAACATCTGGTAGAGATAAAGCTGCGGGCCTACCGGCTCGCACCAGGCCAGGTATCAGAGCCGTTCAAGGAAAATTCATGATGAGCAAACAAAAGATAACGTTCCGAAACGCCCAGGGTATAAGCCTGTCAGGTCTGCTTGAGACGCCGGAGGCGCCCAAAGCCTATGCATTGTTCGCCCATTGCTTCACCTGTGGGAAGGATATTAAAGCTGCCGCGAGAATTGCTAAGGCGCTAGTCGACAATCATATCGCTGTACTGCGATTTGATTTCACAGGTCTAGGCAGCAGTGAAGGAGACTTCTCCAACAGCAATTTTTCCTCCAACGTTGCCGACTTGGTAGCGGCGGCGGAGTTTTTGCGTGATACATACCAGGCTCCATCCATCTTGATTGGCCATAGTTTGGGCGGAGCCGCAGTCATAGCAGCGGCGAAGTACATCCCAGAGGCAAAAGGCGTGGTGACAATAGGTGCCCCCGCTGACGCGACCCATGTTCTGAAGCAGTTCAAAGGTCACGTAGAAGCGATCAGAGACATTGGTGAATATAAAGTAATGCTGGCAGGAAGAGAGTTCACTATAAAAAGGCAGTTTCTCGACGATATTGAAACCCAACAGCAGGATACAAATATCGCTAACCTACGACGCGCATTGCTTATTTTTCATTCCCCAGCAGACAGCGTTGTATCAATAGAGCAAGCCCAGAAAATTTACCTAACAGCTAAACACCCCAAGAGCTTCATTTCACTCGACTCGGCTGACCACTTGCTTACTAATAGTCAGGATGCAGATTATGTTGCGTCATGCATTACTGCCTGGAGCTCTAGGTATCTGTAACCCTAGGCATTGCTTCCCGGCGAAAATGCCATAGCACTTTGGGGGTCATTTTCATATGGTATTCCCTGTAAGAAAATCTGACTTTCCGACATCGATAACAGTTGGCACACTTAATGAACTTACCAACACAAATCCGGCTGGCCTTGGTCGATGATCACACCTTAGTGCGCGATGGGATCAGAGCTCTACTATCCGTCATTCCGACTGTGACCGTGGTTGGTGAGGCTGAAAATGGTGCGGATGCTATGGTGATGGTTGAGCACTGCAATCCTGACCTTCTATTGGTCGACATCAACCTTCCCGAC
Source organism: Pseudomonas sp. KD5 (assembly GCF_012932895.1). NCBI lineage: Bacteria > Pseudomonadati > Pseudomonadota > Gammaproteobacteria > Pseudomonadales > Pseudomonadaceae > Pseudomonas > Pseudomonas sp. KD5. The sequence goes on along the minus strand of NZ_JDWJ01000001.1, from coordinate 211,748 downwards.
ATAAACGGTCTTGAGCTGACGCGAAAAATACGTGACAGGTTCCCCACCCTGAAGGTGCTCGTGCTCAGCATGTATGATAGTAAAGAGTATGTAAGTGAATCCCTACGCTCCGGTGCGAGTGGCTATGTATTGAAAAACGCACCCTCAAGAGAGATTGTCGCTGCGATTGAAGCAATTAAAAACGGAGGTACCTTCTACAGTGCTGAAATCGCACAAAAGCTGCTTCTTGATGATGGTATTATCAACGAGCTAACGCCCCGGGAAAGCCAGATTTTATATAAAATGACTCAAGGACTGAACAACAAGGAAATGGCACGAGAGCTGAACATCAGCGTCAGGACTGTAGAAACCCATCGCTTGAGCATTCGACGCAAACTCAATATCGACAAACCTGCTGCGTTGGTAAAGTATGCAATAGACCATAGAATAATTCCGAGATAGGGAATTTAGCCAGTGGTCGTGGCGTGTCATTCATTTCATGTTTATAACAGTGCCCCCATCGGAACTGTATCGCCCATCCGCGACAGAAGTTGCCTAACGTGCCCACAAGATGTGGGCGTCATAGTCAGCGCGCCCTTGCACCCCTACCAATCGGATGGTAGATTCTGATCAACCTCTAGAAATTACTAAGCAAAACTATAGAGCCTGTGCTCGATGAGTTGCAGACTTCCTACGACAGTCCGGCACGCTATTAACCAACCGCTCTTATGCTGAGTGCCTGCCGAGGAGATTGAAAATGCCCTACGATTTTGACCTTTACGTGATAGGTGCCGGTTCTGGAGGCGTGCGGGCTGCGCGTTTCTCCGCCGGTTTTGGCGCGAAAGTGGCTGTGGCCGAAAGCCGCTATCTGGGCGGTACATGTGTGAACGTTGGCTGCGTGCCGAAAAAGTTGCTGGTCTACGGCGCGCACTTCGCCGAAGACTTCGGACAGTCGCAAGGTTTTGGCTGGACGCCGGGCGAGGCGAAGTTTGACTGGGCGACGCTGATTGCCAATAAGGATCGCGAGATCAATCGACTGAACGGCATCTATCGCGATCTACTGGTCAACAGCGGTGTCACCTTGCATGAGGGCCACGCCAAGATCGTCGACCCGCACACGGTCGAGATCAATGGCGAGCGCTACACCGCCAAAAATATCCTGATTGCTACCGGTGGCTGGCCGCAGATCCCGGAGATCCCCGGGCACGAGCACGCGATCAGTTCCAACCAGGCGTTTTTCCTCAACAAGCTACCCAAACGCGTTCTCGTGGTCGGTGGTGGTTACATTGCTGTGGAGTTTGCGGGCATCTTCCACGGTTTGGGCAGCGAAACCACGCTGCTGTACCGAGGTGATCTCTTCCTACGAGGCTTCGATGGTTCGGTACGTAAACACCTTCAGGAGGAGCTGACTAAACGTGGCATGAATCTGCAATTCAACTCCGATATCGAACGAATCGATAAACAAGCTGACGGAAGCCTAACGGCTACCCTCAAGGATGGTCGTCAACTTGAGGCTGACTGCGTTTTCTACGCTACTGGCCGACGTCCTATGCTCGACAACCTGGGATTAGAAAACACTGGCGTCACACTCGACAGGAAAGGTTTTGTCGAGGTCGATGAAATGTATCAAACCGCTGAACCGTCGATCCTGGCCCTGGGCGATGTGATTGGTCGGGTGCAGCTCACTCCGGTCGCACTTGCCGAAGGCATGGCTGTGGCACGTCGATTATTCAAGCCCGAGCAATACCGCCCGGTGGACTACAAGCTGATCCCGACCGCCGTGTTCAGCTTGCCGAACATCGGCACTGTCGGGTTGACCGAGGAAGAGGCGCGGGAGGCCGGACACGAAGTGGTGATCTTTGAAAGCAATTTCCGGCCGATGAAATTCTCGCTGACCGAATGCCAAGAACGTACGTTGATGAAGCTAGTGGTAGACGCCAAAACAGACAAAATCTTGGGATGCCACATGGTCGGCCCTGAGGCCGGCGAGATCGTGCAAGGTTTGGCGATAGCGCTGAAATCTGGTGCGACGAAGCGTCATTTTGACGAAACAATTGCTGTTCATCCGACGTCCGCTGAAGAATTCGTCACTATGCGTACGCCGGTCGCGGGTTAGTCACTCTTGCGCTTTAACATGCGTCTGGCTCTGTCGGAACGACAGCTGCGAGACGCACGCTTTCACGTTTCTATAAGGAACGCGCCCTACTATTTGGGTGATGGATTACGACTAGAAGCCCCCCTGGTGCTCCTATCATAACCTTCCATAGAGTAGGGTCAAAATCATACACCGCGCCATGATTGGTTATTTTTTTTATCAAAAACATAATTCATAGAAGTATTTTCTAATTTATCAATAATTCCTGCAAAAAACGGAAAATTTTTCGTAATGGAATGCCCTATATTTTATTGAAGCCCATGTGTCGTAGATAGCTACTGATGAGCGGCACAACAAGCTTTTTCCAAGTCATGGGACGTCAAAACAATTAGCAACTGAGAGGTGATCATGGAACAAATACCACTGTTTATTGGCGGTGTGTGGCGTAACACGCATCCCGATGAATCGATCCCCGTAATCAATCCGGCAACTGAAGAGCAGATCGGACTCATTGCGAAAGCTAGCTTGGCTGATATTGAAGATGCGGCGATCGCAGCGGAAAAAGGTTTCGCCACTTGGAAGCAGGTATCTGCACTCGAGCGCGCAACGATTATGCACAAAGCCGCGAGTTTGATTCGTGAGCGAGCGGAAAACATTGCCCTTATCCTCACCACTGAGCATGGCAAGCCTTTGGGGGAAGCGATGGGTGAAGTTGCCGCAACCGCAGACACCATCGATTGGCACGCAGAAGAAGGCAGACGCGCATATGGGCGTGTCATTCCGTCTCGCGCATTAGGCGTTCATCAATTCACCGTGATGGAGCCCATTGGGCCTGTAGTGGGATTCGCCCCATGGAATTTTCCACTCATTCAAGCGGTAAAAAAAGTCGCCGGCGCGCTTGCCGCTGGCTGCTCGATAATTTTGAAGGGCGCAACAGAGGCACCTACGTGTGCAGTAGAGCTAGTGAAGGCGTTCGCTGACGCTGGCGTTTCTCCTGGAGCCGTCAACCTGCTATTTGGCGACTCGGGCCAAATTTCTGAGCATTTAATTGCCCATCCCTCTATCCGGAAAGTTACCTTCACCGGGTCTACGCCAGTAGGTAAAAAGCTTGCGAGCCTCGCGGGGCTCCACATGAAAAGATCCACGATGGAGCTGGGTGGCCACGCGCCTGTGATCGTAATGGATGACGCGGACATCGCCACCGCCGTTAAGATTTCTGTCGCCGCTAAATACCGCAATGCGGGCCAGGTTTGTGTCTCCCCTACTCGCTTCCTCGTTCACTCGAAAGTATTCGACGAGTTCGTTAGCCGTTTCGTGGAAGGCGCACGCGCCGTCATGGTGGGTGATGGTCTTGATCCCAACGTAACAATGGGCCCAATGGCGCACGCTGGCCGGCTCAAGGCGACAGAGGAACTCGTGGCGGACGCGGTATCGCATGGAGCGAAGCTGGAAACCGGCGGAAATCGAATAGGCCACAAGGGCTACTTCTTCGAACCAACAGTTCTGACGAATGTACCGGTAACCGCCCGCGCCATGATTGACGAGCCCTTCGGGCCCATCGCATTGATCAACTCTTTCGACGACATCGATGAAGCCATCAAGGAGGCGAACAGACTGCCATATGGTCTCTCTGCATACGCCTATACCCGATCACTGAGCTCTGCAAATAAGCTGTTTAACGGAATCGAGTCTGGCGCCATCTCAATCAACCATCACAGCGTTGCACTACCCGAGCACCCGTTTGGCGGCGTAAAAGATTCCGGATACGGAACCGAAGGAGGCCCTGGCGCACTGGATGCTTTCATGACCACAAAGTTCGTTTCGCTCGCGAGCGTTCTTTAGCGTTCGGCGAACGTTTTTTCAGTTCGCTATCGAGCATTGCTGCATTCAGGAAATAACGCGTCGCTAACTATTGGAACTCATATGCTTACTCCGAACATTATCGAGCGTCTTGTCGGCGCAAACGAAAACTCTCCCCTCGCGCTGGCCATTGCTGAGCGGGCAGAAATTATGGCGCTGAGTCAAGCGAGCCATGATGCAGTGATCATTCCGAAAGATCCTGGTGGGCTGTCACATGCAGAACGTGCAGCCCTTGCTGAACGAATCGCTCGGTTAAGCAACTCCGAAGAACTGGCGGATCACTACCATGCTTGTCTTGAGACAGCAGGTGGCGAAGAGGGCCTTTATGTTGCCGCCAATCCTCAGCAGTCCGCTTACGGGGATGAACGCTTTATGGCGATCATCCGATTCACGGATCTGGTCACTCAAAAGCCGCGAGAAGCTACAAAGCAAGATATCGATACGTTAAAGGCCGCTGGGATTTCAGAACCGGACATCGTAAGGCTCACTGAAGTCCTCGCTTTCGTGAACTACCAGCTCCGGGTCGTAGCAGGATTCAAAATTGCAGGAGAAATGAAATGAGCCAGGTCGTGCATAATTTCACCGTATCGGTGCCTCATTGGTCGCCGTACATCAAGCCTGTTGAGTTAGAAAGCGCGAGCCAAGAGCAGCTTGATGCGATGAAAGTGACTCCATCGAGCAAAAAAATCTCGGAGTATGTGCTCACTCTCGCCCATGACCCCGAATCGCTCGCGGTGCGATCCCCTTTGTTCAACGCCATTATGTATGGCCGCGCCGGCTTGCCCCCAGCTGAGCGTGAACTTGGGGCGATTGGTTCTTCAATTGTTAATCGATGCGTCTACTGCGCTGCAGTACACGGCGCCCGATACAATCAGCTGACCAAAAGTACAGAGCTGGTCGCAAAAATCTTTGCAGACGAAACCGAAGCACAATTGGATGATCGCTCTCAGGCGTTGTTTGACTTTGCGGTTGAGTTGGCCAAGTCACCCCCAATGCTGAATACACGGCATGCCGATGCCTTGAAAGAACTCGGCTTTGACACGCTTGGGGTTGTCGACCTCGTGCTGGCCACAGCCATCTTTGGTTGGGCAAACCGCCTGATGCATGTTTTAGGTGAACCCGTAAAAATCTGATCAGACGCTCCATTGAAGTGATATCAAAATAGCGGGCAGCCCCAAACTGCCCGTTCATCAAAATGACCGTTTTCGATAGCAGCACTCCGCATCCTCAGACTTCCCCCCCTACTCGTATCTCGAAGCGAAATCGACGCTGCCGGCCAGGCCTTGGAATATCCCTATCAGACGTGCTACACAGTCTGTCGTAATACTTCGCTGCCCCTGAGCAACCGATTTGCAACGCAGCGCCAAGTAAGGGTCTCATCTCTTTCCGAGCAAGTATTGCGTGGCAGCTAACGGACATACAATGACCCGACCTCTCACCGTCAGTGCCACTTGGCTTGTAGGCGTCATCGAGGAACTGACTCGGCAAGGTATCGAACCTTCCCGTTTGGGCGCTCCCTGGACTCAACAGTGGGACGACGTGGCGCCTACGCGGCAGTTGCAACTCGTGCAAGTGAGGAGGCTTTGGCAGCGTGCGATGCACCTCTCCCAGGATCCGCTGCTCGGCTTGAAGGTTGGCGTAGCACTACCACTGCAATCGATGAACGTCGTAGCACTGGTATTGATGCACAGTAGCTCATTGCGCCACGCGCTCGCTCATACGGTCAGGCTGCAGCAGTTAGTTAGCAACTCTGGTCGTTTTTCAGTTGAACCTGCTTCCAACAATGGTGTTCAGCTGGTTTACCACGTAACACCCAGCCCGGTTGCCATGCATCCGGCCCAGATAGATTCGCTGTTTGCCGCGTACATGCGCCTTCTCTATAACTGTATGCCGACTGATCGAAGGCCAACCAGAATTGAGCTACCTGGTACTGACGCGTGTTTAGCCGACCGCTATCAAGTCTATTTCGAATGTCCGATCATTCTCGGAGTCGAGCACGCTCGTGTTGTATTTGGCGCTGAACTGCTGGACTCACCCTGGCAGGCTGCTGATCCAACATTGCTTCGCATCGTACTCGGTCGCGCGGAGACGATGCTTAAAACCCAGGGTCGCTCCGACACGCTCGTTGATTACGTGACAGCAGCCATCGCAGCACAGGGATTTTCGGAAGCGAATTGCGACAGCGTAGCGCGCTCGCTGGATCTCAGCAGGCGTACTCTTCAGCGTCGATTGGCTGAGCGCGGTTCATCCTTCCGCCAATTACTGGAAGCGGTACGTATGAGCGAGGCATTGGAAGGCCTGGCTGATCCCAATCTGCCGCTTGTGATGCTGGCAGAACGGCTGGGCTATGCAGAGCCCAGCGCTTTTTCGCATGCTGTGCGAGGTCATTTCGGTAAAGCACCTAGTGCGCTGCGCCAAGAATTAGCAAGCAGCTTCTCTGCAGTAGGAAAGGCCCTTGCAATCACCAGCAACGAGAGTTCCGACAACCAAAATACGGCTTGTGCAGCCGATTCGACCCGGTGCGATCTTGAGAGCTAAAGCTCTCGGAAAAGATCACGCTCAAGAACTGCACTCGCCGCGACCAGCCCACTGACCATCGCGCCACTGACTCCGGCAGCGGTCACATCCTGTCCACCGAAAAACAGACCTTTAACGGGGCCATGCGCACGCATCCAGCGCTGTGCAAAACGAAGTGGCGTTTGCTCATATCCCATAAAATTGCCGTGACTACGATTTAGAAAGTGATTGAAAGTAAGAGGTGTAGCCAACTCGGCATGAGCAATATGTCCGCCGATTTGAGGATAATGTTTTAAGGCCACGGCCAAGAGGTCTTCTCTAAGGCTTGCTGTCATGTCCTCGTACTCTGCACCTCGGTGCTTCCACTTCGTGCCAGTGAAACGCTCGAACACCGACCAATCTGTCAGGCCGCAGACGTCCATCGTGCTCTGCTTAGGGTGACGGTCGGCCCAACTCGGATCCCGCAGTGATGGATGGGCAATGAAATGAAGGGGCATGGGCTGTCCCTCTGGATCAGCTTTGTACCGAGCGAGATTCGCTGGTAGATCGTTGCTTGGGTGCACCCAAAGATTGGCTGGATGAATGTTCAGATCTGCGTTTGCGATGTCGATGCCAAGGTTAAGCACAGCAAAACATTGAGTTGTACCAATGCTCTTAGTCACCTCGCCCAATGGCTGCGCCAGTTCTGGATTTGCATGAGCCAGCAGCGGTACGGTCTGAGAAATACCAATCGCACTGACGACTCTGTCCGCGAGAATTTGGCTTCCGTCAGCGGTTTTTACACCTACCACGCAACCATCACACATCTCGATGCTCACAACCTCAGCAGTAACAAGGCAAGCTCCTCCTGCAGCACGCACAGTGTCGGCCATTGCTGTGGCGATGCGTTGCGAACCGCCAACGGGGTAGCTCGCACCATCGATGTAATGGCTGAAAACCATGGCATGGATCGCAAAAGAGGCCTCTGCAGGGGAATTGCAGTAGTCGCCGTAGTTCCCACACCAGACTGCCTTAAGGTCAGCGTTGTCAGTCAATTCGTCCAAAACATCCTGCACTGTGCGCTGTGCAAGTGGCATGAATGCAGTCTGAGCCTTGGTGAACGCTGCCTCAGACGCTGAACGTGGCAACGCCCGCTCTCCGAAGAAGCATTTCGCAGCCCGGCTTGCTTCACCCACTAGCTCTACGTAACGATCGATCGCGCGCGCATCCTTCGGAAAGTAGTCCTTGAGTCGATCCTTGTAGGCTTCTGCACCAGCCATATGATCGTAGCTATTGGCACCTACGATAATGCGATTGTAGTTTTCGGGCATGGGCGCCCATTCAAGTTGACCACCTGAGACTTTGTCGAAAAGGCGATAGAGGCCACTCGTTTTGCGGTGTACCTCGCCCATATAGTGCAGGCCTACGTCCCACTCGAAGCCCTGGCGTTTGAAGGATTGCAAACAACCACCCAACACCGCGTGGCGTTCGAGCACCAAAACGCGTTGTCCTTCGAGCGCCAACAACGCGGCTGTGCTTAGGCCGCCTGCGCCAGAACCTATGACAATCGTGTCGAACCTGCTGTCTAGCTCGCCACGAGCCAACGCGCGCTTAAAACTCAGATCGTAATCGCTCATCGTTCGTTCCTTCCCTGCCCTTTCCGGGATTTTTATTGATCACTGCTGCGCAATCGCTACGCAGCCTGGCTGAGTGTGGGTACGTGGGGAATCGGCGTGAATGGCACCACACGCCAAAGATTTGTTTCGACACGACAATTTAAATGGTGGGAACACCAACCGCCCAAGGTATTGGCATCCCAAATCAATTCTCTGTCGCACGGTAGCAACGACAGCAGAGGACTGGCATCGGAGAATCCCTCCACGGTCTTCCTGTGATTTATTTATAAAAACGAGAGAAAGGGACTGCGATGATGGACAGCAACTTTAGGCATATTCAGGTGGAACCCGAGGCTCAGGGTTTTGGAGCCAGGATTACTGGTATCTCGATTGATAAGCCACTCGCGGCAGCTGTACTAAGAGAGGTGAAGGAAGCGTGGGCTAGGCACTCGGTGGTTTACTTCCCGGATCAGCCTCTCTCCCACACACAACTGGAGGCGTTCACGCTTCAGTTTGGTGAGTTCGGCGTAGACCCATATATCATCCCGATGGAGGCTCATCCGCACATTCTCGAACTCAGACGCGAGGCTGATGAAAAGGCAGTTAACTTTGGTGCACAGTGGCACTCAGACTGGAGCTTTCAGGAACAGCCGCCAGCGGGAACCATCCTACATTCCAAGATCACTCCGCCCGTGGGCGGCGATACGCTATTTGCCGACGGCTATCGTGCCTACGATGATCTTTCTGAGACCATGAAGGGACTCATGAATCATCTCGTCGCGATACATTCTGCGAGCATGCCCTATGGCAAAAATGGCCTGTTCGCAAAAGAGACAGAAGCACGTTCAATGAAGATAGTGGTCAGTGAAGACGCCGACAAAACCTGGCCACACCCGCTGGTACGTGTACATCCCGTAACGGGTCGCAAATCGCTCTACGTGAGCCCTGTCTACACGCAGGGTATTCAGGGTTTGACTCATGGAGAATCGACGTCGCTGCTGAGTTATTTGTATCAGCACATGGTGCAGGACACATACGTCTACCGTCACCGATGGGCGCCGAACATGCTTACTCTGTGGGACAACCGCTGCACGCTTCACAATGCAGAGGGTGGCTACGACGGCCACCTACGCCTCATGCATCGAACAACCATCTCAGGCGAACGCCCTGTTGGTGTTGCCGCCGTTTAATCAATAAACCAGGGAAATACACCCAATGATTGACGTAAGCATTCTGTACCCGAATGAAGCTGGCGCAACCTTCGACTTCGATTACTATCGTGAGCAGCATATGACGATGATTCAGCAGAAGATGGCCGGGGCCTGCAGTCACTTCACTATTGAGAAAGGCCTTCAAGGCCCAGTGCCTGGAAGCGCTCCAACCTACATTGCGATAGGTCATCTCTTCTTCAAATCACTCGACGCGTTCGCCTCTGCATTCGGGCCGCATGCCAAGGCTATCGGAGCGGACATCGCCAATTACACCAGTCTCAAGCCCACCATTCAGATCAGCGAAGTGATCGTCGGCTGATCCCCAAGAAACCAATTGGCGCACACCGAAAGGCACCTGTTTTTAAGAACCAGGTGCCTAATTATTTAACGCTTGCATAAGAGCCATCAATTTATTAATAACTAACAATGAGCCACAACACTACTACCGCATATATTTTTACAAAGGCTGATCAGTGACACATCCGAACTCTTTCCATCGAGAAACAAATTCAAATATTTCTCATAAGGCCTTATGTCAATATTGGCTTCTTTGAGCCAATCAGCATCGTAATATGTAGAGGCATAACGATCTCCCGAATCGCAAATTACCGACACTATCGAACCTGTCTGTTTCTGTGAGCGCATTTGCTCCGCAATACAACAAACACCAAAGAAATTCGTTCCCGTAGAACCACCAACACGGCGCGATAACCGCTCTGAAAGAACGTGCATGGCAGCAAGTGAAGCGGCGTCTGGAATCTTGATCATGTGATCGATGACATCAGGGATGAACGAAGGCTCTACCCTAGGCCGACCAATACCTTCGATGCGAGACGGAGTCGCACAAGTGCTCGCCTTATCTCCAGTATCGTAGGATTCGTAGAAAGCGGAATGTTCAACGTCAACTACACAAAGTCGAGTATTCAGATGCTTATACTTGATATACCTTCCGATTGTGGCTGATGTTCCTCCAGTGCCGGCACTCATAACCACCCAAGCTGGTTCAGGATCTTGCTCCATTGCCATTTGCGAAAATATACTTTCGGCAATGTTATTATTGCCGCGCCAGTCTGTAGCGCGCTCTGCATTTGTAAACTGATCTAAATAATGACCACCCGTTTCACGAGCAAGTTGCTCGGCGACCGTATAGATAGCTCCAGGATTGTCAACAAAGTGACATGCCCCCCCTAATCGATTGATAGCATCGATTTTCTGGCAACTGGTGGAGCGCTGCATTACCGCAGTAAAGGGCAGATTTAGGAGCTTAGCGAAATACGCCTCACTGACAGCTGTTGAACCAGAAGATGCCTCGACTAATAAAGTACCTTTCTTTATCCAGCCATTGCAGATGCCATACAGGAAAAGCGATCGTGCCAAGCGGTGCTTCAGACTGCCTGTAGGGTGAGTAGACTCATCTTTCAGATAAATCGATATCCCAGGTAGCCCATTAAAATCCAAAGGAATCAGATGTGTATCGGCAGAGCGATTAGCATCCCCCTGCAACACGCCGATCGCCCAGCGAGTCCACTCTTTATCCTGATTTCCGAGATTAAGATTCATAAATATCCTGTTTTGGCCACTAATTCAACATTCAGTCCAATGCGACAATTGCGTCTACTGCGACGAGGGCTCCTTTCGGAAGTGCGGAAACCTCGAACGTGGCTCGAGCGGGGAACGGTGAAGAGAAATAGGTCGCATACACTTCATTCAACCTGGCGAAATCACCTAAGTTCGTAACCATTATTGTTGTTTTGATAGTCTTTGAAATATCAGTACCTGCTGCTCCAGCAATCGCTGAAATATTGCTGAGGCACTGTTTCATTTGAAGCATGGCATCTTCCGCCACTAGCTCTCCCTTGGAAGGGTCGATACCGAGTTGTCCCGAAACAAACAGATACTCGCCATGGCATACTGCTTGCGAATATGGGCCGACGGCAGCAGGCGCTAACAAAGTGGAAATATTTTTCATAAAAATACCCTACCCTTTTTAGAATATTAAAATTCACAGCTTCGATATTAGTAAAGGTACCGATTGCCGATACCTTTCATGAACTGAACAACGATACTTAATTCAATCAGCGAAAACTTTTCTTTTTTGAGTTGAATTATTGAAGGGAACGACCCCTACTATTTCAAGCTCAGCGTAATCGGTAAATTTATTATAAATTTCTTCAGCATCCTCAAGATATAGCGATTTGGTGATACCACGAACCGCGCGAGGAACCGAATATCTAAAGCCGCTGATAGCGGAGCCGGAAAGCCCCATACTGACGAGCGCGCTATAGGTAAAATTGAATATCTTCGAAATGTAGGGAGTTTCCCCAGACCTTTTCTCGATAAACTCAAAATTCTCACCCAAGTAGGGATGACTGGAAATTTGAGCATCTTCCTCCCCATGAGCCGGGCTATATTTGTCTTGCCAGAGTGCTATGCTATTGGCAATGCTTGAAAGCTCCGGGCGTAGAGAAAAATCATTCACAAAACCGACGGCGACGATCAAATAGTCCACTTTGAGCTTGTCTCCAGACGCAAGGGAGACCTCAACTTGTTCTTTTCCGTCATCAATTACGAGTTTCACCCCTTCCCAGGCCGCATTGGTACGAACGCTTGCACCTTCTAGGCCTGACAATCGATTGTAGGCGTCCTGTGGAGCTGGAATGTTGTACCTGAACATATGCCGCATGTATTTCCACTTCAGGGAATCGTCCATATCAGCGTAATGATTAAGGAACCCTGCTTTTGCCATCCAGATCTGAGGATTAATACGCTGGATATCCTTGCGACGAATACAAACAGTCGCTTCTAACGCTCCCGCCTCAAGTGCGGTCGAAGCGTTATCGAAAGCAGATGCGCCTGCACCGAGAACAGCTATCTTCTTCCCTACAAGCTTGGAAAAATCAATATGCTCTCCTGAAGAAGCATATCGATCTTTGGGCAATGCCGATGAGATGAATTTGGGTACATGCCACGCCCCGCTGCCATCAACGCCCGTCGCAACAACGACTCTGCGAGCATAAACAAACTCGCGAGACGATATTTCCCCTCGACCGTCAAATCTGTTCAGCTCTAGTCGAAACAGTTTGTCTTCTGGAATAACGTTGGATACACCAGTAAGATTCTCGACTGGAATCTTCAGCGTATCGCGACACCATGTAAGATACTCTTGCCAGTCCCCTTTCGGAATCTTGACCAGCTCTTCCCAAGCCTCTTCACCGTATTTGGCTGTGTACCAGGCTTGAGGTGCAAGACTGGTTAAGGACGCATCAATACCTGGCAAATGCTTTACGGTACGCAAAGTGCGCATCCGCGCCGTATTGTTCCATGGGCCTTCCAGTCCCTTAGGCTGCTGATCAAAAACAACGATGTTATCAACCCGTTCGCGCAAAAGCCCCGCCGCGATTGCAAGCCCGCCTTGGCCTCCCCCGATGATCGCCACGTCATAGACATGCTTGCCGCTAGGGTGCGTCTTGGGCAGCACCCAAGGGTCATGGGGAAAACGTAGAACGTGGAGATCGGCCTGTACCCTGGACGCCAATTCATCAAGAGCACTACATTCTGTTGATTTCACACTCATTTTTCTTCACCTATCTACATAGATCCGAAATATAGGTCATCTCGTCGCAAACAGCCCTAGAGGCCACTCATATCGCTCTTTCGCTAATCCGGCTTGATAAAGTCAGTGTATTCTTCCTTCACTAAAAGCAGTTTCCAATCTTCACCGCTAAAGCCAAGCAAAACCGAATAGACTTCTAAAAAAAGCTAAACTTTTGGAAATATTTTCCAAGCATTCGCTAATGCGTGAACAAAGACCTCCAACAACACTGCAGAGTCCACAAATTTTTTTCGTCTTGGTTACGTAAAAAGTAACGTATTGCGATAGAAACGAATTCCAGCGTCATACGCTTCTAATGCGATCTCACGCATTGGATATTTCGAAGACGTTCTTAATGGCAACGGAGTGATTACATCATCGCCGAGTGCGATTTTAGCCAGCATTTTTCCGAAATAGGCATTTGGCGCAATGCCTCGCCCATTACATCCGATGGTTGCAAAGATGCCCGGGCGCGGCTCAACGAGATGCGGCAATCTGTCGACCGTTTGGCCAAGGGTGCCTGACCACCGATAGCCCCATTTGAATGTAGGCGCGAAAGGATAGACAAACTTCATTGCGCGATTTACCCAGTTATCCCCTTCCGAATGAATGGGAAGGAATCCAATAGATCCAACATGAAGACGCCCTACCGGGTCATATCTAAACCACAGCGGTATCTTATGGGTGTCCCACATGGCTATGTAGTGAGGCAAAATTCGCTCTCTCCACTCAGGAGGTAACGGATCTGCAGTGGCGATACCAAAAGCACCAAGAGGCATTATTTCCTCTTTGAAACCTGGTACCAGATCATTGCTGTATGCGTTGGTTGAGAGAATGACCTTGTCGGCTTTTATTGTCGTATTGCCGGTGGTAGCGACCCATCCGGTACCTGAAGGCTCCAGGGATGTCACTTTAGACCCGGTAGAAATTCTAAGACCTCTGGCGACTGCGGCTCGCGCTAACCCGCGCACGTAGGCAAGCGGTTGAAGCGTAAATCCGCGATGATCGATCAATGCAGCTTTATATCGGATCGATCCGTTCATCTCTTCGAGTTCAGAGCCATAGACCATCTGAACATTCGCGCCCAAGGCTTGCCAATCCGAGGCCTGGATTTCGAGTTCTCGTGTTTTCTGAGGAGACGTTGAACAGCGGATGATAGGCCTTTCGTCAGCGGCACAGTCAATACCGTAATCGCGTATCAGTTGACGGACGACGTCAGGCGCGCTGCCCAACTCCTTCAAAAAGAGCTGACCGTAATCCGGGCCGAGCGCACGAAGAATTTGTTCCGGCGAGAGAAACTGACCCGGATTTACCTGCCCTGCGTTCCGTCCGCTAGCACCAGAACCAATTTCTTGGGCTTCAACCAATATTGTCCTAGCGCCGCGTTCTGCACAGTGGAGCCCAGCAGTCACGCCATTGAATCCGCCGCCAATGATCAGGACATCGCAGGACTCTTGCCGCGCCAGAACCACGCTTTCTGGCTTTTCCCCACCGGTCGCAGACCACATTGAATGGTTGATTTCAGATTCTTGTCCGCTAATGAAAGGTCTATCGCCATTAAACATAATCATCCTACTTCGCTACGAGCGTTTAATTTATTAACTGTTTTCAATCGCTACAAAGGGTTGGTTTTTTTGCTTAACTAAATAGCCATGGTATGCAAAATTTTTCGCTCCAGCGCCGTAACAGCGCGAGTAATAGGAAACGCAATTACAAAATAAATTACTGCAGCAGCGGTCAAGAGCTCAACCGGATGCCCCGTTCGGTTAGATATGTTTTGACTAACAAACATTAAGTCGGCCATACCCACGGCGGAGACGAGCGCACTCTCCTTAAATAAGCTAGTGCAATTCGATAAAAGCGTGGGAGCCGCTCTGAGGAGCGCCTGCGGTAGAAGAACGTACAATGTATGCACACGGTAAGTTAGTCCGAGAGCAACCCCCGCATCATGTTGCTCTTTGCTAACGAAGCTGAACGATGCACGGAACGTCTCACTGGTTATCGCCGCCATATACAACGTAAGCGCGATGATTCCACAAGTCAGGTTCGAGAGTTCAACACCCAATACCAGAGGCAAGCAGAAAAACATCCAAAACAACTGAATGAGCACTGGAGTGCCGCGAAACAGCGCCACATATACGGTACTAATCCCATATATAATTTTGTTTTTTGAGCTGCGCGCTATGGCGACCATAAAGCCTAAAGCGCAACCCAATATCACACAGATTGCTGTGAGCTTCAGGGTTAATAAAAGGCCGAAAAGTAAGGCAGCCTTGTAATCGAAGATTACTGAAAAATCTAGTTCCATGGCCGCGTCCTCATGAGTTTTCCGCTTTGCGGCGGCGCTCTATGTATTCTACGAGCTGAGATATTGGGAACGATATCGCAAAGTATATGAGTGCAATAACCGTGAACACTTCGATAGGACGATAGGTATCGGTGGCCAAGATTTTTCCCATATACATAAGGTCTTGCAAAGCGACAATCGCAACGAGTGCCGTTTGCTGAAAAGCGCCGATACCATTTGCAACCAACACGGGTAGAGCCGAGCGAAATGCCTGGGGCAAGACTACATAGACCGTTCGTTGAAACGGAGAGAGACCTAACGCAACAGTCGCGTCGTACTGATTACTTTGCACTCCTTGGATGGCCGCCCTGTACGCTTCTGCGTTGAACGCTGCGAGATTAAGCCCAATCGCCAAGATCCCCATCGTCAGTGCGTCTATGTAAACATCGAAGATGATTGGTATGCAGTAGAAAAACCACACGATCTGGACAAGCGCAGGAGTACAGCGAAAGAACTCAATGAACAGAGTGAAAGGCCAACGGAGTATCGGATTGGGGCTCATTACCAGGAGCGCAATAACGAAACCCAGAGTCAAACCTATGATGTTCGCCGCCACGGTGAGTTGAAGGGTTACGACTAACCCCTTCAGTAGTGGCCAGAGCCCGCTCGTGATAAAGAACAAATCAAATTGATAGTTCACGTCCGACTCCTACAGTCTCGCCAATATGAAAGACTCTCTGTATGAACTCTCTCGTTCGAGCTTCCTTGGGTCTCCCCAGTACCTGTTCAGGCGGGCCATCTTCGACCACCACACCGCCAGCGCAGAAAATGACGCGGGAAGCGATGTTCCTGGCAAAGTGCATGTCGTGAGTCACTATCACCATCGGCATAGACTGTTCAGCCAAATGCATAATGACTTGCTCGACTTCAGCGACAAGTTCAGGATCAAGGGCTGAGGTAACTTCGTCGAAAAGCATCAGCTTTGGGTCAAGCATTAAAGCCCTGGCAATGGCCACGCGTTGCTTTTGCCCACCAGACAGGTGGGCTGGATAAGCTTTTTCCTTTCCTTCCAGTCCAAATCTGACCAATAAACCACGTGCTCGCTGTTCTGCCGATTGTCTTGACTCTCCTCGAGCCTTGATCGGCGCAAGTGTCAGATTTTGTAAAATATTCAGATGCGGAAACAAAGTGTAATGCTGGAAAACCATACCGATGTTGCGACGAATATCCTTATCAATTACGGTTCTTCCGAACTTATCAGTCGTAATATAGTTTTTACCTTGAAACAGTAATTGGCCTTTATCAATATCTTCTAGACCCATCAACACTCGTAGCAACGTACTTTTTCCGCCACCACTCGGCCCAATCACGACGACACGGTCACCAGGGCACATGCTAATGTCCAAACCTTGCAGCACAGGTTTTACGCCGCCTGCGTAGCTCTTGTGCAGCCCCTTCATTTCTACGAGATAGTTTGCATTTGCCATTAGCTTCTACTCCAAATTCAGACAGCCACTACCACTCACAAGGAAATTATTTAGTCTCGTGCGCAATAGCTTTCTTGATTAGCTCATCCATATGACCGGTCGCGACGGCATCATTGATATAAAGGTCTAATACTTGAAGATCAGCGTATGAGGTATCGCGCCGTAGGCCGAACGAAACCCCTTTTTTATCGATCGCTGGTACAGGTCTAAGAACTACTGCCCAGTCGGGGTGAGAAGCGGCGAAAAGGTCATTAGCTGCCGATGTATCGAAAATCACATCAGCTCGTTTTGACATAACAGCCAAACGGATTTCGTCGGGGCCAGGCAGCCGCATGATCGATGCGTTTTTGATGATGGCCGTTAAAGACTTATCCTGAGCCGTGCCAGATGACACCGCGATGGTGACTCCCGGTTGGTCGATATCAGCAACTCCTTTAGGCTGATTCGTCTTGGGATTTTTCTGGTTGTAGATAAAGGTCGATTCAGTAGCTGAAAGGTTTTTAGAGAACACGATAGAGAGCGCACGTTGCGGGGTAGCTGTAAGTGCCGGTGCCAAATCCCATTTTCTGGATTGCAAGCCAGCGATCATGTTGTCCCAACTGGTGTCCACAAAGACCGGCTTGACCTTCAGTATTTCAGCGAACTCTCTGCATGCGTCGACAAAGAAACCTGAATACTCCCCGGTGGCAGGGTCTTTCATGATGTAGGGCGGAGCCTCCGCCGTGCCACATCGAATAGAGCCCGATTTTTGGGCTGCGGCCCATATGCCATCCCCCTCACCCTCGGCGTAAACGCCTGACGATCCGGAAACCACTCCTACTAGAACCAATGCCGGTAACAGACGCATGCCCATACGTTTGAAAATCATATCGGTATCTCCCAGTGATGCGCCGGCCAAGCGCAGATTCGAGGGGATGGCCCTCTGAGCCTCTTGTTATTTTCAGCGCGCCCGCTTTGGGGCTGGGACGCACCTCTTATTTTCTCCCTGATGAAGCACTCTGCTCGATCCGTTTAGCTGATGAAAAAAGACTACCATTTGACAATAGGTAAACTATTGCAAAATTTCCACACCTCAACCTCTTGACATAGAAGCAACTTCCAATGTTTTCTGTATCTGTGCAATATTTTTTCGAGGCTGTCTAAATGTCCAGTTCTTCAAAGCCGCCGGATCGTTCCTCCCGTCTAGACCGTATCGATCGTCGAATACTGGCGGGACTTCAGCGCGACGCTACTCAGCCCGTAACCGAGCTCGCAGAGCAGGTCGGGCTCTCTATGACGCCCTGCTGGCGCAGAATTCAGCGCCTGGAACAGCAAGGTTTCATCAAGAAACGTGTCGCCATCCTCGACAGAACGACGCTGAATGCAAAAGTGACAGTGTTCATAATGATCAAAACAAGGGAGCACTCCATCGAATGGATAGATCGCTTCCACAAAGCCACACGTGACATGACCGAAATTGTCGACATCTATCGGATGAGCGGTGAGGTCGATTATCTAATCCGCGCTTTCCTACCAGATATTCAAGCGTACGACGCACTTTATAAAAAAATCATTAGTCAGTTACCGGTTGCGAATATGACTTCAATGTTTGCAATGGAAGAAATAAAGTCAACAAGCGAAGTACCGCTTGAATTTATTCCAGACTAAATCAGATTCTGAGGCAGCTCGTTGTATCCAGACGAGCTGCCTGGTTTAAACTCTAACCATCGGAATTGGCGATATTTTTCCCTAATTCCGAACCGGGTTGGGCGTACTGCCACAGCAATGGATAGAACTCTAGGAAATCCGCACTCAGCGGCTCATACAGAGCTGTCAGCTCTTCGTATGCCCCACGCAAGCCTTCTGGCTGGGATAGGCGCAAGGAAATGACTTCCAGCCCATGTCCGATCATCGAAAAATCCCTATACGCGCCAAGCCAATTTTCCGAAATGATTAATGGCGCGATCTGGGCCAAGCGCTCCGGCAACGCGGGCTCATCCTCTAAAAGTCGGTAGATTTTTTGAGAAAAAACGTCCAGGGGCTGATCGGCGTATCGCTCCCAATCCCGCGCTAAGCAATGATCAAAAAACATGTCGAGGGCGATACCTGCGTAGCGACGTTTTGTGACAGGAAATCGCTCCAGCGCCCTTCTAACCAGTGGATGGGAATCCGTAAAAGCATCAATTCGGCGATGCAGCCTGATTGCCTCTTCAGTCTGCGTAGAGAAATTTCCTAAAAACGTCCCCTTTACAAAATCCCCATAAAGACTCCCCAGCAACTGCTGTGGCTCCTGACCGCCTAAGTGGAGATGTGCAAGGTAGTTCATCAACGACTCCTACGAACTATAGGGCTTTTGGGAGGGTTGATAGCGCTGGGCGCCGCCCGTCCGAGATCGGCCCTCCATATAAACGCTACCATTCACTAGGTAGGTCATCAATAGCAGATTTAAAGCCGCCCAGCCACCCTGCTCTGCAGCTGCGTGTCGCCCGCAGCCACCTTCAAAATTACACGATGACGCCGATTGTCGTTTTTCTCATTGCACGCCTACCAACTAGATGGTAGCGTATATACAGATTCAAAATTATCCCCGTGAACCTGCAGGGCGTTAACGCCCACGTGAGAATCCTATGCAAGATTGGAAGCAAACTCGTCAAGACATCAATGCCCGCCTGGTACAGCTGAATAGCCTGTCCCCTGAGACCTTGAAAGGCATGGCTTCGCTAGGAGGTGCTGGCGCGAAAACAAACCAGCTGGACGCCAAAACACGCGAACTGATTTCGTTAGCCGTAGCGGTGACTACCCGCTGCGATGGCTGCATTGCTTTTCACGCTGCAGAGGCCAAAAAGCTCGGCGTAACTACTGAAGAGGTGGCAGAAGCTTTGGGCGTAGCAATCAACATGAACGCAGGGGCTGCGCTGGTCTATAGCACTCACGTGCTCGACGCCTTCGACAAGTCATAAGTCTTTCTCCGCCCTTCAACTCTTTAACGACGTCGAGATTAATCATGAATAAGCTGTTCACCCCTTACGATTTGTCAGGCATTGCGCTGAAAAACCGTGTTGTCATGGCGCCGATGACCCGCACCCGTACCCTGAACAACATTCCAAATGAATCCAACGCGCTGTATTACGCGCAACGTGCTTCTGCCGGCTTGCTGATCACCGAAGGCCTGCCTATCTCCGACGAGGCTCGCGGTTATCTGTACACCCCTGGCATTTACGAAGATGAGCACTTGCCAGGCTGGCGCAAAGTCACCGAAGCCGTACATGCCAAGGGTGGGAAGATTTTTGCGCAGCTCTGGCACGTTGGCCGTATGTCTCATGTTTCGGTGCATGGCATGGTGCCAGTCTCCTCGGGTACGGTGCCTGCGGTTGATACCACGGTGTATGCGTGGATCGACCCTGGCAAATCAGGCCCGGTTCAACCTAGCGCTCCACGTGCTCTGGAAACTGAGGAAGTAAAACGCGTTATCGCCGACTTTGTGAAATCTGCGCGAATGGCAATGGACGCAGGTTTTGATGGTATCGAAATCATGGCGGCGAACGGCTTTCTGTTCGATCAGTTCCTGAGCAGTGCCTTGAACACTCGAACCGACCAGTACGGTGGCTCGATTGCCAACCGTCAGCGCTTCCTGCTGGAGACCATTGACGCAATTGCTGCTGAAATCGGTGGTTCCCAGATTGGTGTACGTTTCTCGCCGTTTGGTCGCCTGTATGACTTCGGCGTGTACGACGGTGAAGAAGAAACCTGGATGAGCATGGCAGCAGCCCTCAATGAACGGGAACTAGCGTTCGTTCATCTGAACTACCAACCAACCATCCTCGCCGCGCAAACACCTCCGGGTTTCGGAGCAGCCTTCCGCGAAGCCTACAAAGGCACCTTGATGGCTGCTGGCGGCTTCACCAAAGAGATCGCAGAGTCTGAACTGGCCAAAGGTGAACTCGACCTGATCGCTTTCGGCACCGCCTACATTGCCAACCCTGATCTGGTAGAGCGTATGCAGAACGGTTGGCCATTGGCGGAAGGCGATCGCGCAACCTACTACGGCGTAAGCGATTCGATTGAAAAGGGTTACACCGACTATCCGACTTACGCTAACGCTGCTCAGCGGGTTCCGGCTGAAGCGTAATTGCTTTAAGGCTCAGCCTACGTTGAGTTCTGCGTGGGCAGGCCCGTCGTAATGCGGTACCTATCAGTCATGTCTGCTGTAAAGACTGGATAGAAGCCGCGCCCCAAAGTCACGGAGATATGGGCGTCTTCGGTACTGACCTATAGCCCTTATTGAAATGGAGCACACTATGCCGTTAGTCATTATTAAAGGTATCGAAGGCGTTTTCACGGAAGAGCAAAAAGCCGAGGCGATTCATAAAGTCACCGAGGCCATGGTCTCAGTCGAAGGTGAAAATATGCGCGCTCTCACTTGGGTTCTTTTCGAGGAAGTGAAAAGCGGCAGTTGGGGGATTGCAGGAGAACCAATCACCGCAGAAAAGGTGCTGAAGCTACAAGCTGGCGAATAAAGCGCGGCCCTGAAAATCAAGCCTTTTCTGGATTTGGTGCATCTCGTTCCTTGGGACTTGGCATCTTCTCCAGGAAGGGCTTTTTCATTCAAAAGACATTAATTGGCCTCAAAGTGCTTGAATGAAAACCATCCTTTACGCGGGATGGCCTCTATCACTCATCGACCTAACGGACATCCTGGAGGTCATCTTGATTCTTATCATTTACGCTCATCCCTACCCCAAAAAATCACTTGTTAATCGAGCAATGCTCGAACGCGTATCCAGCAATCCGGACATAGTCATACGTTCCCTGTACGACCTTTATCCAGACTTCAATATCGACGTTGAGGCTGAACAGAAAGCGGTCGATCAAGCACAGCTGCTCGTACTGCAACATCCGATGTATTGGTACAGCTCCCCGCCCCTTTTGAAATTATGGATCGATAAAGTATTCACTCACGGTTGGGCATACGGCAAAGGCTCTGTCGCCCTCAAAGATAAGAGTCTGCTGTGGGCCGTCACGACGGGTGGCGAGCACGATCATTTCCAAATAGGCAACCACCCAGGTTTCTCGGTGTTGGCTCAACCCCTCCACGCAACGGCAATCTATTGCAGCATGCGCTGGCTGAACCCGGTCGTGGTACACGGCGCGTATGCAGCTGCACCCGACTCCCTACACTCACAAATCGAGCACTATTACGCGCGCTTGGCCTCCTGGAAGGAAGATTGATATGGAGACTCACAGTCTGATTGAAATGCTCATTTACTTGGGCTCAGCTGCCTTGATAGTCCCAATCGCCGTTCGGTTAGGACTTGGCCCGGTTCTGGGCTATCTGTTGGCCGGCTGCCTGATCGGCCCGTGGGGTCTGAAGCTGGTAACGGATGTGGAATCCATCCTGCACTTTGCTGAAATCGGTGTAGTTTTGATGTTGTTTATCATTGGTCTCGAACTTGATCCCAAACGTCTTTGGGCCATGCGCCGAATGGTCTTCGGTGGCGGCGCATTGCAGATGCTGGCCTGCGGTGTTGCAATTGCCGTGTTTTGCGCCGCACTTGGCTTGAACTGGACAGCAGCACTGTTGGTGGGGTTGACGCTGAGTCTGTCGTCGACCGCCATCGCCATGCAGGCCATGAACGAGCGAAACATGATCCCAACCGCCGTGGGTCGCAGCAGCTTTGCCGTGCTGTTGTTCCAGGACATCGCGGCGATTCCGCTGGTCGCGATGATTCCATTGTTAGCCGCAAATGGTGGTACGCCTACCGGCGCGGAACTCGCGTTGTCCATCGCGAAAATCGTCGGTGCGATCGTCGCGGTGGTGCTCCTGGGTCAGTACGTCTCCCGGCCCGTTCTGCGCTTTGTAGCGCGCTCAGGCTTGCGCGAAATCTTCAGTGCCGTTGCGCTGTTTCTGGTGTTTGGATTTGGGTTGTTGCTGGAAGAGGCAGGATTGTCCATGGCTATGGGAGCATTTCTCGCCGGCGTCCTGTTAGCCAGCTCGGAATACCGGCACGCTTTGGAAAGTGACATTGAACCATTCAAGGGGCTGCTACTCGGTTTGTTCTTTATCGGCGTCGGCATGTCGATCGACTTCGGCACGCTGATCGATGCGCCACTGAAAGTCTTAACGCTGACCTTGGGTTTCATCCTGATCAAGCTGCTGGTAATCAAACTCCTTGGCCGCTTCCTGAGTGTCCCTACTGAACAGCGCTCTTGGCAGGCGGTGTTTCTCGGTCAGGGCAGTGAGTTCGCCTTCGTCGTGTTTGGCGCAGCAACGGTTGCCGGCATCCTGGTCGACCCTTGGGGTAAAAGCCTGACCTTGGCGGTAGCACTGTCCATGTGCGTCACACCTCTGCTGATCCTAATGCTCAATCGCTTGGAGTCCGCAAATAAACAGGGCAACCAGGAGGCTGACACCATCGATCAGCGCAATCCTCGGGTAATCATCGCCGGCTTTGGTCGATTCGGCCAAATCGCGGGCCGTCTCTTAATGTCCTGTGGCTTTGAAGTAGTGGTGCTGGATCATGATCCCGATCATATCGAGACGTTGCGCAAGTTTGGGGTCAAGGTGTTCTACGGCGACGCGACCCGTCTTGATTTGCTGCACGCCGCCGGTGCTGCTCAAGCAGTGGTGCTAATCAACGCCATCGACAATCAGGAAGGCAACCTGGCACTGACTCGGCTGGCCCAAGAGCATTTTCCCTCCCTGAAGCTGGTGGTGCGCGCTCGCGATATGGGGCACATCATTACCCTACGCCAGATGGGCATAGAGGCAGTTGAGCGGGAGACTTTTGAAAGCGCTTTGTCCCTTGGACGCAGAGCGCTGGAGCAACTGGGCGTCGGGCGCTACGAGGCCCGTGAACGCGCGGATCGATTCCGCCGCCTGAACCAGGAAATGCTTGAAGAAATGGCCGCGCAGCCCGAGGACGATACTGAGTTCAAGTACGACGCATACAAGCGGGCCAACGCCCTTCTGACGGAAATTTTCAACGAAGATCGAGCTCATCCGATCATTAACTGGCCGGATCAAAGTCGAGCCAAGGCGGAAGAGAAAGATAGCTAAACGAACGTCGAAAAATTTAAAGCCATTCTGAGGTCAGTCTAAAAGACGTCCTTTAAGTCAGCCAAGATTGCTTTCTTCAACGCGGCAGCCGATCGAGAGCCGGCCAAGACTAAGCGCAACCGCCCTTCGTGAAAAATCGCCAAGGATGGCACTGACCGGATACCGTACATTTGGGAAATCGTCGGCGAAACAGCCACATCAATCCTTCCGAATGCGGCGCGAGAATGCAGCTTGTCTGCCAGGTCGTGAAAGACCGGCTTCATTTCCTGGCATGGCTTGCACCAAGACGCCGAAAACAGCACGACGCTGCTTCCTTTTGCAACGAATCTGGCGAACTGTTCGGCTTTCAAGTCTACGATACGGTTCATTTGCACCTCACCCACAACGCCACTTCAAATCTAGAGATTGCAGCACCAACAGGTGCCGCAAAGTCTCTAGCATCAATTACACCCATCAATACCGCAGACTTGACCGCTGAGCGACTCCTCCTCGCCCTTTGCTTCCAAATACATTTGATTCAATGCTTGGAGAAAGTCTTCTGGACGCTGAGCACCCGCCATGGAAAATGCGTTATTGAACACAAAAAATGGAACGCCTGAGCCGAATTGGGCCGCCGCGCGCTCGTCTTCCTGCATCTGAAGGCGCAGATCCGGGGATGACCACGCGAGTCGAATCGACTCATCAGATACCCCTACAGACTTCGCTATCGCCTCTAAACTTTTCCTGTCAAAGAGCGATTTACCCTGGGTGGTACTTTGCTCATAGAGCGCTTCCACCAGGTTCTTCTTCACTGCTACATCTTCGACTGCTTTGACCAATACGTGCGCGTCCGCAGTGTCACCAAACAGCATGGTTTCGAAACGGTAATCCAGCCCCGAAGATTGGCCATATTGCTTAACTGTACTCATCATGGTTACAGCAGCGGTTGGACTACCCAATTTACGTTTGAGGGCTCCTACCATAGGCTCAGCAACATGGTTCGGGGCAAGACGGTAAGCTCTAACGTTGACTTGAACGCTGTCCTTGTGAGGAAAGTTTTCAAGCGCTTTTTCGAAACGACGCTTAGCGACCCAGCACCAAGGACAGACGTAATCAGACCAAATATCTATTACGAATTTCTTCGAAACACTGCTCATAAATCACTCTGTATTAAAGGAAATAAAAGAAGTCGTCGCTATTTGGGGAAGACTAAAAGCGACTGTTAATAACTCTGTTGATGCTCACTGGTATGTCTGATCTCATGAGCAGCCATTGCGGCTGATCGCTCCACCGATTCGAGCAAGCAGTCGAACCCAGCTAAGGGATCTGCCGATCTGCCCAATGTCCAATCAATGAGACTCGCCCCCTCTAATGCGCTCAACAGCATGAATGCATAGGCTTGAGCGGGCCTGGCCAGCAACCAGCCTTTCTGAATAGCTGCCTCACTGATGGTTCTCTGGAGCCAGTCAAGTTGCGTCTCGAAAAAGACTCGAGTCAGCACTTGAAGCGATAAAGGTAGCGCAGCCATTTCTGCCGCCAGTGCGCCACACAAAGGTAGAAGCCCATCATTCGCACTGACGACAAACAGACGAGAAAAAGCTCGAAGCCGCATCAAAGGATCCTTATCAGTGTCTTCAATTGACCTAATGGTCGCTTCGAAGCGATTGATTGAGTCTTTGATCAACTCCTGACCGAGACACTCTTTGGTCGGGAAGTGATGATGAATGCTGGCTTTTCTAATACCAATCGTTGCGGCTAGATCAGCGTAACTAAATGCTGAGTAGCCCTTAGACCTCATCTGGTCTTCCGCGACTTTTAACAGCGCTGCTCTTGTCGAAACAGACATTGAAAACTCCTGCGGCTAGGGTTCAGCCGCCCTACACCAAAAGCTGGCAAGCTGCTGCCAACTGGGCCAGTCAAATGGCCTTTGATTAACGTTCGAGCCATTGCACCTCCCAGCACTCTTGGTGATGGAATGGAAGTCGACTTAGGCGACTTCCATCAGACAGCGTTAGCTGAAATCAGGCACGAACGGCCATGATTCCCGCATCCACGTCCCAGATAGCACCGGTCACCCAGGATGTCTTGTCCGACAGCAGGAACACGATGGTGTTGGCCACATCCTCAGGAACACCAACTCGACCCAATGGGTGGAAATCGTTCAGCGACTTCATCGCTTCTGGGATCGCCTCTTTGTCCATGAAACCTTCATAAATCGAGGTGTGAACGATCCCTGGCGAAACTGCGTTGACGCGGATACCCGAGTGAGCCAATTCAATTGCCAGGTTGCGTGTCAGCGCATGCAGACCTGCCTTCGCCATGGAGTACGCAGAGGCCGGCGAACCTGCCAAAGCGGCCTGTGCACCGATGGAACCGACGTTGACAATTGACCCTTCGCGCTTGGCGGCGAGCATGTTCTTGACTACTGCCTGGGTGATGAAGAACGTTGCACGGTTGAGAGACAGGTACATGTCGTACTCAGCTTCGTCGTGCTCGGTGAAGGCTTTGGGAATGAATATGCCAGCAGAGTTCACCATCAGGCTGATATCGCTATGCTTGGCATTGATTTCGTTGCGAACGAAATTCATGCCTTCTTCAGTCATGAGGTTTGCGACTATCACAGAAACCGGGCCAAACGCGCTCAACTCGTTACGGACGGCGTCTGCCTTGTCTTGCTTGCTGCCTGTCAACACCACGCTGCCACCGGCTTTCAGCACCATGCGAGCAGTTTCCAGACCCATACCACTGGTACCACCTACAACAAGCAGTTTCTTACCTTTGAAAAAATCGTTCATTTCATACTCCAGCTAACCAAGTTATCGAAAATTGCAGCGCCAGAGTTCATTCGTCTGCTGGCGCTCTTAGGGTTCAGAGAATCAACCCCCTTGAAAATCAGTCCTCACGAACCTCGAGAGTCGGCTTCATACGGATAGCTTTCGAGAAGTTGGCGTAGTTAACCGAAGTCTTAATTACATTTTTATGCAACTCTTCCACGCGCTCACGAGGTGCGTCGGTGTGCAGGCGAATCACGACGCTCACTTCGTCGTACCCTGGGTTGACGCTCTCGTCGAGGCCCAAGAAACCACGCAGGTCGAGGGTACCGTCCGTCTCAATTTCCAGACTGTGGATCTTGATACCCATCATGGCGGCGTTGGCTGCATAGCCGACCGACATGCAAGCGTTGAGAGCGGCCATTAGCAGCTCTTGAGGGTTAGGCGCACTGTTCTGGCCCAGCAACTCATTTGGCTCATCGGCGACGATTTCGAAATCACGCGAATAGGTCTCACCGGCGAGGCTGTAGCGACTGACTTTCGCCACAGAGCGCGTCTGGCCTTTCCACTGAGTCTTAACGTTAAAGCTGGCGTGGCGCTTGCCCGCATCCTCAGCAACACCTTGGGCAAACTGCTGCAGGGCGGCTACGTCAATACCGTTCAGGTTATTTGTCATTTGGTAAGTCCTCTGTGCAACGCATTTTTGCGCGTGGGTTGATGTTCGACGGAATAACTCTACCAACTGGTAGGGAGGGATGCAATAGAATTTTTTGAAATTGCTTGATGCGCGAAACCCAGCAAGGAGTAATCTACTCACAAGCCCGGTAAACATAGCCCAAAGCTAAGCACCGTCTATCCGAACGGACAGACGGCAAAACGCCTACGAGTAGGATGGCTTAAAGCAAAGAAGCTATTACCCTCTAAATCTTTACCAGGCTTAAAAAATTAATTGAAAAGGTATCAGGGAGAGTAGTCATGAACCGTAAAATAGCTTCAGGTCTTTTTTTATCAGCAATTGGAATATACATCGCTGTGCCTCAAACGTCGTTACGTACAGAGGCGCAAGAACTACCTACCGCAAGTTCTGTATCAGCTGTTGATAACCAATCCAAATCTACCGCTACTGCGTCTGATGGTGCTGATCATGTCGGCGCCGGCGCATTAGCACGAAGTGGCGCTGAGCATGGCACGGGCCAGGTGGCTGCTGACGGTGCCGATCATGTCGGAGCCAAAGGTGTCGCCGCTGA
>NZ_JDWJ01000001.1:0-183811 GCF_012932895.1 Pseudomonas sp. KD5 | reverse complement strand
GATCACGTCGGGGCAAAAGGTGTCGCCGCTGATGGTGCCGATCATGTCGGAGCAAAAGGCCTGGCCGCTGACGGTGCCGATCATGTCGGAGCAAAAGGTCTAGCCGCTGAAAGCTCGGATCGCGCAGGTAAAAATCAAGTGGCTTCCAAAGAAACTAAGATTCGGGTCGGTGGTATTGGCTCCGATGCGGTGGCTTCACTTAGGTAGTTGGTCAATCTATAGGAGTAGTAGTGAATCCTATGGATCTATATCTCTAAAGGTCGCGGTGGAAATGGCAGTTAGCTGCCATTTCCTCCGCAGATCCGTGCGGAACTATCGCATACGGCTCCTCGCCTTAGTGACGCGAAGCGTTCCCCTGAGTAAGAATGTGCACTTCTGGTTTTGGGGGCTTTCTTGCCTTCATAGGCGGCATGCCGGAGACCAAAACCGCCAAGACGTATCCGGTTTTCGTCGGCGCGTGACAGTTGAAATACTCCCCCCTCTCACCTGCGATGCTGTACAACGGAAAATTCGATCAGCTTTGCCGTCGAAGCATTAAAGGGAGAATCAATCTTGGCTAGTGCGGTACTCATTGCACCGGAAGATGCTGCGCCTGCCATTGCGCTAACCCACTAAACTGTCGTCCGCGTAAAATGCCCCCCACGGAAGAGCGGCAATATAGATCAAATCCTAAGCACAAGTTACGAAACGATAATATTTTGCAAAATCAAATTAAACCCAGACTGATCAACGACCTTGTCGCTAAGTGCCCAGGAGACAAAACTGCTGCCTTCAAGCAAGCTCAAGATCGCTCTTGAAACCTCTTTCGGATTGAGATCTGCCTTAATAACTTTTTGGGATTGACCTATGACTAGATTACTTTCTAACCAAGAAATATGAATCTCAAAAAATTTCTTAGTCAACTCCTTAAGGCTTTCTGGCAGCGCAGACAACTCAGCTGCAAGCGCACCGCAAAGTGGCAACATGCCGTTATCCGAGCTATCGACAAAAAGCTCGGCAAATGCTTTTAGCCGACCTACTACATCATGACTCTCTTCGTTTATTGACTCTAGATTCTTGGAAAATCTAAATAGGTAACTCTCAATAACAGCAATTCCGAGCCCTTCCTTTGTAGGGAAGTGATGATGAATGCTCGCCTTTTTTATGCCAATTTCGTCAGCCAGATCGGCATAGCTAAATGCAGCGTAGCCTTTGGTGCGCAGCAATAACTCGGCGGTGGTTAAAAGGTCGGAACGCGTACTCATAAAGCTTACCTAGAGTTTTTAATGAATGCATATTAGCTGCCTTAAGGCAAGAGTTCAACTCTAGAGATGAGAGGACGCTGTAAAACGACCTCCCATCTCTATTAAGCTAGGCCCCTACGTGGCTAGGATCGCTTTTAATTTCTTCCGAACCTTTAGCTTTGGAACGGACGGCCTTCGACCAACCCAGCATCAGTGCACCAGCGACTAACGGTATAGAAAGAACGGTGTAAGTTCCGTTGGGATAATCGAACGCCAAGAGAACCAATACCACAAGCAAGAAAACAAGAGTTAGCCAAGAGGTGAACGGCGCTCCAGGCATTCTAAATGAGACCATTTCGACCTCACCTCTTTTTACAGCACGACGGTAATTTATTTGCGATAAAACAATGAATGCCCAAGTCGAAATAATTCCCAGCGATACCAAGTTCAGTAAGAGCTCAAATAATTGCGCGGGGATCAAGAAATTCAGTACAACACCAAATACGTTAATCCCCATGGTGACCAAGATCCCCATATAGGGTACCCCTTGACTACTCATGCGTTTAAACATTTTCGGCGCTGACCCACCCATCGCAAGTGACCTCAACACGCGCCCAGTGGCGTATAAACCTGAATTGAGACTTGAGAGCGCCGCTGTCATTACAACAATGTTCATTACGGAGCCAATGCCAGGTACACCAAGTGCTTCAAAAAAAGTTACAAAAGGACTGACGTTAGCGCTATAGGCTGTCCAAGGGAGCACAGTAACAAGCAGGAATACGGAGCCCACGTAAAACAAACTTATTCTCCAGATCACCCCATTAATGGCTTTGGGAATGACTTTTCTTGCATCCGCCGTCTCGCCAGCAGCAGTCCCCACCAACTCTATGCTCGCATAAGCAAAGATGACGCCTTGCACGATGATGATTGCTGGCAAAAGCCCATGAGGAAATATCCCCCCGTTATCCGTGATCAAATGCAAGCCCGGAATATGTCCTGCCACCTCATGCCCAGTAGCAAAAAAGAACGACCCGATCACCAAAAAAATACTTATAGCGGCGACCTTTATCACAGCGAACCAGAACTCCATTTCACCAAACCATTTGACACCGACCATGTTCATCAATGTCACTACACCCAAAGCACTTAGCGCGAATACCCACTGAGGAACATCCGAAAACACACTCCAATACTTCATATAAATAGCAATGGCGGTTATATCAACAACACCTGTTAACGCCCAAACCACAAAATACATCCATCCTGCAACGAAAGAGGCACGTTCACCCATAAACTCCCTGGTGTAAGATACAAAACTTCCACTGCTTGGACGGTGCATCACTAGCTCACCCAGCGCCCTCAAAATGAAAAAGGCAAATATCCCACAAACCAAATAAATCACCGCAAGTGCAGGCCCCGCGATTTGCAGTCTGGCCCCTGCGCCCAGGAACAGACCTGTACCGATGGCTCCACCTAGCGCCATCATTTGTACATGACGTTTCTTTAAATGCTTTGAATATCCGCTTTCATGAGAATCAAGCCAGTTCGATCTATCTTTTAGTTCGCTGCCACACTGAACTGCTGAGAGAGATTGTATTTTTTGTTTTTTCATGTTTCACCCAAGCGATTAATTTGCAGTTTTTGTTCTTATCCCTTGCAAACTTAACTTTCTTCTTCCCATTCCAAACGGGAAGTGCGAGAGAAGCCTTGAGCTCCCATGTCGTCAAAGACACTAAACCTCTCCCGCTCAATGCCACAACACGCTCAGATCATCGCTTTTCGGTCGACCAGGTAGCGAAATCCCAAGACACAAAAAACCTACCATTCACATGGTAGCCATGCAAACTCTATTTTTTAACTATTTTTAATATATTGTTTTTTAACGATTTTTACCTACAAGCCAACCTTGTGGTAGACATTTAATGAAAATGGCATTTTAATCTTGAATCTGCGGTAGCTAGTACGTAGCCAAACCTCACCAAATGCTAGAATTGGAAGCCGGTATGAAAAAATATAAAAACGTGCAAACCCTACTCGCCCACGCCTCTATCGAGCCTGATCAGCATCATGGCTTCGTTAATACACCGGTTTACCGGGGTTCCACTGTGGCGTTCCCTACGTGTGAGTCGATGCGTGAGGGCCGCCAAAAATATACGTATGGCCGGTGGAACAACCCCTCGACGGAAGCATTGACTCAGGCCCTCCAGCAGCTGGAGGGAGCGGAAGGCACGGTTCTTTGCCCTTCGGGGCTCTCGGCATGTACGACTGCCATACTGTCGGTGGTGGGAGCTGGGGATCACCTGCTCATTGCCGACAACGTGTATTCGCCGATAAGGGCTTTTTGTGAGCAGGTGGGTCAACGCCTTGGAATCGAGGTCACGTTTTACGACCCGACAATAGGTGCCGGCATCGTAGATTTCCTCAAACCAAACACTAAAGCCATCTATACCGAATCTCCCGGCTCTTTGACTCTGGAAATACAAGACATCCCTGCAATAGCCAAGGTTGCCCATGAACATGACATCCTAGTTATTACAGACAACACTTGGGGTACCCCGCTTTACTTTCCATCACTGGAACTTGGTGTCGATCTATCCATCATGGCTGCCACGAAATATATCGTCGGTCACTCAGATGCCGTTCTTGGTACCGTATCAGCCTCCAAGCGTGCGTGGGATAGCCTCAAGCGATTCCATTTCAACATGGGATTGTTTGCGAGTCCGGATGACGTGACGCTGGCGCTCCGAGGGATGAGGACGCTAGACGTGCGACTGGAACGTCATTACAAAAACGCGACGACTGTCGCCAAGTGGCTGGAGACACGCGAGGAAGTGGAAGCAGTTTATTATCCTGCATTAGAGTCTCACCCTCAGCACCAATTATGGAAAAGGGATTTTAAAGGAGCATCAGGTTTACTGTCCTTCGTGACAAAACCTTCCACGCAAGCAGCGGCAGATGCACTCTTGGATAGCCTATCGTTGTTTTCAATTGGCTACTCTTGGGGCGGTTTTGAAAGCTTGGCGATGATCGCAGATCCCAAACCCGTTAGAAGTGCGACGTCCTGGGAAATTGATGGGCACCTTGTGCGGCTGCATATTGGTCTTGAAGACCCATCTGATCTGATCGAAGACCTCGAACAAGGCTTTGCGAAATTCAACATGTTACGCGGCTAATCTTCAAGCTAATTATATACACAGCCCTTAATTGGGCTGTGCTTTCTTGTCCGCCCGAATGCTTTATCTCAAGATCAACACCTTCAACACTGCCCGCCGATAAGACTCATCTATTTCCCTTCTAAAACCTGAATCCGACGATAAAGCGTCCGCTCACTAATCCCCAGTTCTTTGGCTAAATCTGCTCGCGACCCTTCGAACCCATTAAGTACCTGGGCAAGGTTTTTTAGAGACTTGCTATTTCTATTTGTAGTTTTGTACTGGGAGACGTAGCCAGTTACATTCGTAGGCAAATCTCTTTCCCGTACAATCCCGTCGTCACTGAACAGACGCGCCCGTTCAAGAATATTTTTTAGCTCCCTGATATTCCCCGGAAATGAATACAGCATAAGGCGCTTCAATGCTTCCTCGTCAATTTCAGCCCGACTGCCAGGTGCAATTCGTTTTAGATGACTTTCTATAAGCAGCGGCAAATCGTCTAAACGCTCTCTCAATGGCGGAAGCGTTATAGGGAAAGCACTGATTCTGTAGTAGAGGTCTTCGCGAAAAGTGCCAAGTTCAACCATATCCTTTAAAGGCTTATGAGTTGCAACAACGAGACGGAAATCGGAATGGATCGTCCGTAAACTACCAACAGGTCTAAAACTGCCAGACTCAATTAGACGCAACAATTTGACTTGCATGGAGAGAGGTACATCGCCTATTTCGTCCAGAAAAAGCGTACCGCCATGCGCAGCCTCTGCAAGCCCAATTTTCTTACTGAGCGCGCCTGTGAATGCTCCTTTTTCATGGCCAAATAATTCACTCTCGAACAGCGACTCTGAAAGGCCGGTGCAGTCGACTACAACCAGAGGTGCCTTTGAGCGCGGACTACCCATATGGAGCGCCCTAGCGAACAGCTCTTTACCGGTTCCCGACTCACCCTGCAAAAGAACGGGAATCGGGGAAGGCGCCGCTCGCTGCAGCGCGCTCAACGCTTGTTTAAAAGACGGCGATACGCCCACTAGCCCCTGCTTTTGCGGCTGCGCAGACGCTATGTCTACGGTGATCAATCTTTCAACGTAAGCAACTACCTGGCCCTGGCGATCCAAAATGGGACGAAGCTCAACATCAACGTGTTCTGGCCCCCGGGGAGTGTGGTGAATATGCAGTACCCTTTCCGCAGCATGGCTATCAAACGCCTTGCGCATTGGACAAAGCTCACCCGCCTGATCGCAGGGAACGGCATAGCCATGCGAAACCTTGAAGCATTTGGAGCCAACGTGCGGTTTTCCCTCAACACCAAAATGCCTTTGATAGGCCTTGTTGGAGGCAATGACGTTGTACTCGACATCCAGGACGATGGTGGGTCTATCGTCATGCTCAAGGTAAGAAATCAACGCTTGAACATCTACATTGCTCGTAGCGATTAGCCCACTACTCATAATCTTCTCCCGAACACGTATGCTTTCTACTGCCAAATACTGCCACAGACTGCCAGTTAACTGCCAAAAATAATGGCAGACACGAATACCTCGCCCTGGAAACTCAGGAAACACGCTGTTTAGAGCGTTCAATGGAAAGATCAACACTGGCATGGATCTTGAGACTGCTGACATAGCAGCTATTCAGGAGCTATCTAATGTATTTCGGCGCAAAAATATTGGTCGAAGAATTCTTTGACGAAGCGACATCGACGTTCAGCTATCTGTTGCTTGACCGCTCTACCATGCAGTGTGCGCTTATCGATAGCGTGCTTGACTACGATCCGAAATCGGGCCGCACAAAAACCGAATCAGCCGACAGAATCGTTGCACGCGTGACGGAGCTGGGCGCATCCGTCGAATGGATCCTTGAGACACATTTACATGCCGATCATCTGACCGCTGCTCAATATTTGAAACAACGGCTAGGCGGCAAGATTGGCATCGGAAACAGAATAAAAGACGTTCAAAAAGTCTTTAGCCACTTGTTCCATACAGAAGATGAACTTAAAAGCGGTTCCGATCAGTTTGATATTTTGTTTGATGACAACGATACGTTTCATATTGGCAGTTTAACCGCCCAAGCGTTGCATACGCCTGGTCATACACCTGCCTGTATGACCTATCTTATCCAGGATGAACAAACAGGTCTCGCGTTCGTGGGCGATACATTGTTCATGCCCGATTACGGCACAGCAAGGTGCGACTTCCCTGGAGGGGACGCCAGAACACTCTTTCGGTCAATACATAAGATTTTGGCGCTTCCTGAATCAACCCACATTTTGATGTGCCACGATTATCGTCCGAATGGCCGACCGCTCGCGTTTATCACCAGTGTAAAAGCACAAAAGCGTGAAAATATCCATGTCCGTGAAGGTACAAGCGAAGATACATTTGTGAACATGCGAGAAACACGTGATGCAACTCTCGACATGCCAATGCTGATACTGCCATCCGTCCAAATCAATATGCGTGGCGGCAACATGCCAGAGCCAGAAACGAATGGTATCCGCTATCTGAAAATACCGCTCAACACGCTTTAACGCTTTAACGCTTTAACCTTGCGTAGTTATCAACGGAAAATAATATGAATACTTATAAATTAAGTTCGGATTTTTCTATTGCGTCGCAACTGACCGTGGTCGATGTGAAGCAACTGGCTGAGCTCGGGATTCGTACTCTCATCTGCAACAGGCCGGATGGCGAGGCAACCGACCAGCCAACACATGTAACGATCCGCCAAGCAGCCGAAGCAGAAGGCATGACGTTTCACTACCTGCCCACCCAAGCATCAGCCATTGCTAATGAAACGGTAGATTCCTTCGTCGCAATTTTAAAGGAAGCGTCGAGACCTGTGGTTGCCTACTGTAGAACTGGCACCCGGTCAGCGATGCTGTGGGCGCTCTCTGAGGCAGGCAAGCAGAGTCTGTCCGCCATTCTCGAAAAAACCAAAAGCGCACAGGTGGATGTTTCTTCACTTGCACGCAGAATCAGCAATGGTGGGCGCACCGCTAATGCCATGGCTACGACTCATCACCAGATCGTCATTGTTGGTGCCGGCTCTGCAGGCATTGCCACCGCAGCCAGCCTGAAGTCACGAGAACCGAATCTGGATATCGCACTAATCGACCCTGCTGATGCGCACTACTATCAACCTGGGTGGACTATGGTCGGCGGAGGCATCTTCGAGGCTGAATCTACTGTAAGGACTATGGCATCTGTCATGCCTCGAGGCGTGACGTGGATCAAAGCAGCGGTAACTGCTTTCGACCCACAGGCCAACGCAGTCGTCCTCGATGGAGGGAGAGTTATTCAGTACGACCAGCTTGTCGTCTGCCCAGGCTTGAAGCTCGATTGGTCGGCTATCAAAGGACTGACTGAGACATTAGGCTCCAATGGCGTAACCTCTAATTATCGCTACGATCTTGCGCCTTACACTTGGAAGCTTGTCCAGGAACTCCAATCAGGCAAGGCCCTCTTTACGCAGCCGCCAATGCCAATCAAGTGTGCGGGTGCGCCTCAGAAAGCGCTCTATCTCTCATGCGATCACTGGTTGAAAAACGATCGCCAGGCGCAGATAAAAACGCAATTTCTTAATTCCGGCGGTGTGCTATTCGGCGTCGCCGACTACGTCCCAGCCCTCATGGCGTACATGGAAAAATATGCGGTCGACTTGAAATTCTGCCACAAGCTGGTCGCCGTGGATGGCCCCAACAAACAGGCGACTTTCGAACGTACCGATAAAGATGGAAACACCCAGACCGTGATTGAGTCGTTTGACCTCCTTCACGTCGTGCCTCCGCAGGTTGCTCCAGACTTTATTCGCTCAAGCCCGCTAGTGGATGAGGCGGGCTGGATCGACGTAGATCCGACGACCTTGGCTCACCGCAAATTTTCCAATGTTTGGGCGCTAGGAGATGTGGTGAATACCACAAATGCGAAAACCATGGCGGCTGCACGTAAACAAGCGCCGGTCGTAGCGAACAATGTCTTGGTTAACCTAGGGATGAAACAGCATCAAGCTGCGTATAACGGCTATGGCTCCTGCCCTCTGACGGTTGAGCGTGGAAAGGTTGTCTTGGCCGAGTTTCTCTATGGCGGAAAGCTAGCGCCGACGTTTGCCACCTGGTTTCTGGATGGGCGCAGACCCTCTCGTTTGAGCTGGTTTCTTAAAGAGAGAATTCTCCCGCCGTTCTACTGGCATTGCATGCTGAAAGGACGTGAATGGTTCGCTGACACGGAAGTAAGTCAGGCGGAGCATTAAAATATGGATGAGCACAGCATGCTGGCCGTCGTTCTTGGCGCGGTCATTGGAGGTGTTTTGGCCATGACCGGTGCAGGCGGGGGAATCCTCGCCATTCCTGTATTGGTTTTCGGTCTAGGTTTATCAATGACTCAGGCGGCACCCGTCGGGCTGCTAGCAGTGGCTTTAGCTTCCGGCGTCGGAGCTGTGCTCGGATTGAAGCAAGGCGTCGTTCGATATAAAGCAGCAGCCTTCATATCGTCGATTGGAATTGTGGCTGCGCCGCTAGGCTTACACCTGGCTCAGCGCATTCCAAACAAGCCTCTCGCGTTGGTGTTTTCGTTAGTTCTCGTGTACGCAAGCGTACGCATGTTGCGCAATGCAAGTCGGGAAATCCGTAATGGCGTTGCCACTCCACGACGCGAGGTGTTGCCCTGCGTACTCAATCCGGCAAAGGGGCGGTTACGCTGGACGCTGCCCTGTGCTCGAGTATTGGCACTAACCGGTTTCACGTCAGGCTTACTGTCAGGCTTGCTGGGTGTCGGAGGAGGATTTGTCATCATTCCGGCCCTTACGCGATACACCAATCTGGAAATGAAAAGTATTGTCGCAACTTCACTTGCGGTGATCGCCTCGGTTTCAATCGGCGGAGTGATTGCAGCCGCTATTAGCGGCGTCATGTATTGGCAAGCAGCAGTACCGTTTGCTGCCGGTGCGGTTTTAGGGTTGATCGCGGGAAGGCAGCTAGCTCACAAGCTGGCCATTCCTCGTTTACAACAGGCATTCTCGATCGTCGGAATCGTCGCAGCCATCATGCTGGGAGCCAGCGTATTCGATTTAGGTCTGGGATCATGACGTGCCAGACAAATTCCAATATCAGCAAGCGTCTCCACTGGGAGACGCTCATTTGCCGAGTTACAGATTACCTGGCTGGCACAACCTTCTGCCGTTGCTCTCCCAGACCGTCAATCCATAAATGGATCTGGTCGCCGGGGTGTAGCCACTGGGGCTCCGGTTTCATCCCCATGCCCACCCCCGGAGGAGTTCCTGTGCAAATTACGTCACCGGGCTGCAATGTCATGTACCGACTGCAGTAGGACACGATCTGCGCAACAGAAAAAATCATCGTTTTTGAGTTTCCGATTTGGCGTCGCTCGCCATTTACGTCAAGCCACATGTCCAGATTCTGCGGATCCGCAACTTCGTCTCGGGTCACCAACCAAGGCCCTATCGGCCCGAAAGTGTCACATCCCTTGCCTTTATCCCATTGTGAACTTTGCATCTGGAAAGCCCGCTCAGAAACATCGTTCACCACGCAGTAACCAGCGACGTAGTCCAGAGCATTGGCTTCGGACACGTATTGAGCCTCACTTCCAATCACTACCCCCAGCTCAAGCTCCCAATCAAGCTTTGTTGAATGCGGAGGCTGGACGATGTCGTCATCCGGCCCAGAGAGGCAGCTGATGGCTTTATGAAAGATGATGGGTTCGGTGGGAATCGCCATGCCAGCTTCTTCAGCATGATCTCGGTAGTTGAGTCCAATAGCGATAAATTTACGCACTTGGGCCACGGGTACTCCGTACCGAACGCCCTCCTCTACCACCGGCAATCCAGCGACATCTAACTTAGATAGTTCAGCAAGAGCTGCAGGGGCCAGTACCGAAGCATCGATATCGGTGACATGCGCAGAGAGATCGCGGATCCGACCATCGGTGTCCAGTAAACCTGGACGCTCCTTGCCTGGTGGGCCAAAACGACAAAGCTTCATTACTACCTCGACTGTCTTCTAAAAAAACAACGAACGTTAATGGAGGCCGTTGAAGGAAGCGCAGCCTCAATCGCAGTGGAATGTGTGTTCTGTGAGCGCTTTAGTCCGATGAAAGCCCTGAGGGGGGCAGTCCGAGCAATCAGCGACCCTCTTGATAATTGAGAAAATCCATCTTATGACATAAAATATATTTTTTTCAATAAACAATATTTTAGTCTTGAGAGGCAGGTAATGGTAGAAAGCGCGGCCAAGAGTCTCACTCAGGCGACATACGAACGCCTACGCAGAGACGTTTTGTCCTGCGTGTTGCCGCCTGGAAGTAGAGTCAACGTCAAGGAGCTATCTGGACAGTACGAAGCCAGCGCAGGCGCAGTGAGAGAGGCCTTGTCCAGAATGACTGCCGAGGGGCTTGTCATAGCCGAACCTCAAAAAGGATTTCGAATTTCAGCTGTTTCGCTGGCGGATCTGAACGACCTCACGCAGGCCCGAATTGAGATAGAAGCGAGCTGCCTTCGCCACTCCATCGAAAACGGCAATGTCACCTGGGAGTCAGGATTGGTTTCGGCCTACCACTGTCTTTCGAGGATTGCAGGGCCTGACACCATCGACCAATACGAAGCTGACGCCTGGAATACAGCGCATGAGGCGTTTCACGAAGCACTGGTCAGCGCTTGCCCAAACACCTGGCTGTTGCGAATGCGAGCAATGCTATTCGAACAAACGGCGCGCTATCGGGCGATGTCGATAGCAATGACTGCCAAGAATAGGGATATCGGTGATGAACACAGGAGGCTCCTCGATGCAGCCTTAGCAAAAGATGCGACCAAGGCCAGTGAGTTGTTGATTCATCACATTCAGACGACTTCCGCAGCTCTGATAAAGGGGCTGGCGAGTATCCAAGCAATGAAGGAGCAATAGCGCTGAGTTAGTGCATCGCCTCTTTAATAATATTGCGGTTCGCCCAAATTGACTGGATTGCAATCAAATTCGAGCGGCGGCAAACGGGCAAGGAGTGGCTGGCACCGCAGAATATCAACTCCAACCACATCGGAGTCGGTATGAAAAAATCATTTCTAGTCGCTGGCATCTTGGCGCTTTCGTTGGCCGCAGGCATTACTCAAGCCCAAGAGTTCAAGGTGCAAAGCAGCAGCCCATTGAACGGACATCTTCAACAGGCCCAGTTCGCCAATGCGTTCGGCTGCAACGGCAAAAATCTTTCCCCTCAAATATCCTGGAGCGGCGCTCCGCAAGGTACGAAGAGCTATGTGGTGACTATGTATGATCCCGACGCACCTACCGGATCAGGCTGGTGGCACTGGGTACTGGCGAACGTACCCGGAAATGTAAATGAGCTAAAGGAAGGCGCGGGCAGCTCTGGAGGCAAACTTCCAGCCGGCACGCTTGAGGTTAAGGGCGATAGCGGTATGCCTGGTTACCTTGGAGCCTGTCCGCCTGAAGGACAGACACACAATTTCCTCATCACGGTTAATGCCCTGAAAGTCGATAAGCTCGAATTACCACCTACTGCCACACCGGCGATGCTCGGGTTTATGGTGCTGGGCAGTTCGCTTGGCAAAGCAACACTCACGGTACAAGGCAACCGCTAATGTCGATGACGAACGCTTACGACTCCTACCGGGCTCTGCACATCATTACTCGACCCGGAGTCGGGACAGCAGGAGTCGTTCTCCAGCAACAGAATCTGGAGTTCAAGCGTTTGTATATTGAAAGCCCTGTGCTGATTTTCGTTGAAAAAGGCATGAAAGCGGTTCGGTGGCCCGGAGGAGAGTATTTGATCCGCGCAGGTGAAGCGATCGTTGTAGCTGGGGGGCAATCGCTCGATATCACCAACAAATTAGCGGAGGACGGCAGTTACCGAGCCCAATGGCTGGCGTGGGATGAAACGCTAATCGCCTTATGCGCCGAATCCAACTTGGATTTGCCAGCCATTAAACATGCCCTCCCAATGAGAAGCGATACCGCAGATTTTGCGGTATCGCTACACCGTGCAATTCAGGCGGTGGAGGACAGCACAATCCCGACCATGATTGCTCGCCATCGCTTGCAGGAGCTTTTGGTATGGATCGGCGTAAACGGAGGCCGACTTGAGCAATCAGGAGCCCTGACAATGGCGGTCAAAGTCAGACGGCTCATCGGAAAAGATCTAGCTAGTGAATGGAGCGCCGAAGCCGTTGCGTCATCCTTTGCGATGAGCGAGGCCACAATGCGTCGCAGATTGGCTGAGGAAGGTACTAACTTAAGCAACCTGCTGATCGATGCTCGTATGTCATTTGCCCTGCAGCTGCTCCAATCGACAGCTCAGCCGGTGATGCAGATAGCACTTTCCGTGGGCTACCAGACGCCGTCTCAATTTGCTGTCAGATTTCGAGATAGATTTGGCTTCCCACCGACTGCGATCAGGGGACATAGACGTGCAGCCTTGATTTGATTGAGCTCCCTGCCCCCTCTCCCTGCCCCCGCCAGTGACAGAGATTTTTTGCTTGCCTCATGGCCCCCCAGATACAGAGCAAAAAAAAGACTACGAATAGAGGGAGTCGACTCCACAATCTTAGATAATTCTGTTGCAAGCCTACCAACTGAACGGTAGCCTTAATCATAGCACCGACCATATATTTCATGAATTTCGCTGGACTTGAGTAACTGCTTCTGGTTCGCAGCAGCTGGACACCCCAAGCTCGAGGTAACGTTACAAGTCTGTAGTAACCTATACGTACTGTGGGGAACAGCTAGTGTCACAGCACATACTTGATATACCGCAATTCAAAGGCGCCAAAAAAGTAGTCCTGTTGACTACTTTAGCAATGCTAGCTTTTGCAGCCAACTCGGTACTTTGCCGGCTCGCACTACGTCATACAGAAATTGATCCTACTTCCTTTACACTTATACGCCTAGTGAGCGGAGCTATCATGCTTTGGGGGCTCCTAGCGATTAAAGGTACTAATTCCCACCCCTCAGGAACCTGGTTTGGTGCTTTCACTCTTTTCGCCTATGCGTTTGCTTTTTCATACGCATATTTGAACTTGGAAACAGGAACTGGCGCACTATTGTTGTTCGGCGCAGTACAACTCACCATGCTTGGTTACGGGTACTACAAAGGCGAGAGGATGCAAGGAGTCGCAATTGCAGGGCTACTTCTTGCGATTGGAGGTCTTGTGGCCTTGTTATTACCCGGAACAAGCGCGCCTGCGCTTGGTAGCGCTGGGATTATGCTGTTGTCAGGCGTTGCATGGGCCGGCTACTCCCTAATTGGCAAGCAATCGAATGATCCACTCGCATCGACAACAGGAAATTTCTTGCGAGCCGTACCTATGATGCTCCTAGCTTCGATCCCCTTCGTTAATGACTTTTCGATCGATTTTTTGGGAGCTCTTTGTGCGGTCGCGTCTGGGACGATTGCCTCAGGTGTTGGTTATGCGATCTGGTACTCGGCGATACGCTCGCTTTCATCATTCCGAGCAGCAACCATCCAACTGAGCGTTCCTGTCTTAGCGTCTCTCGCTGGGGTACTCATCCTGGGTGAGCACCTCACCGTTCGCTTAGCACTGACATCGTTGGCAGTGTTAGGAGGAATTGGCTTGGTGCTTAGCGACAAGCGTTTAGCAACTGGTGCTAGCTGATCTCAAAACTCCTACAGGTTGGCAATTACCAACGGTAGACGGTCGCGTCATAAATCTTAAGGAACCGCATGCAATTCG
This sequence comes from Pseudomonas sp. KD5, assembly GCF_012932895.1. Lineage (NCBI taxonomy): Bacteria > Pseudomonadati > Pseudomonadota > Gammaproteobacteria > Pseudomonadales > Pseudomonadaceae > Pseudomonas > Pseudomonas sp. KD5. The sequence continues at coordinate 169,725 of NZ_JDWJ01000001.1, read as the reverse complement.
CAAAAAGCATCAATCTGAAAGTATTGCCCCACACCTACAGTATTTCCCGCCTCCCCGGGGACGAAAAGCTTCCATCCTGGGCAGATGGCGCAGGATTCGTCAGCATCTCACGCTCGTCTGAGGAGCTGTCAATCGTATGCTTGCAATCACGGGTACCTGAAGGAATAAAGGTTGATCGAGACTGGAGGTGCTTTCAGTTCGTGGGCCCGTTCGCCTTCGATGAGACAGGCATCATCCTCTCGGTAATCCGCCCACTTACCGAAGCCGGTTTCGGCGTGTTTGTGGTGTCCACGTTCGACGGCGATTACATGCTGCTCAAAGAGACCGACTTCGAGAAAGGACTGTGGGTGTTAACTGAGGCCGGGCACAAAATTCTCTGTTAACTCTGCAAGCATTGATACCTGAGAATCCGGAACAGAAGCTCCGGTTTGCGAGCAAGCAATCAAAGCTATGACAGGCTCCAATGTCCAAAAAAGGGCCTCGACTGGGCCCTTTATTTGCACTCAAATTAAGATCACTTGGTCAGCCAGGACTCGACGGTGTCGGAGCCGTGCCAGGCTTTCCTGTCCTTTTTGCTACGCTGTCCTCTTTCACGGAGGAAATCGCCACGTCAGTGCGAAGGTGCTGGGAGCTTTTTTAATCAACGTATTAATGGCTACGTTGCTCCCGCAGCTCCAAACCGAGCCATGAATTTTTGAACCTCGATGTCTAACTCATCAAAAAATGTCCCAAGCTCAGCTATGAAATGAGTGATGAAGTCTTGATGAATATGTACACGATGGCCTGGCTCACCCCGCAAACCCACTGTGCCTTGCACAAACCTATTGAGCCTGTCGTTACCATCTGCAGCTAAAACCCCGCCTGCGTGCACCATTTTATTCCGTAGGCGATTTACCTCTTTCACGAATGACAAGCCTGAAACCCCGCCAAGATCAAACCCTGCGACCTTCGACAGGAATAAGCACGCTCGCTCTATGCCCTGCCCACTCAAATCCGTGAGCTTGAGAGGTGTACTCATCGAAGTAGCCAGGGTTTCGCAAAGACCATTCAGCTGATCCTCGATGAAGATATAGATGGAGATAACGAGAGTCGACCGATGTATATCGGGATATTTGTATTGATTGAGATGTAAATCCCAAGCGTAGGAATCGACGATATCCTCTTGGTTGGCTTTTGGATATTTTTCAAGAATCCCTTCGATTTCCTCCTGAAGAATTTCATCCTCACGGCGCCATAGCTTTTCAGTCCGAAAGTGGAAATCCGCAAATTCCTGAAGTTCTCGTTGTGCTAAATCGCAGTAAAAACACAGCCCATTTTCAAAAAAATCCACTTTCATGACCCACCTCTTGCCTTTACGACTTCAACGGCCGACATAGCACAGTCCTACTGCATAAACAAAAAAGGGCCCTAAGGGGCCCTTTGTACTCAAACCAAGATCACTTGGTCAGCCAGGACTCAACGGTCGCAGCGCCGTGCTGTGCTTTCCACTCCTTCAAAGTCTTGTGATTGCCGCCTTTCGTTTCGACTACTTCGCCAGTGTGTGGGTTTTTATAAACCTTTACCTGGCGCGGCTTGCGGCTGCCGGCTTTGGACTCAACGGCTGGAGCGCGACGACCAGCTTGAGGATCAAGCAGAGCGATCACTTTCGGCAGGCTGTAGCTGTACTCGGCAAGCAGAGCACGCAGCTTGGTTTCAAATTCTATTTCTTTCTTGAGGCCAGCGTCGTCTTTCAGGGCTTCGAGCGCCTGAAGCTGTTCAGCGAGGTGTTTTTCTAATTGACGGAATTCGGCGAGTTTCGACATCGTTGTCTCCTTCATATTGATAGGCCATTATCGGGGGCTGCCCGACTCCAAGTCTAGCCAAGGGATCAAAAAAGGATTTTTATGCATTTAGTAATGCTCGACACCTGCGTGTGGCTGGATATTTCATCCCAAAAAGCAGAATTACCAATGCTCACTGCCCTAGAGCATCTGGTCGAAGAAGGAGTAATTAAGCTCCTAGTACCCGAGCTTGTACGTACAGAATTCGAGCGGAACAAGGACAGGGTCATTGAGGCTACACGCAAACGAATTGCCAGTGAGTTTCGAGTTGTCAAAGGGATCATCGAGTCGTTCGGAGGTGAAGAGAATGCCGTTACGTATGCTGACCCGAATCTTCTTGCACAGCGAGTGTCGGGCTCGGAGCTTTTCAGTCGCACGTTGCATGTAGGTGGCCACAGCTTCTTTGATGGGTGCGATATCGGTGAGGCGCTTGCCAAACATTCGGGAACAGCAAATCTCTTGTTTCGGTGGATCAGGTTCATCGAGCTCCAGGCATGGCGTGCCGGCCAACTCACGCGCAGTTTTCTCGATCACCACGCTGATTTTTTTGCGTAACATCCAGGGATCGGTTTTGGAGAGATCCCAGGCGGTCTTGATGCCCATGCCTTCAAGGTGAAGCATCATCTTCCGTCCCACACCCTAAACATCCGAGACCGAGCATTTCTTCAGCACCCAGTTGCGCTGGGTTTGATCGCGAAGGTCGACGACTCCATCGCTCTGCGATTGCCATTTTTTGGCTGCATGATTGGCGAGCTTACTGAGGGTTTTCGTACTAGAGATCCCAACGCCGACCGGGATACCAGTGCGCCGATAAACCTGCGCACGGATCCGACGTCCTAACGCCTTAAAATCACCTGGAACGCCAGCTAAATCAGAAAAGGCTTCATCTGTAGACATGAACGTTGAGCACCAGCGACTCGATCATACTCATCACACCCTCGCTCATATCGCCGTTTATGTGGAGTAGAAAATCAATCGGGAACCGAAAATTTAATTCATGCCACTGCTTCCCCTGCCCCAGCGCCCCTAACTATGTTCCAGCTGTTACCGCAGACCGAAAACTACCCTAGTAAAGTGTAGTGGGCGTGTGTGGGCAGTTTTTAGTACGCACCAACATACCTCAGATCTTCCTTAGACTATATTTCGATAATCTAGCTGGCGCGAAATCGTTCAAAGTTATAAATAAGTGGAAAAAACTGTTAACAACCAATCGTGTGCGAAAAGTGTAATAAATAAAATTGCTTTGAATTCAATAGCGAATAGCAAATGATCATCAATCTCAAGAAAGTCAATATGGAGCAGTATGAAATTTACTTCATGTTGATGGTTGGATCGCCTTATTTTCGGGGCTTGATACTGGCGCAGTGAACCAAGTACATTCACCTCGCTTTCCAATATCGATGGTCGCCAACAGGAAGTTACCCCATGCTCATTGCTAAAGCTGAAGTTTTCTTAACAGAAGTGCCATATAAAAGTCCTTATCAAACCGCAACCAATATAACCGCCAAAGGTCGACATGTAGTCTTGAGGGTGACGACAAATACGGGGCTGGTTGGATGGGGAGAGTCGGGGATTATATCGAGAGGGTATCCTGCGCAGGGTGACACTCCCGAAACGATGCTGGCGGTATTGGAAAATTATTTATGCCCAGCAATAATCGGTAAAAATCCGTGCATGTTTGAAATAATAATGAATGAACTCGATAGCGTAATTAAAGGCCATCTTTTTGCCAAATGCGCGATAGATCATGCACTTCTAGATCTTGCGGGAAAAGCATACGGCGTTCCAGTCTGCAACTTGTTAGGAGGAGCGCATGCACTTAGCTACAAGGTAAGCCGCAGCCTGCCGTTTGCTTGCGCGAAAGTCGTCACTGAACGTGCTCTTGAATTACAGGGGCTTGGTTACGAGCGACTGACACTCAAGGGATCCGGCGTATTGAAAGACGATTACACCTGTTTTAAATCTGTCAGGCAAGCTTTAGGAGATGACTTTGAGTTGGAAGTAGACCCCAACTGTGCCTATGACATTTCCACCGCTATTCAGTTTATAAAGCGCATAGAACAGCACGGCGTTTTTGCTGTCGAGCAACCAACACCTGGCCACGATATCGCCGGCTTGGCCGAGGTCAAACGCAATGTCTGCACCCCTATCATTGCCGATGAAAGCGTTTTCAATGCCAGAGATCTCAAGGAGATAATTCATCTTAACGCCGCGCATGTAATCTGCCTGAAACCATTCAAGTCCGGTGGCATATTAGCCTCTCGCCGCTTATGCGCCGCGGCGGAGATCGCCGATTTGCAAGTGAGCACCGGTAGTATGCATCCATTTGGTATTGGCACCGCTGCCCTTCATCATTTTGTTTCTACGCTAAAAAATGTAGCAACCACAGGATACGGGTGCCCTACTGAGAGATTTGCAGACGATATAATTGACGAGAGTTGCTACTCATTTCGTGATGGTCAAGTTACACTTTCCATCGATAAGCCAGGATTAGGCGTAGAGGTTAATGAAGAAAAACTACTTTCATATACCTCACTCTATAAATCAATCGAGCGCTCAAAAGCCGTATAACCCCTTTAAGGCAATGGATTGTATTTTATGACTTTTATAACGCTCGTCGATTCTACGCTGCGCGAAGGAAATCAAGCCCCAGGGGTTAAACTCACAACCAAATCGACCTTGACCATAGCCTACGCACTCGCGGACGCGGGTATCGACTTTATCGAAGCAGGCCACCCGTACGCGTCGAAACAAGAGTTCGACAGAGTCACCGCTCTTGTAAAATCAAAAATCGCCAAAAACATACTCGCACACTCCCGCGCTCACCAAGACGACATTGATGCCGTTGCGGCGACAGGGGCAAACTGGATAGGAATATTTGCAGGCATCAATGAAACGTCACAGAAGTATCGCATTAGAAAATCAAAAGCACAGATACAAGATCTAATTAAACGAAGTGTGCTGTATGCAAAATCACTCGGCCTGAAAGTTCGCTACACTATTGAGGACGCTTCCAGGACGCCATCTGATGATTTGATTGAGACGTTTAAAATTGCTAAAGCTGCCGGTGCGGATCGAATTTGCTATGCAGATTCATTAGGGGTTTGCGATCCTTTCAAGGTTCAGGCCACTATTAAACTAATCAGGCAATCATTATCTGACATTGATCTCGAAGTGCACTTCCATGACGACAGAGGTTTGGCGATGGCGAATACCTTAGCCTCCATAGAGGCAGGCGCTACTTTTATTTCCTGCACGGTCAATGGCATCGGCGAACGATGCGGCATCACCGAAACATGTCTTCTGATTACTAATCTGCACTTCAACTCAATACTTTGCAGCGGTAAAGCCTCGAAAGTCTTAAAGCTCAGCAGCATCGTTTCGAAAGAGCTGGGCGACGCCTTTGACCGACGGCGCCCGATTATCGGCGAGTACAGCTTCGTACATACCGCAAAGCTTCATGTGACCGCCAATTCCCGAAACAAAAATTGCTATCACTGGATAGACCCTGCTTACTTGAGCGAATAAACCGCGAACTTGAATCTTATGCGAGCACCTCAACATGATGGGCCATGAGTGGTTGACAGGCGTCGGTCTGGTTTTCCTCGGAATAATAACGGGATTCGTCGGAACCAACACGGGTGGGAGTGTATTTTTAACCGTCCCAGTGATGATCTGGTTGGGGATTCCGCCTCAGTCGTCGATCGCCACAGCGCGCCTGGCTTCGGTAGGCACTATGGTTGCCGGACTGCGGCACTTCCATAATCAGGGAAAGGTCGATTATGCGTTGGCCGTTCCGGCAGCGGTACTTGGGCTGGCCGGGGCTCTTGGAGGAGCGAGCCTTCTTCTTCGAATAGACCCCGCGCTGCTGCACAAAGTAATTGGCGGGCTGACACTGCTGCTAGTCGCACTGTCGCTTATAAAAAAGCCTCGTAACGGCGAAACACCTCCCTCAGCGATCAGGCGTCTGTTTGGCTATATTCTTTTCATCCCAGTAGGAATGATCGGCGGGTTATTGGGTGGACAAGCCAAACTCTCGACGTATTTATTCATTATCTTTTTCAGAAAAACCATTAGCGAATCGGTGGGTACCCGCAAAGTCGGCGGGCTCGTCCTCTCCGTGGGCTCACTAATAATTTTCGGCGTCAGCGGCATCATTAACTGGCAGTACGGATGGTGTCTGGTTATTGGCACGCTATTGGGTGCAAATGCCGGCGCGAAGTTTGCGTTAAAGAAGGGCGACCAATGGATGGAGTCAGTTTTCAATATAGTCGTGATCGCATTGGCATTGAGGATGCTGTTCTGGTAAGCAGAAATCACGCAGTCCAACGAAATCGGAAGGTGTACTCTCGAATACGTGAATGGGCTCCCCCTGTTTGCCAAGCCTTCATTTAGAAACGCTCATGTCCTGCCCTTTCTAGATTCGATCTCACAGGGTGTTCTGTTATCCAAAGCTGGCACGTTGTTAAGTTTTTAATTAGGCCGTCTAGCTTCTCTAAATCGCCTTCCACAATCGCGCGCTCATCCGCCGTCAATGGAACTGTTTTTAGGGAATTGTCCTATGTTGGCTTTGCTTTCCAAAGCTTGAGCTCATGCACCGACTTTTGGCTGGTTGAAATCACAGCCCTAGATCTCGACCCAACTGATCCGCTTTCACTTCATCTGTGGCAAGACCAACCTTCATGAGGTGCAATTGCAATTGGTTGCGCAAATGCATTCTCAGACGAGACCTAAGCTCGACGTAGTCGGCAGATGGGCCTGCATAGATATCACGACGTTTCATCACGTCACGCAGCACCCTGACGCTCTCAGTGCCAATCCCTGACGCGTGCAGCCGCACGCTAGGATCGAACCCAGGATCTCTCTTGAAACTACCGACAGCCTCTTCAACCAATCGCACAAACGCTGGCGCGTCACATGCCTGCTGAGCTGTGCGCCAAATCTTAATCTCCAACTCATCTTCCATCTGCTCTCTCCGATTCATACGAGACTCCGCGCACGTGAAAGTTGTCCGACACGGGTATTTTTTAAAAAAATGACTCGTTGTTTGAAATCAAACGGGGAAGCAGCGGCTTACGCCGCGAAGTGGCGATTTTGCTATGCCCATAAGGCAGGCCATACGTCAGCGTCAGCAGGATAAATCGCAGGAAAAAAGCCAGAAGCAGAAGCACTGCTAAAGCAAAAACTCACACCGTTTCGTCAGCAGGAACGGCGGAAGGAGGAGCGCCGAGATCGCTGCTTTTCTGTTGCTCTCAAATTAAAAGATCCGTCGCTCAAAAATTTTTTCAAGGGGTCTTCTGAAAAAATATTTCTGTTGACGCGATCGGAGCAAAGAAAAAATAGGTTCCGCTCTACCGCCTAACTCTGTGTAAACGACAGAGCTGCGATAGGCTGGAGCTTGGGCATACCCGGACGCTTCCTCAATCATCCGGCCTATTACGTGCCCCCGAGTTCATGGCTGCTCAGGTCAACCGAACTTCTCTATCACTGGTTTGAACAACGTATCCCGGTAGACAAAACATCCATGGTCTAAGCTTTCGATCACTGGAGTGACTGTGACAGCTAGCGCTGTAGGGTTCGTTGATGGGCATTTTTTCCGATCAGTAGCGCTGGGTAGTCCATAGTTCTAGAGATGCATTTATCGGATACCGCCATTGCGCCAGCCCCCACCTTTCAAGGTTGAAATACTCATGGCAAGGAAGAAGGCAAAAAACTCGACCGGCACCGGCATCCTGATCATTTTTGCACTGGCTTTTGGTGCATTCGCTTCGATCCCGAAGAATGCGTGGATCGCTATTGGCATCGTCGCTTGCATCGTCGCCATAATGTGGTTGTTAGCCACTCGCACTAAACGACAGCTTGAACAGATTCAAAGGTCTGCTTCAGCGACAACGCACCTGCGGGAGCCGCGCAGTAAAGACGTGACCTTCTCCATGCATGAGGTTGCGTCGAGCAATATGTCTGAAGAACCCTCCGATTTTTTTACCGTCCAACTCGGCTCCCCCCCTTCAGCGTCCTTTAAAATTCCAGATGCAAGCAAGCAGAAATCCGATACCCGCTGGGTTCCGGCGGGCGAATCGGTCACTGTGTCTGGTTTTTCACTTCCCGGTGGAATGCTCTATGTAGGAAGCGCACTGGGTCGATACGATGCGCAAGAACCATCACTGATCAATCCCAAACTGCGGATAACCAAATCGTACGTTGATATCGAAGAGCGGCTGATGCCCTACTGGCCGAGTTTTCACTCCATTTCGCCAGAAGCTCGGCGCGGATACCTGCAGTGGCTAGAAGGCGGACGTCGTGATCCGCTGGCAGACACCGGCTATGTCTTCTTATTTTTTTATGGCCTTGAGCGCCGTGCACTCGTTGATGCAGTAAGCGATCCGCAGGTGAAGGCCGAGATTCCTCTGATCACCAAAGAAGTCCAACGGCTGCTAGATATCTATGGGGACAATCGATCGTTCAGGGGATACGCGGAGGGCTTTCTGGACTACCTGAGCAATCAAGCGCTCAATCCTAACCTTTACCTTGGCCCACCTCCTGATGCCGTTGCTTACAGCTACGAAATGCCGCTTCCACTGCGCATAGGGTTAGGGCAACACGCCGCAAACAAACGGCCACTTGATGCCAACTGGGCATTGGCATGGGCACTAGCCGACCCCAACATCAGCAAGCGCACCCCGGTAACTCGGTGTAAGGAAGTCTTCGCTGCATTGTTCAAACTCAAGTACGCGAGTACCCACCCTACCGGTCTAATCCTCGCGCAAAACAAGACCAAGCTTAAAGCAAGCTATCGACCGGCCTCCGCAGTATTAATGGCACCCGCAGTTAACCTGGGGGATCTTCCTGATGTCATGGCTACGTCAGGAACGCGTAAAAACCTGCAATTGATTGTTGAGCTTTGCACCAGCGAGTTGGAACCCTATAGCCGCTATCTGGGGAGAAACGCTGAAAACGCAGAAGCGCTGGAGGGCCTTTTGCAGCTTCCTGTCACGCTATGGCCGGCGCCGGCCCGTGCAGAATTGGACGATCTTCAACACAGGATCGGTGATGACCTGATTGCCATGAGTTTTGGCGAACTCGCTGGACGGTTCAAGAGCGCAGGGGCGTTGTCTCGCGACAAAGTACTGGCACTTGCCCGCGCGCTGGAGTCACTCCATATTGGTATGGAACCTGACGTTCTGGCAGGCAGCAAAACACCGAAAGCCGAAGACCAAATTGCATTGTTCGTGACCCAACCGTAAGCGGGCGGTGAACACATCTTGCGTTTTCTCGTCGTGAGTTGCGGCTCCAGGGATAGGCAAGCAGACCTCTCATCAGGCACGACAAAATGGCTTAAGATCATCGAAGACTGTAATGGAACATCTCGACTAAAAGGACGCGACATTTTATGGAAATCCCCCTTGCTCAAATCAGGGAACGTTTGAACAATCGCCGATTTACGGTAGCGGGTAACGCTCACGGGCTATCCGGTGCCGGCACAGTATTTCACTACCATGTCGAAGAAGATTCCATTTGGGGTACTTACCAAGGTGGCCGGATCCGCATGGGTCATCAAGTCGGACGCGTGACTGGCCCCGATACCATTGAGCTTCTTTATCATTGTTTAACTACGGATGGTGAGATTCTTGCTGGCTGGTCTCGTGGCACGGTAGGCGTTGATCACGCAGGACGTACCACTCTGATGTTCGTATGGGGCTGGTTGTCAGGCGCGACTGGAGGTGGGGAGTCTAGCTACGTTGAGCTTGCCGCGTAGCGGTTAAGCTTTTTGATTACGCTCGCGTCCATCTGTGCGGTAGCAACTCGGAAATCTCACTAGCCAGCTGCGTCGGCAGGCGCGTGAGGATGTCCTTCAAATAGGCATACGGATCATGCCCGTTGAGCCGCGCCGACTGGATCAAGCTCATGATCGCCGCCGCCCGTTTTCCGCTGCGTAGCGATCCGGCGAAGAGCCAGTTCTTGCGGCCAAGAGCCCATGGTCGGATCTGATTCTCTGCCCAATTATTATCAATGGGTACGGCCCCGTCATCGAGGTAGCGTGAAAGCGCTGCCCAGCGTTTCAGGCTGTAATCCAGCGCTCTGCTGATAGCCGAGCCTTCGGGCACAAGATCACGCTGGGCGATCATCCAAGCATGCAGTCTATCCATCACGGGTACGGCTTTTTCTTGCCGTATTCGGCATCGTAAATCCGGCTCCAGGTCGCGCACTTCGCTCTCGATTTCGTACAGCAACTGGATGTAACGCAGAGCCTGCTCGGCGAGCTGGCTTTTGTTCGTGGCGTGCAGGTCGAAGAACTTGCGCCGCGCATGGGCCATGCAGCCGATTTCAGTCACGCCGAGTTCGAAACTGGCTTTGTAGCCGCCAAAATCATCGCAGACCAACTTACCTTTCCAGCCTTGCAGGAAGTTGCGAGCATGCTCACCGGCGCGGCTGGGGCTGAAGTCGTAGACGACAGCGGCTGTTTCGCAGAATTGGCTCGTGGCGTAAGCCCAAACATAAGAACGGTGGGTTTTCTTCGAGCCCGGAGCAAGCATTTGCACGGGTGTTTCATCCGCGTGCACGACCTGCTGCCCGATCACTACGTCACGCAGGGCATCGACCAGGGGCTGCAACTGCACGCCCGTAACGCCCACCCATTGAGCTAAAGTCGAGCGTGGAATCGCCAAGCCGGCGCGACCAAAAATCGATTCCTGACGGTAAAGCGGAAGATGATCAGCGAACTTCGCGATCATGACGTGGGCAAGTAATCCGGCAGTCGGGATGCCCTTGTCGATGACCTGCGCCGGTACGGGTGCCTGGATCAGCGCTTCGCAATCATCGCAAACCCACTTGCCACGAATATGGCGTTCAACGGTAAACACGCCCGGCATGTAGTCCAGCTTTTCGCTGACATCTTCACCGATTCGCTTGAGTGCGCAGCCGCATAGGCAGTGGGTGTTGTCCGGTTCGTGGTGGATCAACGTTCGTGGGAACTCTGACGGCAATGCCGTGCGCTTGGGCTTTTGCTTTTTCTCGGTCGCCGCTGGCGCTATTTGCAAGGCTTGAAGCTCGGCCTCAATCGCCGCGATATCGGTATCGATCAGCTCATCAAGCAGGCTGGCCTGCTCAGGATTCATCTGCTCGCTGCGCTTGGCAAACTTCAAGCGCTTGAGTTGTGCGATCTCGTGGGTCAGCTTCTCGATCACCGTTTGATCGCGGTTGATCTTCTTGCCCAGCGTTTCGACCGTCTTGCCCATGGTCTCGACCTGCGACAGCAACTGCGCAGCGAATGCACGCAGTTGCTCGGGGGGCATTTGATCGAGATTGGGCGAGGAAGTCATGCCGTGGATTTTACCAAAGCAGATCGCTTGCGGCAGTAGGCCAAGGCGCTAATTACAGCTTCTTAAAGCAGTGTGATTGCACCGCCTGCACCAACGCGTTGCCAAGGTAGACCGAGCACCAAGGCCTGAAGTTGCTCGTTATCCAGCTCCATTTCGCAGCCTTGTCGAATACCAGGCCAATGAAACCCGCCTTGGTTCAATCGACGTGCAGCCAGCCAAACGCCAATGCCGTCATGTACCAGCACTTTCATGCGAGTAGCGCGGCGATTGGCAAACAGATAAGCGCAGTGCGGCTTCGCCGCACCGAACACCCCAATCACTCTGGCCAGCGCAGTTTCAGTGCCTGCACGCATGTCCATGGGCTCAGTGGCGAGCCAGATGGCGTCGATGCGAATCATTGCGTGAGCCCACGGACAAAGCGGGCGCATCCTTCAGGATCAGAAGTTGGCCATTTCACTGTGATCGATTGATCGCCAAACGGCAGATCGATTACCGCCGACGTTTCACTCTGCCGTTTTGGCGTAGATTTCACTGGAATAAAAGCAGGTAGCACCGCTGGCGGCTGATCCCGGTACAGCGGCATCCACTTTCGAATGACGTTGGCGTTGATGCCATGACTGATGGCTACACCGGAGATGGTCGCGCCTGGTTGCAGACATTCCTGAACAACCTGGGCTTTGAACGATTTGGGATAAGAGCTTCGTTGGCGCATGGAATTCCTGACGTTAAGGGCGATAGCGTCCGCTTAAAAATACGCGGACACCATCGTCCTTAATGCTGGAGTTCGGAAGGTGTATTCGCCGGCCCCTTACACCCAACCAGAGGACGGATCACTACGAGCTTCGGAGGCCTATAACGCGGCCTCGGTCACTCTTGACCTAGCCAGTGCAGTGGCATCTGCCGATGGGGATACTTCAAATGAAGAAGTCACCATGCTGGGTCAGCACATTGACTCATGGAGTCACCTGAGTGTTGCCCATCGCAAACGTCTAAAGGCGCATTTACGAATCCAAACTCAGCAACCTCCAACACTCGCAAGTTTGAAGAAAAAGCTCGACCCATTGACCGTCGAAGCAAAGCGCGCGATTGCCAGCTTCCTGGCCCACCTCGCACAAGCCGATGGCACCGTCAGCACATCTGAAGTGAAGCTTCTGGAGCGAGTGTACAAAGCGTTGCAACTCGACAGTCAACTGCTCTACAGCGATCTTCACGGTGCTGCATCCGGAGCAAGGATTGCATCCGCCATACCACCCGCCAACACCATTCAGTCCGAGCCTGGGGTGCCCCTCCCAGTTAATGCCAAGCAAGGGTTCGTGCTCGATCATGAGCGAATTGCTGAATTGCAACGAGAAACAGCTGAGGTATCCGCCCTACTCGCTCAGGTGTTCACTGATGACCAGGTTGAGGAATCTGACCAGCTTGTTGAGGATGCTGAATCGACTTCAGCGTCGAGTGCCGACGTTGCGGGTCTCGACTTGGAACATTCGGCGTTCCTACGCCTATTGGTCTCACGTCCAGAGTGGAGTCGATCTGAACTTGAGTCCGCTGCGAGCGACATGGAGCTAATGCTCGATGGTGCTTTGGAGCAAATCAACGACATGGCCTTTGACCGCTTCGACATGCCCATCACCGAAGGTGATGATCCCATCGAGATCAATAAAGACATTCTGGAAGAGCTAGCCTTATGACCACTATCAGAGCCAAGGATCGCGACGCGGTCATCCAATCGCTACGCGCCGGCGTCGTTCCTCGTGTCGGCCAACATTTGATTCAGGTCGGCCGGGTGGGCGAACTCGATGCGCTGATCACCGACGTTAACCGCCTGGTTGAAAGCGGTTCAGCATTTCGCGTCGTGATTGGCGAGTACGGCGCCGGCAAGACGTTTTTTCTCAACCTGGTACGAGCCATTGCGATGGAGCGCAAACTCGTAACCATGCATGCTGACTTAAACCCCGATCGCAGGCTGCATGCCACTGGGGGACAGGCACGCTCACTCTATTCCGAGCTGGCCAAGAACATGTCGACACGCACAAAGCCTGACGGTGGGGCTATGCAAGGCATCGTCGAGAAATTCATCTCCCAAGCCAAAACAGAAGCCAAGGCAGCGGGTACTGACAGTGAGACTGTCATCCATACACACCTTGCTGAGTTGACCGAGATGGTCAACGGCTACGATTTCGCTGAGGTGATCGCTGCGTATTACCGAGGTTTCGAGGACGGCAATGAGCAACTCAAGGCTGACGCCATCCGCTGGCTGCGTGGTGAGTTCACCACCAAGACCGATGCGCGTGCGGCTCTGGGTGTGCGAACGATCATTGATGACGCCTCCGTCTACGATCAGCTCAAGCTGCTATCGAGATTCGTTAGGCTTGCAGGTTTTGGTGGTCTGATGATCTGCCTCGACGAGCTGGTCAACCTCTACAAGCTGGCCAACACGCAGGCACGCAATGCCAACTACGAGCAGATCCTGCGCGTCCTCAATGATTCGCTGCAGGGATCGGCTGAGGGGCTTGGATTCGTCTTGGGTGGCACCCCTGAGTTCTTGATGGACACTCGCCGAGGCCTCTTCAGCTACCCTGCCCTACAATCGCGACTAGCCGAAAACTCGTTCGCAAAAACAGGGTTGGTTGATCTTTCGGGCCCTGTTATTCGCCTAACCAGCCTCACCCCTGAAGACTTCTATGTATTGCTTCAGAAGCTTCGTCATGTCTACGCAGGCGGCGATGCTGAAAAATATCTACTGCCTGACGAAGCACTCCCATTGTTTATGGCGCACTGTAACCAGCGCATGGGTGAAGCCTACTTCCGTACACCCCGCACCACTATCACTGCGTTCATCAATCTGCTGGCCATTCTGGAGCAAAACCCGGGAGCTGACTGGCGGACGCTGCTGGGAGGTGTCGAGGTAGCCAAAGATCTGGGCGGAGAAGACGATACGAAGGTCGACGCGGACGATGAACTTGCCACCTTCTCACTCTGAGTCATCGGGTTTCGACCAGCTAGAACCCCGTATCCAGCGATGGATTTGGGCTGAAGGCTGGACGTCCTTGCGTGACGCCCAGGAATGGGCAGTACCTGTTCTAGTGGACGCAGACCAGGATGTCATCATCGCCGCTGCAACGGCGGCGGGGAAAACCGAGGCCGCGTTCCTCCCCATCCTCACCCATTTACTCAACCACAATGACCCTCCCGGCTCTGTGCTCTACATCAGCCCACTCAAAGCCTTGATCAACGATCAATGGGGCAGATTGAGTCGACTTTGTGAGCAACTGGAAATACCTGTAGTCGGCTGGCACGGGGACATCTCATCGAGCAAAAAGCATCGATTTCTGAAGTCGTCGGAGGGTGTGTTATTGATCACACCTGAGTCCCTTGAAGCATTGTTTGTCAACCGAGGCTCAAGCCTGGCCGGAGTTTTCCAAAACCTGCGCTACATCGTCGTTGATGAACTCCATGCATTCATTGGTAGTGAGCGAGGCAAACAGCTGCAGTCCCTGATGCACCGGGTCGAGCTCGTAGCAGGACGTCGCCTTCCCCGAGTTGGGCTATCAGCAACATTGGGCGATATGAGATTGGCGGCGGAGTTTCTTCGTCCGGCCGGCGTCGACACGGTAACCGTGATCGAGTCCAAAAACTCCAATCAGACTCTCCAGGTGCAAATCCGTGGTTACATCCAACCGCCGATGAGCGAGCTAAGAAAGACTCCCATCCAGTCCCCTGATGAGGACGGCGATGAAGACGAAACGGAAAACAAGGCAACCCCTGACTTTGCGATCGCCGATCACCTCTACAAGGTTTTGCGAGGAAGCAATAACCTGATTTTCCCGAACAGCCGCCGGCAAGTTGAATGGTACGCAGACCAACTGCGTCGACGCTGCGAGAAAGACGGTGCGCCCAACGAGTTCTGGCCCCATCACGGCAGCCTTTCAAAGGACTTACGTGAGCAAGCTGAGCACGCACTGAAGGCCGGCAACCAGGCGGCATCGGCGATCTGCACCACTACGCTTGAACTCGGAATAGACATCGGCAGCATCAAGACGGTGGTGCAGATTGGCCCCCCTCCCTCGGTGGCGAGTCTACGTCAACGCTTAGGTCGTTCGGGAAGACGCCCAGGAGAGAATGCGGTACTGCGTGCGTACTGCAAAGAGTCGCCACTCATAGATGGATCGAGCCTTTCCGACCAACTGCGCCAAGGCCTGGTACAGACCATTGCCATGGTTCGCCTGCTGATTCGAGGGTGGTTCGAACCTCCGAGAGCCCAAGGCGTTCACGCCTCCACCCTGGTTCAGCAAATCCTTTCCATCATTGCCCAGTGTGGAGGCGCATCAGCTGCAGATCTATGGAAAAGCTTGATCGCCGAAGGGGCATTTTCCAAAGTCGAAAAGCCCGACTTCGTAAAGCTGCTCAGGTCACTGGGAGAGCATGAACTCATTGTTCAAGACAGTTCGGGATTACTGCTTCCAGGGACAGTTGGAGAGCGTCTGATAAACCATTATGAGTTTTACAGCGCATTCACCAGCGATGAAGAGTTTCGCCTCGTGTGTGATGGGAAAGCCCTGGGGTCAGTACCGGTAAGCCGCCCGCTTACCAAGGATCAACGAATCATCTTTGGGGGGCGACGATGGCAAGTGCGTGACGTTGATCTCCAGGCCAAGGTCATTATTGTTACTGCCGCACGCGGCGGTGCTCCTCCCCAGTTCGATGGCTTGGGTGCAATGGTGCATGACACCGTCCGTGAAGAAATGCGTGCAGTGCTGGCAGATACAACTCCCTGCCAGTTTATTGATCGCGGCGCCCATGATCTGCTCGACGAGGCTCGAAAGACATTTGTCTCATTAGGCCTCGGTGAACGCTACATCATCGAGTCGGGCAGCAAGTGTTATCTGATCAGCTGGCTAGGTGATCATGCCAACGATGCACTGCGTCTGTTGCTCAATCATGTAGGCCTATCTTGCGATAACTCAGGCCTTGCCATTGAGATTGACGCCAGCCTCAGTCGAACCCAGGCAGCGCTGGAGGATGTTGGTAGATTGGATGCAGGCGATCTCGATTCGATTCTTGCGAATGTGGAGAACATGCTGCGCGAGAAATGGGATTGGGCATTGCCGGAGTCATTGCTGATGAAATCGTTTGCTTCTATATCGCTGGATATCTCGACTGCTATCGTTTTTGCACAACGCCAGTCTTTGGCTAAGCAGAATGGCGTGGCCACGCCGTAGATGCGTTTGAAACACATTTCGCGCTTACACGCGGCCTCTATGTAGGCCCGAGCAGCGTAAGACGCTGGCGCAGGAGATTCGGTAAATACAGAATATTCAACACGCCGACAATTTCATTTCTGCTTCTGAAGCAAAGCAAAAACGTTTAGTGGGCTGGTGGCTCCCAACTCTCAAAATGCTTCAGTGCGTTCAAGTCTCCGATTAACTCTTTCGCTTTGGTCAGTCGCTCTAGGACAGCTTTACGATCGGCATCCCCCAATCTCTGTGCAGATTGCTCAATGTCGTCGAAGAAGGCGCGGATACTGTTCACCTTCGCCCAAGTCTGAATCACAGACTCAAGTCGATCACGGCTTTCCTGGATCACCTTGAGTCGGCGCTTTTCCTCTTCTTGTCTGCGCCTCTCCTCACACTCCAATAAAAACTTCTGATGCTCGCGCTCCCTCCGTTCACGCTCGACTTCGACTTTGTTGGCAAGCACCGGAGCCTCGGCAATCAACAACTTGATGATGCCAGCAATTTTGCTGACTAAGTCGCCAGGCTTGTCCTCAATCCAACGACGTACCCATTCTGCGCCGTAGTAGGGAGAGTAGACCTGCAGGCAAAGACGGCCAGTAGGCATGTCATCGCTCATCACCCAACCATCATGAAACGGAGATCGTCGTTGACTCGTAGGAAGCGAGCTCAGTCGAACGTATTGCTTACCAACACTCTTCACTGGCACGTATTCACTGACTTCGTAGATGGTCAGCCCGAATTGGAAACTACCAATGTGAACCACGGTAGGTCGCTGCGGCTTCCAGAGTGAAGGATGAACGTACCTTTTCGACTCCTTTTCTCGGTGATCCACGGATTCACGATTCATGTATGTTTCGGCATTTGAGAGTGCTACGGAGAAACCTTTTTTCATCAGCCCCAAGTACAGCTGATTGGCAAAGTCCACGGCATGAGTGAGTCCGGTGCGGCTCACGATGAGATCTGCCATGGAACGTTTTGTCGGTCGTAAATAACCGTTTTCGCTTTCCCTCACCTTCAGGAAATGCTCTTCGATACCCAGCAACAATGGGTGTTTCCGAGGTAGCTCCACATCGATCTTATTTTTTTGCCGACCCAGCTTCCGGGGTGCTTTCGGTAGGGTCTGTGAAACCTTGAGAGGCGTGCCATTTCGACTCCAGGCAATGAGAGTGCCTGGCAACGCCGTTGGCAGAGGTGGGCGTGGCTTTCCTTTGCCCGCCGCAACCTGAGCCCAATACCCCACCGGCGGTCGGGGTACATTCAGGCTGGAATAGATCCGAGCCAGGTAGCTGGAAGAAACACCATATCGCTCCCCAATTTTGGTCATTGGCATCGACCAGGCTAGTTCGTACAACGACTCTCTTGTCACCACGTCTTCGGAGGAGTCATCGGCTGGAATGTTTGATTCTGGCGTGTCTTCCATGGATAGGCGCTTCGAGAAAGGTGATCAGGAAGTAGGCTGCTGCTAAGTCATCCTAGCCTAAACGTTATGACGATCCGATGCGGCAATAGGCTGAGTCATTGACCGATTCACACCCGCGCTACGTTCGCTGCCTCAAATGAAAAGCATCCGAACGCAGAGGAAACGAGTGAGCAATCTGCGCAACTACCAATAGTTGATTCAAAGCTTTAATGCTCGCTTCACGCGCGCGTCCATCCAGTAAAATTCGGTGCACCCAATTGCCCTTATGCTGATAGCGTAGCCAACACGAACCGCGAACTGATCTACGTATACCGTGATAAGGAATCAATGTTGGAAGCCGATCTAAAGACCTTATGGCTACGCGAGCGGAAGCGGCGCGAGCTGCTGTGGACGCTAGAACACTTACGCCCTGGTTCGGAAGAAGCAAAACCACTGCTTGCCGAGCTTGATGACATCGATCACCAGGATCTCCAAAACCCAATCGGTGGTGCCTGCTCTATGTCGATCGATGAGTTGCGCGAACGCGTTCCAGAAACCCCATTCAGGGGAAACGATGGCCACCTTTTCGTTATCGTACTCGACCAGCACATCCCACAACCTTGGCATGCACGATTCGAAGCGGCTAGTGCCTTATCTACCCGGCTCCCAGACGGAAGCTACGCAAGTGATTGGCGGCGATTTTTACGCGTGTGGATGCGGGAAATGGAGCACCTCAAAGCTCACCGAGAGTGGAGTCAAAATGATCGAGTTTGATTTGAACACAAACGATTGTGAGTCCCGAATCCGGCATTGCGCGAGAGTTTCGTGCCGGCAGGAGATGATCAACGGAAAATGTGGCGCTTATGCGAAATCGCACTCCTTTTGACCACCCGTTTTCATTCGACTTGACCAGTCAATTGAATCGGATTTAATTAGCATGCTTCGTGGCAATGAGCGGTAGAGAACGGCCAAAAGCCGCCGGGCGAGTACGGCTGAAAACCAATACTGCTGTTCGACATTTCGATTAAGCAGGCCATTCTCTGTCGGTGTTCGCTATCACGCGTGCTGGCCAAGTTTAGTGCGAACGGTTCTTTAGACCGGCACTCGGGATTCATATGGCAACGACCCGCCCCCTTAAAGTAGTAAAAACCCACTCCATTTGGGTGATCAGCGTCGTCTTTTACTGCTGAGTGGTGTGGTGATGTAGCGGGCCTATCATGATTCAGCGAGGGAATGTTCAGTAGTTGTCAGTAGTCTGGATAAAGGTGCCTAGCTTATATGGCTGGGCACCTTAAATTTATATAAAAATCTTGTCTATTTAGAAGTATTTCTGATCAGCATCTTGATAGATTCAAACGTAAGATGCTGCACTAGGATGTTATTTGGAAGGGCTAGCTGTGACTTATAGCCTCCGAGGCGCTCCGCTAGGGCGACTAGAACTTGATGAGCCTCCAAGCCTTTATATAGATTGGCTCGCTTTTTATCGACTTTATTTAGAAAAATTTTGAGCCCTGCGTGCTGAAGGTCAGGCCGAACTGATGCGAATA
This sequence comes from Pseudomonas sp. KD5, assembly GCF_012932895.1. NCBI lineage: Bacteria > Pseudomonadati > Pseudomonadota > Gammaproteobacteria > Pseudomonadales > Pseudomonadaceae > Pseudomonas > Pseudomonas sp. KD5. The sequence goes on along the minus strand of NZ_JDWJ01000001.1, from coordinate 150,405 downwards.
TACTTATCATAGACCATGCGGCATCAGAAGCATTAACAAAAACTTCATCAGCGTAGTCTCTATGAAGGGTAGACAATATTTCCGTAAGTCCTCCGAGAGACTTGAATACGGTTGAAATGTCGAGTTGTGAAACTTCACCTTCATCAGATATTGAAAACAGGGCCAGCGTAGCACTTTCTACTGCGTTGCGTGCTTCCAATTCACACAGCGACCACTCAAAATAAAATCCGCATTCGGGGGAGGCTCCATCATAGTTCCTGAATAATTCCAATGCGTCATCCGGATTTTTTTCTTTCCTGTAAAAACTGGCAAGCTTCGTGAGAAGCTTGTAGTTGCTCGTATCCGTTTCGAGTAATGCCTGTGATAGCGAGGTTGCGACAGTGTTTTTATTATTTTCAAAGAAGAAGTCGGCCATTTTGAAACGCCAAAATTCCAAATTCGCTACACGTTCGGTCTTTGATGCTCTCTCTGCGGCTAGCGCCAAATCAATGAATAGTGTAGCAGTGTCGACTTCAAATTTTGCCTCTAGAACTTCGACAATTGCTTCGGCGATATATTTGTGCCTAGTAAATACTGTAGTCGCCGTTCCAGTTGCTGCTGCTTCTTGGCCTAATTTGTTAATTACGACAATTTTCAATTTTGATGTTGTCATGCCCATCGCGGCGGCTAGTACGTCATAAGTAAGCTTTTCGAAGCCCTCGGCATGCATGGCAGCAATATAGGCCAGTGCATCTCTGAGGGTTTTTCCCAAGCTAACTTCTGCTTCGTCTAGCCTAGAAAGCATTGCTCCAGCATGATCAAGTAGATTGCCATTGTGCCGGCTTAGCAGTAGAGCGCCGAAGAAAGCGCCGGAGGTACGTTTGGACTCCTGTTTCGCAAAGAAGCGCAGTTTTTCAACTCGGCTTGCAGTATCTAGATTCGCCAAACCGCCTTCACCAAGACCACGATCACCAAATGCCTCCCAGGCATGAATAATTTTTTCAGCGTCTGCTTTATTCAAATCCTTCAGAACGATTTCCTTGTAAGTGCAGGAGAAGCCCCAAGGAATGGTGTCAGCGCCGTTTGATCGCCAGTCTGAATCGCGGCAAGCTAGCAAAAAATCTATTTTGCCAGTGTACCCAGCAAGGCCGGACTCTGCAAAGCCTTGAATTTGCGTTGCAATTTGATCTGCCTCATCAACTACGATGAGCCAATCATTGTGAGTATTCAATACTGGGAGGAATTTATCTACATCAAACGGTCGAAGATTATTTTTTCTGTAAAGAATTCGCTTAGATGGGCTTCCTTTAATTATTTCATAGCTAGCCTGAAGTAATGCGGTTGTTTTTCCTTCACATCCTGCTGCCAATAAAGTGCAAACGCACGGCATGCCAGACGCCTTATCAATTAATTTGTTGTAGGTACTTACGACCTCACCAACGATCTCCCTTCTCGGAATTGAGGTCGATAATGAAACCTCCCAAGTTGGGCTCGCACCGTCAAAGAAATAAACCGCTAAATCTTCAGATATAGGCTTATTGTAATTCCGTAAGTCCTCAAATTTGGTGACCTCCCACCCTCCAGGTGGTGTGATTTTTTTTGGAGCCTGTAAGTTTCCAGCAGTAAATGATCGTGGGAAATTGAAGTGCCATTCATCATCAATTCGATGCTCTTCTGGAAAGCCGTTGGAGTTTAGCTTCCAGATTTGCTCGTCGAAATTCCACGTGAATGGCTTAAGTGCAAGTGACTTACTGATTAGATCTGCCCGACCCCATAGTATGCTGTTTTTCCAAACACTGGCCTCTCCGGCTTGGAATGAAGCACCTGCTTGAATAGTCATAAAGGCTGAGCCATTCACATACTCTGGCTTCCCCCAAACTTTATGCATATGGCCGTGTAGATAAATCACATTGTGCCTAGCAAATAGAGTCTTTATCGGCTCTGCATGATCGGGGGAGTACCAGTCTATAGGGTGATGCCCTAGAACGAACATGAGATCACAGTCGGCGCTTTTTTCAAGTGCATCTCTCACGAGGGGTACGCCGGGTGTGAGATTTCCTTTATCTTGTCCGTCCCGACAAAGCCAGGATGTATTTATTCCGAGTATTCCAATCTTTTCATTGCCTACATTCAGCTCTCTACTATAAACACCTTCGTCCTGCTCGAACACTGAAAGCTCGCTAGCAAAAGGCGCAGTAATGAAGCCCTTTAAGCGTTCGATGAGTGCGGATCGATCATTTCTAGACTGCGGCGTGGGCTCGAAATTTCCGTTATCTAGTGACAGGTGCTCATTGCGCCCAAAATTTCGTTCGACGTCTCGTTGAACGTCGTGATTGCCTGGAACCAAAAAAATTTTGTCGACGAAGTCGTCGCCAAAATGCGCGAGCAGCGGAAATATTACATGATCATTGAAAAGTGCGTATTCACTTTTTTTACCCGAATTTGCGATGTCCCCTGTTATGAAAACAAGATCGGGCGGGCCTTCTTTTGCACTCTGGTTGATGATGTGCTCAATAAGCTTTCTACTGATCAATGGTTGCTGATAGGTGCTTTCAGGCTTTTTCCCAAAGTGAAAGTCGGACAAGTGAAGCCATTTCAATCCGCTCACGCACATCTCCTTTTCTGTTCCACCGATCAAAAAAATTTGCACTTATACTCAATATGAGGGCACATTGCCATAAATGCTTAAGCTTTTCTGCCGACCGCCTGCGGATTGTCTGGCTGAAATGCTACGGAGATTGGCAGATGTCGTGAATTGCACCGAATTTTCTAGACAAGTCCGCACATCGATTTAGATTCGGCCGAGAACGACCGTCATTCTCTGTCGGGACTGGCAGGATGCAATGGAAATGTGCTTGCCTGGCACGACTGGCATTTTGGCCGAACTCAACCCTTGAGTGCGTCCGCTATTCGCCGATTTTCGACATCCGCGATAGGCAGCTATAGGACGCTTTTTACCGGCCATTACCACGAATTTTGCTGTTTAAATCCGATGCAAATGACTGGTTAGGTCAAATGCAAATGTGTGGACAAGTCCATGCAGTCACGCAGCTTGCCTCGATATGGATCAATCACAGCAACTTCCAACTACGAAACGTAGCCTCCAGTCGACTCAACGGAATCAGCGGTGAGCGCCAAGCCTCCTGGGGCAGTCCTAGATCCAGCAGCAAATCCGGCAACGCCAGCAGCAAACGAGCATCCGCCCGTAAGCGATCGAACAGCCATTCCGGATTTGCCCAATGAGCAAAGTGAGCACAAACAGCCGCCCAATCGACCGAACCTAAACGTTCCATCGTCGTTGGCCACCGGGTACTTCGCACAATGCCTTCAATATCCAACAGCATGGGTGCAAGATCGTAAACCGGTGCAAAGCTCACTCGCTCCTTACTCCGAAGGATCGAGAGATTTCCGCCATGGTTGTCGGTGTTCCCGAGGGCCTGATTGATCAAATCCCGTCGCAGGTATTCGCTAACCATGTCCGGTATTTCAGATTCTTGTCCAGCGGCAATCCATGCTTTCGCTAGCCGATCCACGACATCGATATGATCCATACGAATACACGAATTGGTGACGCCACACAGCGAGTACATTGACTCCACCGCAATACGCTCAATCCCTCCCGAAGAGACTTTTCGGTCGAATCTTTGCATCCAAAAACTTGGCATCTTCGCCTCTTCGTATGCCAGCCCCTCGGCGGCGATCGTGTCGATCCCCAACTCGCCCAACGCGCGGTAAAAGCAGTATTCGGAATGCAGGATGTCTCGATCTAATTTGATTGCGTTGTTTCGCGGGAATTTTACGAACCAATTCCGGCACGCATCTGCGTCGCGTAGGGCTCCGTCGGGATAAAGCCGACCCGAAGCATCCTCGGCTAAGAGCATTTTTGGAGCTTGACCACCGACCCCTAGGGCACCGTTTATTGACATTCCCGATTCCCTAGCCTGGTCGAGAAAGCCCATACCGTCTTGGACAACCTCTGCTCGCGTAACCCCACCAGATACTTTGCCTGCGGGATACGTTTCGCCCGCGCTTTTTACGCGCATGTGTCCAATGGGAGCAGCGGTGAATTGCTGCAGCAGAAAGAGGTCAGTCGACATCCCTGGCGGTACTACCGCTCTAGACAATATGTGCCGACGTGCAGCACCGGCCGGGATTATATCGTGCAGAAAAGCTGGAGCGAGCTCTCGCCGAATATCCCATTCCAGTGGGAGATTCGCACTGACGGCCGGCGCCTTAACCGTACCCAGTTGAATGAACTGATCCACAAGGTATTCGGGCACATAGTTGATGTTGCACCGACTTCGCAGACTATCTCTAGGTGAATCGAAGCTGACCACCAATGCATCGCGCCAACGGCCATTCGAGTGAATTTGAAGAGTGATGGATTCCATACGTCTCGGCGAATTACCGAAGCCTCACTGTGCCTTGATCAATCTGAGTCCGAAGAGCTTCTGGGGTGTTGTCCGAGCACCTGGACAGCGGGGAATAATTTCTCGATCAACGTCTCTGATTCAATCCAAGGGCGAGCAAGGCATTCCGCCTAAACAGGGAGTTTTTCCCAATCTCCCGCAAACCGACTAGGCGAGCCCTGGCAGATTTTCATACAGCGTTTCTATCTTCATTAACGTCAGCATTTTTAAAAGCACGTAACGCTGCAACAGCAGGCGCACTCACGTGCTTTCTCGCGCCACGGCCGGCCAAGATGTACAACACGTTTTTGCTTTCAAAAATGCAGTCCTCAAAATCGCTCTGAAAATCGCTGAGGACGCTGTCGCCTGGTTGGAGCTTGTTATTGCTGTCGAACACCACTGCTTGCGCATACAAGACCGTTGCTTCAAGGTCTTGTGCTTTCACTTCCTGCTCTTGAAATTCCGGGAGCATGACATCCAACAACAGCCACTGCCGAACGATGCAGAATGGCTTTTCTGTGAAGGTTACGGTGGCCAGTTCGATCAACTCATCGTCTTCAAGCCTTGAGCCACCCAGGGCTCGTGCTGATCCGAATAGCAACTCACCTAATAGCTCAACATCTGAAACAACCATATTTCTCAATACCACCCTTATCTGCTCGTCCTTTCGATAGCCCAAGCAGATATTAATTTTCCTGCGTCGTTTCCGATCGCACGCAATAGCTTCAATTTCCAGCCAGAAACCTGCCTCCCGCTGATCGATCAGTGGTAAACGCGATTCATGTAAAGATTGTTCCCGGGAGGTACCCAGCTCACTACGACGTAGAGGCTTCCACCGACCGTCTTGAACAACGAGTAGCCCTCGATGAAGAACGCCTTTTGTATCCTTGATGTCCTGATACTGGCGCCTTCTCTAAATCGCCCCTTCGTATCGCCAAACACCGTTCCCATGAGTATCGGTGGGGTATCAACGGCGGCCACCAGATAAGCCGTGATAGGCATTCCGAAGTCGATCGCCATTGCTGCTGTCACTGCGGCGGGAATGCTCGGTAGAGGCTCATTCATGCGGGGTTACACCTGAGCGCTGAGGCTGAGCCTCCATGGAACAAGTTTTTGTGTGCACGTGTCCCTCCCCCCATATTGTTTACACCGTCACTGGCTGCCCTTGCACACTTCATTGAGGACAAGTGTTTAAACGGTGTGCGCGTCAAAATCGTTGAGCAGATTGATAGAAGCCCGAAGTCGACGGCCATCTCAGTGAGCTCACGAAAGGCTGATGACAAGGCCTGGATTGAAACCCGTTTTTTCACCTGGATAACCCCTAGGATTCGAGACCACACGGCATCGCCCGAACATGGCATCGATTGAACGGTGGGTATGTCCAAAAATCCAAAGATCCGCTTTATCCAGAAGTCTGTGCCAACTGTTTGAGTAAGCAGCACTCAAGTGTCCTTCGTGTTTGTCACCCATGACTTCAGGAACGGGCGCGTGATGCGTCAAGACGACAGTTTTGCCATCGAAGGGCTCATCAAGCTCCTTGGTCAACCAAGCGAATGACGCATGGTTTCGACTGATCAGGTCGGACGGGCGCAACCGACGATAATTTTCTCCAGTTCGAATGACTCGAAAATCATTCATCCAATCCCATGCAGTTTGGGTGGCTGCAGCGATGTTCCCGCTGGACGAAAAGTCAGTCCAGCCCGTTGCACAAAGGAACCGTGTTTGGTTCCAAACAAAGGTCTCGTTCTCTAAAACATGGACATTCGGTAGAGCCTGCTCCTTCATTTTTTGCAGCGTGTAATCAATGTGCCCACCATAAAATTCGTGGTTACCGCACACGTAAATCACCGGGCGCGCAAAGACCTCATTGGCCCACCTCACCCCTCTCGCCTTGACATCGATATCACCCACCAGCACGACCAGGTCGTAATCCCCTGGCACAGGCTCGAACGGAGAAAATTCGTTGTGCAGATCTGAAAGCACGTAAAGCTTCATCTGTATTCCGATCTCGATTTACAGCTAAATTGAAATACCTGACGACAGGTGCGTGGCTGAGCCCCCATAGATTGTTAACGCACAAATGAGCCGCTAGATCCACTTATATGAATATATACATTTGAGTGGATCATGGCAATCACGGCATACAGCTCTGTTTTTACGGAACGGAAAAATGTCTGTCCGCACTGCATTTGCCGTAGCGCTGAAGCTTTTGCGAGCAAAGCGAGACCTCACACAGCAAGAGCTGAGTAAAAAGGTCGATCAATCGCATGTAAGCCGTATCGAAAATGAAAAGACCTCTCCCAGTCTCGACGCCATCATTGAGCTCGCCGACGCTTTGGAGATAAGTCCCGTTGCGCTGATGGCACTCGTTTGTGGAGCGCAGGACGAACTGAGCGCCGGTGACGTCCTGAAGATCGCTGAAAAGGATCTGAAATCGCTCGCGTTATTGAAGGTCTTGATCCCGCTGGAAATTGAGCAAACACCTCACCCTCGTGTTACTGCTGCGACCCAGGCACGAAAGACCGTCCAGGCGCTCAAGGAGCAAGGCTTTTCGCGGGCTGAAGTCGCGAGGAAGCTGGGGATGGCAAAGACCACGGTTCAGCGTCATTGGCATCGCTCGGAATAAGCTTTTTGTTCTTTCTTGCTGACGCCCTCGCCCGTTGGCCATTCCTGGCCACCATCGAACCACTGCTATGCTTTGCTCTCCATTCGAACGGAGTCGAGTCATGGCCGAGCAATATTCCCTTCCCGACGTACTGGCAAGAATGTACGAAAATCAACTGGCGATCGAAGCAGCGCTGATGGAGCTCGTCCTGGTGGAGGAGCAGCGGGGGTCATCTGAGGCTTGTGAGAATGCGCGCGTTGCGCTTGAGAGGATTGGTGAGAACGCCGGGCATATCAAGCAAGGGATTGCGAGGTTGGGGGGAGATGCGGGGACGTCCCTATACTGATCTTTAAGAGGGAGTTCGCGACGACTGCCACAAAATACTCATCTGACTTACCCCGCGCCAATCGCATTTCGACATCATTTTGATATGCTGCCCTTCAGTTTTCTGAGAGGGAATGCAGATGCGTCGGTTGATGTGTGTAGCACTAATGGCGGGGATATTGGCTGGTTGCGGTGAGCCGAAGCTCGACGGTAGTTCACAGCAAGCTTTTAAAGACTCTGCGGCAAAGGTTGCCGCGAGCCTGCCTGAGGACAAGCGCAAGCAATTCGCCTCTGACGTAATGGTACTTGCATTCCAAGGGCTCGATATATCTCAGTTTTTTCAGGGTAAGAAAAATGCTGAAGACGTGTCGGCAGACATGCTTGCCGCTCTTAACGGGAAGACAGCCCAGCAGATTTCTGATGAAGCGAACCAAGTCCGTCAAGCACGTGCAGAGCGAGAGCGGCAGCAGGCATTGACGGAAATTCAGGAGCTTGCCGAAAAGCAGAAAAAATCCGAAGCAGCCAAAACCGAGTTAGCAAGCTTTGAGGTTTCGAAGTCTCGCTTCTATCAAAAGGCCAAGGAGTATGGCCTTGGCAACCAACCTATTATCGAAATAACGGTGACCAACGGAACTGCTAGCGCCGTATCGCGAGCGTATTTCAAAGGTACTATTGCTTCTCCGAGACGCTCAGTGCCTTGGCTTGTCGAAACGTTCAACTACTCAATCAATGGTGGTCTGGAACCAGGCGAAACCCAATCTTGGAACCTCGCACCTAATCAGTTTTCAGACTGGGGCAAGGTGGAACCACCAAAGGACGCGATTTTCACTGTAACTGTCGAACGACTTGATGGTGCTGATGGAAAGCCGTTATTTGATGCCGGCTCATTTACCGAACGAGATGCCACCAGGCTCTCAGCGCTCAAAAGCAAATACGCACAATGACGCGCCCTGTAAGACACGCTTGACTAGATACACCATGTCAGCGAGCCGATTCCCCCTACAATCAGCGTCACTCAATCAGGCAGGCATCTCGCTTAGCTGGTAAGATGCGCGGCGTTATTACTTAAGAGGATTGTTTCAATGGCCACTAACCGTTCCCAGCGTCTGCGCAAAAAGCTCTGTGTAGACGAGTTCCAGGAATTGGGCTTCGAGCTGAACCTGGACTTCAAGGAAGATTTGGCTGACGAGGCAATCGATGCATTCCTCGACGCATTCCTGAAAGAAGCCATGGAAGCCAACGGTCTGGGCTATGTTGGCGGCGACGACTACGGTCTGGTTTGCCTGCAGAAGCGTGGCTCGGTCAGCGCCGAACAACGCGCTGCCGTTGAAGCCTGGCTCAAAGGCCGCACCGAGCTGACCAGCGTTGAAGTCAGCCCACTGCTGGACGTCTGGTACCCGGAAAAGCCGATCAATCCGGTAGCTTGATGTTCAAAGGGCCATCCATCGTGATGGCCCTTTTTGTTTCTGGCTCATGAAACGCGCTTTTTACCACCAAATTGAGTCCTCCCCGAATCCCTCCCGTATTCGAGCCCGCCACCGCCCGCGATCAATCACGGGGGACGCCCCGGTTCTTGTCATTGCCTGCCGGCATTACCGCCTCTCCATTCCCCTCACAACGAAATACTGCGCTTGGAACCCTGGTCTCGCCCGCTAGATGACTTACCCATGATTACAATATGATGGCCACTCTCATATAAGCGCTGCTCCGCCTGCGGCGTCGATCCAATGAAGGGAAGCTCAGGTTATGTCCGTTGACAGTAGAAGCAGGGTTGCGATTTCGAAGTTTTTTGCAAACCCAGCTGGCTCAATCATCCTGACGCTGGTTTCAGTGTTAAGCGCTGGGTACATCTCCATCTGCAGCTCTCCGATCCTCATGCAGTGCCAGGCCATTCTCGGCACGCTCCCCAAGGAAACACCCCCTCCAGATACCTATATCCACTCAATCGTCGCACTGGCTTTGGCAGTTTTGGCTTTGTCGCATCTGAAGCGTACCAAATCGAAAGATCGAGAGACGACGAAAATTCGTTTTAGCGCCGCCCCCTTGCCAATCGCCCTGCTGAACCTGACTTTTCTCGAAAAAATGCCGTGATACCAAACGTTGCGCAGAGCTCATGGGGGCGCTGCTTGTTCGAGCTGAACCGCTGATCACTATTCGACTCAAGTCAGTAGCCATTGTGCCTGTCGCAAAAAGCCGCCAGCTCGCGCGCCCCTCGCCCAACTTTGCTGCTCCCCGAGCTAGTTGTGTAGGCAGACCTCGACAATCTTCTGGAAGATTGAGCTTTTGGCCGCCTCCCGTAGCCTCACGATGTCGTAGGTGAAGCTTGAAAAGAACAACTCGCCCAATGGGTTGTTCAGGACAGGAATGCGGGTACCGACCTCGTCGGTGATCACAACGTTGTACAGCAAGCTTTGCTTTGCAATGGTTCCGTTTGTGGCTTTATTTGACGCCACGAAGTACAAAGCCCCTTCCAAGCCGTTGTCCTGGATGAACACGCTGTGACGCTGGTTCTGCTTGGTGGGTGTGATGTAGTACGGCAGTGAAGCCACCTCGGCGCGAACCTGACGGGACGGTGACGTACCATCATCTTGGCGCTCCTGATTGTCGAATAGCGTGTTACCGATAATCGAGGGTACGCGAATGGTGTTGTACGCATTCAGCCATGTATTCGAGCGCATGTCTCGAATCAAAAACGCTTTGTTCCAAAGGACGTCAAAAGCCTTGGCATCTTCCTTACCGAAAACGGCGCCCAACTGCTTGTACTCATAATTGAACTCACCTTTGCATGTATCATCAAACCGGCGCGAGCGCTCGATCTTGATGGTCTCGCCGCTTACGGTCACATCGAGCACCTGGATGTAGACGTTCTCGTTCCAGTCCCTTCGGCAGCTCACCAACTGCAGCGCATGATCAGGCAATGTTGCGCCGCTGATGGTCACGGACTTGTCTCGGAAAATTGACTCTTTGAGTGCCAATTCCTGCAAGCATTTCTCGATAGCCGATGCGGAAGGCTTCTTTTTGAGGTCGACGTCGATGCCTTGGCAGATGGTATCGACGGATGTTTTGAAGCGATGCAGCTTCACCGACGTGTAGTAATCGAACTGCGCACCAGGAGTACGCTGGCTGTCGCGAAGCGCTTGCCAGAAGCTATTGTAGGCCTCCATCTCCTCCCCCTTGGGCTGGAAAATGCTGGAGCCGTTCTTGCTCTTACCGGCTGTCTTAACCTTTGCGCTAACGACCAGGTAGTTGGTATTGCCGACCGCCAGCTCAGTGGGTAGAGGCAGGCCTTCACCACTTAGCACCTTACACGCACCGAACTGATCGGCCAGGGTGGCAATGGTGCTTTCCCAAGCTTCATTGCCCGCCTGAGCTGTATCGAGCAGCCAGAGCGGATTTGACATGCTCGTCAGTCCTTCCAGGAACGCCCTGACCTGATGGGTGGCTTCATACACGAGCGGACTGAACTCAATACCGGCGCGGATCAGAAGGCGCTCTATGCGATTCAGGCAGTCAGTTTGGTGGTAATTGATGCTGTTGTGATACAGGTCGAGTGCCTTCGCCTCGGGATTGCTAGTGGCGAACGCCATGTAGTTGCGATCTGTATTCGTGGTCGCGTTGAGGGAACGTACACGCTGGTAACGTTTCCCACTCCAATCGAACATCAACATACCGGAGTCAGTGACTGGTCTGCTCACAGAGTCTGCAGACGCGGCGCACTCCATGACTGCCCGTCTGAGGTTGACTACGAGCTCCTGCTCCTTCGAGAAAAACAGATCGTATTCCAAAGCCTCGAAGACGTCGTTACCGTTTTTGGCAGTACGACTGAACACCAAGCCAAGGTACAGATTCGCGTTGTATTCGACCGGGGCGATTTCGTAATGCTTGTGCACATCCGATAGGTACGAGAGCTTCAGCTTTAGATCCAGCAATGCCTGGATTGCATAACTGGGGTTGAGTGAGTGCTCGGTTATCACTTGGCGCACGTGGCCAGGTGCCGGCGCATGGATGCTCAGGTAAAGAAAGCCAAAGATCCCCTTCTTGCCGCTGAACTTGCTGTAATGCACCTGGGTCGACGCAGGCACACCCAGCATTTTGCGGATGAAGTCCTTGATGGTGGCATCGACCCGTGGGTAATACACCTCAGGCTCCTCACCAAACTGTCTGGTCACCTCAACCACCGCTGCCTGGATGTGCCCGTGTCCCTCTTCAAGGACTGACAAACGGTCAATGATGCCGCTAAGGTCGCCAGGCAGCTTCAGCATGTTGGTGCGTGCCTTTCCGGCAGAGCCAGTTTCCAGACGGTTTATTGGAGTCATCGCGCGTTCCTTAGCAGCTGTACCAATGTGGGATTAATCATCAGACGGTCATCCACCCTGTGGGTGCTTCCCACTTCGCTCTGCGGCACGTACCGGGTGATGACCTTGAAGGCGTTGAGGAAATGGATCGACTCGCCGCGAGTAGCCTCTCGCTCGGCGTTAAGAGCATTGTCATCCGGTTGTGTGTTGACATAAAGAAAGCGAGGAGTGAGCTTCAGGCGATCGCACAGTACCTGCATGTTCAAGCGCTTGGTTTCTGCCCTGTGAAGCGTTTTCAGAGAAAGCTCCTCGCTATCCAGACTGGCCGACCATCGCTTCACATCGATGCAGATGACCATATCTTGGGCCCTTACAAAAATGTCGTAGCTTTCGTAAACCGCCGGGCCCAATAGCTCGATGAGTTCATCGAGACTGAGAGGTGTAATCCCGAGCGCAGAAAGCACTTTGGAGAAGATGAACTCCCCTACGTTACCCTTGAGCAGTGGGATGAGCGCGGGATTAGGGAGATGAACATCAATTCCCTCAGTAGCCATGTTGCAGGCGAGGTTGATGATGCCTGTTCCCGGATCTCGGTCGTCGCCATCGTTGCGAACATAATCTGGGACAAGCCATTTCCCAGGCTGGTAGACGGTGTGACCATGCAGCAGGTCGCTCAAGTGATTGAAGCTCTCGGAGGTCGTGCAGACGGTGACGCGCTCCGTGACCGCCTTTGGCAAGTAGAAAGCCTTGATGACGTCTTGGTAGTAACTGGAGGCTTTCACCAGTGGCGACGACTGCAGCTTACGTAAGTATTTCTCAGGTGCCGTGATGCTCTCGGGAGATCTGAGCATCTCGTTAAACATCATCGCGTCGCGATCACCTTCCCGGGCGCTTTTGAGGATCTTGTTCCGGAAGGCACCGGTGAAGAAATTATCGATGTCCGCAGCGTCAGCGGCAACCTTGGCGGTGAACAGCTCACGCTCCTCCTGATTGGCGAAGCAGCGCCCCTCCGCTTGCTGTAGGCAAAACTGCATGAGCCTATGATTGAGCAGCGACAGACTGTTAATAAGCAGGTCATTGCCCTCCCGCCGAAGTCTGCTGTACCTCACCACCAGGTCGTCAATGACATCACTTGGTAGAAATATCTCGGTATGAAGATGGGTATCACGCCGCTCAACACGCCCGACAGCCTGGATAATGGCTTTGAGCACTGCAAGGTCGTGCTCCTGATTCAAGATACGTCGGTTCTTGGGCTGCATCAGGTTCGAATCGAACTGAGACAATCGAACGGCCTCGTTCTGCCCCGAAGCAATGTGCTTGAGCAGCAGAATGTGGTTCTTGACGGTATTGAGCCCGGTGTCCTTCTCACGGATGGCGCTGTAGAAAGGCGTGTTTACCAAGATGAGTCGATCAAAATCGTGGTGGAAGCCATCCTCGGCACGCTCAACGAAAAGGTTGAGACCAGTACCAGCGCTGCCGTATGAGGAAATCAGGCAAATACGGGTATCGGCATCCACCTTGAGATACTCATCAATATTGACCTCTTTGGCCAGCTGAGCGCTGAACAAGATGACCCGTATCTTGGCTCTGCCATCGAATGGCCTTAGCTCGAAAATTTTGTCCTGATACTGACGGGACAGCCCTTTGATGCGGCTTTCGATCCCCTGTGCAAACAGCCTTTTGAAAAGTTCGGCAAAGCGATTGTTGAGTGAGAGAACAAAGGTATTTTTGCCGTCCCACGCTGCCATAAGCATGGCCTCGATCTGCCGGCGGTAGGCGGACATCCGATACTTGTTATCGCGAAAGCCTGGCGGCAACAGGTTGGTTGACCAGAAGCTGAAAACGCTCTTGAAGGTTGGTTCACTACGCAACCCACTGATGTCATCAGCCGATGTCTTGTGGAACGGCCTCACCTCCATCGTCCTGGCTTTGGCACGGGCAGCCCGAAGATCTGACATCGCGCCTACATCAGCTTCGGAGCGTTGAACGACGCGAACATCCAAGTTGTCAGGTTGAGCCTCACCGTATCGGAACAGCATCCTTCTTGAGAAATTGCCGGAATAGGAATTCCTGAAACCCGTAGTCGCGCTCAAGCACATCGCACTGTTCTGAGTGGCGTGCAGAATACGCAGCAGCTTGACCTCGGGGAGCTCAAGGATCAGGTCAAGATGGAAATCAACAAAGACCCGGTTCTTCACCGCCTCACCACCGAAAGGGATTTCCTCGACCTTGATGAGCGAGAAGACAATCTTCGGTGCGAAAAAGGTGAAGAACGCATCGACGAATATTTCTGCGTCCTTAGCACGATCGAAAACCGAGGCTACGTAAGAACGATGCTGCCTGGAGGTTTTGATGAACTCCAGTAACGGCGCGTTCTGACTGGCCTCGTGGCCAAGCTCCAAGAGTTGCCTCAGCTGACTCTTCTGAGGGACTTTGGAGCAGGCATACAGGGCGCAGAGCATGACCTGCAGGAAGTCGTGCAAGGTGGGGTCTTCAGAGGGGCTCCCATCATCGAAATACAGACGGATCTCACTGTTACCACACACCGACCGCATCCTGATTCGCTTGAGCGCATCCTCGTTGTAGAAACGCCTTGGAGTGAGGCTGAAAATATTCCGAGACAGCGAAAGGATCTGTTCGACATCGCGATTGTCGATAGTGATATGGCCGACGTTGCCAGAGCACATCTTCAGGATGGTATTGAGAGGGACACTAGCTTGGCAGTCCTCCTCATAGTGCTGACGCAGATCCTGCATTAACTCAGCCGTTTCGTCGAACGCGATGGGTTCGTCATCGTCGGGGCCATATTCTTCTGAAATCACTTCCATGAGGCGATGCAGGCCAGCAATCACATGAGGTGGCTTCACCCTCTCGTTGACCAGCTTTATCTTGCTCTCCTCGAAAATCCTGTCGTAGCTATCGTGTTCTTCATCCACGACGAGGTTGAACGTGATGCCGTGAATCTTGAAAAAATTTGCCTCGTCCGAGATGAAAAAATCGTTCTTGAGGTATCCGATTTGCTCATTGTGCGACAAGCTGCAGGCCGCACCAATGGGCGCGATAGCCTCTTCCTCGGCATTCGTGGGTGAACGCTTAGCTCCCAGAATCGCATCGAAGCTCAGCTTCTTGATGTTCGGCTCTCGCCTTTTGTCGGTGTAGGCGATGAACGCGCGCTTCAAAAATCGGGCCGTGGTAGCGATGAAGATGGTTGGCCCTACCTTGGCCCGCTCGAACGGCAGCACATGGTCGATCACCTCAATCTTCGCACGCTCCCGATGATTCTGAGGCCCCTTAAAGCGGTCTTCAGTGGCCACGAATTGAGAGCCGACTTTCTCCCTGATAACCGCTTTAGCCAGCCCCTGTAGCGCAAAGAGCAGACGGCTTTTCGAAGCGTCAATTCGGCGCCGCAATTCTATGTCGCGCAGGTGGTCAGGATCTTCCAGTTTTAGGTAGCGCGTGTGCTCAGCTTCTGCCGCTTTGAGTCCGTTGATCGCACTGCTCAGTTCGCTGACTGCGTCCCGGTAGTAGTCGGAGTTAAGGGCACTGATCCAACCGATGTAAAGGTCTTCGTTGCGTACCTTGGAAACCCAGCCGACGAAGTTCAGATCAGATAGGTCTCGCTCAGCCAAGAAGCTCAAAATACTGACGCCGCGCTCTGCAGCTTTATCCTGAGTGACCTGGGAAACGTCGATCTGCGCCTTGTGTGGCGTGATGAAGAACAGATTGCGATGACCACCGCTTTCGTTACGAACGGCGGAATGCTCGACGAACTGATCGAACACGTTATAGGACTTGCCGAACCCAGTACCATCGTTGGCAAAGCTTACGGACGGGTTGGGTTTGCTATTGCCATCGAAAAAGGGCGCCAAGCGAGCCCGATGCGAGTTGATTTCATGGCTGAGAGCAGCACTGATGCGACCGTCCATGGATGACCTCACCGTCTTCAGGATGATGGCAATATAATAGTTTCAGCTGTCGAGGTTGCTGACATAACCGACAAATTGCAAGCGTGCAGGCTCAGACTTTAGGCGACAGCCACAGGCAACGAACACTTTCTACCATGAACCTCAGCGGCAATCCTGGAAGGCTTCTGGCTCTCCACCTCGTCAGCTTTCGTAGCCTGAAGTACTAGTGAAGAAACCCATCCATACGTCCAGAACGATCTGCTACTCGCCACATAGTGATTGGCATGACAGAGGCTAAAAAACTCCGATGCGCCGCAACGAGCGAGCTTCTGTTCGAAGCACTGATCGCTGACTAGGAAAATCGAAACACCTTTTCAGGAATGTCTTCTTCAGAAGGAGTACCTGCATCTAGTTGGAGTTGAGAATTGGCTCAGCTAGAGTCTTATGACCCATCAGCCAGGCAAACCGCCGCTGAGCAGTCATCAGGGAAGAAACCATGAACATCCAGCATCTGGAAATTGCGAACTTCCGCAAGCTCCTGTCTGTTCGAATCGATCTCGCCTGCACCACCACCCTTCTTGTCGGCGCTAATAACAGCGGTAAGTCCTCCGCGATGCTGGCACTGCGAAAGTTTCTGCTCTCCAAGGCATCAGCGTTTCGTTTGCAGGATCTGACGCTCTCACACCTTGCGGCTATTGATGCCATTGGCGAGGCGTGGGAGGTCGCGGGCGACGATTTCGAGATCCCGGCGGCAAACGACTGGGCAGAATGGCTGCCCACGCTGGATATCTGGGTTAAGGCAGAGGAAGGTGAACTGCATTTCATTCGGGATTTAATCCCGAATTTTGCCTGGAAAGGTGGGCACGTTGGAATGCGATTCCGGCTCGAACCCAAGGATATGCCCGCGCTGTTTACCGACTATCGCAAAGAGCGCACTCGGGTAAAGCAATTGCAGCAGGAGATCCTTAATCAAACGAAACCTGACCAATCACCGCCTGTTCTACCCCTTTGGCCACAGGGCCTGCACGACTACCTCAACCGGCGTCTAGGCAACACCTTCGTAGTGCGATGGTATCGCCTCGATCCCTCTCAGCTAAGGGATCCTGATCCCGACACTCGCCATGCCAATCAGCAGCCATTGGCTACGAGTGCGATTCCACTTGAGCGCAACCCCTTAGACAACCTCATACGCGTGCATGAGATCAATGCTCAACGCGGGTTTGGTGACAGTGCTGATGAACGCGTGACTGAAGGAAAAGGGGGATCGGGTAAACGGCTCACCGAACAACTACGCGCTTACTACACTCGACATCTAGATCCTGGCGACAGTCCGGACATTTCGGACTTAGAAGCGCTCACGGCGATCCAAGCTGCCCAGTCAGCGTTTGATACCCGTTTAACTTCAAGCTTTGCTCCTGCCCTGCGAGAAGTTGCTGGCCTGGGCTACCCCAACCATTCCGATCCAGCCATCAAGGTAGAGACCCGGCTTGCCCCCACCGACGGGATGAATCACGAAGCTGCAGTGTTGTTCGAGCTTGACTCAGTAGCGGGGGCGCCTGGTGCTCCGGCACTGCGCCTGCCCGAGACCTCCAACGGCCTGGGCTATCAAAACCTGATTTCAATGATTTTCCAGCTCATGGCGTTTCGTGATGAATGGCTTAAAAAATACAAGAATGTGGAAGAGCAAACTGCCTCGGGCGTAGAACCCATCCACCTTATCCTCATCGAAGAGCCTGAAGCCCACCTGCACGTTCAGGTGCAACAAGCATTCATCAAGCACGCCTACCATGTGCTGTGCTCCGACCCATTGCTTGAGAAATACCCGAACCTAAAAACCCAGTTGGTTGTCAGCTCCCACTCAAGCCATGTCGCCCATGAGACGGAATACGAAAATCTGCGCTATTTCCGCCGACTCCCAGCAGGGATGGCGGGTATACCAATCCCAGTCTCGACCGTCTCGAACCTAAGTTCCGTGTTCGGTAAAAAGAACCAGACCAAGGCATTTGTTACCCGCTACCTGCGCGCTCAGCATGCCGATCTTTTCTTCGCGGACGCAGTGATTCTCGTTGAAGGCGCTGCCGAACGCATGATGCTGCCTCATGTCCTGAGAAAGCATTTCCCCTTCCTGGATCGTTGCTACATCACCATCTTGGACATTGGCGGAAGTCATGCGCACCGGCTGCGCCCACTGGTCGACGCCTTGGGAATTATCACTCTGGTGATCACCGACCTGGATGCAGGTTTATTGAAGGTGGCGAAACCGGTCGAGCGCAATGCGCAGCAGCGCACCAACAATCCCACCGTGCGCCACTGGATGATGGCTCGCAATCTTGGCCATGACGTCGACACCTTGCTGAATTTAGCATTCGATGACAAGGCTCAGCAGATCGACGATCTGTTCTCGATCAGGATCGCTTATCAAACGCCCATCACAATTCGCCTCCCCCTTACGAATGAAGAAGTGGAAACTCTCCCGAATACGTTCGAGGACAGCTTGGTACTGAGCAATGCCGAGCATTTTGCGAATAAGAGTGGTCGCGGTTTGACACGATCATTCGCCAAAGCGTTGCGCGAAGCCGAAACAGCATTGGGCTTGGGAACTGCGCTGTTCGATGAACTCCGAGGCGGAGATAAAGCGGAGTTCGCGCTGCAGGTATTGGAAGACCCTGATTTCGCCAAGCTCTTGGTGCCAGAGTACATTCGCGAAGGCCTGACATGGCTCGAAGACAAGCTCAAGAAGAAGAGCAAAGAGCTTCTGATCATTCCCTCCGCCAGCATTGAGGTAACCGCCCAATGATCGTCACGACGGAGATCGAAATGGATGATGCACCGAGCGCTGATTGCATCATCGAGCAATGTCTGAACCTTGAGCAACCACGCAGTTTTTTCTTGTACGCAGGGGCAGGATCAGGGAAGACGTACTCGTTGGTCATGGCGGTGAAATCGCTCAAGGACAGAGAACGGCAACGCCTCACGTTCGAGGGGCGTCAGATTGCGATCATCACCTACACCAACGCCGCGCGCGATGAGATCGCGCGTCGACTTGAGTTCGATCCGCTGGTAGTGGTCTCCACCATCCATGCCTTTTCTTGGAAGATGATTCAAGGCTTCAACGACGACATACGTGAGTGGTTGAGGGTCAAGCTGGCAAACGATATCGCAGAGCTGGACGACAAGATTCGCCGGGCTAGACAGCCCAACAAGACCTCATTGGCAAACCAGGCAAGTCGAGACAGCAAAGCTCGTCGCCTGAATGACCTCGATAACATCCCAACCTTCACTTACAGTCCGACGGGAGATAATCGGGGCAGACAAGCCCTCAACCACACCGAGGTCATCCAGATGGCAGCGCAGTTCATTCCTGAGCCGCCATTGCTCAACATTCTCGCAGATCGTCATCCTGTTCTGCTGATTGATGAAAGTCAGGACACCAATGGCCCACTCATGGACGCATTTCTTCGAGTCCAAGCCCAAGTGTCAGATCGTTTTTGCCTCGGCCTGCTTGGCGACATGATGCAACGCATCTACAACGACGGTAAGGAGCGCCTAGACGAATCAATTCCTGATGATTGGGCCAAGCCGGAAAAGCGCATGAACCGGCGTTGTCCTACTCGCATTGTTGACTTAATCAATGTCATCCGTGCCAATGCCGACACTCACCAGCAGAAACCAAAGCCTGGTGCCATTGAAGGAACTGTGCGGATGTTCTGCACTCAGCAAGCGCCCGGCCAAGACTTCAGCTTGGAAGCTAGAATCGCTGAGCGTATGGCAGAGGTTACGGGTGATCCGACCTGGGCAAGCGGTACTGCGGGCAGGAAGACGCTCATTCTCGAACACAAGATGGCCGGACGCCGCATGGGATTTGAAGGTGTATTCACGCCGCTCTACAACGTAGATCACCTTCGCACGGGACTGTTGGATGGGACGCTGCCCATCCTCAAACTATTTTTTGAGCGCGTCGCCCCCATTCTCCAGGCAGCTCAGAAAGATTCCTTTACGCTCATGGAGGCCGTACGACTCCGCTCCCCCCTTCTTGACCCGAGTTATATGAAAGACGCGCCAGACCAATTGGCCCTACTAGAAAAAGTCGGAAGCGCAGTCCAAACGTTGTGTGAGTTGTTTAGCAACGATCACGACCCACTGATCGAAGCCGTAGCCCAAGTACTCTTTGAAACCAGCCTGCTTGATCTTCCAGATCGGTTGATCGAGGCGATGCTGGCAGGTGCCACCGATGAGGCCCCACCGGAGACGACAGATCGTGAAGCGCTGGAAACCCACGCTTATCGCATGCTGTTAGGGCGCCCCTATTCAGAGATGGCTGCCCTTGCTGATTACGCCGATGAACTCTCGCCATTCGACACACACCAAGGCGTCAAAGGCTTGGAATTTCCACGCGTCATGGTGATCATCAATGACGAAGAAGCTGGCGGGTTCCTCTTCAGCTACGACAAACTGCTGGGCGTAAAGCCTGCCTCTGAAATTGATATCAGAAACGAGCGCGATGGCAAAGACAGCTCCCTTTCTCGAACACGCCGCCTGCTTTACGTCACCTGCAGTCGTGCCGAGGAAAGTTTGGCGATCGTGGTGTATACAGCTCAACCGGAAGTGGCCAGAGCCTCGGTGATAGAGGCCGAATGGCTGACTGCTGACGAAGTGGTTATGATTTGATCAAGCGACACAAGCCAGGCGCCACTTGGCGCTTGGTCTCATCTCCGCGCATCTTGCTGCGCCGCTGAGGCTAGTACTCAAAGCGAAACCACGACAGCACTGCCCAACGTTTCAAGCTGTATCAAATATTCTGCTGATCGCTCAACCTTCGGGTAAACCCTGCATCGTCTCTTAGCCCATCTTCCAATAAGGCTCAGTTTTTTTGATATGGCGGCTCGCTTTCTCAAGCGCAGGCCTCGACTCATCTTTTTCCAGGTACCAGTAGCAGTACGTGATCGCCCGCGTAATGGCGACATAAGCTGTGCGCAAGGCCTCCTCGCTTTGAGCCGTGTCGTATCCACAGGGATCTCCCGGCCTGCTAAGCCCGGCTTGCGCATAGAGATCATTTTTTGACGGCGACGATGTCTTCAAGTCGCAGTCGCCTAACAGGAAAACCGCCTTGGCCTGCAGGCCTTTGGCGGAATGGTACGTCAAGAACTTGATTTGGGTGGAGCGTTTCTCAAATCGGGATCGCTCAACCAGTTCCTTCAACTCATCACGTGCCTCTTCCTTCACAGAGTTGGAACGCGTAAGTACGAGAATGGAGTCGCCAGCATCGTAATGACGCTCGACATCGGCAGCTATTTGTTTCCATTCCAGATCTTGGATTTTGACCGGTACCTGGTGCTCCGTGACCTCAGGGTTCATAGCGGTGCCATGCTTATTATCGAGTCCCGGGGTGCGCTTCACAATTTCCTCGGCGGCATCGATCACCATCTGATGCGAACGATGATTCTCCTGCATCAAAACTTGATTAGGTACTGGTGATTCAAAGACCTTGTCAAATTCAAGCAAGTAGTGAGGCGAGCTGCCGCGCCAGCCATAAATGCTTTGCCAGTCATCGCCAACCGCCATGACTGATGCATGTGCCGCCCGCCCCTTCGTAGGGACGACCAGATTACGTCGCTCGATCTCGGCAAATGTTGCGCGAATCCATGAGATCGTATTGGCGCCTACGTCTTGGAATTCATCAACTAGCAAGGTCGTCATCGGCTGGAGGACACCGGGTGTTAACACCCGAAGGTTGTGAGGCTTGCGCTCGCTGAACAATGCAAACATGGTGTTGAATGTCATGATCGGCGGAGACATGTGGAACAGCATTCGCGTGAAGCTGCTCCAGTAGATCGCCAGCGCATGGAAGAAATCCCGATCCGGATCGTCTTTGCGAAGACGCATTGCTCGGATGGCTTCGAACACGTCCAGCCCCAGGTTTTCCATGTACGACGCTGCGCTATAAAACGCCTCGGTGATGTACTGAGGGACGATATCCCCCTCAATTTTGTAGTTAAATTTCGGGCAAGTGTTCGCGAGGTTTTTGATCACCTCAATCGACTTGTCAGCATCCATATAGCTTCGCAGGAAGATTACAGGCCGGGAACAGTGCGCCTGGAAAAGTATGAGCTTATTTTTGACGTCATACGTGAGGTACTGCCAGCGCCCTTCCTTCGCCCTCAGCTCGCTATCCTCAGAGCGGTCTACGCCTAGAATAACGAACGCATCGATCTCAGAGATGTAGCCGTTAACCTGAAAGTCCTGCCCTAGGAGTCGGATCACTTTCCGAGAGGGCTCGATTCCCTGAATGGGCCATTTGCCTGCTGCTCGCCAGGTGCGCTCCAGCGTGTCGCAGATGTCTTCGTCTGCCTTGGCTAGATCGCGAGCCTGCCGCTGCGCCTTGAGCGCTTCAGGGCTTTCAGCACTCATCTTCTCTATCGCAAGCGAATGGCTGTACAACTTGCCGATCAGTGCTTTGAATTCCGGGTTGGAGTCATACAACTTCATGTAGCAATCGTTCATCAGTGCTAGCTGGGCTTCCCCCATCTTCACCTGGAACATCGACCCCTTTTCCTTGGTACTCCCGTCCTTTTCCAAAAACTCGAACGGTGCTACATCGCTCATGCCCGGCAAACAGCGTGCAAACGAAAGAATCCTCGAATGGAAGGTTCGAACGATTTTAAGCGAATCCTCGACGGTAATGTCGTACTTCCAGTGCTTAAACACCTCCCTCACCTTTTTCGCGAAATCCAATTTGGATTCAACGGTGAAGGTTACGACGGTCATATTCTTAAATTCGATCCCAAGGTAGTGACGCAGCACCAACAGGCGGAGCACCATGGTAGTGGATTTTCCGCTCCCGGCCCCTGCCACCACAGAAGTGGTGGGCGTTTTGGAGAGGATCATTTCCCATTGGGATTTAGACGGGATCTGTTTGGGAAGTCGAGCTATGACATCTGCGCGGATCTGCTCCGCCAACTCATCGGTGATGGGGAAGCTCCAGTCCTTGAACAGTACGTCCTCACGTACACCAGGAGCCCCGATTGTAGGAGATGGCCCAGGCTGCAGTTCAATGACAAGCTTACCTTCCTCGTAACCTTTCTTGTGCCCCTCATCAAAACCAGCAATATGGCCCTCATCAAACCCGACCATACGGCCTTCGTGATGTCCGGAGACGTTGCCTTCACGCAGCCCTAGAGCACGCCCCTCAACCTTGCCTGTCTCGGTACCCGCCTGGCGCCCCGCATCAAACCCTAGTCGATACCCATTCTGATGCCCAAAAGATCTACCAGCCTGCCACGCGGAAGTCTGCTGGAGGCCCGCCGCATCCATGGCCCTGTTTATTAGCCGGTGAAATAGGTTTTTTGAGAGGGGGGGGTCTGGCTGATCGTTGATATTCGAACCAATCTCTGGAACTTCCAATACGTTACCTCTCCACTACGGCATGACTAAAAACTAATGACGACAAGGCGACAAGGCGACAAGGCGACAATCAGAATACACCGCCCGAGTAACGCGGTTTGGGGATCGCAGGCGCAGGAGAGGTTACCAAGGGTGAAAACGGAGCTCAAACGCAGCGGGCAAGGTCAGATGCTCACGGTATTCACTCTGGGACGATGTGAGGGTAAAGAACGCTAGGCACACCGTAAATTTCTACCGCGTTCTTGCTGGCCTGGTCAGCTTTCAAACGTACGACCATCTTGGCTTACTGATGTGAGCGGAATGTCTGGGTGACAGAGGTTGGAGTGTTGCCAAGTGTTGCGGGAGTCACTGCGCTACCGTGTCACATCCCGAGGGTGGGAGTGGCTGAAAGCGGCAGAATGCTGGGGAGGGGAAATTAGGGGAAAAAGCGATAAAGCGTTTTTGACAACATTCGGACTATTTTTTGCTAATTAGCAAAACTTGAAATTCATCGACGCACAGTTTTTTGCGCAGACGCTGGGAACGGTTAGTCGCCATTGGAACAATCCTCATAAGTAATAACGGGCGGCACTTTAGCAGTTTAAGGCGCCGATTACCCGCCTCAGAACGGCGCGACGTCTACCGTCGGTAAAAAAATAGCGGATTAGTCGACCAAGGTGCGGCACAAGCCCTTGCACCTTGGGGCATAATGCCGACACTTTCATGACCGCTGAGGGAATTTATCACCATGCCCTCGTCTTTTTCCCCCTCGGCTGTAGGGTTTTATTTCAGATGATCAAATCTTTGCGTCCATTGCTGCTGGCCAGCCTTCTTCTGCCCCTGGCTCTCCCCATTTCCGCCGCGCCGATCAACACCGCCCTGTCGCCCAACGTTGAAAAGGCCCTCAAGGCCAGCAAATTGCCGGACAGCGCCTTGTCGCTGGTGATGATCCCGCTTAACGGCCCGGGCACCCCAACCGTTTATAACGCTGACGTTTCGGTCAACCCGGCCTCGACCATGAAACTGGTCACCACCTATGCGGCGCTGGAAATGCTAGGCCCGAACCATCAGTGGAAAACCGAGTTCTACACCGACGGCACCCTCAGCGGTGGCATCCTCAACGGTAACCTCTACCTCAAGGGTGGCGGCGATCCGAAGCTGAACATGGAAAAACTCTGGCTGCTGATGCGCGACTTGCGCGCCAATGGCGTGACCCAGGTCACCGGCGACCTGGTGCTCGACCGCGGCTTCTTCGTGCAACCGCAACTGCCCGAGTTCAACGACGACGGCAATGACGAGAACAAACCGTTCCTGGTCAAGCCCGACGCACTGCTGGTCAACCTCAAGGCCCTGCGTTTCGTGGCCCGCAACGACTCGGGCAAGGTCCTGGTGTCGGTCGAGCCGCCGATTGCCAGCATCCGCATCGACAATCAGGTCAAGGCACTCAACTCCAAGCAATGCACCGGGGGCGTGCGCTACAACCCGGTGACCCAGGCTGATGGCAGCGTCACCGTGACCGTCGGCGGCCAGTTGGGCGAAGGTTGCAGCTCCCAGACCTATTTGTCGCTACTCGACCACGCGACCTACACCGCCGGCGCCGTGCGCGCGATCTGGAAGGAATTGGGCGGCAGCATCCAGGGCCAGGATCGTCTGGCACCGACGCCGAGCAGCGCCAAGGTGCTGGCCCGGGCCTACTCGCCAGACCTGGCGGAAATCATTCGCGACATCAACAAATACAGTAACAACACCATGGCTCAGCAGTTGTTCCTGAGCCTGGGCCAGAAATTCCGCACCGACGCCGACAGTGATGACGCGAAAGCGGCCCAGCGTGTGGTGCGTCAGTGGCTGGCGCAGAAAGGCATCACATCACCGCACCTGGTGATGGAGAACGGTTCCGGCCTATCCCGCGCCGAACGGGTAAGCGCACGTGAAATGGCCGCAATGCTGCAAGCCGCCTGGCGCAGCCCGTACGCCGCCGAGTTCATCAGCTCGATGCCGATTGCCGGCACCGACGGCACCATGCGCAAACGCCTGAAACACACGGCCATGACCGGTGAAGCCCACGTCAAGACTGGCACCCTGAACACCGTGCGTGCCATCTCCGGCTTCAGCCGCGATGTCAATGGCAATACCTGGGCGGTGGTGGCGATTCTTAACGACAAGGCTCCGTTTGGCGCGTCTTCGGTGCTGGATCAGGTGCTGCTGGACCTGTATCGCCAGCCGAAGCTGCCGACCACGGCATCGGTGTTGTAACCGGATCCATAGAACACCTCAGATCCAATGTTGGAGATTCTATGTTGCAGGGCAACCCTGCAACATAGAATCTCCAACACGGTCTGTATGCAGACCTAGCTCATCTGCCCCTCAACCCGATCCCTTCCCGCCTGCTTCGCCGCGTAAACCCCCGAATCCGCCCGCAACAGCAACGCATCCGCGCCTTCCCCGGCCCGCCAGCTGGCAATCCCGAAACTCGCGGTAACGATCCCCACCTCGTCGATCGGCGAACTGCGCAACCCTTGCCACAGTTCCAAGGCCAGCACATGAGCCTGCTCGCCGTCGATGTCCGGACAGAGCACCATGAACTCTTCGCCCCCCAGGCGACAGAACACATCGGTGCGCCGCAGGCGACGGCCAATACGCTCACACACCGCCTGCAATACCCGATCGCCCACGGCATGGCCGTGCTGGTCATTGATGCGTTTGAAGTGGTCGATGTCGAGCATGATCACCGACAACTCGCCACCACCGCGCTCGACCCGGGCCATTTCTGTGGTCAGGCGCTCCTGAAAGTAGCGGCGGTTGTGGATCCCGGTCAGGGAGTCGGTCACCGACAGTGCGCGCAACTCCTCTTCCACCCGCTTGAGGTCGGAAATGTCCGAAATGTAGCCATGCCACAGCACACCGCCACCGGGCAGCTCCTCCGGCGTCGCTTCGCCGCGGACCCAGCGCAGGCCACGCTCGGGCAATAGCACGCGAT
The DNA here is from genome assembly GCF_012932895.1 of Pseudomonas sp. KD5. Classification (NCBI taxonomy): domain Bacteria; kingdom Pseudomonadati; phylum Pseudomonadota; class Gammaproteobacteria; order Pseudomonadales; family Pseudomonadaceae; genus Pseudomonas; species Pseudomonas sp. KD5. The sequence continues at coordinate 124,531 of NZ_JDWJ01000001.1, read as the reverse complement.
ACTCTTCGCGCCAGGGGCTGAGGTTGTCCGCCGACACCTGGATCGATGCGCGGACCCGGCGCGAGTCCTGAGGATGAATCCGCGAGAACACCGCTTCGGCATTGCTCAACAGTACCTCCAGTTCGAGTTCGTAGATCTCGCGCATCCCGTCGCTGGCATAGATCACGCTGAAGCGCCCATCGAACTCCATCTTGAACTGGTAAATCCCGCCGGGCACATGGGCGCTGAGTTTCTTCAACAACAAGTCCCGCGCCGCCAGGGCCTCGTGGACGCGCTTGCGCTCGGTGATGTCGATACAGATCGCCAAGTGCCCGACCCACAAACCCTGCTCGTCGAGAACGGGGGTCGCCAGCATGTTCACCGTCAAATGGCTGCCGTCGCGGCGCACCAGCGTCCACTCCCGAGCTTCGTGACCGCCCTCTTCCCCGCCTTCGACCAACATGGCCTGACAGGTCGGAATCGGCTTGCCATAGCGCGCGCTCAACTCCGCCGACCGCGCCTCGAGCTCCCGGGGCAGGTGCAGGTTTTCCAGGGTCATGTGGCCCACGGCCTGCGCACTGGAGTAACCGAGCATGTGCTCGGCACCGGCGTTGAAAGTGCTGACGATCCCGCGCAGGTCGGTGGCGATAATCGCCACCTGAGTCGCAGCATCCAGCACGCCGCGCAATTGGCCATGCGTGCCGCGCAGCTCTTGCTCACGGGCGTGCAGTTCCTCGGTCCGTTGCTCGACCATTTTCAGCGCCCGTTGCCGCTGGCTGACCAACACATAGAGAAACACACTGAGCAACAAGCTGAGTAAACCACCCAGCACCACCTGGCTGGTCACTGAGGAATGGTTGGCTTGCAGGAACGCAGCACTGGGGCGCATATCCACTTGATAATCGTGGTCGGCCAGGCGCAGCAAGCGCGTGGAGGACAAGTCACTGGCCCCCGCCGGGTTGGTCGACTCGTACAGCACTTCGTGTTGGTCATCGGTGGACAAGTCGAGAATGCGCACCGAGAGAGAATCATGATTCTCTTCCGGCAGCCCGTCCGCCAGCAGCTGGCGCATGCTGATCACCGCCATCACATACCCGACGGGCGTGGTGTCCGGCAGGTGCTGACGGCTGACGGGGGCCACCAGCAACACCCCCCGTGAATAGGCAGGCTCAATGCCTACCAGATGCAATGGTTGCGAGACAGCCATGCGGCCAGTTCGATCGGCACGCTCCAGGGTCGAACGGCGCAGGGGCTGAGCCAGCAGGTCGTAACCCAGCGGCGTGGGCAGTCGGCTCTGGGTTTGGGTATAGAGCACCGGCACGTACTCGTCCCGTTCCGCGGCCGGTTGCAACTGGCCGTCGGCGGTGAGTTCGCGAAAGGTGAAATTGCTCAAGCCTTCGTCATGCACGAAGCGTTCAAGCAAGGGGCGTTCGGCGCGGGAAACCCGTGGTGCCCAGGAATAGGCTTGGGTGCGCCGCAGAAGAGGTTTGGCGTAACCGTCGAATTCCTCGCGGGACACCGACTCGGAATTGGCAAAGAACCGGCGCAGGCCATCGAGGCGCTGCTCCTGATCTTCGAAACGTTCTTCGATACGGCTGTAGCGTTCACTGGCGAGCAGTTGGAAACGTTGCCGCATTTGCTGATGAAACTGATTGAGCGTGGCCCAGGCCAGTAACCCCGTAAGAATCCCGCCGACGAGCAATACCAGCAGCGCGACCAGCCAGGCCGAGACATCTTCGCTGATAAAACCCAGGATCTTGGGGCGCACGGCGTGTAACGACATAAACGCAACTCATAACGCCAGGTGCCGGAAAGCCCATTGGCCATGAGTTGAGTTATAGCTATTAGCCACTAATTTGACCAGCACTGAAAGAACCAAAGAGCCTTTAAAAATCAAGGCTCTGTGGATCCAATCAGGCTCAAGTGTCAGCGAGCAGTGATCTTCCAGGCACGGTGGATCTTGCCATTACGGGCGAAATCCGGATCGATGGTCTGGGCCGTGATTTCTTCAACGGCATAACGCTCGGTGAGGTTTTCCTCGAGCTGGAACTTGCGGAAGTTGTTGGAGAAGTACAACACCCCGCCCGGCGCGAGACGCGCCATCGCCAGGTCGATCAACTGCACCTGATCACGCTGCACGTCGAAGATCCCTTCCATGCGCTTGGAGTTGGAGAAGGTCGGCGGATCGATGAAGATCAAGTCGTACTCGTCACGGCAGGCGTCGAGCCAAGCCATCACATCGCCCTGCTCCAGACGGTTCTTGTCAGAGAAACCGTTCAGCGACAGGTTGCGACGCGCCCAATCCAGGTAGGTTTTCGACAGGTCGACGCTGGTGGTGCTGCGCGCACCGCCCTTGGCCGCATGCACGCTGGCAGTCGCGGTGTAGCAATACAGGTTGAGGAAGCGTTTGCCGGCCGCCTCTTTCTGAATCCGCATGCGCATCGGCCGGTGGTCGAGGAACAGCCCGGTATCGAGGTAGTCAGTGAGGTTCACCAGCAGCTTCACGCCGCCTTCGTTGACCTCGTTGAACTTGCCCTGGGCGCTCTGGCGTTCGTACTGCTTGGTGCCGCTCTGACGTTCGCGACGCTTGACCACCACGCGGCTCTTGTCGATGTTCAACGCCTGCGGGATTGCGGCCAGGGCATCGAACATCCGCGCCGAGGCTTTTTCCGGATCGATGGATTTCGGCGCGGCGTATTCCTGAACGTGGACCCAGTCGTGATACAGGTCGATGGCCATGGAATATTCCGGCATGTCGGCATCGTAGACGCGGTAGCAGTCGATGCCTTCACGCTTGACCCACTTGCCCAGCGCCTTGACGTTCTTTTGCAGACGATTGGCAAACATCTGCCCGCCTTCACTCAGGCGCGGCTGCTCGATCACCGGGGCGGGTGCCGGAGCCGGTTTGATCGGATTGCCGTTCTTGTTGTACTTGCGCTCTTGCGGCTCACTCGGTGCTTCATCATAGGCCGCCTGTTCACGCTCGGCCTGACGCTGTTCCGGGGTGCGACGCTCGCCGGTGACAAACTGGTCTGGCGTGACCTTGATCAGCAGCAATTTGCACGGCAATGCGCCGTTCCAGAACGAATACTGTTTGTGGCTGCGGATGCCCATGCGCTTGCCCAGGTCCGGGGCGCCGGTGAACACCGCCGCCTCCCAGTTCAAGCACGCCTGACGCAGACGCTCGCCGAGGTTCTGGTAGAGGTAGAGCAGGCTCGCCTCATCGCCCAGACGCTCGCCATACGGAGGGTTGCAGATCACCAGGCCTTTCTGGTTCTGGTCCGGACGCGGCTCGAACGTTGCCACTTCGCCCTGGTAGATCTTGATCCACTCGCTCAGGCCGGCACGCTCGACGTTGTTGCGGCCCGGTTGAATCAGGCGTGGGTCGGCTTCGTAACCACGAATCCACAGCGGTGGCTTGGCCAGGCCGGCCGCGGCGCGTTCGGTGGCCTCTTCGTGGAGCTTTTTCCACAACGCCGGCACGTGCCCGAGCCAGGCGGTGAAGCCCCACTGCTCGCGGCGCAGGTTCGGTGCCATGTCGGCGGCGATCATGGCGGCTTCCACCAGGAACGTGCCGACACCGCACATCGGGTCAGCCAGCGCGCCACCATCGGCGGCAATGCGCGGCCAGCCGGCACGGATCAGAATCGCTGCCGCGAGGTTTTCCTTCAACGGCGCCGCGCCTTGCTGCAAGCGATAACCGCGCTGGTGCAGGCTGTGCCCGGACAGGTCGAGGGACAGGATGGCTTCGCCACGGTCCAGACGCAGGTGAACGCGCAGGTCCGGGTTGAGCTTGTCGATGGACGGACGATCGCCTTGCGGGGTGCGCAGTTTGTCGACGATGGCATCCTTGACCTTCAAGGCGCCAAAGTGCGTGTTGTCGATGCCAGAGCCGTGACCGCTGAATTCGACGGCCAGGGTGCCGTCGTTGAGCATGTGGTCTTGCCAATCGATATCCAGCACGCCGTGATAGAGGTCTTCGGCGTCCTTCATCGGGAAGCGCTTGAGCACCAACAGCACCCGGTTCGCCAGACGCGACCACAGGCACAAGCGATAAGCGGTTTCCATGGTGGCCATGCCGCGCACAGCCGAGGTGTGCTCGCGTGCTTCCTCAAGGCCAAGCCCGACGGCTTCCTCGATGAGCAGACCTTCAAGGCCTTTGGGGCAAGTGAGGAAGAGTTCGAAACGATCGGACATGGTAATTCCAGAGCCTTTAGCTAAGTGAACCGGCAACGCGTTGCCGATCCGGTTTTCAATCAGGCGTTTTTCTAACAGAACGCCCGCGTGGCACGAAGGTGTGCCGTCCCACCCTGACTGCTCGGGTTAAAAGAGCTTAGATGCCAGGGCAGATAAAAAAGTTGATGAAACAAAATGTCATAAGTCGACCCTTCGTCGAATAATACCCAAGAGCAACGGGTGTCATTCTCGTTAAGGCACAACCCCCAGCATCCAGCGGAGGGCCGATCATACCGGGCTTTGGCCAATCAACACGGCACAAATATCGTGTTACTTATGGCCATAGCATCTTTATGGTTACGTTCTTATGACAAAACGGTCATTCCCTCGATGTGACGCATTGGTTAGAACTCAACTCAGGTTGACGTCGCAACGGCGTCAACACCTTGGCTCGCGACGCCGGCAGCGAGCCACCAACGGCAGAATTTTTCTGCCTGACCTCGATTGAGGTCGACGCGATACATACAGTCAACAAGTGAGGGAAACACCCTATGAGAAGACTTAAGCGTGATCCGTTGGAAAGAGCATTTTTGCGCGGATATCAATATGGCGTTGGTGGTAAATCCCGTGAGCTTTGCCCTTTTACTCTACCGTCGGTACGCCAAGCCTGGATCAATGGCTGGCGAGAAGGACGCGGCGACAATTGGGACGGTATGACCGGCACTGCGGGAATCCACAGACTCAACGAACTTCACGCCGTCGGCTAATACAGGGCACACACTCCGACACGACAATCTGATTACGCTACGACTTAACCACGCACGTCCTATCCGGACGGCGGGCTTCGGCCCAGGGGCTCCTTCGGGGAGCCCTTTTTTATGCCTGCTCCAAATTCAGCGAAGAAACCATTGTGGCGAGGGGGCTTGCCCCCGTTGGGCTGCGAAGCGGCCCCAAAACCAGGCAACGCGGTGAATCAGAGAGAACACGGACACAGGGTTTACGACTGCTTCGCAGCCGAACGGGGGCAAGCCCCCTCGCCACAAAAGCCCTCAGCACAAGGTCCCTACACTGCCTTCAGCGCAGCGCGGCGATGGCGTCTACCGACTCACGAATCAACGCCGGGCCTTTGTAGATGAAGCCGGAGTAAATCTGCACCAGGCTCGCACCCGCGGTGATTTTCTCAGCTGCGTGCTTGCCTTCGGTGATACCGCCCACGGCGATGATCGGCAAGCGACCGGCCAGTTCTGCCGCCAGCACCTTCACGGTGTGGGTGCTCTTGTCGCGAACCGGTGCGCCAGACAAACCGCCCGCCTCGTCACCGTGCTCCAGGCCTTCGACACCGACGCGGCTCAGGGTGGTGTTGGTGGCGATCACCGCATCCATCCCGGTTTCGATCAGTGCCTGGGCCACCTGCGCGGTTTCTTCATCGCTCATGTCCGGTGCGATCTTGATCGCCAGCGGCACATGTTTGCCGTGGCGCAGGGCCAATTCCGCCCGGCGCGTGGCCAGGTCGGCGAGCAATTGCTTGAGCGAGTCGCCGAATTGCAGGCTGCGCAGGCCCGGCGTATTCGGTGAGCTGACGTTGACGGTCACGTAGCTGGCGTGGGCGTAAACCTTGTCCAGGCAGATCAGGTAATCGTCGACCGCACGTTCAACCGGCGTATCGAAGTTCTTGCCGATGTTGATACCCAGCACGCCCTTGTACTTGGCCGCGGCCACGCGAGCGAGCAAGTGATCGACGCCAAGGTTGTTGAAACCCATGCGGTTGATGATCGCCTCGGCTTGCGGCAAGCGGAAAATCCGTGGTTTCGGATTACCCGGTTGCGGGCGCGGGGTGATGGTGCCGATTTCGACGAAACCGAAACCCAGTTGGGCAAATCCGTCGATCGCCGCGCCGTTCTTGTCCAGACCGGCCGCCAGACCCACCGGGTTCGGGAACTCCAGGCCCATGACCGTCACCGGCATTTTCGCCGGTGCCTTGCACAGCAAGCCGTTGAGGCCCAAACGCCCGCCCGCGCCGATCAGGTCCAGGGACAGATCGTGGGAGGTTTCCGGGGAAAGTTTGAACAGCAGCTGACGGGCCAGGGTGTACATGGGCAGGCTTGACTCGGGTGGCGATGAGAGGCGGCGATTATAGCCGCGCATCGAGTCCACAGGCGAGGCGCACGACAAAATCAGCCAGCGATGGCATATGCCTTGCACCAACATGGTCATCAGCACTCATGCCAACGACGGAATGAGTGGCAGGACAATGGCGTCGTCACCGGCTCTGCTCGCGCAGAGGCCATGGGGCGACGTTTTTTTTGGAAGGTGCAAATCGATGAATGAACCATCAGCCGGCCCACTGGCCTGGGTCAACGGCAGCGATGCCCCGGAAAAAACCGAAATCAACCTTGGCTTCATGGCTCTGAGCGACTGCGCCTCAGTGGTGGTCGCCGCCACCCAGGGCTTCGCCCAGCCTTACGGCCTGACCCTGAACCTCAAGCGCCAGTCGTCCTGGGCCAACCTGCGAGACAAACTGGTCAGCGGCGAACTCGACGCCGCCCACAGCCTGTACGGCCTGATTTACGCCGTGCATCTGGGCATCGGCGGCGTAGCCTCCACCGATATGGCCGTGCTCATGGGCCTGAACCAGAACGGCCAGAGCATCAACCTCTCCCACGGTTTGCAAGCCCTGGGCGTGACCAGTCCTGAAGCACTGGACCATCACGTGCACCAAAGTCGCCCAAAACTGACCTTCGCCCAGACATTTCCCACGGGCACCCACGCCATGTGGCTGTATTACTGGCTGGCGAGCCAGGGCATTCATCCGTTGCAGGATGTCGACAGCGTGGTCGTCCCCCCGCCGCAAATGATCGCGCACCTGCAAGCCGGGCGCATCGACGGTTTCTGCGTCGGCGAACCGTGGGCTGCCAGTGCGGTGCAACAGAATCTCGGTTTCACCATGGCCACCACCCAGACCATCTGGCCCGACCACCCGGAAAAAGTCCTCGGCTGCACCCGCGCCTTCGTCGAGCAATACCCCAATACCGCCCGGGCCTTGGTGATGGCGATCCTCGAGGCCAGCCGCTTCATCGAAGCCAGCCGCGAAAATCGCCGCAGCACCGCGCAACTGTTGAGCGCCCCCGAATACCTCGATGCCCCGCTCGATTGCATCGAACCGCGCTTGCTCGGTGACTACGCCGACGGCTTGGGCAATCGCTGGCAAGACCCGCACGCGATGCGTTTCCACGGTGGCGGCGAGGTCAATCTGCCGTACTTGTCCGACGGCATGTGGTTCATGACCCAGTTCCGTCGCTGGGGTTTGCTGCGTGACGACCCGGATTACCTCGGCGTGGCCCGCCAAGTCCAGCAACTAGACTTATACCGTGAGGCCGCCACCGCTGTCGGCGTGCCCGCCCGGACTCAGGAAATGCGCAGCAGCCAACTGATCGACGGCAAGATCTGGGACGGTTCGGACCCGGCCGGCTATGCCCGCAGTTTTACGCTGCACGCCATGAGCGACAACGCCCCCCTTCTCGCCAGCCGCTGACAGGAGCCTACGAATATGTTGCGTATCCTGCTGATCAATGACACCGCAAAAAAAGTCGGGCGTCTGAAGGCGGCTCTGACCGAAGCCGGGTTCGAGGTCATCGACGAGTCTGGCCTGACCATCGACCTGCCCGCGCGCGTCGAAACGGTGCGTCCGGACGTGATCCTGATCGATACCGAGTCACCGAGCCGCGATGTGATGGAGCAAGTGGTGCTGGTGACCCGCGACCAACCACGGCCAATCGTGATGTTCACCGACGAGCACGACCCCGGCGTAATGCGCCAGGCAATCAAGTCCGGCGTCAGTGCCTACATCGTTGAAGGTATTCACGCACAACGCTTGCAGCCGATTCTCGATGTGGCCATGGCGCGCTTTGAAAGCGACCAGGCCCTGCGCGCCCAACTGCACGCCCGCGACCAGCAACTGGCCGAGCGCAAGCGCATTGAGCTGGCCAAGGGGCTGCTGATGAAGATGAAGGACTGCAACGAAGAAGAGGCCTACACCCTGATGCGCCGCCAGGCCATGAGCCGCCAGCAAAAACTGATACAGGTGGCGGAGCAAATCATTGCCATGAGTGAGTTGCTTGGCTGAAGGACGCTATCGCGGGCAAGCCTCGATCTCACGTGTTGGCACAGATCTCGCTAAGTAATCCCTGCAAGGTAACCAACGGCGGTTGCCCCACCTACGACAAAGACGTCGCTCACCTCATTCGCCCCCTTTTGCGAATCAGGTAGCGGCGTTTTTCCGTTTTGGCCCCAGAGACCGGGGCTGGTGGTGCGGCCGTTGCGGCGCCCCACCTGCAAGCTCATGACTCCTTCTTGATACGCCTGACAGCTGAGGTGCGCGATGAATTCAAGCTTCTGGAAATCCGGCCATACCCCGACACTGTTCGCAGCCTTCCTCTATTTCGATCTGAGCTTCATGGTCTGGTACCTGCTCGGCCCTCTGGCGGTGCAGATCGCCGCTGACCTGCACCTGACCACCCAACAGCGCGGGCTGGTAGTGGCCACGCCGATTCTGGCCGGCGCCGTATTGCGCTTTGCGATGGGCCTGCTGGCTGATCGCCTGTCGCCAAAAACCGCCGGGATCATCGGCCAGATAATCGTTATCAGCGCCCTGCTCGTTGCCTGGAAAGTCGGCATCCACAGTTACGAGCAAGCGCTGTTGCTGGGCCTGTTCCTCGGCATGGCCGGTGCATCCTTCGCCGTCGCCCTGCCACTGGCCTCGCAATGGTATCCGCCGCAGCACCAAGGCAAAGCCATGGGCATCGCCGGTGCCGGTAACTCGGGCACCGTGCTGGCCGCCCTGATCGCCCCGGTGCTGGCCGCCGCGTTTGGCTGGAGCAACGTGTTCGGCTTCGCCCTGATCCCGTTGATCCTGACCCTGATCGTCTTCGCCTGGCTGGCCAAGAATGCCCCTGAGCGGCCGAAAGCCAAGTCCATGGCCGACTACCTCAAGGCCCTGGGTGACCGCGACAGCTGGTGGTTCATGTTTTTCTACAGCGTGACCTTCGGCGGCTTCATCGGCCTGGCCAGCGCCCTGCCCGGCTACTTCAACGACCAGTACGGCCTTAGCCCGGTGACCGCCGGTTACTACACCGCTGCTTGCGTGTTCGGTGGCAGCCTGATGCGTCCGCTGGGCGGCGCGCTGGCGGATCGCTTCGGCGGGATTCGCACCCTGTTGGTGATGTACACCGTGGCAGCGATCTGCATTGCGACAGTGGGTTTCAATCTGCCGAGTTCCTACGCAGCGTTGGCGCTTTTCGTCTGCACTATGCTCGGTTTAGGTGCAGGTAACGGTGCCGTGTTCCAGTTGGTGCCGCAGCGTTTTCGTCGGGAGATTGGTGTGATGACCGGTTTGATCGGCATGGCCGGCGGCATCGGTGGCTTCGCACTGGCGGCCGGCATGGGCGCGATCAAGCAAAGTACCGGCAGCTATCAAATGGCCTTGTGGTTGTTCGCCAGCCTCGGCGTACTCGCCTGGTTCGGTCTGCACGGGGTGAAACGTCGCTGGAGAACCACTTGGGGTTCGGCAGCCGTCACCGCTGCTCGCGTGTGAGGATTGAATGAGCCTGCAACTGAGTTTTGCCGAAGCCAGCGCCATCGGGCCTCGCGAAGAGAACCAGGACGCTCTGCGCCTGGTCACTCCGGCCCCGGCACTGGCGGCGAGCAAGGGTTACCTGTTCGCCATCGCCGACGGCGTCAGCCAATGCGCCGACGGCGGTCTCGCGGCCCGTTCGACCTTGCAGGCTTTGGCGCTGGATTATTACGCCACACCGGAAACCTGGGGTGTCGCCCAGGCGCTGGATCGCCTGCTGCTGGCGCAAAACCGCTGGTTGCAGGCCAACGGCGGCGGGCAACCGCTGCTGACCACGGTCAGTGCCTTGGTGATGCGCGGCAGGCGTTTCACTTTGGCGCATGTCGGCGATTGCCGGGTTTACCGCTGGCACGCCGACACCTTGCAACGGGTGAGCGAGGATCACGTCTGGGACCAGCCGGGCATGCAGCATGTGCTCAAGCGGGCCCTGGGGCTGGATCAACATCTGGTGCTGGACTTTCTGGACGGCGAATTGCGCCTGAACGAGAGTTTCGTGCTGCTCAGCGACGGCATCTGGGCCGTGCTGGGCGACACCGCCATCGCGGCGATTCTGCGCGATCAACCTGACCTCAACAGTGCCGCGCAGACCTTGGTCAGCGCCGCGCACCTGGCCGGCAGTCAGGACAATGCCAGCGCCCTGCTGGTGCGGGTCGATGCCCTTGGCGAAACCAGCATTGGCGATGCACTGATTCACCTGCAGCAATGGCCTCTGCCGCCTGCACTGAAACCGGGCCAGACCTTCGAAGGCTGGCAGGTCGAAGGGATTCTCGGCCAGAGCCAGCAATCGCTGCTCTACCGGGTGCGCGATGCACAACAACAGCGCTGGTTGCTGAAAACCTTGCCCGCTGCTCTGCGTGACGATCACCAGGCCGGGCAGGCATTGTTGTCGGAGGAATGGTTTCTCAAGCGCGTGGCCGGTCGGCATTTCCCTGAAGTCCATGCCGCCAGTCAGCGTCAGCATTTGTATTACGTGATGCGTGAATATTCCGGGTCGACCCTGGCTGAGTTGCATGAACGCGTCACAACGCTGCCACTGGCGCAATGGCAGGACCTGGCCGAACGCTTGCTGCGGGCTGTCGGCATCCTGCATCGACGGCAGATTCTGCATCGCGATATCAAACCGGAGAACCTGCTGCTGGGGGACGACGGCGAGTTGCGCCTGCTGGATTTCGGCCTCGCCTACTGTCCGGGGCTGTCCGAAGATCAAGCCTTCGCCCTGCCTGGAACGCCCAGCTATATCGCGCCGGAAGCGTTTCGCGGCGACCCGCCGACACCACAACAGGATCTGTATGCCGTCGGCGTGACCTTGTATTACCTGCTCACCGGGCATTATCCCTACGGCGAAATCGAAGCGTTCCAGCGCCCACGGTTTGGCGTGCCGGTCAGCGCCAGTCGCTACCGACCCGACCTGCCGGAATGGATCGCGCAGAGTCTGGAGCGCGCGGTGGCGGTAGCCCCGGATCAGCGCTTTGAAACGGCAGAAGAATGGTTGCTGGTGTTGGAACAAGGGGAACGACGCAGTTTGAGCGTGCGACCCAGACCGTTGCTGGAGCGCGAGCCGTTGAAGGTTTGGCGGACGTTGGCACTGGTGTCGTTGCTGGTGAACCTGGTGCTGATGTTTTTGCTGTTTCACGGTTAAAAGATCAAAAGATCGCAGCCTGCGGCAGCTCCTTCGGGTGCCCACGATCTCCTGCGGGAGCTGCCGTAGGCTGCGATCTTTTGACTTTTTTGCTTCAAAACCGGGCATAGCGCATTGAACCGGTGCACGAAAACACCCTTCTCCCACGCTGAGAGCCGATAAATTCGGCATATGTCCGACTTGGCACAACCACTGCATTACCTTTCCCAACATACATAAAGCCCGGCCTTCAACGTAGAAGGCTGCGCTGCCCGAGAGAACGGGACAAGGACAAAGGCGTCCTCGCTAGTTAGCTAGCGGGACGCCTTTTTTTGTTTGCGCAAAATTTTGTCGAGCAAGGCCTGAATGCCCTGATGAGGCAGGCCCGAGCTCCCCGGAGAACCTGATGAAAAAACTAAAACTGGTGATGATCGGCAACGGCATGGCCGGGGTTCGTACCCTGGAAGAACTGCTCAAGCTGAGTAATGAGCTGTACGACATCACGGTCTTCGGCGCCGAACCGCATACCAACTACAACCGCATCCTGCTGTCCCCCGTGCTGGCCGGCGAACAGACGTTCGAAGAGATCGTGCTCAACGATCTGGACTGGTACCTGGAAAACAACATCAAGCTGCTGCTCAACCGCAAAGTGGTGGAGATCGACCGGGTCAAACGCCGGGTCATCGCCGAAGACGGCACTGAGGCTGAATACGACCGCCTGCTGATTGCCACCGGCTCGACCCCGTTCATCCTGCCGATCCCCGGCAATACCTTGCAGGGCGTGATCGGCTACCGCGACATCGCCGACACTCAGGTGATGATCGACACCGCCAAGACCCACAAGCACGCCGTGGTCATCGGTGGCGGCCTGCTGGGCCTTGAAGCCGCCAACGGGTTGATGCTGCGGGGCATGCACGTCACCGTGGTGCACATCGGCGAATGGCTGCTGGAGCGCCAACTGGACAAAACCAGCGGCCAACTCCTGCAAACCGCCCTGGAAGCCCGCGGCCTGCATTTCCGCTTGTGCGAACAGACCCAGGCCTTGCACGACGCCGGCAATGGCCGGGTCGGCTCAGTGCAGTTCAAGAACGGCGACATCATCCCCGCCGATCTGGTGGTGATGGCCGCCGGCATTCGCCCCAACACCGAACTGGCGGAAAAAGCCGGCATCCCTTGCAGCCGCGGGATTCTGGTCAACGACACGATGCAAACCTACGACCCTCGGGTGTACGCCATCGGTGAATGCGCCAGCCACCGCGGCACCGCCTACGGCTTGGTCGCACCGCTGTTCGAACAAGCCAAGGTGTGCGCCAACCACCTCGCCCAACTGGGCTTCGCCACTTACAAGGGCTCGGTGACGTCGACCAAATTGAAAGTCACCGGCATCGACCTGTTCTCCGCCGGCGACTTCATGGGCGGCGAAGGCACCGAGACCATCACCCTTTCCGACCCGATCGGCGGAGTCTACAAGAAACTGGTGATCAAGGATGACGTGCTGGTCGGCGCCTGTCTGTACGGCGATACGGCAGACGGCGGTTGGTATTTCCGGCAGATCCGTGAGAACCATGCCATCGGCGAGATCCGCGATCATTTGATGTTCGGCGAAAACGCCTTGGGCGACGTAGGACACCAAGGCCAGGACAAAGCCATGAGCATGGCCGACACCGCCGAAGTCTGCGGCTGTAACGGCGTGTGCAAAGGCACCATCGTCAAAGCCATTCAGGAACACGGGCTGTTCAGCGTCGACGACGTGAAGAAACACACCAAGGCCGCCAGCTCCTGCGGCTCTTGTGCCGGCCTCGTCGAACAGATCCTGATCAACACCGTGGGCGGTGCGGCAGACGTCAAACCGAAAAGCGAAAAAGCCATCTGCGGGTGCAGCGACCTCAACCACGGGCAAATCCGCCAGGCCATCCGCGACCAGCATCTGCTGACCATCGCCGGCACCATGAGCTACCTGAACTGGCGCACGCCGAACGGCTGCGCCACCTGCCGCCCGGCGCTCAACTACTACCTGATTTCCACCTGGCCCGGCGAGGCCAAGGACGATCCGCAATCGCGGCTGATCAACGAACGTGCCCACGCCAACATTCAGAAAGACGGTACTTACTCTGTAGTCCCGCGGATGTGGGGCGGTGTGACCAATCCGTCAGAACTGCGGCGCATCGCCGACGTGGCCGACAAGTACAACGTGCCGATGGTCAAGGTCACCGGCGGCCAACGCATCGACTTGCTGGGGATCAAAAAGCAAGACCTGCCGGGTGTCTGGAAAGACCTCGACATGCCGTCCGGCCACGCCTACGGCAAATCCATCCGCACTGTGAAAACCTGCGTTGGCAGCGAGTTCTGCCGCTTCGGCACCCAAAACTCCACGCAACTGGGCATCGAGCTCGAACATGACCTGTTCAACATGTGGTCGCCGCACAAAGTGAAACTGGCCGTCTCCGGCTGCCCACGCAACTGCTCGGAAGCGGGGATCAAGGACGTCGGAATTATCGGCGTGGATTCCGGCTGGGAGATGTACATCGGTGGCAACGGCGGGATCAAGACCGAAGTCGCGGAGTTCTTCGTCAAGCTGAAAACCGCCGAAGAAGTGCGCGAATACAATGGTGCGTTCCTGCAGCTGTACCGCGAAGAAGCCTTCTACCTCGAGCGCACCGTGCATTACCTGCAACGGGTCGGCATGGAACACATCAAGAAAGCTGTGCTGGAAGACCCGGTACGGCGCAAGGCACTCAACGAACGCCTGCAATTCTCCCTGTCGTTCGAACAGGATCCGTGGAAGGAACGCCTCGAGCAACCACTGCTGAAAAAAGAATTCGAGGTCATTCCCGTGAAGAACCTGGAGGTGTCGGCATGAACTGGCTGGATATCTGCGCACTGGAAGAGATCAACACCCTTGGCTCGCGGATCGTCGCCGGCCCGAAAGGTGACATTGCGATTTTTCGTACGAGCGACGATGAGGTTTTCGCCCTCGACGACCGCTGCCCACACAAGGGCGGACCACTGTCCCAAGGCTTGATCTACGGCAAACGGGTCGCCTGCCCACTACACAATTGGCAGATCGATCTGGAAACCGGTGAGGCCCAGGCTCCCGATATCGGCTGCGCCCACCATCACTCGGCACGGGTCGAGAATGGCCGGGTGTTGCTGGCCCTGCGGGAAGCAAGCTGATGGACCGCCAAATCACCGCCTCCACCTGCTGCTACTGCGGGGTCGGCTGCGGCGTGCTGATCGAACACGACGGCGAACGCATCCTCGGCGTCAGTGGCGATCCGGCACACCCGGCCAACTTCGGCAAATTGTGCAGTAAAGGTTCGACCTTGCACCTGACCGGCGACCTGACCGCGCGCGCCCTGTACCCTGAGTTGCGCCTGGGCAAAGGCCTGGCCCGCAGCCGCACCGACTGGGACACCGCCCTCGATCACGCTGCCAACGTATTCGCGCAAACCATCACCGAGCACGGCCCGGACAGCGTCGCGTTCTATATCTCCGGGCAATTGCTGACCGAGGATTACTACGCCTTCAACAAACTGGCGCGAGCACTGGTGGGCACCAACAACATCGACAGCAATTCACGGCTGTGCATGTCTTCAGCGGTGGTCGGCTACAAGCGCAGCCTCGGCGCCGACGCTCCGCCCTGCAACTACGAAGACCTGGAGCTGAGCGACTGCGTGATGATCGTCGGCAGCAACATGGCCTACGCCCACCCGATCCTGTTTCGTCGCCTGGAAGAAGCCAAATCCCGCCGTCCGCAGATGAAAGTCATCGTCATCGACCCACGGCGCACCGACACCTGCGATTTGGCTGACCTGCACCTGGCGATTCTGCCCGGTACCGATGTCGCGTTGTTCCATGGGATTTTGCACCTGCTGCTGTGGGAAGACTGGATCGACCGCGACTTCATCAAGGCCCATACCGAAGGCCTGGCCGAACTGAAAAAACTGGTGCGCGATTACACCCCGACAATGGTTTCGCAACTCTGTGGCATCAGCGTCGAGCAACTGCAGCAATGTGCGGAATGGGTCGGCACGTCACCGAGCTTTCTGTCGCTGTGGTGCATGGGGCTGAATCAGTCCACCGCCGGCAGCGCGAAGAACAGTGCGCTGATCAACCTGCACCTGGCCACCGGGCAAATCGGCCGGCCCGGCGCAGGACCTTTCTCACTAACCGGTCAGCCCAATGCCATGGGCGGCCGCGAAACTGGCAGTTTGTCGAACCTGCTGCCAGGCCATCGCGAAGCGGCCAATGCCGAACACCGCGCGCAAGTGGCAACCTATTGGGGCGTTGATCAACTGCCCGAAAACGCTGGGCTAACAGCCATCGAACTGTTCGAGCAGATGCGCAGCGGCAAGATCAAAGCCCTGTGGATCGCCTGCACCAACCCTGCGCAGTCGATGCCGGACCAGACCGCCGTGCGCGAGGCACTGCAAGCCTGTCCATTCGTGGTATTGCAGGAAGCCTTCCACACCACCGAGACCGCCGCGTTCGCCGACCTGCTGCTGCCCGCCGCCAGTTGGGGTGAAAAGGACGGCACGGTCACCAACTCCGAGCGGCGCATTTCCCACGTCCGTCGAGCCATCGGCGCACCCGGTGAAGCACGGTCCGACTGGGCGATCACGGTGGATTTCGCACAGCGCCTGGAAAAACATCTGCGTCCCGGAGCCACTAGTCTGTTTGCCTTTGAAACCCCGGCGCAGGTTTTTGACGAATACAAACAACTGACTCGTGGCCGCGACCTCGACCTGTCCGGGATCAGTCATGAGTTGATCGACCAGCTCGGTCCGCAGCAATGGCCTTTCCCCACCGGAGCCCGCGAAGGCACCGCGCGGTTGTACCTCGACGGGGTTTTCCCGACCGCCAGCGGGCGTGCACAGTTTGTGACCGACCCGTATCGCGCCGCCAAGGAGCAACGCGATGCACGCTTCCCGCTGACCCTGATCACCGGCCGCCTGCGCGACCAATGGCACGGCATGAGCCGCACCGGCACCGCCGCGCAATTGTTCGGCCATGTCAGCGAAGCCGTGCTGAGCCTGCACCCGGACGAGCTGCGTCGGCATCGCCTGCAACCTGGCGACCTGATCAATCTGAAAAGCCGCCGGGGCGCGGTGATCCTGCCGGTCAGCAGCGACGACAGCGTACGTCCGGGCCAGGCCTTCCTGCCGATGCATTGGGGCGACCGTTTTCTCAAGGGCGGCGTGAATACCCTCACCCTTCCCGCCTTCGATCCATTGTCGAAACAGCCGGAACTCAAACATAGCGGCGTGCGACTCGAGCCTGTGAATTTGCCCTGGCAGCTTTTCGCCCTGATTGAAGGCGATGTTCAACAGCATCTGGAGACACTGCGACCACTCTGTGAGGCGTTTTCCTACGCCAGCCTCAGCCTCGCCGGCCGTGAACGCCCTGCGCTGCTGATACGCGCTGCCAGCGCCACCGCGCCAGAGCCACAGCTATTGCGTGATATCGATCAATGCCTGGGGCTCAACGATGGCCCGGTGTTGGCCTATGACGATCCCCGGCGCTCGATCGGTAAGCGGGTTCGTATCGAAAACAGCCGGATCACCGCGATTCGCCTGGCCGGTGAAACGCTCGCCCAGCACTGGCTGCAAAGCCTGTGGCTCGAAGGTCGCGCCGACGAACAACTGCGCCGTTGGCTGCTGGCACCCTTGAGTGCGCCACCAGGCAACACTGGCGCCCCGGCATCCGACAGCAAAACCCTGTGCAACTGCATGAACGTCAGCCAGAACGCAGTCTGCGCCGGCATCAGCCGTGGCCTGGACTTGCAGGGCTTGAAACAAGAATTGGGCTGCGGCACGCAATGCGGCTCCTGCGTCCCGGAAATCAAGCGTTTGCTGGCCGCCACCGCGCAGCCAGTCGCCGTCACCTCGTGAGGAAAACACTATGAACGCAAAAGTCTGGCTGGTGGGTGCGGGTCCCGGCGATCCGGAATTGCTGACCCTCAAGGCGGTTCGCGCGTTGCGCGAAGCGGACGTGGTGTTGATCGACGATCTGGTCAATCCTGCGGTGTTGGAGCATTGCTCGAATGCCCGGATTATTCCTGTGGGCAAGCGCGGTGGCTGTCGCTCCACGCCTCAAGCCTTCATTCATCGCCTGATGCTGCGTTATACCCGCCACGGCAAATGCGTGGTGCGGCTCAAGGGTGGCGATCCGTGCATCTTCGGGCGCGGTGGTGAAGAGGCGCAGTGGTTGCGTGAACGTGGCGTCAAGGTTGAGCTGGTCAATGGCATCACCGCTGGCCTTGCCGGCGCGACCCAATGCGATATTCCGCTGACGCTGCGGGGCGTAGCACGTGGCGTGACACTGGTCACGGCCCACACTCAGGATGACAGTAGCCTGAACTGGCAGGCCCTGGCTCAAGGCGGCACCACGTTGGTGATCTACATGGGTGTCGCAAAACTGAGCGAGATTCGTGAGCAACTGCTGGCCGGAGGTATGGCAGCGGATACACCGGTGGCAATGATTGAAAACGCTTCGCTGCCGTACCAACGGGAATGTCGGAGTGACCTGACAGCGATGGAAGAGGATGCCCTCAGCTTTCAGTTGAAAAGCCCGGCGATCCTGGTGATCGGTGCCGTGGCAGCCTGTGCAACTTCATCTCTGTGGGAGCGTGGGTTGCCCGCGATGACGGCCGATCAATCAGCCTGAACCCTACCTATCGCCCCCACTTCACCAAATCGCAGACAAAGAAAAGCCCGGCCTAAGCCGGGCTTTTCTTGAGCTGCGAGCTAATTACTTAGCTGCTGCTTCAACCTTCGCTTCTACGCGACGGTTTACAGCGCGACCAGCTTCAGTGGCGTTATCAGCAACTGGGCGGGATTCGCCGTAGCCAACAGACTGAACGCGGGACGGCGAAACACCGTACTGGTTGGTCAGAACTTGCTTAACGGCGTTTGCACGACGCTCGGACAGTTTCTGGTTGTAAGCGTCAGGACCGACGGAGTCAGTGTGACCTTCAACAACAGTAGTGGTGGATGGGTACTGCTTCATGAAGTCAGCCAGGTTTTTGATGTCGCCGTAGCTGTTAGGCTTGACTACCGACTTGTTGAAGTCGAATTTCACGTCCAGCTCAACACGAACAACTTCAGCAACTGCTGGGCAGCCATCAGCGTCAACAGTTACGTTGGCTGGGGTGTCTGGGCACTTGTCAACGTTGTCGCAAACGCCATCGTTGTCGCTGTCGGAGCAAACTTCAGCCGGTGCTGGAACTGGAGCAGCAGCAGGCTTGGAGCCGCCACCGAAGTTCACACCGATACCGACGCTAGGAGCCCACTCGGTGTCGCCCTGGTCGATGTTGTACTGAGCTTCAACGCCAGCACGGGCGTAGAAGTTTTCAGTGAAGTACAGCTTGGCACCGCCGCCAACGTTGGCGAAAGTGGAGCGGTTACGACCCGAACCGTTCTGGCCAATGCTCTGGTCCGAGAAACCGGCAGAAACGTATGGACGGATCATGTCGCCTGGGTTGTTGAAGTGGTACAGAGCGTCCAGAGCGGTATCAGCGCCCTTTACGTTGCGACCATCATCTGCACGTACGTTGTGCACTTCGTCGTAGGCCAGACGCAGTTCTACGTCGTCGGTCAGGAAGTAACCAACCGAGCCGCCGAACAGGTTGCCGTTGTTCTTGAAGTTACGATCGCTGTCGTACTGTTCTTTCTTGGCGAAGCCTTCGATTTCAACTGCGCCTTGGCCTTGTGCCAGCGCGCCGAACGAAGTAGCGGCAATAAGAGAACCAATGGCCAAGCCCAAGGTGTTTTTCAGTTTCATCCGTTAAATCCCCATCTGGTGATTGTGAAGCAGTCCCGCAAACCGGGGGACAACTCGGCGGCAAGTCTATCAGAACTTGCCTACACGTAAGAGATATTTGCGCCAAACTAAGTTTCGGCAATGCCTGCAAATTTCTCACGCAATTTGTCTAGAGCGCGTTTGTACCGCATTTTTGTTGCACTCAAACCCATGTGCATGATGTCTGCGATCTCCTGAAACTCCAGCTCTGCGACAAAACGTAGCACCAGAATTTCACGGTCAATCGGGTTCACATACACCAGCCAGCGATCAAGTCCGCCCTTCTCCTCGGGTTTCGGCGCCTTTTCTTCAGACGCTTCCTCGAGGGGGTCCAGACTCAAAGCGTCCATCAAGCGACGCTTACGCCGTTCCTTCCGATACTGTGTGATGCACTCGTTGTACGTAATGCTGTAGAGCCACGTTTTGAACTTCGATTTGCCCTCGAAGTTCTTCAGGCCGTACAGCACCTTCAACATCACTTCCTGACAGACATCGTCTGCATCACGATCGTTCCCCAGATACCGTGCACAAACGTTAAATAATGTTCGCTGGTAACGCCGCATCAGTTCTTCATAGGCGCGCGTTACGTGAAACAGCTCGGAGTGCGAGCGCGCGACCAACTCCTCATCAGAGAGCTCGCGGGGGTCGTAGCGCGTGGAGAGCGATTGAGCTTTATTCAAAACAAGTCGGGCCGACAGTCAGGTCAATGTCCGCCGCTGCCCTTCAGGGCAATTTGCGGCGGCATACATTAGCAGGATTTGCCGGGTTAGCGGCTACTCACATGCTGCTCCAGGAGAATCCGATTCGAGAGAGAGACTAGCTCACCCTCGTCGGTCAGCACCGTGGTTTTCACCGTGCCGATCTCTTCGATCTGCCCTTCGACCTCGCCAACACGCACTTGTTGCCCAACCTGATACAACTCACGCACATAGATTCCCGCAAGAATCTGACCAGCAATTTCCCGGCTTCCCAACCCCATGGCCAGCGCAACCGCCAGACCAACGGTAATCAAGACGATCACAATCACGTGGTTGAGCAGGTCTGTCTTGACCTCCAACTGGCTGATCGCAACCGAAATACTGATGATGATCACCAGGCCCTGGGCAATCCGCCCCAGTCCCGCGGCGTAATCCAGCCCTACGCCTTCTGCCGCGCCACGCACCAACCCATTGGCCAGTTGCGCCAGCAAGACACCTACCAGCAGCACCAGCGCCGCGCCGAATACTTTCGGAACATACAACGCCAGCATGTCCAGCGTAGCCGAAACTCGTTCAAGTCCAAGGGATTCTGCGGCAGAAACGAGAAAAATCAGCAGGACGAACCAGTAAACAATTTTGCCGATCAGCGTCGAAATAGGCACCTGGAGGCCGGCGCGGGACAGCAATTTGGTCAGTCCGGTGCCGCCCATCAGGCGATCAAGGCCCAATTTGGCGAGCAATTTTGAGAGCAGCGTGTCCAGCAGCTTGGCCACGACAAAACCCAGCAGCAGCACAACCAGTGCGCCAAACAGGTTCGGAATGAAGTTCGCAACTTTGGTCCACAACGCAGTCATTGCAGTGACGAGGCTCTGAGTCCAGAGATCAAGTTCCATATTCAATCAGCCTTATCAGCAGTGCGAGCGGTAGGTTTACGCAGACGAGAAACCGGCGCGACATGGGCCGATCCGTTATTCAGGGCAATCATCAGCGCGGGCAGCCAACGGCCCAGCAGGCTGAACAGATCACCGGCACCGACCTGGCGGTTGGCGGTTTTCAGTACACGCCCCAGACAGGCATCGTCGTCACGGCTGGACGGCGATGCTTTGAGCATGTCACGCAAAGACTGTTCAAACGGATCGTGCATACGCACCTCTCGTGATGTCTGTCAAAGACGCGGTTAAATTTGGTCGGGTCACATGGCTCATCGTCAGACCCAGCGCAAACGTCGGAATAACCACCACTGCCCCAGCGCTACCAAGATCATCAACAGGCAGGCGATCAGGAAGCCGTAGGGGCTGGCAGAGAATGGAATACCGCCGACGTTGATGCCCAAAAGACCGGTCAGAAAACTCATCGGCAAAAAGATCCCGGTGATGATCCCGAAGCGGTACATCGTGCGGTTCATGCGCACGCTCAAACGCCGGTCTTCAGCCTCCAGGACCAGCCCCACGCGCTCCCGGGTCAACTCCAGCTCCTCGAGATACCGGGTCAGGCTGTTGTTCAATTCGTTCCAGTAATCGCCATCGTCTTCGCAGAACCACGGCAGTTTTATCCGCGTCAGCTGACCGAAAATATCCCGCTGCGGCGCCAGAAAACGCTTCAGTCCAGCGGCCCTGCGGCGGATCTGCAAAACAGCCCCATGCTCAGGTGTATACCGTTCGTCGGCATCCAGCCTTTCTTCTTCCTCATCGACAACTTCCGAGAGGTCGCCGACCAGATCCTGCACTTTATGGGTGAGGTATTGCGCCATATACAGGATCAGCTCGGAAGCGCTTCTCGGCCCTTTGCCGTCAGCCAGTTGCACCAACAACTCTTCAGTGGCGCGCAACGGCCGCAGACGCAGGGAAATCACCCGTTGGGCCGAACCGAAGATCCGCACCGAGACCATGTCTTCCGGCTCCGCGCCCGGGTTCAAGTTGACCCCACGCAAAAACAGCAGCAGTTCAGAGTCCGGCAGCGGTAAAAGACGCGGTCGGGTGTTCTCTTCCAGCAACAAATCGCAACTAAATTCACTCAGCCCGCTGGATTTGCGCAGCCAGGTCTGGGTTTGCGGGTGACTGCGATCCCAGTGCAGCCACAAGCTTTCGTGGGCCTGCAGCTGCAAGTCATCGAGTTCAGTCCGGGCTATCGAACGCGCACCGCCTTTACCGTCCAGCACCAGGGCATGCACCAGCCCCCACTGCGCGTTTTCTTCCTCGAACATCCTCACCCCTATTCTTGAAACAAAAAGCCAGCAGCGCTTATTCAGGCATTTTCAGCGGGCTTGGCGAGACGATCACGCCGTTGTTGTCCGCATAAACGTAGTGGCCCGGGTGAAAGGTCACGCCCGCGAAGGTCACGGCAACGTTGAGATCGCCAACACCGCGCCTGTCGGTTTTCATCGGGTGACTGGCCAGGGCCTGAACCCCCAGATCAGTTTGCGCGATGACGTCGACGTCGCGGATGCAACCGTAGATCACCAGCCCTTCCCAACCGTTGTTCGCGGCTTTCTCGGCCAGCATGTCGCCCAACAGCGCGCGGCGCAGGGAACCGCCACCGTCGACCACCAGCACCTTGCCGTTGCCCTTGAGCTCGACTTGCTCCCTGACCCGCGAGTTGTCTTCGAAACATTTGATGGTCACGATTTCGCCGCCGAAAGAATCACGGCCGCCGAAATTGCTGAACATCGGTTCCAGCACCTGCACCAGCTCCGGATAGGCGTCGCACAGGTCAGGCGTGAGGTAATGATTCATCGAGAAACTCCTGTAACAAGGAAGACAATCGAGTATGCAGCATACTCGGGCCAAGGCTGGACGGTTGCAAATCGCTCCATACGCACGAACACAGCGACCGCATCAATCACTCAAAGTGACCAGAACCACTCAATGCGTCACATATTAGCCGCAAGCCGACCAGAGAGAAATGCCCTTGTTAGAGCATCAGGCTCAAATCGCTGTGGCCAAATCCGGCTTTTCACCCAGTAAAGGCGTCTGTTGATCCGCCAGCCAGCGAGCCACCAACGGCCAGACTTCAGCCTGCGCAGCCTTGCTGACCAGCATTTCCACGTGACCGAAATTATCGCCAAAGCCTTGCTCGCGGCCAAGGGTGATGAACTGCTTGTGCTCGGAGCCGACTTGATCGAACAGCTTATGGCAGGCCCAGGTCGGGTCCTGATGATCGCCCGCGGCACTCACGGCCAGCACCGGCAATTGCACCTCGGCCAAACCCGCCCACCAGTCTTTGTCGGCATCGCCGAAGCGGCCGAACAGCCCGTACCAACGCATGCTTTCCAGGGCCAGGCCTATCGGCTCGTCCTCCGGGCCGCGCTTGAGCCGAGAGCCCGACAGTTGGGCAAAACGCTTGAGAATGAAGCGCCCGCTCCACTCCACCGGTGGAAACTTCAACGGCCAGTAAGTACGGCTGACTTGCGTGCCGAAAAACGCCGCGGAAGCCACGGCGGGCTCGCCCAGGTACTGGCCGCCCAACGCCGCGGCGAGGGTAATGCCGCCCAGCGAATGGCCGATCCAGTGCGGGATCTGGCCGCTTTGCTCGCGCACGAACGCGCCAATGGCCGGCAAATCGTAACGCGCATAGTCGGCGACGCTGTTCTGGCGATAGTTCTGGTTGCGCTGAGACAGGCCGTGACCGCGCATTTCCGGAATCCACACATCGAATCCCAGACGCGTCAGGTAAGCGCCCAGGCCCAAACCTTTGGGAGAAAACCAGAACCGCCGATTGGAAAAGCTGCCGTGCAGCAGAATCACCGGCACGCCACGCACCGCCGGCTCATCGGCCAGGCCCAGGCGTGTCACAGCCAGCTCAACGGTGCCGTCGGGGCTGTTGCCGGGTTTCAAACGATAGACGTCTTCGCTCAGATCGCCGCGCCGCTCGGCGCTGATCAGGGCGACAGGAAATAGGTTGCTGCTACTTTGCATATGCTCTTGCACAAAAAAGGGCGGCATCCAGAGGAGCCCGCCCTACTTGAATCTCTGAAAGGGCCGATCACAGATCGGCCCTTTCACTCACACCATCAAGCCGAAGCCTGACCTTCAGCCAGGAAGAACCAGGTTTCCAGTACGGAATCGGGGTTCAGCGAAACGCTTTCGATGCCCTGCTCCATCAGCCACTTGGCCAGGTCCGGGTGGTCCGAAGGGCCCTGACCGCAGATGCCGATGTACTTGCCGGCCTTGTTGCACGCGGCAATGGCGTTGGCCAGCAGTTTCTTGACTGCAGGGTTACGCTCGTCGAACAGGTGCGCGATGATCCCGGAGTCACGGTCCAGGCCCAGTGTGAGCTGGGTCAGGTCGTTGGAGCCGATGGAGAAACCGTCGAAGAACTCGAGGAATTCTTCAGCCAGGATCGCGTTGGACGGCAGTTCGCACATCATGATCACGCGCAGACCGTTGTCGCCACGGGCCAGACCGTTTTCAGCCAGCAGATCGACCACCTGGCTCGCTTCGCCCAGGGTACGGACGAACGGCACCATGATCTCAACGTTGGTCAGGCCCATCTCGTTACGCACGCGCTTGAGGGCGCGGCACTCGAGCTCGAAGCAGTCACGGAACGATTCGCTGATGTAACGCGAAGCGCCACGGAAGCCCAGCATCGGGTTTTCTTCTTCCGGCTCGTAGAGCTTGCCGCCGATCAGGTTCGCGTATTCGTTGGACTTGAAGTCCGACAGACGCACGATGACCTTTTTCGGCCAGAACGCTGCCGCCAGGGTGCTGATGCCTTCGACCAGTTTGTCGACATAGAAGCCGACCGGGTCGTTGTAACCGGCAATGCGCTTGTCGACGCTGTCCTTGATTTCCTGCGGCAGGCCGCCGTAGTTCAACAGCGCCTTGGGGTGCACGCCGATCATGCGGTTGATGATGAATTCCAGACGGGCCAGGCCCACACCGGCGTTCGGCAGTTGCGCGAAGTCGAAGGCGCGGTCCGGGTTGCCGACGTTCATCATGATCTTGAACGGCAGCTCCGGCATGGCATCCACGGAGTTTTTCTTGATGTCGAAGCCCAGTTCGCCTTCGAAGATGTAACCGGTGTCGCCTTCAGCGCAGGAAACGGTCACGCCCTGGCCGTCTTTCAACAGCTGGGTGGCGTTGCCGCAACCGACCACGGCCGGGATGCCCAGCTCGCGAGCGATGATCGCCGCGTGGCAGGTACGGCCGCCACGGTTGGTGACGATGGCGCTGGCGCGCTTCATGACCGGTTCCCAGTCCGGGTCGGTCATGTCGGAAACCAGCACGTCGCCCGGCTGGACTTTGTCCATCTCGGACACGTCCTTGATGATCCGCACCTTGCCGGCGCCGATGCGCTGGCCGATGGCGCGACCTTCCACCAGCACGGTGCCGGTTTCTTTCAACAGGTAACGTTCCATGACGTTGGCCTGGGTGCGGCTCTTCACGGTTTCCGGACGGGCCTGCACGATGTAGAGCTTGCCGTCGTCGCCGTCTTTGGCCCATTCGATGTCCATCGGGCACTTGTAGTGCTTCTCGATGATCATCGCCTGCTTGGCCAGTTCGCTGACTTCGGCGTCGGTCAGGCAGAAACGTGCGCGATCAGCCTTGTCGACATCGACGGTCTTGACCGAACGACCGGCCTTGGCTTCGTCGCCGTAGATCATCTTGATGGCTTTGCTGCCCAGGTTGCGACGCAGGATGGCCGGGCGGCCGGCTTCCAGCGTGCCTTTGTGGACGTAGAACTCATCCGGGTTCACCGCGCCTTGTACGACGGTTTCACCCAGGCCGTAGGCGCCGGTGATGAACACCACGTCACGGAAGCCCGATTCGGTATCGAGGGTGAACATCACGCCGGCGGTGCCGGTTTCGGAGCGGACCATGCGCTGCACGCCAGCCGACAGGGCCACCAGCTTGTGGTCGAAGCCCTGGTGGACGCGGTAGGAAATGGCGCGATCGTTAAACAGTGAAGCGAACACCTCTTTGGCGGCGCGAATGACGTTTTCGACACCACGGATGTTCAGGAAGGTTTCCTGCTGACCGGCGAAGGAAGCGTCCGGCAGGTCTTCGGCGGTAGCGGAAGAGCGCACGGCCACGGCCATGTCAGGGTTGCCGGCCGACAGCGTGGCGAACGCGGTGCGGATCTCGGCGTTGAGCTTCTCGGGGAACTCGGCTTCCATGATCCATTGACGGATCTGGGCGCCGGTCTTGGCCAAGGCGTTTACATCATCGACGTCCAGGGCGTCGAGGGCGGCGTGGATCTGATCGTTCAGGCCGCTCAGTTCCAGAAAATCACGATAAGCCTGAGCTGTCGTGGCAAAGCCACCTGGCACCGATACACCGGCGCCTGCAAGGTTACTGATCATCTCGCCCAGGGATGCGTTCTTGCCCCCCACATGCTCTACATCATGGACGCCGAGCTTATCGAGGGAAACTACGTACTCTACCAAGGTGATCTCTCCACTAACTGTGTTGGAAAAGCTCAGAAGCCGGCGACTCGGGGGAGCCTTTGCCGGCTGTATGGCCTGGACCTGGAAAATAAGTGAGAATGCGGGCCATCGGTGGCCGACAAATCGCGCCTACTATATCCAAGAATCGTCACTAGCTTAAGGCCCAAGGTGCAAATGAAACGATCTGCTTTCTTTATCTCCGATGGCACCGGCATTACCGCCGAAACCCTCGGCCAAAGCCTGCTGGCGCAGTTCGAAAACATTACCTTCAGCAAAATCATACGACCGTATATCGACGACGTAGATAAAGCGCGGGCCATGGTACAACAAATCAACAAAGCCGCCGAAAACGATGGTTTTCGTCCGATTATTTTCGACACCATTGTCAATCAGGACATTCGTGAGATTCTCGCAACGTCGAATGGTTTCATGATCGACATTTTCTCGACCTTCCTGGCGCCCCTTGAACAGGAGCTGACCGAGCATTCTTCCTACACCGTCGGCAAATCCCACTCCATCGGCCATAACTCCAATTACATGGAGCGCATCGAGGCGGTGAACTTCGCCCTCGACAATGACGATGGCGCCCGCACGCACTATTACGACAAAGCTGACCTGATACTAGTAGGCGTGTCGCGATGCGGCAAAACACCGACGTGTTTGTACATGGCCATGCAATTCGGCATCCGCGCAGCCAACTATCCGCTGACCGAAGACGACATGGAGCGTCTGCAACTGCCGACCGCCCTGCGCGCCCACCAGCACAAGCTGTTCGGCCTGACCATCGATCCGGACCGCCTCACCGCAATCCGCAACGAACGCAAGCCCAACAGCCGCTATTCGAGCTACGCGCAGTGCGAATTCGAAGTGCGCGAGGTGGAGAATCTGTTCCGACGCGAGAACATTCCCCACATCAATTCAACGCATTTCTCCGTGGAAGAGATTTCGGCGAAGATTCTGGTGGAAAAAGGTGTGGAGCGGCGGTTCAAGTAGCTTCCCGGCGCCTGCTCCACCGCCTTCGCGGGCAAGCCTTGCTCCTACAGGGTTCGGTGTGAATCACGTGACCTGTAGGAGCCAGGCTTGCCCGCGAAGAACGATAACGCGGCCAGCTAGATCACAAACAAATCCACAAACCGGTTCACCGGCGTCGCCTCAAGTGCTGCCGGGTCCTTGCACAGCGCAAGGATCCCGGCGCTTCGCTGAGCAGTGAAACGTGTTGCCAGATTGGCCTTGAATTTTTCTTCCAGCAACGGAATGCCATCAGCACGGCGCCGGCGATGACCAATCGGGTACTCCACCACCACGTTATCGGTGCTGGAACCATCCTTGAAGAACACCTGCAGCGCATTGGCGATGGAGCGTTTGTCCGGTTCCAGGTATTCGCGGGTGAAACGCGGGTCTTCGACAATGACCATCTTGTCGCGTAGCACATCGATAATCGGGTGCGCGGCGTGGAAGTCGTCTTCGTACTGCTCAGCTACCAGATTGCCGAATACCAGAGGCACGGCGGTCATGTACTGGAGGCAGTGATCGCGGTCCGCGGCGTTGGCCAGCGGGCCGACCTTGGAGATGATGCGGATCGCCGATTCGTGGGTGGTGATAACGATCCTGTCGATTTCATGCAGGCGATTCCTGACCAATGGATGCAGGGTGACGGCTGCTTCGCAGGCCGTTTGCGCGTGGAACTCGGCGGGAAAGCTGATCTTGAACAGCACGTTTTCCATCACATAGCTGCCGAACGGCCGGGAAAAACTGAAAGCGCGCTTGCCTTCAGGCTTGAGCCCCAGGTCGTTGTTGGTGTGGCTGAACAGTACATCGTAGAAACCCCATAGCTTGGCGGTCAGTACGCCGGGGATGCCCATCTCACCACGCATCGCAATGTCCGCCAGACGCACGCCCCGACTGGTCGCATCTCCGGCCGCCCAGGATTTACGCGATCCGGCGTTCGGCGCATGCCGGTAAGTGCGCAGCGCCTGGCCGTCGGCAAAGGCATGGGACAACGCCGACAGCAGTTGCTCGCGATTGGCGCCCATGAGTTTGGCAGTGACGGCGGTCGAGGCGACTTTCACCAGAATCACGTGATCGAGACCGACGCGGTTGAACGAATTTTCCAGGGCGATCACGCCTTGAATCTCGTGCGCCATGATCATGGCTTCCAGCACAGCGCGAATGGTCAACGGGGCGTCGCCATTGGCCAGGCGCTTTTGCGACAGGTGGTCGGCCACCGCGAGAATACCGCCGAGGTTATCGGACGGATGGCCCCATTCGGCGGCGAGCCAGGTGTCGTTGTAATCGAGCCAGCGGACGATGCAACCGATGTCCCAAGCGGCCTTGACCGGGTCGAGACGATAGCTGGTGCCGGGCACGCGGGCGCCGAAGGGAACGACAGTGCCTTCGACGATAGGGCCCAGGTGTTTGGTGCATTCGGGGAAACGCAGCGCCAGTAAGCCGCAGCCAAGGGTGTCCATCAGGCAATTGCGGGCAGTATCAAGCGCCTCGGGCGACTGGATGGTGAAATTGAGGACGTAGTCGGCGATGTCCTGCAGAACCGTGTCGTAGTCGGGGCGGGTGTTCAGGTCGACGTTGGCGCTCATGTTCGATTCACTCTTGAAGTGGTTCGTTGATGGGACCTCGGTTCAGGGTAGTCTCAGTCGGTACAACACTCTTGTTTTGGAAATGCATCACCTGTGGGAGCGGCGCTCCCACAGGGATTTGTGTATGCCTGGATTGAGGTTAGAAACAATCCCCCGGCACACGGACATATCCTTCCATCAACACCCGCGCACTGCGGCTCATGATGGCTTTTTTCACCGTCCACTCACCGTTGACCTGAGCGGCCTCGGCGCCCACGCGCAAGGTGCCGGACGGATGACCGAAGCGCACGGCGTTGCGTTCGATGCCGCCCGCCGCCAGATTGACCAGCGTGCCGGAAATCGCTGCCGCCGTGCCGATCGCCACCGCGGCCGTGCCCATCATGGCGTGGTGCAGCTTGCCCATGGACAGCGCGCGCACCAGCAGGTCGATGTCGGTGGCTGCGATTTTCTTGCCGCTGGACGCGATGTAATCCGCCGGCTTGGCGACGAACGCGACCTTCGGCGTGTGCTGGCGCTTGGCGGCTTCATCCAGGTGTTCAATCAGCCCCATGCGCAGCGCACCGTAAGCGCGGATGGTTTCGAACATTGCCAACGCCTCCAGGTCACTGTTGATCGCGCCCTGCAACTCGGTGCCGGTGTAGCCGATGTCTTCGGCGTTGATGAATATGGTCGGGATACCAGCGTTGATCAGGGTTGCCTTAAGCGTGCCGACGCCCGGCACTTCAAGGTCGTCCACCAGATTGCCGGTGGGGAACATCGAGCCACCGCCGCCCTCTTCTTCCGCCGCCGGATCCATGAATTCGAGCTGCACTTCGGCGGCCGGAAAGGTCACGCCGTCGAGTTCGAAATCACCGGTTTCCTGCACCTCGCCATTGGTGATCGGCACATGAGCGATGATGGTCTTGCCGATGTTGGCCTGCCACACGCGCACCACCGCCACACCGTTGTGCGGAATGCGGCTGGCATCCACCAGGCCATTGCTGACGGCGAACGAACCGACCGCCGCCGACAGGTTGCCGCAGTTGCCGCTCCAGTCGACGAAGGGCTTGTCGATGGCGACCTGACCGAACAGGTAATCGACGTCGTGATCGGCCTTGATGCTTTTCGACAGGATCACGGTTTTGCTGGTGCTGGATGTCGCGCCGCCCATGCCGTCGATTTGCTTCTCGTACGGATCGGGGCTGCCGATCACGCGCAGCAACAAGGCATCGCGGGCGGTGCCTGGCATCTGCGCCGCTTCGGGCAAATCCTTGAGGCTGAAGAACACGCCTTTGCTGGTGCCGCCGCGCATGTAGGTGGCAGGGATTTTTATCTGAGATGCGTGAGCCATATTGATCCTGTATGGCCAGCGCGGGACTTGAAATCCCGCGCGGCTCGTCGTGTTAAACGGCAACCGCCGACTCTTCGAGGAAGTCCTGAGCGAAACGCTGCAACACGCCGCCGGCCTCGTAGATCGACACTTCTTCGGCGGTGTCGAGGCGGCAGGTCACCGGCACTTCGACGCGTTCACCGTTCTTGCGGTTGATCACCAGCGTCAACGTCGCGCGCGGGGTGCGATCGCCGATCACGTCATAGGTTTCGCTGCCATCTATCCCTAAGGTTTTACGATTGGTACCCGGCAGGAACTCCAGCGGCAACACGCCCATGCCCACCAGGTTGGTGCGGTGAATGCGCTCGAAACCTTCGGCGGCAATCGCTTCCACCCCCGCCAGACGCACGCCTTTGGCCGCCCAGTCCCGGGACGAACCCTGGCCATAGTCGGCACCGGCAATGATGATCAGCGGCTGTTTGCGCTCCATGTAGGTTTCGATGGCTTCCCACATGCGCATCACTTTGCCTTCCGGCTCCACGCGGGCAAGAGAACCCTGCTTGACCTTGCCGTTTTCCTGCACCATTTCATTGAACAGTTTCGGGTTGGCGAAGGTTGCGCGCTGCGCGGTCAAGTGGTCGCCGCGGTGCGTGGCGTAGGAGTTGAAGTCCTCTTCCGGCAGGCCCATTTTCGCCAGGTACTCACCCGCTGCGCTGTCGAGCATGATCGCGTTCGAAGGCGACAGGTGATCGGTGGTGATGTTGTCTGGCAGCACCGCCAGCGGGCGCATGCCCTTGAGCGGACGCGCGCCGGCCAGCGCGCCTTCCCAGTACGGCGGACGACGGATGTAGGTGCTCATCTCGCGCCAGTCGTACAGCGGCGTGACTTTCGGGCCGGTATCTTCGTGGATGGCGAACATCGGAATGTACACTTGGCGGAACTGCTCCGGCTTGACCGAGGCCTTGACCACCGCGTCGATTTCTTCGTCGCTCGGCCAGATGTCTTTCAGGCGGATTTCCTTGCCATCGACCACGCCCAGTACATCTTTTTCGATGTCGAAACGGATGGTGCCGGCGATGGCATAAGCCACCACCAATGGCGGCGATGCGAGGAACGCCTGCTTGGCGTACGGGTGAATCCGCCCGTCGAAGTTGCGGTTGCCGGAGAGTACGGCGGTGGCGTACAGGTCGCGGTCGATGATCTCTTGCTGGATCACCGGATCCAGCGCGCCGGACATGCCATTGCAGGTGGTGCAAGCGAAGGCCACGACGCCGAAGCCGAGTTGCTCCAGCTCTTTGGTCAGGCCGGCTTCATCCAGATACAGCGCCACGGTTTTCGAACCGGGTGCCAGGGACGACTTGACCCATGGCTTGCGGGTCAGCCCAAGCTTGTTGGCATTGCGCGCCAGCAGGCCGGCGGCAATGACGTTGCGCGGGTTGCTGGTGTTGGTGCAACTGGTGATGGCAGCGATGATCACCGCGCCGTCCGGCATCTGGCCGGGCACGTCTTCCCACTGGCCGGAGATGCCTTTGGCAGCCAGATCCGAGGTCGCAACACGCGCATGCGGGTTGCTCGGGCCGGCCATGTTGCGCACCACCGAGGACAGATCGAAGCTCAACCCGCGCTCGTATTGCGCGCCTTTGAGGCTATCGGCCCACAGGCCGGTCTGTTTGGCGTAGTTCTCGACCAGTTGCACTTGCTCGTCTTCACGGCCGGTGAGTTTCAGGTAGTCGATGGTCTGCTGGTCGATGTAGAACATTGCCGCAGTGGCGCCGTATTCCGGGGCCATGTTGGAAATGGTCGCGCGGTCGCCAAGGGTGAGGTTTGACGCGCCTTCACCAAAGAACTCCAGCCATGCGCCAACGACTTTTTGTTTGCGCAGGTATTCGGTCAGCGCCAGCACCATGTCGGTGGCGGTGATGCCCGGTTGCAGCTTGCCGGTGAGTTCGACGCCAACGCTTTCCGGCAGACGCATCCACGAGGCGCGACCGAGCATCACGCTTTCCGCTTCCAGACCACCAACGCCAATGGCGATCACGCCCAGCGCATCAACGTGCGGGGTATGACTGTCGGTGCCGACGCAGGTATCGGGGAAAGCCACGCCGTCGCGCACCTGGATCACCGGCGACATTTTCTCCAGGTTGATCTGGTGCATGATCCCGTTGCCTGGCGGGATCACGTCGACGTTCTTGAAGGCTTTCTTGGTCCAGTTGATGAAGTGGAAACGGTCTTCGTTGCGACGGTCTTCGATGGCGCGGTTCTTTTCGAACGCCATGGGATCGAAGCCGCCGGACTCGACGGCCAGCGAGTGATCGACGATCAATTGCGTTGGCACCACCGGGTTCACTTGCGCCGGGTCGCCGCCTTGCAGGGCGATGGCATCGCGCAAGCCGGCAAGGTCCACCAGGGCGGTCTGGCCGAGAATGTCGTGGCACACCACGCGGGCCGGAAACCACGGGAAGTCGAGGTCGCGTTTGCGCTCGATCAGTTGCTTCAGGGAATCGGTGAGCGTGGCCGGGTCGCAGCGACGCACGAGGTTTTCCGCCAGCACGCGGGAGGTGTACGGCAGGGTGTCGTAGGCGCCGGGTGCAATGGCATCGACCGCCGCACGGACGTCGAAATAATCCAGAGAGCTGCCGGGCAGCGGTTTGCGGAATTCAGTATTCATCGTCAGGACTCGGTCACGGTAATTTCAATAGGTAGGCGCCTGGCACCGGGCCGAACCCCGACCTGCGGGGTTCCCGGTTCCTTCAGTAACCAGTACCGGCGCCCTCCCCGGTCAGCGTTGTTCGATTGGCACGAACTTGCGCTGTTCGACGCCGACGTACTCGGCGCTCGGGCGGATGATGCGATTGTTGGCACGTTGTTCGAACACATGCGCCGCCCAGCCGGTCAGGCGTGAGCAGACGAAGATCGGTGTGAACAACTTGGTCGGGATGCCCATGAAGTGGTACGTCGAGGCGTGGTAGAAGTCGGCGTTCGGGAACAGTTTCTTCTGTTCCCACATGGTTGCGTCGATGGCTTCTGAAACCGGGAACAACACCGTGTCGCCCACTTCGTCGGCGAGTTTTTTCGACCAGCCCTTGATCACCTCATTGCGCGGATCGTTATCCTTATAGATCGCGTGGCCGAAGCCCATGATCTTGTCCTTGCGTGCCAGCATGCCGAGGGTGCCCTCGACCGCCTCTTCCGGCGAGCTGAAGCGCTCGATCATTTCCATCGCCGCTTCGTTGGCCCCGCCGTGCAGCGGGCCGCGCAGGGAACCGATGGCAGCTGTGATGCAGGAATACAGATCCGACAGCGTCGAGGCACACACCCGGGCGGTGAAGGTCGAGGCGTTGAATTCGTGTTCCGCGTAGAGGATCAGCGAAACGTTCATCACCTTGACGTGCAATTCGCTCGGTTTCTTGTCGTGCAACAGGTGCAGGAAATGGCCGCCGATGCAGGCTTCGTCGGTCACGCAGTTGATGCGCTTGCCGTCGTGGCTGAAGCGATACCAGTAGCACATGATCGCCGGGAACGCGGCCAGCAGGCGGTCGGTTTTGTCGTGCTGCTCGGAGAAGTCTTTCTCCGGCTCGATGTTGCCCAGGAACGAGCAACCGGTACGCATCACATCCATCGGATGGGCGTCGGCGGGGATGCGCTCCAGCACTTCTTTCAGCGCTTGCGGCAGGTCGCGCAGCTTGCTTAGTTTCTCGATATAGCCGGCCAGTTGTAACTGGGTCGGCAGTTCGCCGTACAGCAGCAGGTAAGCCACTTCTTCGAACTGTGCGTCCGCCGCCAGTTCGCGCACGTCGTAACCGCGATAGGTCAGGCCGGCGCCCGACTGGCCCACGGTGGACAGTGCGGTTTGCCCGGCAACCTGGCCACGGAGCCCGGCGCCACTGAGTACTTTTGCTTCGGCCATTGCTGTCTCCAGTTTTTGAATTTGTTAGGGAATCTGCAACTTCTATACGGTTATCTTATTTTCGTAGCAGCTGCCGAGCCTGCGAGGCTGCGTTCGGCTGCGCAGCAGTCGTAAACCCTGCATACGCGGTGTATCTGAAAGACCGAATTGCCTGGCTTGGCGAGCCCTTCGGTCTCGAACGCAGCCTCGCAAGCTCGGCAGCTGCTACAGGGCTTTCATTACTTCTTCGCCGCAAACAACGCATCGAGCTTCTGCTCGAACGTGTGGTAATCGATGCGATCGTAAAGCTCCATGCGCGTCTGCATGGTGTCGATGACGTTCTGTTGCGTGCCGTCGCGGCGGATCGCGGTGTAGACGTTTTCGGCAGCCTTGTTCATCGCGCGGAACGCCGACAGTGGGTACAGCACCAGCGACACATCGGCACCGGCGAGTTGCTCGGTGGTGTACAGCGGTGTCGCGCCGAATTCGGTGATGTTGGCCAGGATCGGCGCTTTCACGCGGCTGGCGAACAATTTGTACATCTCAAGCTCAGTGATGGCTTCCGGAAAGATCATGTCGGCGCCGGCCTCGATGCACGCGGCGGCGCGATCCAGCGCAGATTCCAGACCTTCCACCGCCAGGGCGTCGGTGCGGGCCATGATCACGAAGCTGTCGTCGGTGCGGGCATCGACGGCCGCCTTGATGCGGTCGACCATTTCCTGCTGCGAAACGATCTCTTTATTGGGACGGTGACCGCAGCGCTTGGCGCCGACCTGGTCTTCGATGTGAATCGCCGCCGCGCCGAACTTGATCATCGACTTCACGGTACGGGCGACATTGAACGCCGAGGAACCGAAACCGGTGTCCACGTCCACCAGCAGCGGCAGGTCGCAAACGTCGGTGATGCGGCGCACATCGGTCAGCACGTCATCCAGGCCGGTAATGCCCAGGTCCGGCACGCCGAGGGAGCCGGCAGCCACCCCGCCCCCCGACAGGTAGATAGCTTTGAAACCGGCGCGCTTGGCCAGCAGCGCGTGGTTGGCGTTGATCGTGCCGACCACTTGCAGCGGATGCTCGCTGGCGACCGCATCGCGGAAACGCTGGCCTGGAGTGCTCTTGTTGGAACTCATGACTCACCTCGTTCAGTGGCTGTCGGGTTAGCGCCGTCCTGGTAGTGACGGGCGATATTGCGTTTGGAGGCGCCGATGTGGCGGCGCATCAACAACTCGGCCAGCTCACCGTCACGGTCGGCGATGGCATCGAGAATTCGGTGGTGCTCGGCAAACGCCTGGCGTGGCCGATTGGGCGTGGTGGAAAACTGGATGCGGTACATGCGCACCAGTTGATAGAGCTCGCCGCAGAGCATCTGGGTCAGGGTGCGGTTGCCGCTGCCCTGGATGATCCGGTAATGAAAGTCGAAATCGCCTTCCTGCTGGTAATAGCCGACGCCTGCCTGAAACGCCGCATCGCGCTCGTGGGTTTTCAGCACCCGGCGCAGTTCGTCGATTTCTTCAACGGTCATGCGTTCAGCCGCCAGACGGCAAGCCATGCCTTCCAGGGATTCGCGGATTTCGTAGAGTTCCAGCAATTCGGCGTGACTCAACGACACCACCCGCGCCCCGACGTGCGGCACGCGAACCAGCAGGCGTTGGCCTTCCAGTCGGTGGATCGCCTCACGCAACGGCCCGCGGCTGATGCCGTAGGTGCGCGCCAGCTCCGGCTCGGAGATCTTGCTGCCCGGGGCGATCTCACCCTTGACGATGGCCGCCTGAATGCGTCGGAAGACGTTTTCGGAAAGTGTTTCCGAGTCGTCCTGAACCGTGACCGGGGGATCGAGTTGATCCAGCATATTGTCGACACCTTTAAAAGCAATGTCGCAAAAATTAGCGAATAAGGCCGGTTACGTCAAAGGATAAATAGACATTGTCGACAATCGTCTAATAACCGCTTGCACCATAAAGAAGCAGCACCCCCGGTTACAGCCGTCCGCCAGCGCTGGCGCCGTAAAACCACCGTGCTAGAATGCCGCCCGCATTTGCTTGTCATCTGCATTGCCTGTCATAAAAAAAGGATAGGCATACGAGGGAGCTTGTGCAGCAATGCCAGGGCCTTGAATTGAAGAACGGACCGCTGCGCATCAGGATTTATGAGACTCAAGCTCTTCACCACATTTCTTTGTCTTCTTGGCCTGTCAGGTTTTGCCGCCGCAGGGGAAAAGACTGTGTACGGCCTCAATGAGTACGCGTCGCTGGATGGCATCAACCTGGAAGTTGCTGCCAAACTCGACACCGGGGCGAAAACCGCCTCGCTGAGCGCCCGCGACATCAAACGGTTCAAACGCAATGGCGAATCCTGGGTGCGCTTCTATCTGGCCATCGACGCCGCGCATTCGCACCCGATTGAACGACCGCTGGCCCGTGTCAGCAAGATCAAGCGCCGGGCCGGCGACTACGACCCGGAAGAAGGCAAGAAGTACACCGCCCGTCCGGTCATCGAGCTGGATATCTGCATGGGGTCGGCTTTACGCAGTATTGAAGTGAACCTGACTGACCGCAGTGCCTTCCAATACCCGCTCTTGATCGGCTCCGAGGCACTCAAGCGTTTCGATGCGCTGGTCGATCCAAGTCTTAAATACGCTGCTGGCAAACCTGCCTGCGCCACCGACGCACATACCGCAGAGTAATTCCAATGCGCTCTCTTACCCTCCATCTGAAATTGCTGATCGCCATCCTGGTGGTGCTGGGCATTTCAGTTACGGCCTATCAGATTTTCGTGCTCGGTATTCCGGTGACTGAAGACGCCACCGATGACTTGTGGAACATCGACGCCAAGGTCGAGTTCGTCGCCAACGCCAAAGACCCGATCAAGATCCAGATGTTCGTACCGCCGCTGAGCCGCGACTACGTGAGCCTTAACGAGAGTTTCATTTCCAATAACTACGGTGTGGCAGTGAACCGTGTCGACGGCAACCGCAAGGTCACCTGGTCGGCGCGTCGGGCCAAGGGCAACCAGACCCTTTATTACCGCCTGGTGCTGACCAAGCGCTACACCGGCGAAAAATCCAAGGTCAAAGGGGCGACCTTCCGCGACAGCATCGCCGTCGAAGGCCCGGAAAAAATCGCCGCCGAAGCCTTGCTCGCGCCGATCCGCCAGCATTCGGCTGACGTCGAAACTTTCATCGGCGAAGCCATCAAGCGTGTCAACAACCTCAACGACGACAACGTGAAACTGCTGCTGGCCGGCGATCCGTCCACCGCGAACAAAGCCAAAATCGTCGAGCTGGTTCTGTCCATCGCCCACGTGCCGGTGGAAAAGGTCCATACCATCCGCCTGGTGGCCGATCAGCCGCAAACGCCTGAACTCTGGCTGCGCAGCTTCAACGGCACCGACTGGCTGTACTTCAACCCGGAAACCGGCGAACAGGGACTGCCCACCGACCGCTTGCTGTGGTGGACCGGCGATGAAAACCTGATCACCGTCGATGGCGGCAAGAAAGCCAACGTCACCTTCAGCCTGAACAACAGCGAAATGAACGCCATTCGCCTGGCCAAGCTGACCGACGAGAACTCCGACGCCAATTTCCTCGATTACTCGCTGTACGGCCTGCCGCTGGAAACCCAGCAGACCTTCATGATCATGGTGATGATCCCGATCGGCGTGCTCGTAATCCTGATCCTGCGCAACCTGATCGGCATCCAGACACTCGGCACCTTTACCCCGGTGCTGATCGCCCTCGCCTTCCGGGAAACCCAACTCGGCTTCGGCATCGTGCTATTTACCATCATCACGGCGCTGGGGCTGTCGCTGCGCTCCTACCTTGAACACTTGAAACTGCAAATGCTGCCGAGATTGTCGGTGGTGCTGACCTTCGTGGTGGTGCTGATCGCAGCCATCAGTCTGTTCAGCCACAAACTCGGCCTGGAGCGCGGGTTGTCGGTGGCGCTGTTCCCGATGGTGATTCTGACCATGACCATCGAACGCCTGTCGATCACCTGGGAAGAGCGCGGCGGCGGCCATGCCATGAAAGTAGCGATCGGCACGCTGTTCGCCGCCTCCCTGGCGCACCTGATCATGAGCGTGCCGGAGCTTGTGTACTTCGTGTTCACCTTCCCGGCGGTCCTGCTGATCCTGGTGGGTTTCATGCTGGCCATGGGTCGCTATCGCGGCTACCGCCTGACCGAGCTGGTGCGCTTCAAGGCTTTCCTGAAGGAGGCTGACGCCTGATGTTCGGTCTCTGGAAGACCTGGAAAGCCCTGGAAGCCCGGGGCATCATGGGGATCAATCGGCGTAACGCCGACTACGTGCTCAAGTACAACAAGCGCAGCCTGTATCCGATCGTCGATGACAAGATCATCACCAAGGAGCGTGCCATTGCCGCCGGCATCCACGTGCCGGAGCTGTACGGCGTGATCTCCACCGAGAAGGAAATCGACAACCTCGACGAGATCATCGGCGGACGCACCGACTTCGTGATCAAACCGGCCCAGGGCGCCGGCGGCGACGGCATCATTGTGGTTGCCGACCGGTTCGAGGGGCGCTATCGCACAGTGTCCGGCAAGATCATCGAGCATGAGGAACTCGAGCACCATATCTCGAGCATCCTCACCGGCCTGTATTCCCTGGGCGGGCACCGCGACCGTGCGTTGATCGAATACCGCGTGACCCCGGACCAGATCTTCAAAAGCATCAGCTATGAAGGCGTGCCGGACATCCGCATCATCGTGCTGATGGGCTATCCGGTGATGGCCATGCTGCGCCTGCCGACGCGCCAGTCCGGCGGCAAGGCCAACCTGCACCAGGGCGCCATCGGCGTCGGTGTCGACCTGGCCACCGGCCTGACATTGCGCGGCACCTGGCTGAACAACATCATCAACAAACACCCGGACACCACCAACGCGGTAGACGGCGTGCAACTGCCCTACTGGGACGGCTTCATGAAACTGGCCGCCGGCTGTTATGAGCTGTGCGGGCTGGGCTACATCGGTGTCGACATGGTGCTTGACCAGGAGAAAGGGCCGCTGATTCTTGAGCTCAATGCCCGGCCTGGGTTGAACATTCAGATCGCCAACGATTGCGGGCTGACGTTGCGTACCCACGCGGTCGAGGCGCGACTCGAAGAGCTGAAGGCGCGCGGGATCACCGAAACGGCGCAGGAACGTGTGGCGTTCGTTCAGGAATTGTTTGGGCATATTCCGGCGGTTGAGGGCTGACCTGTGGCGAGAAGGCTTGCCCCCGTTCGGCTGCGCAGCAGTCGTAAAACCGGCTAATGCGGGTTATCTGATACACCGGGGGAGAATGACGTGGGGTCGCTGCGCAACCCAACGGGGGCAAGCCCCCTCGCCACAGGTCTTGCGCAGCTGCTCTCAACCTGCCAATCCCCGACATCCCCTCTAGGAGCAAATCCTGCAGAGGACTACAATCGCTCCCCCGCCTCGTTGGCTGATCTGCCCCGCCCATGTTGACCTGTTCTGTACACCCGCTGCCCTATCGCGCCAACCCTGCCGAGTACTTCACGGCGATTCGTCATGCCCCTGGTGCCGTGCTGCTCGACAGCGGCCGGCCGAGTGCCGAACGTGGGCGTTTTGACCTGCTCAGCGCCTGGCCGCTGGAGCAACTGGCCGTGTTGCCGGATGAAAGCGGCAGCCATTTCCTGCAACGCCTTCGCAAGAACCTTACACGGCTCGGTGAAGCAACCGTCTCTGACGATTTGCCCTTCGCCGGTGGCCTGATCGGCTACCTGAGCTACGACTTCGGCCGGCATCTGGAAAACCTGCCGAGCCAGGCGCGGGACGATCTGCAATTGCCCGACGCACGCTTCGGGCTGTATGACTGGGCGCTGATCAGCGATCACCACCAGGCCACCAGTCAACTGGTGTTCCACCCGACGCTGATCGATAGCGAGCGACAACGACTGATCGAACTGTTCACTCAGCCCACCACCGAGAACATCCAGCCGTTCAAGCTGGACGGCCCGATGAGTGCCGACCTGAGCGCTGACGACTATCGGCAAGCCTTCGAACGCATTCAGCAGTACATCCAGGCTGGCGACTGCTATCAGGTCAATTTCGCCCAGCGCTTTCGCGCCCAATGCCAGGGCGATCCGTGGGCGGCCTATTGCGCGCTGCGGGCGGCTTGCCCGACACCGTTTTCCGGCTTCCAGAGCCTGCCCGACGGCGACGCGGTGCTGAGCCTGTCGCCGGAGCGCTTCGTCAAAGTCAGCGAGCGCCACGTCGAAACCCGCCCGATCAAAGGCACCCGCCCCCGCGGGCTGACCGCTGCCGAAGATGCAGCGAACGCCGCCGAACTGCTGGCCAGCCCCAAGGATCGCGCGGAAAACCTGATGATCGTCGACTTGCTGCGCAACGATCTGGGTCGTACCTGCCGTATCGGCTCGGTACGGGTGCCGGAGCTGTTCAGCCTGGAAAGCTATCCGAACGTGCATCACCTGGTGAGCAGCGTTACCGGCGAACTGGCGGATGACAAGGACGCACTGGACTTGATCGCCGGCAGCTTCCCCGGCGGCTCGATTACCGGCGCGCCAAAAATTCGCGCCATGCAGATCATCGATGAACTGGAACCGACCCGTCGCGGGTTGTATTGCGGTTCATTGCTGTATCTGGACGTGCGCGGGGAGATGGACAGTTCCATCGCCATTCGCAGTTTGTTGGTCAAGGATGGGCAGGTGTGCTGCTGGGGCGGCGGGGGGATCGTCGCGGATTCGGATTGGCAGGCGGAGTATCAGGAATCGATTACCAAGGTGAAGGTGCTGCTCGAAACGTTGCAGAACCTCTGATATCGCACTTCTGTGGCGAGGGGGCTTGCCCCGTTGGGGTGCGAAGCGCCCCTAAAATCCGACACCGCGATTTTTCAAATAGAACGCATGCACCGGTTTGCGACTGCTTCGCAGCCGAACGGGGCGATGCGGCGTTCCGACAAGCCCCCTCGCCACAGTGTTGTGTTTACAAACTCAATGCCCGGTTCGAAGCCTTGATAAACTCCTGCTTCAACTCGGCAAAGCTGTGCACCGCCGGGAACTGCGGGAACTCGCGAATCACATTGTCCGGCGCATGGAACAGAATCCCGGCATCCGCCTCGCCCAGCATTGTGGTGTCGTTGTAGGAATCACCCGCCGCGATCACTCGGTAGTAGAGGCTCTTTAACGCCAAAACCGACTGACGCTTGGGATCTTTCTGACGCAACTGATAGCCCGTGACCCGACCGGTATCGTCAGTGATCAGACGATGGCAGAGCAACGTAGGGAAGCCCAGTTGACGCATCAGCGGTTGGGAAAATTCGTAAAAGGTGTCCGACAGAATCACCACCTGAAAGCGCTCACGCAGCCAGTCGACAAATTCGCTGGCGCCTTCCAGAGGCTTGAGCGTGGCGATCACTTCCTGGATGTCGGAGAGCTTCAGGCCATGCTCGTCGAGAATCCGCAGACGTTGCTTCATCAACACGTCGTAGTCGGGAATGTCCCGAGTGGTGGCCCGGAGGGACTCGATCCCGGTTTTTTCGGCAAAGGCGATCCAGATTTCCGGGACCAGCACACCTTCAAGATCCAGACAGGCAATTTCCACAAGACACTCCCATTGGTATTGTTTATGAGTCGAGCGAGCAAAAGGACTGCCGAACTCTAGCGACTCGCCCCCCTCCGTGCAACGCAGAGGACGCGCCAGCCACCGCAGGATTTTGTTACCATCGACGCATATAGAGCGCCCAGCGCCACCGACCTGTAGGAAGCCGCCCTGATGAGCCCATCGTTCGATGTCGTGGAACTCGCCACGACCTATGCCAACAAATCCGCCCAGGACATCCTGAAACTCGCGTTTGCCGAGTTCGGCGATGAGCTGTGGATATCTTTCAGCGGCGCCGAGGATGTGGTGCTGGTGGACATGGCCTGGAAGCTGAACAAGAACGTCAAAGTGTTCAGTCTCGACACCGGCCGCTTGCACCCCGAGACCTACCGCTTCATCGAGCAGGTGCGCGAGCACTACAAGATCGATATCGAAGTGGTGTCGCCGGACTACAGCAAGCTCGAACCTTTCGTGAAGGAAAAAGGCCTGTTCAGTTTCTACAAGGATGGCCATGGCGAGTGCTGCGGCATTCGCAAGATCGAGCCGCTGCGTCGCAAACTGTCCGGCGTGACCGCCTGGGCCACCGGCCAGCGTCGGGACCAGAGCCCGGGCACCCGCAGCGCCGTCGCGGTGCTGGAAATCGACACCGCGTTTTCCACCCCGGAACGTACCCTGTACAAGTTCAACCCGTTGGCACAGATGACCAGCGAAGAGATCTGGGGTTACATCCGCATGCTGGAGCTGCCGTACAACAGCCTGCATGAACGCGGATTCATCAGCATTGGTTGCGAGCCTTGCACCCGTCCGGTGCTGCCGAACCAGCATGAGCGCGAAGGTCGTTGGTGGTGGGAAGAAGCTACGCAGAAAGAATGCGGGCTGCATGCCGGGAACATCATCAGCAAGTCCAAAGCTTAAAAGATCGCAGCCCGTAGCAGCTCCTGCAGGAGCTGGCGAAGCCTGTGATGGTTTTACTTCAAAAAAGTGTACACAGAAATGTCACCATAAGCGCCATATCTGTGTGCACTTTCAGTTTCAGCGCCCCAAAAAGTTACATTCCCCTGTCCTGACTTCCTCAGTCGAACATTCCGACAAAACCCGCCAAAAATAAATACCTGTTCAATCGGTCAATTTATATCGTCTTTTTTTCAACTACTTATCTTCAATCAATAACAAAACGAAATTAGCCTTAAATTTTATAGATCACCAACTGGCACACATCTGGCTTAAGTGAACACATGTTTTGTATACAATAAATACAAAAACATACACACACTTTAGATCCGCAAGCCTGAAGCGCCCTATCCCGTACAGGCTGCAGATGCCCCGTAACCAATGACGCTCTTGCATCCGCGACGAAGATTTGTCGAGCCCACGCTCATGCACAGTCATCGCGGCAACGAGCTTCAGGAGCCTGCCGGAATGCGTACTAGCCTCCCCAATAACAATATTGCGCTGGATCTGCCCTCTCCTCTTTCTACCTCCGTGATTCACGATCAAACGTTTCAACCACCCGTCGTGCTCAGCCCCCGCTTGCACAATAAGGATCTTGCACCGACCAAGGCCGAAGGTCGGCGCTGGGGTCGTTACAGCATCTTTGCCCTGTGGACAAACGATGTGCACAACATTGCCAACTACTCCTTTGCCATTGGCTTGTATGCACTGGGCCTGAGCGGCTGGCAGATTCTGCTGTCCTTGGGAATCGGTGCGGCGCTGGTGTATTGCTTCATGAACCTTTCCGGTTACATGGGCCAGAAAACCGGGGTGCCGTTTCCGGTGATCAGCCGGATCAGTTTCGGCATCCATGGGGCGCAGATTCCTGCATTGATTCGCGCCGTTATCGCCATTGCCTGGTTCGGAATTCAGACGTACCTGGCGTCAGTGGTCTTTCGCGTATTGCTGACGGCGGTGCATCCCGGACTCGCCGATTACGACCACAATTCGATACTCGGGCTGTCGAGCCTGGGCTGGGTGTGTTTC
The DNA here is from genome assembly GCF_012932895.1 of Pseudomonas sp. KD5. Classification (NCBI taxonomy): domain Bacteria; kingdom Pseudomonadati; phylum Pseudomonadota; class Gammaproteobacteria; order Pseudomonadales; family Pseudomonadaceae; genus Pseudomonas; species Pseudomonas sp. KD5. The sequence goes on along the minus strand of NZ_JDWJ01000001.1, from coordinate 80,906 downwards.
GTGGCGATCTGGTTCGTGCAGTTGGCGATCCTGGCCTATGGCATGGAAATGGTGCGACGCTACGAGGCGTTTGCCGGCCCGGTGATTTTGTTGACCGTCGCCGCCCTCGCCGGCTGGATGTACTTCCAGGCCAACGCCACCATCGCCTGGTCGATTCGTGAACCGCTGAGTGGCGGTGAGATGTGGCGCAATATCTTTGCCGGCGGCGCCTTGTGGCTGTCGATCTACGGCACGCTAATCCTCAATTTCTGCGACTTCGCCCGCTCTTCTCCCTGCCGCAAGACCATCCGGGTCGGAAATTTCTGGGGCCTGCCCGTCAACATTCTGGTATTCGCCGGGATCACCGTCCTGCTGTGCGGTGCGCAATTTCAGATCAATGGCCGGATCATCGAAAGCCCGACCGAGATTATCGCGTCGATTCCCAATACCTTCTTTCTGGTACTCGGTTGCCTGGCGTTCCTGATTGTCACCGTGGCGGTGAACATCATGGCCAACTTCGTGGCCCCGGCCTTTGTCCTGAGCAATCTGGCGCCCAAATACCTGACCTTCCGCCGCGCCGGGCTGATCAGCGCGACCATCGCGGTGCTGATCCTGCCGTGGAACCTCTACAACAGCCCGCTGGTGATCGTGTATTTCCTGTCTGGCCTCGGCGCCCTGCTCGGCCCGTTGTACGGGGTGATCATGGTCGACTACTGGCAGGTACGAAAAGGCCGGATCAACGTACCGCAGTTGTACAGCGAAGATCCCGATGGCGATTATTACTACAGCCGTGGGGTCAATTTGCGCGCCGTGGCGGCGTTCATTCCGGCAGCCTTGATCGCCATTGTCCTGGCCCTGGTACCAGGTTTCGACAGTGTCTCGCCATTCTCCTGGCTGATTGGCGCCGGGATTGCAGGGATGCTCTACCTGATCATCGCCAAACGGCAGCCTTACTACGCCGATGTCAGCGGTGAAGCCATCGCGGTCGATAACGTCAGCCATTAATCCTCTTGGCGGCCCGGTGACATCGGGCCGCAAACCACTCGCTATAAGGACCTCCCATGCGAATTCTCGTGGTCAACGTCAACACCACCGAATCCATTACCCAGGCCATCGCCCGTCAAGCACAGTCCGTGGCCGCGCCCGGCACGGAAATCATCGGCCTGACCCCGCATTTCGGCGCCGACTCCATTGAAGGCAATTTCGAAAGCTACCTGGCCGCCATCGCCGTGATGGACCGGGTCATGTCCTACGATCAGCCCTTCGATGCGGTAATCCAGGCCGGCTATGGCGAGCACGGCCGCGAAGGTTTGCAGGAGTTGCTCAACGTGCCGGTGGTGGACATCACCGATGCCGGCGCCAGCACCGCGATGTTCCTCGGCCATGCCTATTCGGTGGTGACCACACTGGACCGAACCGTGCCTCTGATCGAGGATCGCCTCAAACTCTCCGGGCTCTGGGATCGTTGTGCATCGGTGCGGGCCAGTGGGTTGGCGGTGCTGGAGCTGGAGTCCGATCCAGAGCGTGCGCTGGAGGCGATTGTCCGCCAGGCGGAACTGGCGGTGAGCGAGGACAAGGCCGAGGTGATTTGCCTGGGCTGTGGCGGTATGGCCGGGCTGGATGAGCAGATTCGTCAGCGCACCGGTGTACCGGTGGTGGATGGCGTGACGGCGGCGGTGACCATTGCCGAATCGCTGGTGCGGCTGGGGTTGTCGACGTCGAAAGTGCGGACGTATGCGACGCCTCGGCCGAAGACCATTATTGGTTGGCCTGGGCGGTTTGGGCGCTAGACCGCGTTATCGTTCTTCGCGGGCAAGCCTCGCTCCTACAGGGGTTTGCATCACTCTGTGGGAGCGTGGCTTGCCCGCGATGGCCTCCCCTCGGTCCCAAGCCGGGCTCAAACTGCACTGAACCGCTGCCCCAACCCCTGCTGCGCAAACTGCTCGATGATGAAATCGACAAACGCCCGGGTCTTGCCCGGCAGCAGTTTGTGCTCGGCGTAATAGATGGAGATATTGCCATCGTCGACGTACCAGTCGGGCAACACCCGCTGCAAGGTCCCGGCGTCCAGATAGCCAACGGCGAACGGCATGCTCACCAATGCAATGCCCAAATCCTGGGTCGCCGCCGCGCAGGCCGCTTCCGAATCGCTCATGGTCATTCGCGCCTTGAGCGTCAGCGGGCTGTGTTGCCGGTTGCGACAGGTCAGTTGCCAGGAACGCACGCGCCCCGTCTGCGGCGACCGTATCAGGATGCCATCGTGGCGCTGGAGGTCATCGGGCTCGATGATCGCTTCGTGCCCCGCCAGGTACCCGGCTGAAGCCACCAACACTCGATGGGCGGGCGTCAGCTTGCGCGCCACCACGCCCTGGGGCAGTTCGAATCCACCGCCAATCGCCGCATCGAACCCCTGGCCGATCAGGTCGACCTGACGGTTATCGAAATGCCAGTCCGGGTTGATCGCCGGAAAGCGCCGCAAAAACTCTCCGAGCAACGGCACGATGTACAAGCGCCCGAACACCGTACCCATGCTGACCTTCAGCGTTCCCGCCGGACGTCCTTCGGCGCTGGCCAGGTTGGCCACGGCATTCTGGATCGTGTGCAAGCTGGCGCTGACTTCGCCGAGAAACAGCTGACCGGCCTCGGTCAGCGTCAAGCTACGCGTGCTGCGCTGGAACAGCCGCACACCAAGTCGCGCCTCCAGCTTGGCGACGCTCTTGCCCACCGCAGCAGGTGTCAGACTCAAGCGTCGCGCAGCCTCGGCGAAGCTGCCGACCTCAGCGCTGCGCACGAAGCATTCGATACTGCTGAAGGTTTCCATAAGCGCCACTATAAACTTCTGGTTTACACAGACTATAGCAATCACGGTCTACCCGCCGGGTAATGCGAAGCCGATACTCGACTCCGACAACAAGGCAGCCTGCCTTGAACTTCTGGAGATCGACATGACCACTCAACACCTCAGCGGTAAAGTAGCTCTGATTCAAGGCGGTTCACGCGGTATCGGTGCTGCCATCGTCAAACGCCTGGCCGCAGAAGGCGCAGCCGTCGCCTTCACCTATGTCAGCTCTACCGCCAAAGCCGAAGACCTGCAAAACAGCATCATCTCCGCTGGCGGCAAAGCCCTGGCCATCAAGGCCGACAGCGCCGATGCCGTTGCTATTCGCAATGCCGTCAATGCCACCGTCGAGGCCTTCGGCCGCCTGGACATCCTGGTCAACAACGCAGGCGTTCTGGCCGTCGCACCGCTGGAGGACTTTAAACTCGAAGACTTCGACCAGACCCTGGCCATCAACGTACGAAGTGTGTTCATCGCCACCCAGGAAGCCGCCCGCCACATGACCGAAGGCGGTCGCATCATCAACATCGGCAGCACCAATGCCGATCGCATGCCTTTCGCCGGCGGTGGCCCGTACGCCATGAGCAAATCGGCGCTGGTCGGCCTGACCAAAGGCCTGGCTCGCGACCTCGGCCCGCGGGGTATCACCGTCAACAACGTGCAACCAGGCCCGGTCGACACTGACATGAACCCCGCCAGCGGCGACTTCGCTGATAGCCTGATCCCGCTGATGGCTGTGGGTCGTTACGGCAACGTGGAAGAAATCGCCAGCTTCGTCGCCTATCTCGCAGGTCCCGAAGCTGGCTACATCACCGGCGCCAGCCTGACCATCGACGGTGGTTTCGGCGCCTGATACACCGCTCGACTGAAACAAAAACGCCGGCAATCAATTGCCGGCGTTCTTTTGTGTCAGGGATTATCGAATGGTCAGTTCCATTCAAGCGCCGGCAAGCCACATGCACCGGGCTTGAACGCCTTCAACGTACGAAGAATGCCATCGGCGTGTGCGTACTTTTCGTCGGCCATCGCCGCATCCGGGACCGCAATCGCCGTCATTCCCGCCGCTTTGGCTGCAGTGACGCCGAACGGCGAATCCTCGAATACCAGGCAATCCCGGGGCGCGACCCCAAGGCGTCGTGCCGCCGTCAGGAAAATATCCGGCGCCGGTTTCGCCGCCCCCACTTCTGGGTCGTCAGCGGTGACAATGAAGTCAAACAGCGCGAACCAGTCGCGGTGCAAAGTGGTTTTCTGACCAAACGACTGACGCGAAGAGCTGGTGCCCACCGCGATAGGAACGTTGTTGGCCTTCAAGTGCCGAACCAGTTCCTCCGCGCCGGGCATCGCCAGCGCCGTCGGAAAACGCTCGCGCATCAGCGGCTCGCGGATCACCAGGAACTCTTCGGCGGTGATCGGCAGGTCCAGCGCCTCGACCACATAGCGCGCCAGATCACCCGCGCCACGGCCAATGATGTTCTGTTTGACGCTCCAGTCGAAGGTCCGCCCATAACGCTCGGCAATGATGGACGTGACCTCGGTGTAAATGCCCTCGGTGTCCAGCAGCAAACCGTCCATATCGAAAATCACGGCCTTGATCGGACCGAACTCATCCAAGGGTGCACTCATCGCATCTGATCCGTTTTCTCACGACATCTCAGGGCGGCTCAGGTATGGCCGGATCCGTGATGGATTAAAGGGTTCAGCAGCATAGCGAGCGCGATTGGTCGAGAGCAACGGGCAATGCCTGGCGGATACAAAATCCTCTGCCAAGGGCGCCGTGATGATTTAGCGATTTCCCCTACACCAAACACCTCCTTTCCCGACTTCTTTCCTTTTTGATCCCCCGCAAAGTCTCTCGCTCCACATTGATCTGCGCGAGGGATTGCGAATGTTCGAACCTGACAAGGTCCTGGCCTTGAACAACGCCATCGGTCTGTTGGTGGTCGCCGCCATGAACCCCGAGCAGCCGAACATCGAAGCGCTGCTCAGTGATTTCCGACTCTGCCTCAACGACTACGAGGCCTGGGCGGAAAACTTCTGGACCGGTGGCGCGCTGAACGTCGAGCAAGTGTTCAAGGTCGGCAACGAAGTCCGGCTCAGCGTACCGAAGGACTCCACAGTCCCTGTCAGTTCGACACTCGCCGTGTGCCCGGCCAGCGGTCCGTTGACCCTGGTGCATATGTTTGAAGCCGCGCGTTTCGTGCCGATCGGCGATACGCCGGTGATGCTTGAGCCGGTTATCTCCCTGCGCAACGGTGAGCTGACGTTCGGTGAGCCCGTCCACGTAACCATCGCCCCCAGCGGCATTCTCGAAATCCCCGAATGCTGGCGCGGCCATCGCTATCGCATCACCTTCTTTCCCGATGTCACCACTGAACACGTCAAAGCGCTCTACGCCTCCTATCAGGGCGTGATCGGCGAGCTGGAAGGCTGGTTGCGCAACGAATGGAGGAGCGAATTCGAGCCTTTATGGGCAGATTTTTCCAAAGCAGGTTTCACCCAACGCTACGGCCTGCTGCAACAGGCTGACTGGCACAGTTTCGAGCGCTCGCTGCACGGTTTGTGGGATGACGTGAAGCAGGTCTACGCCCTGGTGGCGGACCTGCAAGGCAGCAGCGAAAAACTCCTTGAGTACCTGACACAAGGCGAGCTTGAGACGCTGCTGAACGCTTCGGCTGAAACCATTGCCAATGTGTTGCTGATGCTGAGCGATGAGCCGTTGATGTTCATCCATCTCGCAGCCTTCACCAGTTGGCTGAGGATGTTGCCGCCGCAGTACATCGCCGAAGCCGTGGCACAAGTTCGTACGGAAATATTGATCAGTTTCCTGCTGATGTGCCTCACCGGCCCTACGGGGCTGAATCTCGGCATGAGCGCCAGGGTCCTGGACAAAATCAAATCCCCGCGGGCTCGACAATGGTTGGCGGCGGCCAGTTTGCGACTGGCCGAACTGACGGCCAAATCCGATCTGACGGCCCACGCTGGCGTCCTCAAACCGCTTGTGGTCAGCGCGCGCAATGCACCGCTGAGACCTGCACCGACGGTTCCACTGCAGATCAGCGCCGGCAACTCACCGGTTGTGCACGTGAACAATCCGATCGCCATTGCCCGCGACAAGTCTGCCGCCAAAACCCGGCTGGGTCGTCACGAACCCCACGACGATGCACCGAATCAAGCGAAAAACCCCAATGGCGACAGCGCCGATTGCTCGGCACTGACCTGCACCAACGGCTGTCCTGTGTCGATGGTCAGCGGCGAAGAACTACTGACCCTGACCGACGGTGCGCTGGACGGGCTGCTGCCGTTTGCCTTCACCCGGTTGTACCGCACCAGCGCGGTGGAGATCGATTGCGGGCTGGGCTGGGGCTGGAGCCATTCGCTGGCGCAGCGGTTGGAGCTGGGCGTTGAACAGGTCGTCTGGATCGACCATGAAAACCGTCGTACGACGTTCCCGTTGCCGAGCGTCGAGCGCCCGGCCATTCATAACAGCCTGTCGCGAGCAGCGATTTACCTCGGAGACGAGCCGGAGGAATTGATTCTCGCGCTGGCCGGCGAAACGAGCCGGTTCTACCACTTTCACAACGGTCGGCTGACCGCCATCAGTGATGCCTACAACAACCGCCTGCGCATCACCCGCGACCGTCAGGAACGCATCCAGCGCCTCGACAACGGTGCCGGTCGTTCGCTGCTGTTGTGCTACGAGCGCAGGCACCTCATCGCCGTCGAATACCAGTCGTTTCACCCCAGCGATGACTTGGGTGAAGCCTGGCGTACAGAGCAAACACTGGCTTTCTACCGCTATGACGCCCGCCAGCGCTTGATCGAAGCGAGCAATGCCGCCGGGGAAAGCGAGCGTTACGACTACGACGACAACCACGTAATTTTGCAGCGGCAACTGGCCGGCGGCGCGAGTTTCTTCTGGGAGTGGGAACGGTCTGGCAAGTCGGCGCGCTGCGTACGGCATTGGGCGTCGTTTGCGCAGATGGACACGCGCTATGTCTGGAATGACCAAGGCAGCGTCACCGTCCGGAACATCGACGGCAGCGAAGAGGTTTACGTCCACGACGACCGGGCGCGGCTGGTGCGCCGGGTCGAACTGGATGGCGGTGAACAGCTCAAGGCCTACGACGAGCAGGGCCGATTGGTGGCCGAGCAGGATCCGCTCGGCGCTGTCACCGAATACCGCTACGACGACGTCGGACGGCTGGTGGCACTGATTCCGCCGCAGGACGAACCGACGTCCTACGAGTATCGCAACGGTTTCCTGCATGCGCGCTCTCGCGGCCAGGCGGTGTGGACCTATCGACGCAATGCTCAGGGCGACGTCACCGAAGCGGTTGATCCCGACGGCCAGGTCACCCATTACCACTACGACCCTCAGGGCAGGTTACTGTCGATCCGCTACCCGGACACCAGTCGGCATGTCTTTGTCTGGAATGCCTTGGGCCAGTTGCTTGAGGAAACACTGCCGGACGGTGGGCAGCGAACGTTTTCCTACGATGCGCTGGGACGGCAGACGACTCGTCAGGACGAACACGGTGCCGTCACCCAGTACCAATGGGACGCCGTCGGCCGACTGATCCAGACGACGCATCCTACCGGTGCCACCCGTGGGTTCAGCTACAACACCTACAGCAAGATCACTGCCAAACGCGATGAACTGGGCCGCATCACCCGCTATGAATACGTCGACGACCTGCACCTGGTCAGCCGCCGGATCAATCCCGATGGCACCCAACTCAAGTACCGCTATGACAATGCGCAGCTGCTGCTCACGGAAATCGAAAACGAATCCGGCGAACACTATCGGCTGGACTACACGCCCAGCGGCCTGATCCGACAGGAAACCGGCTTCGACGGCCGTCGTACCGCGTACGCCTACGATCTCAATGGCCACCTGCTGGAGAAAACCGAGTTCGGTGATGACGGCTCGCAGCTGGTCACGGGCTATCAACGGGACTCGGCCGGGCGCTTGCTGGTCAAGACCTTGCCCGACGGCATCCTGGTCAAATACCGCTACGACTCGTTGGGCCGGCTGACCAGCGTCGACGACGGCCACGATCATCCGCTGGAATTCGAGTACGACCAGCAGGACCGCCTGATCACCGAACATCAGGGCTGGGGTACCTTGCGTTACGGCTACGACGCCTGCGGCCAGCTCAATCGCCTACGCCTGCCGGACGGCAGCAAACTCGACTACTACCACGCCAAGGGCGGTGCGCTGACGGCCATCGACCTCAATGGCGCACGACTGACCTCGCATACGTTCCTTGCCGGTCGCGAACAAAACCGTCAACAGGGCCTGCTGCTCAGTGAATATGCCTACGACGAACAGGGCCGTCTGAAGGCCCACGCTGTCGGCCAGCACCAACATCCGCTCTACCGCCGCGACTATGCCTACAGCCTCAATGGCAATCTCGACAGCATCGCCGACACCCGCCATGGCCAGCGCAGCTATCAGTACGACCCGCTCAATCGACTGATCCGCGTGCGCTACTCCCGCGACCAACAGCCGGAAAGCTACACCCACGACCCAGCCGGCAACCTGCTGATGCAGGACCGCCCCGGCCCGACGACGATCAAAGGCAATCGCCTGTTGATGCAAGGCGACCGCCACTTCGACTACGACACCTTCGGCAACCTGATCCGCGAGCGCCGTGGCACCGGACAGAAACTGGTCACCGAATACCGTTATGACTGCCAGCACCGGCTGGTCGGCGTCTCCACTCCGGATGGCCGCTGCTCCAGTTATCGCTACGACGCTTTCGGCCGCCGCATCGCCAAAACCGTCGACGGCAAGACCACCGAGTTTTTCTGGCAGGGCGACAACCTTGTCGCCGAAAGCAGCAGCGAGCACCACCGCAGCTACATCTACGAACCCGGCAGCTTCCGCCCACTGGCCATGCTCGACGGCAAGGGCCCGCGCCATGCCTGTCCGTTCTACTACCAACTCGACCACCTCGGCACCCCGCAAGAACTCACCGACTACAGCGGCGACATCATCTGGGCCGCCCGATACACCGCCTATGGCCGCCTCACCCGCCTCAACCGCGACACCCACCAGGTCCTCGACCAGCCGCTACGCTTTCAAGGGCAATATTTCGACGCGGAAACCGGCCTGCATTACAACCGGCATCGCTACTACAATCCGGATGTCGGGCGGTATTTGACCCCGGATCCGAGCAAGCTGGCGGGTGGGTTAAACGGGTATCAGTACACGCACAATCCGGCGGGTTGGGTTGATCCGTTGGGGTTGAGTGAGTGCCCTGGGGGGGATGGGTGTAAGAAGCCGTCGTTTGGGGGTGAGGATCCGGCGGGTAAGGCGGGGGTTGATGAGAGGGAGCCAAAAACTCCCGCCCCCAAAAGAGAAGAGGATTACTTATATCGCGGGGACGAACGAGAGCCTGACGATGTATTTCAAAATGGTTTTAAAAGCAAAGGAAAAAGCAATGACTTATTGCTCCACTCTATAGACAGTGAAAATCCACCCAGTAATTTTATCAGCACATCACCATCGCGAGATGTTGGCAAGCTTTTCGCCACTGGATATCACACAAAAGTAGGTTACCTCTATACTCTTCAAAAAAATAGATGGGTATGACTTACAAAAAGAGCTTGGACAAGCCTATCTTTTCGGACCGGAAAAAGAGATAGCCATAGCTAACCGTATAGAGAATATCGACGTACTTGGCGCAACGCTAATCATAGATGACGGCCGAGAGCTCGGCTATTCCATACCAAATCCGTACAGGATAATAAAAAAATGATATCAAAGGTTGAAATCACCATAAGCATTGACGGCATAAAGGAAGTCGCCAACCTTATATGCGACAACAAAGAAACAACCATAACTTTCACAATGAAAAATGGCTTTAACAAAAAATATTCGGACAGTGACTTTTATAGATGTTTTGCACGTATCAGAGAGGACAATCCCAACATACAATTTCTCTGTAAGGGATCAAAGATCAACGTGCATCCTTCCAGCATGTCATCACAAATGTCTCTTGGATTGAAAGCATATGAATTGACATTGGGTAAAGCGTCGTCACTCACCGATGTAGTTTATATTTTTGATTATGATGAGAGCAATCTAACAAACGATCCAAATGAACAGCGATCTTTCTACAGATGCTGGATTGAATCAGAAAAGATCTAACCATCAAAAGCCCGGTTCACGCCCGGGCTAAATTAGTTTAAGGAACTCTAACCTCCCGCACTATCATCTGTCCTATCCGTCCCAATACTCCCAGAACCACCTGATCCTCCAGACCCACTTCCAAAACCACTCCCCATCGAACTTCCACCACTCACCGACCCGCTGCCCTTCCCCGGGTCGATGCTACTCCCGTTGGCATCACCACCACTCCCACCACCAATGGTGTCCGGTGGCAGCGCCTTCCCATCCGAGGTACCTGCATTCATTTCCGAGTAGGGCGGCATCCCACCCTTATCGACCGGTGCGTCGCGACCAGTAGATTGAGCAAACGCCGCCAATGAACTGATCGACAATAAGCCGACCATCGTAAGCGCCATCCATTTTGACCTGATCATGGTGCATCTCCTTTAAAGAGTGCTTTACCTGATCTCTGGTGGTGATCGCTTTTTAAAGGAGCCGCACAATCGACAATCGGCGATGCACCACCTCACAGGTTTCAGCTCGGTTCGCCCGAGGCGTCATCGCCGGCGATGTCCGGGTCTTCCGGGTCGGCTTCCACATTACCGCGCCTCACATCATCGGCGGGCACCTGTTCGACAGCGGTGTCGTCATCGTCGGGCGGGCGCTGGTCGCGGCGCAGCGAATTGGTGGGCGAAGGCAGCGGATATTCGGGGGTATCGTCGATATCGGAGTCTTTCAGATCAGCGTTCATAACGCACCTCTCAATGGACCCGAAAAGCAGATCCTTGCCTTTCGAGGCCAACACGACAGACGCGGTTCGATCAGAGGGATCAATCGGTCGGGCCGACTACAAAATCACTCGTCGTCTTCCTCGTCATACTCATCATTCTCCAGGTTGCCCACATCGCCTGCGTCATCGGCATCGTTGAGCGGCACCGTGGCGTCGTCCATCAGAGACCCCGGATCTTCGTTGCCAGGATCGTTGATCGGGCCTTCTTCTTCCTTGTCTTCAGTTTCCGGAGTCATGGCATGTCTCACAACGTTCAGTGTGTATATTAAGTTCGAGGCGTCCTACGGCCAATCGTTCCGGAGTCCTATTGATAGAAACGAAAAACCCGGCACTCGGCCGGGTTTTTACTGTCACTCGATATCGAGTTAGTGATTCTTGTACTTATTTTTATGCTTGTGTTTGTAGTAGCCGCCACCGGAATGCGAACTACCGCGGTCATCACCCATGCTGCTGCCCACCGCGCCACCGGCTGCGCCACCCAGGCCTGCGCCAATGGCCGAACCAGTGGAGCCACCCAGGCTGTTGCCGATCACCGAACCACCCGCCGCGCCGAGACCACCGCCGACGGCCGCTTCAGTGCGACTGCCCTTGCGCGCACCGACCGCACTGCCTGCCGCACCGCCGACGCCAGCGCCCACCGCGGCCCCGGTGCTGCCGCCCAACTGCCCGCCGACTACGTTGCCCAACACACCGCCAAGACCACCGCCGACTGCGGCATCACCGTTGCCGCCCGCCATTGCGCCCTGAGCGACCAAAAGCCCCAAAAACACCGTGGACAATGTCAAACGCATGAAACGCATGATATGCACCTCTAATTTCCGCATTGGGGGGAAGAACGTGCCGCGGATAGGCATCAGCCTGCATCTGGGTCTGTTATACAGAAAACCAATACCGACTGTATGAGATTTGAGCCACATGATGCAGAAACGTTCCAAAACGAAAAAGCCCGGCATTAAGCCGGGCTTTTTCAGCTGACCTTCAGAATCAATGACGCTTCTTGGACAGGTTGCTGCCTACGCCGCCGCCCAATGCGCCACCCAGGCCTGCGCCGATGGTGGAGCCGGTCTTGCCGCCCAGGCTGTTACCGATTATCGAACCGCCGGCCGCGCCAACACCGCCGCCGATGGCCGCTTTGGTGCGGCTGCCTTTACGTGCGGCAACAGCGCTGCCGGCTGCACCCGCTACGCCAGCACCAATCGCTGCGCCAGTGCTGCCGCCCATTTTCTGGCCAACCACGTTACCCAACGCACCACCCAGACCACCACCGAGCGCGGCTGTGCCGTCGCCGGCAGCCATCGCACCTTGAGCAACCAAAAGGCCCAGAACCAGAGCAGGCAGTGTCAAACGCATAACAAGAACCTCAAAAAAGTGGGAACCGAAAGGCCGGAGATTGAATGCTTTAGCGGAGGGAAAGTCCAGACACAAAACCAGAACAACCTCGCCATTGGCGACGGTTGGACAGCGTTTATGCAAAAGGTTTTATGACAGGCAAAAAAAAGCCCGCTGGGGAGACGGGCCAGGGTACTGCTTTCTAACGGATGAGCTGAGACTACGTAGGCCGGTGTGAAAAGTTTGTGAAAAAAACCAACGCTCACAAAGATGTAGGAAATTTCTCAACACGGCTGTCGAGCCACGTTTCCTGCCCTTCAGAAACAAGAAACCCCGCTCGATGGCGGGGCTCGTGCTGTTTACGATTTACTTCCTGGAGGGCGCCCCCAGCTTGGGCATGAATTTCGATTTCGGCCCTCGGGTCCTAGGCACTGCAGATTTGATTTTGTTTATTTTGATACGGTCTTCGCCGAAGCTCGGCACATAGTCCGTCTGACCACACTGCACGCAATCATTGATTGGAAACTCTGCACCGTCGTCTTCGATATACGGCTCAGCCATATCTTCGCTCCTCTCAAAACGGATCGATACCGGCAAGCCCTCTTTGCCTGAAAAATATCGACCACCCTGGTTTTTGAGACTAGCCGGTCATTCCCAGACTTGTGATTCAGATCGTTACATGCCCGACGAATGGCCAGTACCGCGCGACCTACCTCAGCTTGACCGCTGTCCCGGTCACAAACACCACCACCATGCCACCCTTGCCGGCCGGCATGCTGATCTCATAATCGAGCCCCACCACCGCATCCGCCTGAAGCACCCGCGCCCGCTCCTTGATCTCGTCGGTCGCCTGAATCCGCGCCTCCTTCAATGCCCGCTCCAACGTCTGAGAACGCCCACCGAAAAAATCCCGCATCCCGGCAAACATGTCGCGAATCACGTTAACGCCCTGCACCGACTCGGCGCTGACGATGTCCAGGTAGGCGGTGATTTGCCGACCTTCGATGGTGTGGGTTGTGGTGGTGATCATGGGATGTCCTTGTTCATAGAAGCGCGCATTATTCCTCGGCAGCCAGGTGATGAAAACAAAAAGCCCGGAACTGGATTACCCCCAGTAATGGTTGAGTAATACCAACTCGAATGCCGCTACAAGCACCATAAAGAACACGAACCGTCGTGAAAATACGCGCCTGGGGCGTGATGGCGTCCAATCGGATACCTGGCACAGCGCACTGATGAAATCGAGTAAATCGCTCATGAATCCCTTCATACACAAAAAACTCGCACCGAACGGATCGCGAGGCGAGGTGAATCAGCCTTTCACGGCATCGAAAGAATCAGGGGTCAGAGCAGCTTGATCAACACCGCAGTGACAGTCGCCACCGTACCGATCAAGCCAGTCGCAACAGCTACCGGGTACCAAAAAGTTTCACGGGTCATCTTGCCCGCTTCGGCATTCAGCTTGCGCTGCTCAGCCATCAGCTTGACGATTTCCACGTGAACCTTCTCCAACTCCGCCTGCTTCATGGTGAATTCCTGCATAACCTGCGTGCGTCCGTTCCGAATAATGGGGCGCGTCGTGTGCACTGCCCTTTGGGTCATTTTGTACCTTAAAGGCGCAAAACGAATACCCCCTCCCGATGCGGCTCATGCAAGGTGCCAAAACCTATGAAAGCCCCCAAACCATATGGCTTTCCAGCATTGCTTCCCACACGCCTATCCATCGTCCTACATCAATTTCGGAAGCGCCTTCGCTGATACCGCCATGCATAAAATCCAGACGCCAGAAACCACAAAACCCCTGACTTCTCTCGAAATCAGGGGTTTTGTGTATATCTAATTTGGCGGTGAAGGAGAGATTCGAACTCTCGATACAGTTTCCTGTATACACACTTTCCAGGCGTGCTCCTTAAGCCACTCGGACACTTCACCGTATCTCGTCAAACTTATTCAGTCTGTCGAGGCGCGCTAATGTAGTCGAAAGCTTTTCTGATGGCAAATATTTTTTTCAGAATTTTCATGCGCTTAACGCGATTAACGCTTTGGGGGCGTTCAAGGGCATGGCAAACCTGCCAATCTCCGGCTTCACCTCCCCTTCTATATAGAGGCCAATGCGCGGTGGATGGGGCGGGTTGTGCCTGGCGGGCGGGAAAAGGGTGACTGGCGGGTCAGTCACGGCGCTTTACCTGGCCTACAGCGGTGGGTAACGTCTGCCCTACTTTATTAGAAGGATTGGCGTCATGAGTGAGTTGATTTCCTACCATCTCGAAGACGGTATCGCGACCCTGACCTTGAGCAATGGCAAGGTCAATGCCATCTCTCCAGACGTGATTGTCGCGTTTAACGCTGCGCTGGATCGGGCGGTAGCGGATCGGGCGGTGGTGATCATTACCGGTCAGCCGGGGATTTTGTCGGGTGGTTATGATTTGAAGGTGATGACGGCCGGCCCTAACGAGGCCATGGCGCTGGTGGCTGCGGGTTCAACCCTGGCTCGTCGCCTGTTGTCGCATCCGTTCCCGGTGGTCGTGGCGTGTCCTGGGCATGCGGTGGCCAAGGGTGCGTTTCTTCTGTTGTCGGCTGACTACCGCATCGGTGTCGATGGCCCGTTCAGCATTGGCCTGAACGAAGTGCAGATCGGCATGACCATGCACCATGCCGGTATCGAACTGGCCCGTGATCGTCTGCGCAAGTCGGCGTTCCATCGCGCGGTGATCAATGCAGAGATGTTCAACCCACAAAGCGCCGTGGATGCCGGCTTCCTCGATAAGGTGGTGTCGGCCGAAGAGCTGCAAGGCGCGGCGCTGGCGGCGGCTCGTCAGTTGAAGAAGCTCAACATGATCGCCCACAAGAACACCAAGCTGAAAACGCGCAAGACGCTGCTGGAGACGCTGGACAACGCGATCATCCTGGATCAGGAGCACATGGGTTAAGCCCAAATGCGCTGCACCGAAAAGCCCGACCGTCGTGTCGGGCTTTTTTCTTGGGTGTCTGGTTTAAAACCTTACAACCGCTCTAGGCCGCATCTGACCCACAAGTCGGAAACATGCGCTCAAACATCGGCTATCTCCCTCTTCTATAGCGGCAATTGCCGAAAACAGTGCACATCCGTACACTGCGCCACCTTTTGTGCCGGTGGGCCCTTTAAATGCTGTTTGTGTTTCGTATGTTATTGATGGGCCTGCACTTTATTCTGGCCGGCGTGCTTGGAGTGATCCTCGGTCTATGCCGGCCGTTTAATCCGGACAACAGCCGTTTATGCGCGCGTCTGTATGCGTGGCCCGCGATGTGTATTTTGCGTTTGCGGGTGAAGGCCGATGTCGGGCCGTTGATGGATAAACCCGACAGCTGTGTGATCATCGCCAACCATCAGTCCAACTACGATCTGTTTGTGTTCGGCAACGTGGTGCCCCGCCGCACCGTGTGCATCGGCAAGAAGAGCCTGAAGTGGGTGCCGTTGTTCGGGCAGTTGTTCTGGCTGGCCGGCAATGTGTTGATAGATCGCGGCAATGCGCACAAGGCACGCCAGTCGATGCTGACCACCACGCACACCTTGCAAAATGAAGACACCTCGATCTGGGTCTTCCCCGAGGGCACCCGCAACTTGGGCGAAGAGCTGCTGCCGTTCAAGAAAGGCGCGTTCCAGATGGCAATCGCCGCCGGCGTGCCAATCGTGCCGGTGTGTGTCAGCAGTTACGTCAAACACATGCGATTGAACCGCTGGCGCAGTGGGAAGATTCTGATCCGTTCGCTGCCGGCAATTCCTACGGCCGGATTGAGCCTGGATGACATGCCGATGTTGATCGCCCAGTGCCGCGAACAGATGCGTGAGTGCATCGACTCGATGGATCGGCAACTGCAAGCCGCCTGAATGAAACCCGCCCTGTGCGGGTTTTCTTTTGCCTGCGAACTCTACCGATTTTGCTGACTCTCAAGCAGTAGACAAGGTTAAGCTGAAACCTGCCTGGCACCGCCAGTCTTTACCAATAGAAAGCGACCGATAAGAAGTGAATCATCATGGGTAGAGTCGTTGCTGCTGCGGTTTACAGCGCTGGTAAGAAAGTCACCAATATCACGCTTGACGAAGGTGCGGCCTGGGCTGCCAAGCCTGGCCACTTTGTGTGGATCGGCCTCGAAGAGCCCAATGCGCAGGAGCTGTTCAACCTGCAACGCCAGTTCAACCTGCACGAACTGGCCATCGAAGACGCCCTGGAAAAACACAGTCGACCGAAGCTGGAAACGTTCGGCGATGCGCTGTTCATCGTCACATATTCGCCGATCCGCCATGAAGGCAAATTGCAGTTCATCGAGACGCATATCTTCGCCGGCAAGGGTTACATCATTACCGCGCGCAATGGTCACTCGGCGTCCTACGCCCATGTCCGACAACGCTGTGAGGCACGTCCGCTGTTGCTGGAGCATGGGGAAGATTTCGTACTCTATGCCATCCTCGATTTCGTGATCGAAAACTACCAGCCGATGGGCGAAGCGATTCATGCCGAGATCGATGAGCTGGAAAGCAATGTCCTCTGCGGTTCGCTGAACGAGCGCGATATCCAGAAACTCCACGGCCTGCGTCGCGATGTATTGCGCTTGCGCCGGTTTGCGGCGCCGATGGTGGAGATCGGTGAGGAACTGCAAAAGCTGAGTTTTCCGTTTATCGACAAAAACATGCGCCCGTATTTTCGCGATGTGCAGATTCATGTCACGCGGCAGATGGAAGACCTGACGACCCTGGCGGACATTGCCAGCCAGACCATCGAGGTTGGGGTGTTGCTTGAGGCGTCGCGCCAGAGCGTGGTGCAGCGCAAATTTGCGGCGTGGGCGGCGATTCTGGCGTTTCCGACGGCGATAGCGGGGATTTACGGGATGAACTTCCAGGACATGCCAGAGTTGACTTGGCATTACGGGTATTTTGCGGTGTTGGGGTTTATTACCGTTGGATGCGTCGGTTTGTGGGCGAGTTTCAAGCGGTCAGGATGGTTGTAGAGCCGCGTGTTTTCAGTGAGAGCCGGTTGCCCCCATTCGCGAGCAAGCCCGCTCCCACAGGGATTCTCAGTGTGTCACCCATCGTGTGCACACCGAGGATCTACTGTGGGAGCGGGCTTGCTCGCGAAGCTTTTAGCTTTTAGCTTCAACCGGTCCAGCATCAGGCTTGTGCGCCACAAACCGCATCATCCACTCTGCGACGGTAGTGCCGTGATGCTCGTGTTCAAGACTCGCCATACCTTTCGAATAAATCTGCTCGCCCAGCGCTTCCTGACGAATATCCAGCAACGCCCGTGAGTAATCGTGAATGAACTCCGGATGCCCCTGGAAGCACAGCACCTGATCGTTGATGTGGTACGCGGCGAACGGGCAGAAATCGCTAGAAGCAATCACTGTAGCGTTTTCCGGCAACGCGGTGACCTGATCCTGGTGACTGATCAGTAACGTCAGTTCTTCCCTCACCGGGCTCATCCACGGCGCCTTGGCCGCGAGTTTGTATTTGTGGGTGCCGACTCCCCAGCCCTGGGTCGCCCGCTCGCTCTTGCCGCCCAATAGCAGCGCCAACAGTTGGTGACCGAAGCACACGCCCAGCAGTTTGTCGCCACGCTCGTAGCGCTTCAGCAGATACGTCTTGAGGGTTTGAATCCATGGGTCGGTGCCGAAGGAATCGGCCTTGCTGCCGGTGACCAGATACGCATCGAAGGTCTGATCATCGCTTGGATATTCGCCCTGCATCACGTTGTACACGCTGAATTCGGCCGCGATGGGTTGCTGCGAAAACAGACGCTGGAACATCTGCCCGTAACCCTGATATTGATCGACCAGTTCCGGACGCAGGATGTCGGTTTCCAGAATGCAGATGCGTAACGACATAAAAAATACCTGACACATGGTGGGAATAATGCACGCCCCAGAGCCTGCCTTGAAACACGGTGGCAAGGCAAGCCCCGGAAGGCGTCATCGGTCCCTTAGAACGCCCCTTAGAACAACGCGTCCTTGGCGGCTTTCTCCAGCAACAGCGCAGGCGGCGTGAAGCGTTCGCCATATTGCTCGGCCAGGTACTGGGCGCGGGCAACAAAGTCTTTCACACCGTATTGGTTGATGAACTGCAACGCACCGCCGGTCCAGGCCGCGAAACCGATGCCGAAGATCGAGCCAACGTTGGCATCCGCCGTTGAGGTCAGCACGCCCTCCTCTACACAACGCACGGTTTCGATGGCCTGGATGAACAGCAGTCGATCACGCACATCCTTAGGCGAAATCTGCCCGTCAGCTTTCTCGAAGCGGGTTTTCAACTCCGGCCACAAATGTTTCTGCCCGGCGGCCGGGTAATCGTAGAAACCACCTCCAGCAGCCTTGCCCGGACGCTTGAATTCCTTGAGCAGCAAGTCAATCACGGCGAACGCCGGGTGCTCAATCAGCGGTTTCCCTTCCGCTTGCAGGTCTTTGGCGGTTTGCTCGCGGATATGGCTCATGAGGCTGAGGGAAACTTCGTCGGAGATCGCCAGAGGCCCGACAGGCATGCCGGCCTTGCGCGCTTCGGTCTCGATCATCGGCGCACTCACCCCTTCACCCAGCATGGCGATGCCCTCGTTGGTAAAGGTGCCGAACACCCGCGATGTGAAGAAACCGCGACTGTCGTTGACCACAATCGGAGTTTTCTTGATTTGCAGGACGAAATCGAAACCGCGAGCCAGGGTTTCGTCGCTGGTATGGACGCCTTTGATGATTTCCACCAACGGCATTTTCTCCACGGGGCTGAAGAAATGCAGGCCGATGAATTTGCCCTGGTCTGGCACGGCGGTGGCCAGGCCACTGATTGGCAACGTCGAGGTGTTGGAGGCGATCACCGCGTCCGGGCCGACGACGGTTTGCGCTGCCGATGAGACCCTGGCTTTAAGCTCGCGATCTTCAAACACCGCTTCGATGATCAAATCACAACCGGCCAGATCCGCATCGTCTTGAGTGGTATGGATTCGCGTCAGAATCGCCTCGCGCTGCTCCCGGCTCAACTGACCCCGAACAACCTTCTTGTCCAGCAGCGCCGCCGAGTGAGCCTTGCCCTTCTCTGCCGCGACGAGGTTGATGTCTTTGAGCACCACATCGATACCGGCCGAGGCGCTGACAAACGCGATGCCCGCGCCCATCATCCCGGCGCCGAGCACGCCGACTTTCTTCGTCACGTAAGGCGCTATGCCCTGAGGTCGCGAACCGCCGGCATTGATCTCATTGAGCTGGAACCAAAAGGTGCCGATGAGGTTTTTCGACACCTGGCCCGTAGTCAGTTCGGTGAAGTAGCGGGTTTCGATCAGATGCGCGGTGTCGAAATCCACCTGAGCGCCCTCCACTGCGGCGCAGAGGATTTTCTCCGGTGCGGGCAGGCAGCCCTGGGTTTTGCTGCGCAGGATCGATGGCGTGATGGCCAGCATCTGCATGACTTTCGGATCCGACGGCGTACCGCCAGGGATCTGATAACCCTTCACATCCCAGCGCTGCACAGCAACCGGATGAGCAGCAATCCACGCCCGCGCCTTGGCCATCAGCTCATCGTGATCGACAGCCAACTCGTCGATCAACCGCGCTTGCAGCGCCTGTTGCGGACGGATTTTCTTACCTTCCAGCAGATACGGCAGAGCTTTTTCGATGCCCAGCATGCGCACCATGCGCACCACCCCGCCACCGCCCGGCAACAGGCCGAGGGTGACTTCCGGCAGGCCAAGCAGCACCGACGGGTTGTCGAGCGCTACACGGTGATGGCACGCCAGGCAGATTTCCCAGCCGCCGCCGAGCGCCGCGCCGTTAATGGCGGCAACCACCGGTTTGCCAAGGGTTTCCAGGGTGCGCAACTGGCCCTTGAGGGTCAGCACCATGTCGTAAAAGGCTTGGGCTTCGGGCTTGCCGACCTTGATCAGTTCATTGAGGTCGCCACCGGCGAAGAAGGTTTTCTTGGCCGAGGTGATGATCACGCCGGCAATCGCATCCTTGTCGGCGACCAGGCGCTCGACACAGGTGGCCATGGCCTCGCGGTAGACCGCGTTCATGGTGTTGGCGCTCTGGCCCGGCATGTCGATGGTCAGGACGACGATCCGGTCCTGGCCCTTTTCGTAACGAATGGCTTGGGTCATGGCAATTTTCCTTGAGTCGGATTTTCTTAAAGGCAGGCTCAGAGGCGTTCGATGATGGTGGCAATGCCCATGCCGCCGCCGACACACAATGTCGCCAGGCCATAGCGCAGGCGCCGGGTTTCCAGTTCATCGAGCAGCGTGCCGAGAATCGCGCAACCGGTGGCGCCGAGCGGGTGGCCCATGGCGATGGAGCCGCCGTTGACGTTGACCTTGTCCGGGTCGATGGCCATGTCCTTGATGAACTTGAGCACCACCGAGGCGAACGCTTCATTGACTTCGAAAAGGTCGATGTCTTCGACTCGCAGCCCGGCCTTGGCCAGTGCCTTGCGGGTGGCCGGCGCCGGGCCGGTGAGCATGATGGTCGGGTCGGTGCTGGTGACCGCCGTGGCGACGACCCGCGCCCGTGGCTGCAAACCCAGTGCCCGGCCCTTCGCTTCGGAGCCGATCAGCATCAATGCCGCGCCATCAACGATCCCGGAACTGTTGCCCGGTGTGTGAACGTGGTTGATCCGCTCGACCTGGCTGTACACCCGCAATGCCGTGGCGTCGAAGCCCATTTGCCCGATCATTTCGAAACTCGGCTTGAGCTTGCCCAGGCCTTCCATTGTCGAATCGGCGCGAATGAACTCATCATGATCGAGCAGGATGATGCCGTTCTGGTCCTGCACCGGCACCAGCGACTTGTTGAAGGAACCATTCGCCCGCGCCCGCGCCGCCTTCTGCTGCGAGTGCAACGCGAAGGCATCGACGTCCTGACGACTGAAACCTTCGATTGTCGCGATCAGGTCGGCGCCCACGCCCTGGGGTGTGAAATGGCTGCGCAAGTTGGTTTCCGGGTCCAGCGCCCAGGCCCCGCCGTCGCTGCCCATGGCCACGCGGGACATCGACTCGACGCCACCGACCACCACCAGATCTTCGAAGCCGGAACGCACTTTCATCGCACCCAGGTTCACTGCTTCCAGCCCCGACGCGCAGAAGCGATTGAGTTGCACACCCGCCACGCTGACGTCCCAATCGGCCACTTGTGTGGCGGTCTTGGCAATGTCGGCGCCCTGATCACCGATAGGCGTCACGCAGCCAAGCACCACGTCGTCGACCTGACTGGTGTCCAGGGAGGTGCGCTGCTGCAACGCCGTCAGCAGCCCGGCCACCAGGTTCACTGGCTTGACGCTGTGCAAGGCGCCATTGGCCTTGCCTTTGCCACGGGGCGTGCGTAACGCGTCGAATATCAAAGCTTGGGTCATGGCGTTCTCGAACCTGAGGGTGATCTCTATACCCTCACCTTATGCCGAGCAGCCGTGGATTCAATGACCACAGCGCTCATAGGCGTTGACGGTCACGCTCAGACGAACGGTAGTCAGCTATCGGATTAATCGATTCGTGTCACCAAGCTGTCTAGCCAACGGGCGCCCAAGAAGCTGGCCATAGGCCTCATGTCTTTTTGGCAGCGATCAGCGCTAATTCCATACGAAATGGATCTAAGCCAAGCGTGACGCGGGCCCTAATGTAAACCTGTACGAAGTTGTCGTCGGGTTTTGCCGAGGCTCTCGTCCTACAGGAAGTGCAGCGCTCTGCCGTCATGGAGATATGCAGGCAGGCAACCAGGAAATAACAAAAAAGGCGGTCAAGCCATGTTCAAACATTCGAAAGTACGTCAAGCCGGGCTCATTCTATTTGCTACTACGCTGTTGTTGATTTTGCCGAACCTGACCAAGGTGCTTGGCTGATCGAGCAGCGGGGGTTTTCATTACACCTGATAAAAATGTGACTGGCTCGCTATCCGGGCCTGCTTGGCTGTGCCAACCTTTACGGCACTTCCACGACATGGACGACGATCATTTGAAAGCGCTCATTCTGTTGGGGGCCTTGCTGCTCAGCACGCCTCTGTCCGCCGCACAGCTGAACCTTGAGCTGGGTGCAAGTTCTCGCACCTGGCAGACCGATGAATTGCTCAAGCATCCTCAGGTTCAGACCATCACGATCACTAACGACGTTTCCTACAAACGGGACATGAGCTATCGCGCCGTGCCGATGGCGGCGTTGTTGACGGGCACCAAGCCTGACGATCACCTGCAAGCGGTAGCTCTGGACGGTTTTGCCGCCGAACTGGCCGCCGCGCCGTTGCTCAATACTCAGGGTGCGCAGGCCTGGCTGGCGATTGAAGACCCGGCCAAGCCGTGGCCGCCGCTGTCCGAGGGCAAACATAGTGCAGGGCCGTTTTACCTGGTCTGGACCGATCCGCAGGCGGGCAATATCAGCCCCGAGCAATGGCCGTTCGAGGTCGCGAGTATCAAACGCATGGCCCCGGTGGCCGAACGCTTCCCTGCCCTGCTCCCCGATCCCGCGCTGAAGGCGGACCATCCGGTGAACAAAGGCTTTGCGCTGTTTCAGAAAAACTGCCTGGCCTGCCATCGACTCAATGGCGCGGGGGATGCGCAGTTCGGACCGGACCTGAATATTCCGTTCAACCCGACCGAGTATTTCGGCGCGAATTTCCTCAAGCTTTACATTCGTGACCCGCAGAGCTTGCGCCAGTGGCCGCAGGCGAAGATGCCCGGGTTCTCGCCGACGGTATTGCCGGAGAGGGATCTGGAGTTGTTGTTGGGGTATTTGAAACACATGGCGGGACGCAAGGTGTCTTCGACCAAGTAAACATCCACCTGTGGCGAGGGAGCTCGCTCCCGCTGGGGCGCGAAGCGGCCCTCAAATCAGGCGACGCGATCCGTCAGGCAAACCGCATTCGCCGGGTTTGCGACTGCTGCGCCCGGTCGCGGATCGGCCGGCGGGAGCAAGCTCCCTCGCCACAATGAATGACTGCTACTGCTGTTGGACGGAGATCACCGGCGCAGGCGTCGGCGAGACCAACACCTTGGCATGCATCTGCTCATACCCACCGCCACGGCGCATACCGCGCACCGGGCAGGCGTCGAGGTAGTCCAGGCCCACGGCCAGTTTCAAGTGACGTTCAGGCCGGGCCAGTTCGTTGGTCACATCGAAGCTATACCAGGCGTCATCCAGCCAGGCTTCCGCCCAGGCGTGACTGGCCAAGTGCTCGCTGTTCTCGCTGTACAAATACCCCGACACATAACGCGAGGGAATGCCCAGGCTGCGGGCGCAGGCGAGAAACGCATGGGTATGGTCCTGGCAGACCCCGGAACGCCCGGCGAACGCTTGCGCGGCGCTGGTCTCCACTTCAGTGGAACCCGGCGTGTAGGTCATGTGCTGGTTCAAGCCATGCATCAAATCGATCAGCGCCGTGCGATCCCGCCGTTGCTTGCACGCCTTCTCGGCAAACGCGCGCAGGGCTTCGTCGGCTTCGGTCAGCCGGGTGAAACGCAGGAACGGCAGCGCCGACTGACTCTCGTGCTCGGCTTCGCGCAGCTCGTCGATATCGACCTGGCCACGGGCGCCGATGATGATCGCCTCATGCGGCTCGTCCAGGGTCAACACATGCAGGATGTTGCCGAACGGATCGAGTTGCGCGCGCACCGGGCGCGGCAGGTCGAGTTGCCAGCTCAGCACGTGCTGGCGCTCGCTGTCGTGGGGTGTCAGTCGCAGGTACTGGATGCTCGCCCGCACCTGATCTTCGTAGTGATAGGCGGTCTCGTGGCTAATGGAAAGTCTCATGCAGCCTCCAGATAGGAACTGTGTATGGCATTGCCCAACTGGCGCACCAGCGGGATGAACTCGGTCAGCCAGGTGTGCAGGCCTTCGTCGAGGATTTCGTTGATACCGGTGTAGCGCAGGCGCGCGTCCATTTCCGCCGCCAGGCGTTGTGCGGGACGGCCGTTGGCCCCCGGTAGTTGAGCGAGAATCTGATCGACCTCTTCGGTGCAGGCTCGCAGGGATCGCGGCACATCGGCGCGCAGCAACAACAGCTCGGCCACATGCCGGGCGCCGGGGGCGTCGCGGTAGATTTCGGTGTAGGCCTCAAACGATGACAAGGCCCGCAACAAGGCGCTCCATTGGTAATAGGCGTGGGCCGTACCGTCACTGACGGCTTCGGCTTGATCGCCGGCCATTTCGTAACGGGCATCAAGCAGGCGCAAGGTGTTGTCGGCCCTTTCGATAAAGGTGCCCAGACGAATGAAGCGGAACGCGTCGTTACGCATGATCGTGCCGTAGCAAGCGCCGCGGAACAGGTGGGAACGTTCCTTGATCCACTCACAGAAACGGCTCATGCCGTAGCGACTCAAGCCCTGCTCGGCGATCCCGCGAATTTCCAGCCAGGTGGCGTTGATGTTTTCCCACATGTCGGCGGTGATTCGCCCACGCACCGCATGGGCGCTGGCTCGTGCGGCACCGAGGCAGCTGTAGATGCTCGCCGGGTTGGCCGCGTCCAGGGCGAAAAAATGCAGCAGCCGTTCGGCATGCAGATCGCCGTGGCGCGCGAGGTAATCGTCCAGGGTGCCGGTGATCAGCAACGGCATGGCCAGTTCGTGCAAGCCGTCGCCACGACCGTCCTGGGGCATCAGTGACAGCGAATAACTGATGTCGAGCATCCGCGCGAGGTTTTCCGCCCGCTCCAGGTAACGCGACATCCAGTACAGATCCGAGGCAGTTCTACTTAACATGGCAAGCTTCCTTCAATCTTCGACCACCCAGGTGTCCTTGGTTCCGCCGCCCTGGGACGAGTTCACCACCAGGGAGCCTTCACGCAAGGCGACTCGGGTCAAACCGCCGGGCACAACCCGGGTTTCGCGACCAGACAATACAAACGGACGCAGGTCGATGTGGCGCGGTGCGATGCCGTTTTCGACAAAGGTCGGACAGGTCGACAACGACAACGTCGGTTGCGCGATGTATGCGTGGGGCTTGGCTTTGATCCGCTCGCGGAAAGACTCGATCTCCGCCGCCGTCGCCGCCGGCCCCACCAGCATTCCGTAACCGCCGGAGCCTTGGGTTTCCTTGACCACCAGCTCCGGAAGGTTGGCCAGCACGTGGGACAGTTCAGAAGGATTACGACACTGCCACGTCGGCACGTTCTTCAGGATCGGCTCTTCATCGAGGTAGAAACGAATCATGTCCGTGACGAAGGGATACACCGACTTATCGTCCGCGACCCCGGTGCCGATGGCATTCGCCAGTACCACATTGCCGGAGCGGTAGGACGACAGCAGCCCTGGAACGCCTAGCATCGAATCGGGGTTGAACGCCAGCGGATCGAGGAAAGCATCGTCGAGGCGACGGTAGATCACGTCGACCGCTTTCGGCCCGTCCGTGGTGCGCATGAACACCTTGTCGTCGCGCACGAAAAGGTCCGCGCCTTCCACCAGTTCAACGCCCATTTCCCGAGCGAGGAACGCATGCTCGAAAAACGCACTGTTGAAACGCCCCGGCGTCAGCACCACCACGCTCGGGTTGTCGATCGGGCTGGAGCTTTTCAGGGTGTCGAGCAACAGATTCGGGTAGTGGTCGATCGGTGCGATGCGCTGGGCCGCGAACAACTCGGGGAACAGGCGCATCATCATTTTGCGGTCTTCGAGCATGTAGCTCACGCCGCTGGGGGTACGCAGGTTGTCTTCGAGCACGTAGTAGGTGCCGTCGCCATCGCGCACCAGGTCGACGCCGGAAATGTGCGAATAGATATCGCGGTGCAGATCCAGCCCTTGCATCGCCAACTGGTATTGCTCGTTGGCCAGCACTTGCTCGGCCGGGATGATGCCGGCCTTGATGATGCGCTGCTCGTGATAGAGGTCGGCAAGGAACATGTTCAATGCCTTGACCCGCTGAATACAGCCGCGTTCGACGACCCGCCATTCACTGGCGGGGATGCTGCGGGGAATGGTGTCGAAGGGAATCAGGCGCTCTGTCCCCTGCTCATCACCATAGAGCGTGAAGGTAATCCCGGCACGATGAAATAACAGATCGGCCTCGCGTCGCCGTTGTGCCAAAAGCTCGTCAGGCGTTTCGGCCAGCCAACGGGCAAACTCCCGATAATGCGGACGGACCTGGCCGCCGGCATCGTACATCTCATCAAAATAGGTGCGGATCATGCCGTACTCCTTGTCACACGGACATCCAGGCCTTCGCAAGGCCCGTGCCATAGGCAGAAACGCTTTGATATCAATCAGTTGGATAATGTCGCTGCACGCACCGCACCAATCCTGTGCGGTAAATACCCCACCCTGATCGCCCCCGCTTCATGGCGAAGCAATGCTGTCGCCTATCAGCAGCATAGTCAGAGTTGATTTCACTGCTCGGGAGGCAGATGCGGATAATCCGTGCATTCGCTGGAAAACTGATCGCTCTTCCCTTTAGCCGCCTGTTCAGGTGGCTTTTTTTTGTCCGTTTGAAATGTGGCGAAATAAAAAGATTGAAACAAAAACGGCCAACCCAAAGGTCAGCCGTTACTAAGTGTCACTGTTCATAAGCTTATGCGAGTAGCCCTCGTATCTCCTGTTTGACGCCCCATCCCTCGATGATGCCGCCCAGAGGCTCGACCACTGCCTCGAAGTCCTGCTCGAAGTCGCCGATCCCGTCGTAGGTGGCGTACATCACTTTGCTCAGTTCCAGCGACCACGCGCCGTCGTCACGCGCGCTGATCTGGGCATTCAAGGATTCACCACAAAAATGACCTGCCGCCCTGCGTGCCCGCTCCTCGTCCGGGAAAATGGCGTAGAACTCGATGGGATGGAATCGTGAAAAATCGAAACCGCCTTCTTTCATGCGGCGCAGCACGCTGCTGCTGATGTCTTCTTGATAGGCTGTGCTCATGAAACGTCCCCCTCAGACTGATGGATAGACTTTCCGTATTCCCTGCACTTTCGATGCGGCAACAGAGGTTGCCGCCGGGAAACAAGCATGTAGCTGACAAGACCAGACCTTAGCGAGTCACTCGCTGATCTCGGTTGCAGAGTAGCCTCAAGACAGAGCCGCTGCCAAGGCCTGGTGGTGAATGTGACAGGAGGTGTATCAAATCGGAGTAATGCTGAGGATTTCAATGCTGTGCTGGGATTTCAGACTTTTGACGGTCGGATCATCGGTACGACCCTCCAGATCATTGAGGTCCAGTTTCGCAGCCACCGGCAGTCGCCGGTCGCGAATGAGTTGGGCGGCTTGCTCGTTGCTCGGGCACTCCTCGCACTCGAAGAGTTCGTCGACTGATTCACCGTGTTCATCCACGAAAGTGATTTTCCACTTTTGCATCGGTGCCTCCTCGGTAAAACCCATGGATGGGCTTACATCTATCTCGACTCGTGCATTGGCCGATCGTTCCAAGGGATCCTAAAAGCGAGACATGAAAAAAGGCCGTCACCCGCGTGTTTCACACACCGGCGACGGCCTTTCTTATCGACGAAGCATCAGTCGTTGCTAGGTTTGTTCACCGCTTGCAGCACGTACTGCGGCAACGCGAAGGCACCAATATGGATTTCCGGGTTGTAGTAGCGGGTGATGATGCCGCTGCCGGCGAAGCGCTGTTGCAGGATTTCGCGGGACAATTTGCGATAGGCGGTATCGGTCGCGCCCCAGGCAAAGGTCATCGCGCCGCCGATGTAGGTCGGCACGGCCGCCTGATAGAAGTGCCAGTCCGGGAACAGGCTGCGCAGGCGACCGGCGGTGGTTTTGACTTCTTCGATTTGCATGAACGGGGTGCCGTTCTGGGTCACCAGAATGCCGCCTTCGTTCAGGCAGCGGTGGCAAGCCTGGTAGAAGTTTTCGGAGAACAGCACTTCGCCCGGACCGATCGGGTCGGTGGAGTCGGAAATGATCACGTCGAACTTTTCGGTGGTGGTGGCGACGAAACGCATGCCGTCGTCAATCACCAGGTTCAGGCGTGGATCATCGAACGCACCCTTGGAGTGGTTCGGCAGGAATTCCTTGCACATGTCGACCACGGTGCCGTCGATTTCGACCATGGTGATGTGCTCGACGCTGCGGTGCTTGGCCACTTCACGCAGCATGCCGCCGTCGCCGCCGCCGATGATCAGCACGCGCTTGGCGGTGCCATGGGCGAGGATCGGCACGTGGGTGAGCATTTCGTGGTAGATGAATTCGTCGGCTTCGGTGGTCTGGATTACGCCATCCAGCGCCATCACCCGGCCCATGCGCGGGTTTTCGAAGATCACCAGGTGCTGGTGTTCGGTGCGCACTTCGTGCAGCAGTTTTTCCATGCGAAAACGCTGGCCATAGCCTTCGTAGAGGGTTTCCAGGTACTCGCTGGTTGGGGTATTGCTCATGGGAAGTGCTCCGATGAATGCGGGTGGCAACGGACGGTTACCCGCCCATGATGGCCAATCGATCGCCTCGATTGACCGGGAAAGGCGCGCATTCTACGTCGCGGAACATGACAGGTCGAACCTTCTGATGCACACACCGGTAGGAGCGAGGCTTGCCCGCGAAGAACGATGACTCGGTCTATCAGGTACACCGCAGCGATCCTTTCGCGGGCAAGCCTCGCTCCTACCATGAAGATCGTCAGATCCGCACATCGCCTCTTGGCCCGGCGATGGCCCAGATGATCAGGCCCAGCACCGGCAGCAACAGGATCAACAGCACCCAGAGGACTTTCATCCCGACTTCGGCGCCACTTTTAAGCACATTGATGATGGCCCAGATATCCAGGGCAAAAATGATCAGGCCGATCAGAGTGTTGAACGTGGACCCCATGGTGTCGCTCCAAAAAAATGGTAGGCACTCTTAGGATAGTCGGGCCTGGCGAGGGTTCCGTTTTATTACCGTTGTAGACGGTTTCAGACGTGGATGGCCACTTTCAGGGCTTCCAGAGAGGGCGCGGCGGCGATGCCGACTTCAGCGCACAACTCCAGCACCCGTGGCACGTCGTTGCCATAGACCAGCACCACTTGCAGTTCGTCGTCGAGCAACTGGCTGAAATTCATCAAGGTGTAGCCACCGTTTTCCTTGTTCAGGCTGCTCATCTGCACCTGAATGCGATTGAGTGCCGTGAGAGCTTCGGTTTTGGACAGTTGCTTGGGCTTGATGTTGAACTCAACGCCGGGGCCGAACGAGGCGACGATCTGCGCGAACAGGTCCATGTAGGTGTCGGCCTGGAACAACACGGTTTCTGGCAGACTGCCGACGACAACCCACTCGCCCAACGGGATCGGAAAGGTGTCGTCGTAGTTGATGTCTGGATTGGCCGCCAGAAAAGCCTCGGGATCGGCGTAGGCCTGAGCCGCTTCGTCAGCGATTTTCAGGATTTCGTCCTCGCCCATGCACCCGGAGCTGATTTTGCTGATGAGTTCGACGAGTGCGGCTTTCATGAGGTGGATCCTGTAGCGAGGGAATTTTGAGGGCGCGAAGGATAACGCATTCGGAAACGGATTGCGGGACCTGGCAGGAACCTGTGGCGAGGGGGCTTGCCCCCGTTCGGCTGCGAAGCAGTCGTAAAACCAGAGAACTGGGTTTGAATGAGATACCGAAGGGGGCCGCTTCGCGGCCCAACGGGGGCAAGCCCCCTCGCCACAGAGCTCCCTCGCCACAAAAGCCCCGCGACACTACAGAGGTCAGGCCAGGAGTTTTTGCAGCTGAGCCGTGGTATCCGCCGCGCCCATGGTCTTGGCCGCGTCCAGCGCAGACACACCGTTGGCGTCCTTGGCCGCTGGATCGGCGCCTTTGCTGATCAGGTAGTCGATGATTTCGACGCGGTTGAACATCGCCGCCATCATCAACGCAGTGCGTCCGTCGAAGGACGAACCTTCCACTTCAGCGCCCCCCTCAACCAACGCCTTGACCACCGCCAGGTTGCCCTTGAATGCTGCACCGGCAATCGGACTCTGACCGTTGCCGTTGCGCAACTCGGGATCGGCCTTGTGCTTGAGCAGCACCTGCACCGCCTCTACATGCCCGTAGTAACTGGCGAGCATCAGCAAGGTATCGCCCTTGCTGTTACGCAGATTCACCGGCAATCCGGAGCTGATCAACCGGTCCAGCATCACCGCATCACCATCGCGCGCTTTGTTGAACACCTGTTCGGCAAATTCAGCTGCCTCTTCGGGGGTCATCTGGCGGCTTTTGTCTGACATTGGGGACTCCACATTCGGTCAATCGGAAAGCCGATAGTTTCCCGAGCAGCCCGGAACCTGTCACTTGTTTTTTCTCATGGACGGTCATAGCGATATTCAATAGCGACCCTTTCAATAGCGATGCCTGCCTCCGTAAATATCCGCCAGCACCTGCTCGGTGACTCGCACGTAGGTTTCGGTGCCCGGCAGCCAGGCATAAATCGGGTCATCGCCGGTTTTGCTCGGATCGAAGGCTTCGTCCTTGAGCCGGGTCTTCTGGTACTTGAAGGTCCCGGTGGTTTCCATTTTCACTTTCACCCGCAGGAACAGTGGCACCGCATAGGCCGGCATTTGTTGCCTGGCGAACGCCAGCAACTCACTGAAATCCAGGGTCGCCAGGGATTCGGCCGGGGTGATGGCCGCCATCCCTGCCCGCCCATTGGTGTTGTGAATTTCCACGCCATAGGCCACGGCTTCGGCGATGTGCGGGTGTTGCAACAGGATGTTCTCGACCTCGGTAGTGGAGACGTTTTCGCCCTTCCAGCGGTAGGTGTCCCCCAAGCGATCGACAAACTGCGCGTGACCGAAACCGATGTTGCGCAGCAGGTCACCGGTATTGAAGTAACGGTCGCCCTTCACGAACACATCGTGGAGCACCACTTTTGCGGTCTTCTGCGGATCGGTGTAGCCGTCCAGAGGCGCCTTATCGTCGATCCTCGCCAACAACAGCCCCTGCTCGCCCTTGGCCACTTTGCGCATGAACCCCTTGGCATCCCGCGTGGGGGCGCCGCTGTCGTGGTCGTACGCCACCAGCTCCCAGGCCATCAGGGAAAAGCCAATGGTGTTGTCGAAGTTGAGGATGTTGGTGAAGCCGATATTGCCATCGCTGGCGGCGTACAGCTCGCAGATGTGGTCGACGGCAAACCGCGTCTTGAACTCGCTCCACGCGCCGGGGCGCAGGCCATTGCCGATCATCTTCGTCACGCTGTGCCGACTGTCGTCGACGCTGCGCGGTTGATCCACCAGGTAGCGACACAATTCGCCGACGTACCCGAGGGTGGTCGCCCGGTATTTGCGCACGTCGCTCCAGAACTGGCTGGCGCTGAATTTTCGGCGGATGGCAAACCCCGACGCCCCGCTGATCGCCGAGCCCCAGCACACGCAGAGCCCGGTGGCGTGGTACAGCGGCAAGGTGCAATAGACGACGTCCTGCGGCTGCATGTCCAGGGCGATCAGCCCGAAGCTGGCGGAGCTGCGCATCCAGCGGCCGTGCTTGAACACCCCGGCCTTGGGCAACCCGGTGGTGCCCGAGGTGTAGATATAGAAACAAGGGTCGTCGAAAAAAACCTGCCGGCTGCTGACGGGATTGTCACTGGGCGCGTAGCAGCTGGCCGTCATCAGATTAATGAAGCCATCGGGTGTTTTGCCCGGATCGTGGTAAGTGTCTTGATCGGCGACAAACCAGGTGCGCGCCGCATCGATGACCACCCGCTCGCGGACCGCATTGAAGGCCGGAACCAGCTCTTCTCCAACTACGATCGCTACAGGCGCCACCAGGTTCAGGCTATGAGCCAGGGTATCGCGGGTCTGAGAGGTATTCAGCAAGGCGCTGATCGCACCGACCTTGGCCACCGCCAATATCGTCACCAGCAGTTCCACACGGTTCTCGATAAACACCGCGACCACATCGCCCTTGCCGATGCCTTGGGCAATCAGGTGATGGGCGATGCGATTGGCCCACTGATTGGCCTGTGCATAAGTGAGTATCACGTCGCCCTGCAGCAATGCCGGGCCATCGGGATTGCGCAACGTCGCCTGCTCGAAGCTCCAGCCGAGACCACACGGTTGGGTCGGGTCCTTGACGTTGGCGACTTTCATGCCCTTCACCACGCGGGGGATGGCTTTGGCAATGGAAGGCAGCTTGCGGAGCATCATGCCCCAGGTAATCGTGTCGTGCAGCGTACGGCTCATGGTTGCTCCCGTTCGATCTTTTTATTGTCGGGTGGCGTTGATTGAGGCCGAAAATACGTCAGGGCTTCTTGAGCTGTACACGCGGTTTTTGCAATGTTTTGTATCCACGGCCGAAGCCTTCGCAAAGCGGAACTCCGCCGTTGCGATTGGTTCCGTCCGGTTGTCGACGATCTCGCAAAATGCAGGATGCACGATGGCCATTCATGCAAATTGCACGAAAGCCAAAAAATCATAAAAATATAACTTACTGATTTATATGAAATTTTAAAAATATAGGTGCTGGCACAATCACTGCAACTACCCCTCCATGTTGCCCTTCAAGCACAAAATGGAGCTGATAGACATGAGCCTGATCCAGGAAAAATTTTCGTCGCTGTTCTCCAACTTCGAAGTGACCACCCAGCCCCGGCCGGATGGCGGCATTCTGCTGACCCTGCGCAGCCACGACGGTAAAGTCTTCAAACGTTCGATTTCCTACCAGCAATTGCATGCCGGCGATCAGCTGTCATGGGTCATCAGCGCGATTCGCCGTGACGTCGCCGAACAGGCCAGCGAACTGCCGCAGATTTCCATGCTGCAAAGCCAGCAACGGTTCGCACTGCCGACCTATCACTCGGCATAACCCGTCACAGCGCTATAAACGATCAGGCCGTGAGAGCTTTCGCTTCACGGCCTGAGTTGTTTCTACGGCTGATGTTTAAAAGGCAGACGGACTGATCCGCGCAAAACTGTCCACCGTCACATGCCCTGCCAATTCCCCGCCCTCACGAGCCAGGCCACAGGTTGCCATGCCGGCCGTGCGCGCCGCGTCCAGTTCCTGAACGATGTCGGACAGAAACAGAATCTGCGAAGCCTCGACGCCAATCGCCTGGGTGATGCGCTGGTAGGACTGTGCTTCGCGCTTGGGCCCTGAAGTGGTGTCGAAATAGCCGCTGAACAGTGGCGACAGATCCCCCGCCTCCGAACAACCGAAAATCAGTTTTTGCGCCTGAATCGAACCCGAGGAATAAACAAACAGTTGATAGCCTTCCTGATGCCAGCGCTTCAGCGCTTCAACGGCGTCCGGGTAAACATGGCCTTTCAACTGCCCGGCCTGATACCCCTGCTCCCAGACCATGCCTTGCAACGCTTTGAGC
This sequence comes from Pseudomonas sp. KD5, assembly GCF_012932895.1. NCBI lineage: Bacteria > Pseudomonadati > Pseudomonadota > Gammaproteobacteria > Pseudomonadales > Pseudomonadaceae > Pseudomonas > Pseudomonas sp. KD5. The sequence goes on along the minus strand of NZ_JDWJ01000001.1, from coordinate 47,669 downwards.
GGCGTGGCTTTGCGGTCTTCGGCGATCCAGCCCAAGAGGATTTCGATAACCCGCTCAACGTCTGCTTGCGGTTCACCGCTGTCACGCCGCACAGCCGCGAGCTGTTCGGCGACGTCAGCACGTTCGGCATTTTCGCGAACGAAGTCCGGCAGGTGTTTAGCCGCGTACGGAAACAACACGTCGAACACAAAACTCACCGCGCTGGTGGTGCCTTCGATGTCGGTGAGAATCGCTTTGATCGGCATCGGTTCAGTCCTCAAGACACGGGAAGTGGCTGGCGATGTCATCGCCGGTGAAGTTGGCCACCCAGCCTTCGGGGTTGTTGAACAGGCGGATTGCGACGAAATGCGGGTTTTCACCCATGTCGAACCAGTGCTTTGTGCCGGCTGGCACCGAGATCAGGTCGTTCTTCTCGCAGAGCACGGCGTACACGTAATCGTCGATGTGCAGGGTGAACAAGCCACGGCCAGCGACGAAAAATCGCACTTCGTCTTCGCCATGACGGTGCTCATCGAGAAACTTGGCACGCAACTCGGCTTTTTGCGGGTGATCGCTGTTCAGGCTGACCACATCGACGGTGATGTAACCGCGCTCGGTCATCAGCTTGTCGATTTGCTCCTGGTACGCGGCGATCACTTCTTCCTGACTGGCGCCAGGCTGGATTTTCGCTGCGGCTTGCCAACGGTCGAAACGCACGCCCTGCTCGGCCAGGGTCGAGGCGATGTCTTCAAAGTGGGTCAGCACCTTGTTCGGAATGTCAGGGCTTGAGACGTGGTAAACGGACAGGCTGCTCATCAGGGCAACTCCTTAACAGTTCATGCATTACGGTTAAAGAGCGAGCGCGTCTTCAACTCGCACTCGAACAAAAATTCAAAAGCCTCGATCTGCCGCAGTGCGTCGCTCATGCGCGCGCCCCACGTGTAGAGGCCATGACCGCGAATCAGGTAGCCGACGCAATCAGGGTGGGCGTCGAGCCAAGGCTGCACCTTGGCGGCCAGCCGCGCAATGTCCTGGTCGTTGTCGAAAATCGGCACGCGCACCCGGGACTCGTGGGTCGACACGCCGCTGAAGGCCTTTTGCAGTTCGTAGTCTTCGAACTCGATGAAATCTTCCGGCGTCAGGCGCGACAGCACCGTGGCGTTCACCGAATGGGTGTGCAGCACCGCGCCGATCTCCGGACGCCAGCTATAGAGCTGGGTGTGCAACAGGGTTTCGGCGGACGGCTTCTTGCCTGGCTCCAGGCTGTTGCCTGACAAGTCGGTGGCCAGCACATCGTCCGGGCCCAGTTGACCCTTGTGCTTGCCGGACACGGTCAGCAAGGCTTCAGTGGGCGACAGGCGGGTCGAGTAATTGCTGCTGGTGGCCGGCGACCAGCCGCGACCATACAGAAAGCGCCCGGCGTCGATGATTTCCTGGGCGAGGTGTTCACGGGTAAGGCTCATGGCCTGTCCTCTTGCATACGTGTGGCAATGATAACGGCAGCGGCAAAGGCTGCGAGGCTGGCAATACTAAAGGTCAATGTGGCGCCGAGGGCATTCCAGCTGTAGCCGGAATACAACGCCCCCAGTGCGCCGCCGGTGCCGGCCAGCGCGGCATACAACGCCTGGCCCTGCCCTTGCTGGCGCGCGCCGAAGCTACGTTGCACGAACTGGATGGCAGCGGCGTGAAAGCTGCCGAAGGTGGCGGCGTGCAGCACCTGGGCGAACAACAACACCCAAAGGAACTCGGCAAACGAGCCGAGCAACAACCAACGCAAAGCCGCCAGCAGGAAACTCGCCAGCAGCACCCGGCGTACCGAGAAGCGCGCGAGAATCTTGCTCATGAACAGAAACATCAAGACTTCGGCGACCACGCCGACCGCCCAGAGCATGCCGATCAGCCCGCGACTGTAACCGAGTCGCTCAAGGTGCAAGGTCAGAAAGGTGTAATACGGCCCGTGGCTCATCTGCATCAACGCCACACACGCGTAAAACGCCAACACCCCGGGGCTGCGCAATTGCTGGAGGAATCCGTCCCCCGTCAACCGTTCACCCTGAACCGGTTGTGCGTTGGGCACCCACAAGCTGCTGACGACGATCCCGGCCATGATCAGCACCAGCGCCACCGGGTAAATGTCGAGGCTGAGCCATTCGAACAATCGGCCCAGCGCCACCACGGTGATGATGAAACCGATGGAACCCCACAGGCGGATCTGACTGTAGCGCGAGGTCTGCCCCCGCAAATGAGCCAGGGTGATGACCTCGAACTGCGGCAACACCGCGTGCCAGAAAAACGCGTGCAAGGCCATGACCATCGCCAGCCAGGCGTAGCTTTTGCTGACGAAAATCAGTGAGAAGGTCAGCAAGGTGCAGGCGGCGCCGAAACGCACGATGGCCAGCCGTCGCCCGGTGTAGTCACCGAGCCAGCCCCAGATATTCGGCGCCACGCAGCGCATCAGCATCGGGATCGCCACCAGTTCGCCAATGCGTGCGGCGCTGAAGCCCAGATGATCGAAGTACAGCGCCAGAAACGGCGCTGTCGAACCGAGCAGGGCGAAATAGAACAGGTAGAAGCTGGAAAGCCGCCAGTACGGGAGCGCCGCCACCGTCATCAGACTGCAGCGGTTTTCAGATCAGCCATTAAAGCTGCCCCAACACCGGAGTGCTCACGCGCACATCGGCGTTCTGCCCGCGGTGACGCAGCAAGTGGTCCATCAGCACGATGGCCATCATCGCTTCGGCGATTGGCGTGGCGCGGATGCCAACGCACGGGTCGTGACGACCCTTGGTGACGACCTCCACCGGGCTGCCATGGATGTCGATGGAGCGGCCCGGCGTGGTGATGCTCGATGTAGGCTTGAGCGCCAGGTGCGCAACAATCGGCTGGCCCGACGAAATGCCACCGAGAATGCCGCCGGCGTTGTTGCTGAGGAAACCTTCCGGGGTCATTTCATCGCGGTGTTCAGTGCCGCGCTGGGCGATGCTGGCAAAACCGGCGCCGATTTCCACGCCCTTGACCGCGTTGATGCTCATCAGCGCATGGGCCAGTTCGGCGTCGAGGCGGTCGAAGATCGGCTCGCCGAGGCCCGGCATCACGCCTTCGGCGACCACGGTGATCTTCGCGCCGACCGAATCCTGGTCGCGACGCAATTGGTCCATATAGGCTTCCAGCTCCGGCACTTTGTCCGGGTCGGGGCTGAAGAAGGCGTTCTCTTCCACCGAATCCCAGGTCTTGAACGGGATTTCGATCGGGCCGAGCTGGCTCATGTAGCCACGAATGACGATGCCTTGGGTGGCCAGGTATTTCTTGGCAATCGCGCCGGCGGCTACGCGCATGGCGGTTTCACGGGCCGAGCTGCGACCGCCGCCGCGGTAATCGCGCTCACCGTATTTATGATGGTAGGTGTAGTCGGCGTGGGCCGGACGGAACAGATCCTTGATCGCCGAGTAGTCCTTGGACTTCTGGTCGGTGTTGCGGATCAACAGACCAATGGCGCAACCGGTGGTGCGGCCTTCGAACACGCCGGAAAGGATTTCGACTTCGTCGGCTTCCTGGCGTTGGGTGGTGTGGCGGCTGGTGCCGGGCTTGCGCCGGTCCAGGTCGCGCTGCAGGTCCTCAAGGGAGATCTCCAGGCCCGGCGGGCAGCCATCGACAATGGCGACCAACGCCGGACCATGGCTTTCGCCCGCGGTGGTGACAGTGAACAGCTTGCCGTAGGTATTGCCGGACATGCAGGACGCTCCGTGAAATCGAACCTAAAATACGTAATGCGCGCCAGTATACGCAGGCTACCCAAGTAGTTCATCCTCGAACCTTATGGGTGCCTGCGAGTCCAACCGGCACCTTGTTGATGATGGCGTGATGATGCTGCGAGTTCTAGCCTTGAGCCTTACCCTGTTTACCGGTTTTGTACAGGCTTCAGTCCTGCAACGCCCGATCACCCTGGACACCGGCAGTGGCGAGCTTTTCGGCTCGCTGTTGCTGCCCAAGTCCGACACGCCGGTACCGGTTGTCCTGATCATTTCCGGCTCCGGTCCCACGGATCGTGACGGAAACAACCCCGACGGCGGGCGCAACGACAGCCTCAAACGGCTGGCCTGGGTGCTGGCCAAACACAACATCGCCAGCGTGCGTTACGACAAACGCGGCGTGGCGGCGAGCCTTGCGGCAACGCCGGATGAACGCAATCTGTCGGTGGAAGCCTATGTGGCCGATGCCGTGGCCTGGGGGCAGAAGCTCAAGGCCGACCCGCGTCTGGGCAAACTGATTTTGCTGGGCCACAGCGAAGGTGCGTTGATTGCCAGCCTGGCGGCGCCAAGTGTCGACGCTGCGGCGGTGATTTCCCTGTCCGGCAGCGCGCGGCCGATCGATCAAGTGCTGCGCCAGCAGTTGAGCAATCGCCTGCCGCCAGCCTTGATGCTGCGCAGCAATGAACTGCTCGACAGCCTCAAGGCCGGCCACACTGACGACAACGTGCCGCCGCAGTTGCAGGTGATTTTCCGCCCCAGCGTGCAGCCGTACCTGATTTCGCTGTTCCACCAGGACCCGGCGGCAGCCTTCGCCAAACTGAAGATGCCGGCACTGATCATTCAGGGCAGCAACGACATCCAGGTCGGCGTGGGTGACGCCAGGGCGCTCAAAGCCGCCAAACCGGACGCCGAACTGGCACTGATCGAAGGCATGAACCACGTCATGCGCATCGTGCCCAACGACGTGAAGCGGCAATTGGCCTCCTATAAAGATCCGCAATTGCCCCTGGCGGCGGAACTCGGCGCACGAATCCTCGGATTTATTGACGGACTTCGCCCCAGTTAAGCGCTGTTTGTCCTCCAGTCCTGAAAAAAACGGCCGATAAGCCTTTGTCGCCAGCGCTATGACTGGCGGCAACAGGGCTTGGACAGGATCTCGCCGTTATGACTGATACCCAGACTTCACCCGACTCCACCGCTGAAAAAGACACACCGCCAGCGGTCGAGCTGCCGTGGGCGGACGTCCACGTCGAGCACCACAAAATGCTCCGCCTGGCGCCGTTGCAAACCGACCGTAACACCGGCGGCCGACCGCTGCGCTTTGTCGAATTCGGTTACGCCGAACGCAACAACAAGGAGCACAGCCTGCTGCGCATGGCTATCAAGCTGCCAGGCCAACGGGTACGCAAAGAACAGAATCATCTGGATGTGTGGGTCGATCACGCCGCCAAACGCGTGCATTTCGCTCCGGATAGCGGCTTGCAGATAGAGCCGATGAACCGTGGCATCGGGCGCTATATGGCAGCTCAAGGCATCACTTGGGCGAAGAAACGATGGCCCGCCTACACCGTCGACGGCACCGACCTGAACAACAAGGACGCGTTGAACGAAGACACGCGCCTGCGCCGCGACCACTTTCTGCGGGTGCACGGCTTTGATGTGGCCTACGCCGATGCCCAGCATTTGAAGGGCAGCGTCAAAGAGGTGCAGATCGGTGATTTGCTGGGCGACTGGAACAGCGAAAAGCTGCAACAGGTGGAAATCCTCGAAGCCGCGCAGATGCTCCAGCAAGCCGAGCAGAACCTGGCGGAACAGGAAGTCAAACTGAAGAAACACGAAGAAAAGGTCAGCAAGTACAAGCGTGAAGACGCTGGACTGCGTTTTACCATTACCTGTCTGGTGGCGTTTGCGGTGTTTCAGGCGGGGTTGTTGATCTGGATTGCCACGCATCGGTAACCGACATAAAACCCAATTGTGGTGAGGGAGCTTGCTCACTCGCCACAATATTCGGGGTCAGACGCGAGAAGCGAACAGCGCCTGATGATCGCGGCACTGCTCCGCTGTCAACATGAACACCCCATGCCCACCGCGCTCGAACTCCAGCCAGGCGAAATCGACTTCCGGGTACAACGCCTCGACGTGAACCTGGCTGTTACCCACCTCGACGATCAACAAACCTTTCTCGGTCAGATGATCCGCCGCTTCGGCGAGCATGCGTCGTACCAGGTTCAAACCGTCGTCGCCACAGGCCAGGCCCAGCTCGGGTTCGTGTTGATATTCGTCCGGCATGTCGGCGAAATCTTCCGCATCGACGTAAGGCGGGTTCGACACGATCAGGTCGAAACGTTGCCCTGGCAAACCATCGAAACCATCGCCCTGAACGGTGAACACGCGCTCGTCGACACCGTGGCGCTCGATGTTCTGGTTAGCCACCTCCAGCGCTTCGAACGACAGGTCGGCCAAAACCACTTCGGCGTTCTGGAACTCATAGGCACAGGCGATACCGATGCAACCGGAACCGGTGCACAAGTCGAGAATGCGCGCAGGTTCGGCACCCAGCCACGGCTCGAAACGTTTTTCGATCAGCTCACCAATCGGCGAACGCGGGATCAGCACGCGCTCGTCGACAATGAACGACAAGCCGCAGAACCAGGCTTCGCCCAGCAGGTAAGCGGTCGGAATGCGTTCTTCGATGCGGCGCTTGAGCAAGCGTTGCAGATTGACCAGCTCATCGTCCTCCAGACGGCAGTCCAGATAGCTGTCGGCGATTTCCCACGGCAAGTGCAGCGCACCCAATACCAGTTGACGGGCTTCGTCCCAGGCGTTGTCGGTCCCATGGCCGAAAAACAGATCCTCCCCATGGAAGCGGCTGACGGCCCAACGGATATGGTCACGCAGGGTACGAAGTCGGGAAGTGATCACGGGGTAAACTCCAGAAAAAACGACTGACGATTCTAACAGCCAAAAGGCGCCGCGACGACGCAGGAAAAACACCGGATCAGATGTAGGACTCTTCTATTTTTCCAGCCAGCTATTGAACAGAACGAGTATCTTGACAAGGCTGCGAGCCAGCAACGGCGGTGCCTGCGATGGAAGCGATTCACAGAAGCGCTCAGCCAGAGGACAATGCCGCAAAAGCCCCACCCGAAGGAGCCCCAGAATGTCCGTTCCAAAAACGATGTTTCAACTCAGCGGCCGTGGTTATGCAGCGGCCAATCTGGGTCATGCGACCCTAGTCATCATCGATGCCCAGAAAGAATACCTCAGTGGTCCGCTGGCCCTGAGCGGCATGGATGCTGCCGTCGCGAACATCAAACACCTGCTGGCCGCTGCCCGTGCAGCCGGTCGGCCAATCGTGCATGTGCGTCACCTCGGCACCGTCGGTGGGCTGTTCGATCCCCAGGGCGAACGCGGTGAGTTCATCCCGGGCCTGGAGCCACAGGGCGACGAAACCGTCATCGGCAAATTGCTGCCAAGCGCGTTTCACGGCACCGAACTGTACGATCGCCTGCAACAACTGGGCTCGCTCGACCTGATCGTTTGCGGTTTCATGAGTCACTCCAGCGTCAGCACCACCGTGCGTGCGGCGAAGAACCTGGGCTTTCGCTGCACCCTGGTGGAAGACGCCTGCGCGACGCGAGATTTGCCTTGCAAGGGCGGGATCCTCAGCGCCGAACACGTTCAGCAGACCGAAATGGCGATCATGGCGGACAACTTCGCCACCCTCGCCCTGACCCGCGATCTGATCTGATCGACCGTCGATGAGCGGCCCATACCGCCGCTCATCCGCAAAAGCCTCTCATTTGCCGTAATTGCCCTAGCCTCAGGAACATCCCGGTCAACTCCCGGTCGAAGGGCCGATACCCATTGAGGAAGGTCGGAATGAAGTTATCCGATGGTTTTGATGCACGCCGCTTGCGGCCCAAGGGCCAACGCAATTGGCGATTTCGCTTCGGCGCAGCGTTCGCTGCCCTGCTGGCGATGTGCGGTGTATTGCTGGCGATGGCCGGCGCGGCCAGCCTGCTGGGGCGGCCACCGGCGTTGGGCGAGTTGAATGCCAGCCCGCTGGGCTCGTCGATCATTCTGGCGGTGGGCGTGTTCGTGCTGTACCTCGGCGTGTTGCTATGGCGCCGCTGCCGTCGCCGTTCGCGCCAGTCGCGAGAGCTGAACATAGCCCCGCACCTGATGAAAAAACACGACTGAATCAAAGGCCCGGCGTTTTGACGGGCCTCAATTGTTATGGATAGCGCTCCGACTTGGGTAAACTGCCCCCCCTTCGCGGAGGCTGACATGCAAGACGACGATTTTTCCCTGTTCAAAAGCGCGATCCAAGGCGTCAAGCCGATCAAGCACGATCGCGCCGAAACCGGCAAACCCAAGGCCGACCGCGCGCAAATCGCCAAGCTGCGCCAGGCCGCCACTGTGCGCACCGATGCGACCACCGTTGACGGGCTGTCCGATCAGTTTGTGATTGATGTCGGCCCGGAAGACGAGCTGATGTGGGCGCGTGACGGTGTTCAGGAAAGCCAGATGCGCAAGCTCAAGATCGGACAGATTCCGTTCGAAGGCAGCCTTGACCTGCATGGCATGAACGTGGAAAAGGCCCGTGAAACCCTCTGGGCGTTTCTGGCCGAAGCAACTAAATTCGAAATCCGCTGCGTGCGCGTCACCCACGGCAAAGCCGTGCGTCTGGACGGCAAGCGGCCGATGATCAAGAGTCACGTCAACACCTGGCTACGTCAGCATCCACAGGTGCTCGGCTTCACCTCGTGCCAGCCGAAACACGGCGGCGCAGGAGCGGTTTACGTGATGCTTAAACGAACCATGATGGAAGGTCGCGACGAGTAAAGCTGTCGCTTCACGCTTGCAGCGCCGTGTTTGCCACCGTACCCTTGCCCTTTGCGTAAAATCCCACAGGTAGTTTCATGTCCCTGGAACAGAATTACACCGCGATTCTCGGCCAATTGGGCGAGGACGTGTCCCGCGAGGGCCTGCTCGACACGCCAAAGCGTGCCGCCAAAGCCATGCAGTACCTCTGCCGCGGTTATGAACAGACGCTGGAAGAGGTCACCAACGGTGCCTTGTTCAGCTCCGACAACAGCGAGATGGTGCTGGTCAAGGACATCGAGCTCTACTCGTTGTGCGAGCATCACCTGCTGCCGTTCATCGGCAAGGCGCACGTTGCCTATATTCCGAGCGGCAAGGTACTGGGACTGTCGAAAGTCGCGCGGATCGTCGATATGTACGCCCGCCGCCTGCAGATCCAGGAAAACCTCAGCCGCCAGATCGCCGATGCGGTCCAGCAAGTCACCGGCGCCCTGGGCGTGGCGGTGGTGATCGAGGCCAAGCACATGTGCATGATGATGCGCGGTGTGGAGAAACAGAATTCGACGATGATCACCTCGGTGATGCTCGGTGAGTTCCGCGAAAACGCCGCCACCCGCAGCGAGTTTCTCAGCCTGATCAAGTAACGCGCAGCAAGAAGAAAGCCGGCACTGATCGCCGGTTTTTTTTCGCCTGCGAAAAATCAGGTAAGCTGCGCGCCTTCTGTTTGCCCTGAGAGACTTATACCGTGTTCGTCAAAGCGCTTCGTGTCGGCCTCGGCCAACTGATCATCTTCATCGACTTCATCACCCGTCCTGGCAAGAAGCAGCGCCCCGCCGCCGCTCAGGCCCAGGTCGAAGCGGCCGCCAAGGACCTGACCCTGTATCAGTTCCATGCCTGCCCGTTCTGCGTGAAAACCCGTCGCACCCTGCGTCGCCTGAACGTTCCGGTGGCCTTGCGCGATGCCAAGAACAACGAAAAGGATCGCCAGGCCCTGCTGGAGCAAGGCGGTAAGATCAAGGTGCCGTGCCTGCGCATCGAAGAGAATGGCCAGACCACCTGGATGTATGAGTCCAAGGTGATCATTGATTATCTGGATAAGCGGTTTGCTGCGGTCTGACGCTTCTGTGGCGCCGGTATAAACACCGCAAAACCCGAACAAAAATAAACCGGTCCAATGACCGGTTTATTCATTTCTACACCCTCCTCCACCAACAGCCTCAGGCCGCTTGCGCCGCCTGGGCCTGACGCACCACCGCAGCCAATCGCTTGAGCCCTTCGTCCAGCCGTGCCGGGTCGATGTGGCTGAAATTCAGCCGCAGATGGCCGGGGTTGTTATCCGGCTCGGGGAAAAACGGTTCGCCCGGCATGAACGCCACCTCTGCTGCCAGCGCCGCTTTGAGCAGCGTGCGGGTATCCAGCGGCTGCTTGAGCGTCAGCCAGAAAAACAGCCCACCCTGCGGCACGTTCCAATCCGCCAGATCGGAAAAATGCCTTTCAAGTGCCGACTGGAACGCATCCCGACGAACCCGGTAGAAGTCCCGCAACTCGCCCAAGTGCTGCTGGTATTTTTCAGTACCGATCCATTGCAGCGCTTGCCACTGCCCGATGCGGTTGGTGTGCAGATCGGCCGATTGCTTGAGCCGCAGCAAATGCGGGAACAGGTCCGGACTGGCAATCAAATAACCAACCCGCAGGCCCGGCAGCAGGGTTTTCGACACGGTGCCGGTGTAGATCCAACTGGCCTTGGTCAAGCGGCTGACGATCGGCGTGGCACTGCCGCCGTCGAAGGTCAGCTCACGGTACGGTTCGTCTTCGATCAGGGTCACGCCGAACTCGTCGAGTAACGCCGCCACCGCATCGCGCTTAGCTTCGCTGTAGCGCACCGCCGACGGATTCTGAAACGTCGGGATCAGGTAGATGAACGCTGGCTTGTGTTGTTCCAGACGGCTGCGCAGTTGCACCAGGTTCGGGCCATCAGCCTCCAGCGGGACGGTGATGCAATCGGCGCCAAACAGCTGAAAAATCTGCAACGCCGCCAGGTAGGTCGGCGCTTCAAGCAGGATTTCGGTGCCTTTGTCGATGTGGAGCTTGGCCGCCAGATCGAGGGTTTGTTGCGAACCGCTGACCACCAATACCTGACTCGCCTCACACGGCACGCCCAACGCCCGGGCTTCGGCCGCCAACGCTTCACGCAGTGCCGGCTCGCCTTCGCTCATCCCGTATTGGCCCATGGACAGCGGCATCTGCGCCCACTCGACTTTCGGCAGCATGGCTTCGGCCGGCAAACCGCCGGCGAACGACATCACTTCCGGGCGCTGGGCGGCGGCGAGGATTTCACGGATCAAAGAACTTTTAAGGCGCGAGACACGTTCGGAAAAAGCCATGGGGGTCACCGGTAGCGAGGCCTGAGGAAAATGAGTCAAACTGATTGACCGAAATTACGATAGACCGAGCGGATACGTCAACATGCTTGACCTTAAAAACCCCACCACCCAGCAACAAGCCATGGAAGCGTTCTTCTTCGGCTATCAGGCCTTCACCGCCAAGGCTGATGAAATGCTCGAGCGTCGCGGCTTGAGCCGGGTGCATCAGCGCATCGTGTTTTTCATCGCGCGTTATCCGAACCTGAGCGTCAAGGAGTTACTGGCGCTGCTCGGCGTGACCAAGCAGGCGCTGAACATTCCGCTGCGGCAGTTGGTGGAAATGCATTTGGTGAACAGCGTCGCGTCCCAGACCGACAAGCGTAGGCGGCTGCTGGAACTGACTGTGGAAGGCGCGCGGTTCGAGCAGTCGTTACGGCGCGAGCAGGTGAAATTGCTCGAGCGAGTGTTTGCCGAGGCTGGGGAAACGGCGGTGAATGGGTGGTTGGCGGTGAATCTGGCATTGGGGGAAGTAACCAGAGTTGACCGGGACGACACCTGACTGTGGCGAGGGAGCTTGCTCCCGTTCGGCTGCGCAGCAGTCGCAAAGAACGATAACGCCGGTATGCCTGAAAAATTGCCACCGCCTGAGTCGGGCCGCTGCGCGCCCCAGCGGGAGCAAGCTCCCTCGCCACAAAAAGCTCGCTACACATCACATTTCATATCTATATGCCCCGCCTGCCATTTTTTTCGTCTACAAAATCAAAAACATTATTTGCTTTATTTGTATACAAAAGCATAATTCGCTTCGTGCGAGTTCCTGACCATCAGGTCAACAAATTCGCAAGTACCTCAAAGGGTCGCTGCCACCCTCATGGGTCCGGCCCTGGAAATAACAATAAAACTCTTGAGGAGTACTCGCTGTGGAAAGCCGCAAATCCGAAGCCTCGACGCTGGAACTCTCGCCGCCGTTACGCAATGGCTGGCTGGAGCGCATCTTCAAACTCAGCTTGCACGGCACCACGGTGAAGACCGAGCTGATCGCCGGTCTGACAACCTTCATCACCATGGCCTACATCATCTTCGTCAACCCCAACATCATGGCCGACGCCGGGATCGATCACGGTGCCGCGTTCGTGGCCACCTGCATCGCCGCCGCGCTGGGTTGCCTGTTGATGGGCCTGTACGCCAACTGGCCGGTGGGCCTGGCGCCGGGCATGGGGCTGAACGCGTTCTTCACCTACACCGTGGTCGGCACCATGGGCTACAACTGGGAAACCGCCCTCGGCGCGGTGTTCGTGTCCGGTGTGTTGTTCATGTTCCTGACCTTTTCCCGGATTCGTGAATGGCTGCTCAATAGCATTCCGGTGAGCCTGCGCTTTGCCATGGGTGCGGGTGTGGGCCTGTTTCTGGGGCTGATCGGCCTGAAAACCGCGGGTATCGTCGTCGATAGCCCGGCCACTCTGATCAAGCTCGGCTCCCTGCGCGAGCCCGGCCCGCTGCTGGCTGCCATCTGCTTCCTGATGATCGCCGTACTCAGCTACCACAAAGTGTTCGGCGCGATCCTCATCAGCATCATCACCGTGACCCTCGCCGGTTGGGGTCTGGGTCTGGTGCACTACGAGGGCATCATGTCTGCCCCGCCGAGCCTGGCACCGACCTGGATGGCGATGAACGTCGCCGGCGTGTTCAACGTCAGCATGATCAGTGTGGTGCTGGCCTTCCTCTTCGTGCACATGTTCGACACCGCCGGCACCTTGATGGGCGTCGCCCAGCGCGCCAACCTGGTGAACGCTGACGGCCGGATCGAAAACCTGTCCCGCGCCATGAAAGCCGACAGTGCCTCCAGTGTTTTCGGGGCGGTGGTGGGTGTTCCGCCGGTCACCAGTTACGTGGAAAGTGCCGCTGGCGTAGCGGCGGGTGGTCGGACTGGTCTTACCGCCGTGACCGTAGGTGTGCTATTTATTGCCGCAATGTTTTTCGCACCGCTGGCTGGCATGATCCCCGCTTATGCAACCGCCGGTGCGCTGATTTATGTAGCGATGCTGATGATGGGCGGCATGGCGCACATCGAATGGGACGAAGCGACCGACAGCATTCCGGCGATCGTCACCGCGATCATGATGCCCCTGACCTTCTCGGTCGCCGACGGCATCGCGCTGGGCTTCATCACTTACGTGGCGTTGAAGGCTGGCACCGGTAAGTACAAGGAAATTTCGGTGAGCCTGTGGGTGCTCTGCGCGATCTTCATCGCCAAGTTCATCTTCTTGTAAGAGTCACGCGGTACGCGTTTCAAACCAGCCTCACCCCGTCGGGTGGGGCTTTTGTGCATAGGGAGGAAAGTGATGAGTCTGGAAACCTGGCTGCTGTTCAGCGGCGCTGCGCTGGTGGTGATCCTGATACCGGGGCCACTGTCTTTGCTGATGATCAGCAACAGTCTGAATTACGGTTTGCGCCGTTCTTACCCGGCGTTTCTCGGAGGCGTGTTTGCCTCGATCTGCCTGCTCAGCGCTTCGGCGCTCGGCTTGGGCGCATTGCTGCTGGCGTCGGAACAGCTGTTCAGCGCTCTGAAAATCGTCGGCGCGCTGTATCTGTTCTACCTCGCCTGGCAGAGCTGGCAGCAATCACGCCAACCCTCCCAGGGCGCCGAAGTGCCCCAGGCTGCGCCGGTGCCACGCTTTCGTGCACTGTTCGGGCGCGCGTTCATGCTCGGCGCCAGCAACCCGAAAGACATTTTGTTCTTTGCCGCGTTCCTGCCGCAGTTTTTGAGTGCCGAACAACCGTTCCTGCCGCAGTTGCTGGTGATGATTGCCACCTGGACCGTGCTGGATCTGCTGTGCAAGCTGGCTTATGGGCTGGGGGCTCATGGCGCGGCGCGGTATCTGCGCAGTGGCAAGGGGCAGAGCTGGTTTAACCGGGTCAGTGCCGGGTTGTTCAGCGGGGCTGGTGCGGCTTCTCTGTTGAGCCGCTAAAGCGAAAAGCATCGCGAGCAGGCCCACATTGGAATGCATACACCTGTGGGAGCCTGCTCGCGATGGCGTCAGACCTGACATTCCTGGAGGCGAAAAAAAGCCCGCAGTGTGAGCGGGCGAAAGACCAAAGAAGCTATATGCGCAGTCGCTTCCAGGTTGAGGCAGCTGCTTGGGGGATCAGCTGCCGCGATACGTGGAATAGCTATATGGCGAAATCAGCAAAGGCACATGGTAGTGATCCTGTTCGGCAGAGATGCCGAACCGCAGCACCACCACGTCGAGGAACGCAGGCTCAGGCAGCTGAACGCCCCGGGCGCGGTAGTAATCGCCCGCATGAAATTGCAGCTGATAGACCCCGGTACGGTAGTCATCGCCTTGCAACAACGGCGCATCGACCCGGCCGTCGCTGTTGGTGAGCACCGTGGCGACCAGTTCCAGCTGCGAGCCTTCGACGCGGTACAGCTCGACCTTTATCGAACTGCCCGGGCAACCGTGTGCAGCGTCCAAAACGTGTGTAGTCAAACGTCCCATTGATTCTGCGCGCCTGCCTGCGTGGAGCAGTCAGACCTCGCGCCTCCCGAAGTCAGTTGAAAAGGAGACCGCACCGTTCCGGAGCACGAAAAGTTGCGGCGAGCGACTGATTAAGACATTTTTCAAAAAAATTGTACACAATAAAAACGACATTTTTACTGCCACCAACGGCATTCAGGGTTTGCAGGCGAATCTTGCGCCAAACCATAAGATCAGTGGACCTTCTATCAATTAGCTGACCAGTCAGGCAGGTTTCTTGCAGTACCCTCCAATGAGAGCAGTCAGTGAAAAATGCAAAAAATCAGGCTTACAAAGTTAATATAAAGTTGTATACAATCACTCCATCGCTGTGACGCCAGCCTGCCCTCTCATCGCCAGGCCGCCACACACACCCTGACTTTGAACAAGTCGACACGAACAAGAAGGAAGACTGCAGTGAGCGCTGACTACCCACGCGACCTGATCGGTTACGGCAGTAACCCTCCTCACCCACACTGGCCGGGCAATGCCCGCATCGCCCTGTCCTTCGTGCTCAACTACGAGGAAGGTGGCGAGCGCAATATCCTTCACGGCGATAAAGAGTCCGAAGCCTTCCTCTCGGAAATGGTCTCGGCGCAGCCGCTGCAAGGCGAGCGCAACATGAGCATGGAATCCCTTTACGAGTATGGCAGCCGTGCCGGCGTCTGGCGGATTCTGAAACTGTTCAAGGAATTCGACATCCCGCTGACCATCTTCGCCGTGGCCATGGCCGCCCAGCGTCACCCGGACGTGATCCGCGCGATGGTCGAGGCCGGCCACGAAATCTGCAGCCACGGCTATCGCTGGATCGACTACCAGTACATGGACGAAGCGCAAGAACGCGAGCACATGCTCGAAGCGATCCGCATCCTCACCGAAATCACCGGCGAGCGCCCGCTGGGCTGGTACACCGGCCGCACCGGCCCGAACACCCGTCGGCTGGTGATGGAAGAAGGCGGTTTCCTCTATGACTGCGACACCTACGACGACGACCTGCCCTACTGGGAACCGAACAACCCGACCGGCAAGCCACACCTGGTGATTCCATACACCCTGGACACCAACGACATGCGCTTCACCCAGGTCCAGGGCTTCAACAAGGGCGACGACTTCTTCGAATACCTGAAGGACGCGTTTGACGTTCTTTATGCCGAAGGCGCCGAGGCACCGAAGATGTTGTCGATCGGCCTGCACTGCCGGCTGATCGGCCGCCCGGCGCGCCTGGCCTCGCTCAAGCGCTTTATCGAATACGCTAAAAGTCATGAACAGGTGTGGTTCAGCCGCCGTGTCGACATCGCTCGCCACTGGCAGCAAACCCACCCGTACCAAGGGGCTGCCAAATGAGCACCTTTCAAACGCTGAAACCCTCGAGCCTGAGCCGCGACGCGTTTGTCGCCGCCTTCGCCGACATCTACGAACACTCGCCATGGGTGGCCGAGAAGGCCTTCGACCTGGGCCAGGACGCTTCGATCGACCAGATCGAAACCCTGCACCAGCGCATGAGCGACATCCTGTTGAGCGCCGATCACGCCAGCCAACTGGCCCTGATCAACGCTCACCCGGACCTGGCCGGCAAAGCCGCCGTCCAGGGCCAACTGACCGAAGCCAGCACCCATGAACAGGCCGGCGCCGGTATCCACCAATGCTCGAGCGATGAGTTCCAGCGCTTCACCGAGCTGAACGACGCCTACAAGGCCAAGTTCAAGTTTCCCTTCATCATGGCGGTAAAAGGCAGCAACCGGCATCAGATCCTCGCGGCGTTCGAAACGCGCATTCACAACTCGGTCGACACCGAATTCAAATGCGCGCTGGCGGAGATCAACAAAATCGCGTTGTTCCGATTACTGACCCTATAGCGACCTTGGCCCGAGCGAGTTCCCGAACGCAGAACGAGCCCAGGGCCCTGCAAGCATCCCAAGCCAACTTATTAAAGGCAGACAAGAAGAATGAAAGCTTACGCCGTACCTTTCGAGAAGTTCGTCAACCTGGCCGACGCCCGTCTGGGCACCAAAATCATCTCGGTCACCGATGACTGGTTCGCAGACGCCAACCGTCTGTTCCAGCCGACCCCGGCCGTGTGGAAGGAGGGCGTGTTCGATGACAACGGCAAGTGGATGGACGGCTGGGAGTCGCGCCGCAAGCGCTTCGAAGGCTACGACAGCGCGGTGATCCGCCTGGGCGTACCGGGTTCGATCAAAGGCGTGGACATCGACACTTCATTCTTCACCGGCAACTACCCGCCATCGGCCTCCCTGGAAGCCTGCTTCCTGGCCTCGGGCGAGCCGGACGAAAACACCCAGTGGACTGAAGTGCTGTCGGCCGTCGAGCTGCAGGGCAACAGCCACCACTACCACGAAATCAATAACGACCAGGCGTTCAGCCACCTGCGCTTCAACATCTATCCGGATGGTGGCGTGGCCCGTCTGCGCGTGTACGGCATTCCGTTCCGCGACTGGTCGGCCGTTGGCGACAACGAACAAGTCGACCTGGCTGCCGCCCTGAACGGCGGTCGCGCCCTCGCCTGCTCCGACGAACACTTCGGCCGCATGAGCAACATCCTCAACCCGGGCCGTGGCATCAACATGGGCGATGGCTGGGAAACCGCACGTCGTCGTACCCCGGGCAATGACTGGGTGATCGTCGCGCTGGGCCATGCCGGTGAAGTCGAGAAAGTCATCGTCGACACCCTGCACTTCAAGGGCAACTACCCGGACAGCTGCTCGATCCAGGGCGCATTCGTGAAGGGCGGCACCGACAGCCAGATCGAAACCCAATCGCTGTTCTGGCGCGAACTGCTGCCAAGCCAGAAGCTGGAAATGCACGCCGAACACACCTTCGCCGAGCAGATCAAGGCGCTGGGCCCGATCACCCACATCCGCCTGAACGTGTTCCCGGATGGTGGTGTGAGCCGCCTGCGCGTTTTGGGCAAGGTCGCGAAGTAATGCTGAGCCTGTAGGAGCCGGCTTGCTGGCGATAGCGCCCTCACTGACGCCATCGCCAGCAAGCCGGCTCCTACAAAAGCAGTACCCCAACACACTCGAGATTAAGAAGACCAGCATGCGCACATTGACGATTGAACCGCTGACCAAAGAAGCCTTCGCCCCTTTCGGTGACGTGATCGAAACCGACGGCAGCGATCACTTCATGATCAACAACGGTTCGACCATGCGCTTCCACAAACTGGCGACGGTGGAAACCGCCACGCCAGAGGACAAGGCGATCATCAGCATCTTCCGCGCCGACGCGCAGGACATGCCGTTGACCGTGCGCATGCTGGAGCGCCATCCGCTGGGCAGTCAGGCGTTCATTCCGCTGCTCGGCAACCCCTTTCTGATCGTGGTCGCGCCACTTGGCGATGCACCTGTATCAGGCTTGGTCCGCGCCTTCGTCACCAACGGCAGGCAGGGCATTAATTACCATCGCGGCGTCTGGCACCACCCGGTGCTGACGATCGAAAAGCGGGATGACTTCCTGGTGGTTGATCGCAGTGGCACAGGCAATAACTGCGATGAGCATTTTTTCCAAGAGGATGAGTGTTTGATCCTCGCCCCCCACCAATAAGAGAAGGTCTGATCACTCGACAACAAGGGTGACAGGCGAGAGGTAAAGACTGTGGAAGCACATCTGTTGGAATGGCTGAACCTGAGCGTGCGCTGGGTTCACATGATCACTGGCGTGGCCTGGATCGGCGCGTCGTTCTATTTCGTCTGGCTGGAAAACAACCTCAATCGGGTCAACCCGAAAAACGGGCTGGCGGGCGATTTGTGGGCGATCCATGGCGGCGGTATCTACCACCTGGAAAAATACAAACTGGCTCCACCGACCATGCCGGACAACCTGCACTGGTTCAAATGGGAAGCCTATTTCACTTGGCTGTCGGGGATCGCGCTGCTGTGCGTGGTGTTCTACTCCAACCCGACGCTGTACCTGCTGGCACCGGGCAGCACCCTGAGTGGTCCTGAAGGCGTGGCCATTGGCCTCGGCTCGTTATTCATCGGCTGGTTCATCTACTCCTTCCTCTGCGACTCGGCCCTGGGCAAACGCCCTGCCCTGCTCGGCTTTATTCTGTTCGTGCTGATCATCGGCGCCGCCTACGGCTTCAGCAAAGTGTTCAGCGGTCGTGGTGCGTACCTGCACGTCGGCGCGATCATCGGCACTATCATGGTCGGCAACGTGTTCCGCATCATCATGCCGGCCCAGCGCGCCCTGGTGGCGGCGATCGCCGAAAACCGCACGCCCGATCCGGCGCTGCCGGCCAAAGGTTTGCTGCGTTCGCGGCACAACAACTACTTCACCTTGCCGGTGCTGTTCATCATGATCAGCAACCACTTCCCGAGCACGTACGGCAGCCAGTACAACTGGCTGATCCTGGCCGGGATCGCGGTGCTGGCGGTGTTGGTGCGTCACTACTTCAACACCCGTCACGACAGCCACAAATTCGCCTGGACCCTGCCCGTTGCGGCGGTCGGCATGATTTGCCTGGCCTACGTGACCGGCCCGACGCCGATGTCCAGCGCACCTGAAGTGGCCAAGGCTCCTGGGACCATCGAGTACCAGCCGCTGCCGGAAACCGCCCTCGGCGGTGGTGCCAAACCTGAAGCGGCGAAACCTGATGCGCCTGCCGCTGCACCAGCCCAGGCCTCGAATCAGGGCCCGACGTTCGACAAGGTTCACAGCGTGATTCAGGAACGTTGCGCTGTCTGTCACTCGGCCAAGCCCACCAGCCCGCTGTTCAGTGCCGCACCGGCCGGCGTGATGTTCGATACGCCAGAACAGATCCGCCAGAACGCTGCCCGCATCCAGGCTCAAGCGGTCACCAGCCAGATCATGCCACTGGGCAACATCACCCAGATGACCCAGCAGGAACGTGACCTGATCGGCGCGTGGATTGTTCAGGGAGCTCCTACCAAGTAAGTAATAAGCCATTGTGGAGATAGGGTTTGTGTGGCGAGGGGGCTTGCCCCCGTTCGACCGCGAAGCGGTCGTAAAACCGGCGGATGCGGTCCTCTAGATAGAACGCGATTGCTGGGATTGGGGCTGCTTTGCAGCCCAACGGGGGCAAGCCCCCTCGCCACAGCAAGCTCCCTCGCCACAGGTCCCCCTGATACAAAAATCACAAGAATAAAAAAGATCCGAGGTGTTGCATGTCCGAGCTATCCGAAGCGCGCATCCCCGACGCACCCGCCATTCAACGTTTACCCCTTGTGCAACTGATTCTGGTCGGTCTGCAACACGTTCTGCTGATGTACGGCGGCGCCATTGCAGTGCCGCTGATCATCGGGCAGGCCGCCGGCCTGAACCGTGAAGAAATCGCCTTCCTGATCAACGCCGACCTGCTGGTGGCCGGCATCGCCACCATCGTCCAGTCGCTGGGCATCGGCCCGATGGGCATTCGCATGCCGGTGATGATGGGCGCCAGTTTCGCCGCGGTCGGCAGCATGGTGGCCATGGCCGGGATGCCCGGCATCGGCCTGCAAGGGATTTTCGGCGCGACCATCGCCGCCGGCTTCTTCGGCATGCTCATCGCGCCCTTCATGTCCAAAGTCGTACGCTTCTTCCCGCCGCTGGTGACCGGCACCGTCATCACCTCAATCGGTTTGTCGCTGTTCCCCGTCGCCGTGAACTGGGCCGGTGGCGGTGCTGGCGCGGTTCAATTCGGTTCGCCTGTTTATCTGGCCGTTGCCGCACTGGTGTTGGCCACCATTCTGTTGGTCCATCGCTTCATGCGCGGATTCTGGGTCAACATCTCGGTGCTGATCGGCATGTGCCTGGGTTACGCGATTTGCGGCGTGATCGGCATGGTCGACCTCAGCGGCATGGACCAGGCGCCGTGGCTGCAAATCGTCACCCCGCTGCATTTCGGCATGCCGAAATTCGAGCTCGCACCGATTCTGTCCATGTGCCTGGTGGTGGTAATCATCTTCGTCGAGTCCACCGGAATGTTCCTGGCGCTGGGCAAAATCACCGGCCAGGACGTCACGCCGCGGATGCTGCGTCGTGGCTTGCTGTGCGATGCCGGTGCTTCGTTTTTCGCCGGCTTCTTCAACACCTTCACCCACTCCTCATTCGCTCAGAACATCGGCCTGGTACAAATGACCGGCGTACGTTGCCGCTCGGTGACCATCGTCGCCGGTGGCTTACTGATCGTGCTGAGCCTGCTGCCGAAAGCCGCGTTCCTGGTGGCGTCGATTCCGCCGGCGGTCTTGGGCGGTGCGGCAATCGCGATGTTCGGCATGGTCGCCGCCACCGGGATCAAGATTCTTCAGGAAGCCGACATCGGTGACCGACGCAACCAGTTGCTGGTGGCGGTGAGCATCGGCATGGGGCTGATCCCGGTGGTGCGTCCGGAATTCTTCGCCCACCTGCCGATGTGGATGAGCCCGATCACCCACAGCGGCATCGCAATGGCCACGCTTAGCGCCCTGGCATTGAACCTGTTGTTCAACATTCTAGGCGGTCACGAACGCGCAGCCGTCAACGACTGCCACGCCCACACGCACTGACCCAGTACAAAGCACACACCCTGTGGCGAGTTCCCACAGGGGCGGCTGCCTGCACCTCAAACAATAAAAACAAGAGGGAGCAACAGATGATTCGTACCCAGACAAGTCTGTCGTTCAGCAATGCCCCACATCTGTCGCCGGTGCTCCGTTGCGGGGCACTTGAGACCTGGCCAAGGAGTCAGTATTCTCCGCGGCCGCCCGAATCCGGTCTAAAAAAAAGCCCGGATTTAATTCCTGACCAGAAAGCCAACTTACCCCGGCCCTGGGCAGTATCAAGGCATTCAAAAATAACGCTCGATCGACTGTTTTCGAACAGCCGAACGGGCGTCTTTTGGCTTTTTGAAAGCCTTGGCTCAGCTCTTGCTAACAGCACCAAAGCTGACCGTATGGATGATTTTTTACAGCAGCAAGAAAAGGCGCCACACCAGAGCGCCGACCTTAGAAAAATAACGTGGAACCACCTACTTTTTGGGAGCAACCGAATGAAACGTACGTGCACCAGCCTGATGCTCGCGGGATCCTTGCTGGCCGGGGGCCAGGCCATGGCCGGCGACTTGCTGCAATGGCAGAACAACAGCCTGACCTACCTCTATGGCAAGGACTTCCAGGTCAACCCGCGCATTCAGCAAACCGTCACTTTCGAGCACGCCGATGCATGGAAATACGGCGACAACTTCGTGTTCGTCGACAAGATTTTCTACAACGGCAAGGACGACCCCGGCGTCGGTTCGAACACCTACTACGGCGAAATCAGCCCACGCTTGTCGTTTGGCAAGATCTTCGACCAGAAACTGGAGTTCGGTCCGGTCAAGGACGTGCTGCTGGCCATGACGTACGAGTTCGGTGAAGGCGATACCGAGTCTTACCTGATCGGTCCTGGTTTCGACCTGGCGATTCCTGGCTTCGACTACTTCCAGCTGAACTTCTACCAGCGTCACACCGAAGGCAGCCGCCCGGGTGACAACGTCTGGCAGATCACCCCGGTCTGGTCCTACACCATTCCGGTGGGCGATTCGAACATCCTGATCGATGGTTTCATGGACTGGGTGGTCGACAACGACAAGAACAGCAAAGGCACCTACCACGCCAACCTGCACTTCAACCCGCAGATCAAATACGACTTGGGCAAAGCGCTGAACATTGGCGAGAAGCAGTTGTATGTGGGTGTCGAGTACGACTACTGGTCGGACAAGTACGGGATCAGGGACAGCCAGTACTTCAAGACCGATCAGAGCAACACGAGCTTCCTGGTGAAGTTCCACTTCTGATCGTAAAAGCTTCGCGGGCAAGGCTTGCCCGCGATTGCCACACCACAAACCTCAAGCCGGAACCGCAGGCTCCACCAACCCCAGAAACCGGCACAGCTCATCGCGCTTGGCCAACGCATCGCGCCGCCCCAGGTCAATCAATTCGCTGCAATACCCCGCCTCGAACAGCAGATAACTCAGCACCCCCGCCCCGCTGGTCTTGGTCGCCCCCGGCCCGCGTAAAAACAGGCGCAAGGCTGCCGGCAGTTCCTGGCGATGCCGCGCGGCAATTTCATCGATCGGCTGACTCGGTGAAATCACCAACACATCCACTGGCGCCGCTCCCAATGCACGACTCGAGATGCCGTCGGGCAGCAGATGGCTGAACTGGTTCAGACGCTGCAACAACTCGATGTCGCTTTCCAGGCTGTCAATGAACGTACTGTTGAGCAGGTGCCCACCGACTTGCGCCAGGGTCGGCTGCTGACCGGTGTAGGCACGTTGCAGCGGCTGTTGCGGATCGATCCCGCGCGGGTTGCCGCTGACGCCCACCACCAGCACGCGACTGGCGCCCAGGTGCAGGGCCGGGCTGATCGGTGCCGATTGACGCACCGCGCCATCGCCGAAATATTCTTCGCCGATTTTTACCGGTGCGAACAGCAATGGAATCGCGGAACTGGCGAGCAGATGGTCGACAGTCAGTTGGGTCGGCACGCCGATTCGCCGATGGCGCAACCAGGACTCGATGGTGCCGCCACCCTGATAAAACGTGACAGCCTGGCCGGACTCGTAGCCGAACGCTGTAACCGCTACGGCCCGCAATTGCTTTTGCGCAATCGCTTCGGCGATCCCGGGCATGTGCAGTTTGTGATTGAGCAAGCGGCGCAGCGGCGAACTGTTAAGCAGGGCCACCGGCACCGGCGAGCCAATGCCCATCAGGTTGTGACTGACAAAACGGGTGGCCTGATGAATCACCCCCGGCCAATCGCTGCGTAATACCAGATGGCTACGAAAACCTTGCCAGAAGGCCGTCAGACGCTCGATCGCGCCACGAAAATCCATCGCCCCACTGGCCAGGCTGACCGCGTTGATCGCACCGGCCGAGGTGCCGACGATCACCGGAAACGGATTCGTCGCCCCCATCGGCAGCAGCTCGGCAATCGCTGCCAGCACGCCTACTTGATAGGCCGCACGAGCCCCACCGCCGGAAAGAATCAACCCTGTAACCGGTTCAGCAGGACTCATTGCAACACTCCATGGTGCTTAAAGGGATCGGTGACTCAACCGCGTTTGGCGTACAGTTTCGGCTCGCCCGGTGGGCGGCTCTTGAAGCGCCGATGCGCCCAGAGATATTGCTCCGGACATTCGCGCAACGCACCTTCCACCCATTGGTTGATCCGAATGCAATCGGCCTCTTCCGTCTCGCCAGGAAAGCCTTCGAGCGGGGCATGAATCACCAGTCGATAACCGCTGCCGTCAGCCAGGCGCTCCTGGGTGAACGGCACCACCAGCGCCTTGCCCAAACGTGCGAATTTGCTGGTGGCGGTGACAGTTGCCGCCTGAATCCCGAACAGCGGCACGAAGATACTTTGCTTGGCGCCGTAGTCCTGATCCGGTGCGTACCAGATCGCTCTCCCTGCCCGCAGCAGTTTGAGCATGCCACGCACGTCGTCGCGCTCCACCGCCAGCGAGTCGAGGTTGTGCCGCTCGCGACCTTGGCGCTGGATGTAGTCGAACAGCGGATTCTTGTGCTCGCGGTACATGCCATCGATGGTGTGCTGCTGACCGAGCAACGCCGCGCCGATCTCCAGCGTGGTGAAGTGCACGGCCATCAGAATCACGCCCTTGCCGTCCGCCTGAGCCTGTTTCAAATGTTCCAGGCCTTCGACATGGGCCAATTTCGCCAGACGCTTGCGCGACCACCACCAGCTCATGGCCATCTCGAAGAAGGCGATGCCGGTGGACGCGAAGTTTTCCTTGAGCAGGCGTTTGCGCTCGGCAGCGGATTTTTCAGGGAAACACAGCTCAAGATTGCGCTTGGCAATGCGCCGTCGGTCGCCGGCCACTTGGTACATCAATGCGCCCAGGGCGCGACCGATCGCCAGTAACGCCGGATACGGCAACTGCACAATCAGCCACAACAGCCCCAGGCCACACCACAGCGGCCAGAAACGCGGAGAAAGAAATGCTGTTCGAAATCGCGGGCGTTCCATTAAAGGTTCCGGAAAGTTAATGGCCGCGCATTCTACATCGTTCGACCCGGCTTGCGGCCTGCGGGCGTTCTCGTTATAAGTCTCGGCACTTTTAGTGACAAGCCGTTGTATGCCGACCATGAGCCAAACCGAACCGCTAGACCAAGATCCCGTGTTCCAGTTGAAGGGCAGCATGCTGGCCATTACGGTGCTGGAACTGGCCCGTAACGACCTCGAGAACCTTGATCGGCAACTGGCCGCCAAGGTCGCCCAGGCGCCCAACTTCTTCAGTAATGCGCCACTGGTACTGGCCCTGGACAAACTCCCGGCCAGCGAAGGCTCGGTCGACCTGCCGGGATTGATGCGCATCTGCCGCCAGCATGGCCTGCGCACCCTGGCGATCCGCGCCAGCCGCATCGAAGACATCGCAGCGGCCATTGCGGTCGATCTGCCAGTGCTGCCGCCGTCCGGCGCACGGGAACGCCCGCTCGACCCGCTCGAAGGCGTCGTAGCGAAAAAACCGGAAAAACCACCGGAGCCGACCATCAAACCGACAAAAATCATCACGTCGCCAGTACGTGGTGGCCAGCAGATTTATGCCCAGGGCAGCGATCTGGTGGTGATTTCGTCGGTCAGCCCGGGGGCGGAACTTCTCGCCGACGGCAACATCCATGTATACGGCGCGATGCGCGGTCGTGTGTTGGCCGGCGTCAAAGGTGATACGAAAGCCAGGATTTTCTGTCAGCAAATGACCGCTGAACTGGTCTCCATCGCCGGTCACTACAAGGTTTCCGAGGACCTGCGCCGCGATCCATTGTGGGGCGCCGGAGTACAAGTCAGCCTGTCGGGTGACGTGTTGAACATCATTCGGCTTTAACGGATACTGCCGCATTTTCCAAGCATCTCTAAAACGTAGCGAAAACGGCTCAAACGAAGTAGGAAAAAGGCTAAAAGCAGTGTTTACCGGGGGTAGATACCGCTCAAAGCCGGATTCCAGCCAAGGCTGTCCGACTGCAGTAGTTTTTCAAGAGATGTTTTTCAGGGGCTAAACGTCCTTTTTCCTTAGGGGTAAAACACCTTGGCCAAGATTCTCGTGGTTACATCCGGCAAGGGTGGTGTGGGTAAGACCACCACCAGCGCCGCTATCGGTACCGGCCTCGCTCTGCGTGGTCACAAAACAGTTATCGTCGACTTCGACGTCGGCTTGCGTAACCTCGACCTGATCATGGGTTGCGAGCGCCGCGTGGTGTATGACTTCGTCAACGTGGTGAACGGCGAAGCCAACCTGCAACAGGCCCTGATCAAAGACAAGCGCCTGGAAAACCTCTACGTGCTGGCCGCCAGTCAGACTCGCGACAAAGACGCGCTGACCCAGGAAGGCGTAGAAAAAGTCCTGATGCAGTTGAAAGAAGATTTCGAATTCGTGGTCTGCGACTCCCCGGCCGGCATCGAGAAAGGTGCCCACCTGGCCATGTACTTCGCTGACGAAGCGATCGTCGTGACCAACCCGGAAGTCTCCTCCGTACGTGACTCGGACCGCATGCTGGGCCTGTTGGCCAGCAAGTCCCGTCGCGCCGAAAACGGCGAAGACCCGATCAAGGAACACCTGTTGCTGACCCGCTACAACCCTACGCGCGTCGTCAACGGCGAAATGCTCGGCGTCGAAGACGTCAAGGAAATCCTCGCGGTGACCCTGCTGGGCGTGATTCCAGAATCGCAAGCCGTCCTCAAGGCCTCCAACCAGGGCGTGCCGGTGATTCTCGACGACCAGAGCGACGCCGGCCAGGCGTACAGCGATGCTGTCGATCGTCTGTTGGGCAAGACCGTGGACCATCGTTTCCTCGATGTCGAGAAGAAGGGATTCTTCGAGCGACTTTTTGGAGGTAGGTAATGAACCTTTTTGACTTCTTTCGTGCCAACAAAAAGCCCAGTACCGCCTCGGTAGCGAAAGAGCGTCTACAGATCATCGTGGCGCATGAACGCGGCCAACGCAGTACGCCGGACTACTTGCCAGCCTTGCAGAAGGAACTGGTGGAAGTGATCCGCAAGTACGTCAATATCGGGTCCGATGACGTGCACGTCGCTCTGGAAAACCAGGGCAGCTGCTCGATTCTGGAACTCAATATCACCCTGCCAGATCGCTGAGTCGATCCGGCGGGAGCCACGGCGGCGCAGGGCCCTTCCATGACTGGAGGGGGCCTGAGTCGCCGTTGGCGTTTGTTACGAGGCTGTTTTAATGCCGTTGTCCAACATCCGCATCATCCATCAGGACGCCGCCGTACTGGTGGTGGACAAACCGACCCTGTTGCTCTCCGTCCCCGGACGGGCCGATGACAACAAGGACTGCCTGATTACGCGCCTGCAAGAAAACGGCTACCCGGAAGCGCGAATTGTCCATCGGCTGGACTGGGAAACCTCCGGCATCATTCTGTTGGCCCGTGACCCGGACACTCATCGCGAGCTGTCTCGGCAATTTCACGACCGCGAAACCGAAAAGGCCTACACCGCCCTGTGCTGGGGACAACCGGAACTGGACAGTGGCAGCATCGACTTGCCCCTGCGCTACGATCCGCCGACCAAGCCACGTCACGTGGTGGACCACGAATTCGGCAAGCACGCCCTGACCTTCTGGCGCGTACTGGAGCGTTGTGGCGACTGGTGCCGCGTCGAGTTGACGCCGATCACCGGCCGCTCCCACCAGTTGCGCGTGCATATGCTCTCCATCGGCCACCCGTTGCTGGGTGACGGTCTCTACGCCCATGAACAAGCCCTGGCCGCCTGGCCACGCCTGTGCCTGCACGCGAGCATGCTGAGCTTCACCCATCCGCAAAGCGGCGAACGCCTGCGCTTTGAGTGCCCGGCACCGTTCTAACGGCGGTGCCCAGGCTTCAGTGTCGAGGGAGCCGTTGTGGCGAGGGGGCTTGCCCCCGTTGGAGTGCGAAGCGCTCCCTAGCCCGGCGACCGTATTCTATCGGGCACACCGTGCAAACAGGATTTACGACTGCTTCGCAGCCGAACGGGGGCAAGCCCCCTCGCCACAACAGCCGTTCTTCACCCGCCGCACTTTGCGCTTTCAATACGTTAAACTGGCGCCACTGCTGTCTGGAGCTTCTTATGCGCGAAGAGTTGAACCAAGGCCTGATCGACTTCCTCAAGGCCTCCCCTACCCCGTTCCATGCCACCGCCAGCCTTGTCCAGCGCCTGGAAGCGGCCGGTTTTGTGCGCCTCGACGAGCGCGAGCCGTGGGCCACCGAAGCCAATGGCCGTTACTACGTCACCCGTAACGACTCCTCGATCGTCGCGTTCAAAATGGGCCGTCATTCGCCCCTGCACGGCGGCATTCGCCTGGTCGGCGCGCACACCGACAGCCCGTGCCTGCGGGTCAAACCCCAGCCGGAACTGCAACGCCAGGGCTTCTGGCAACTGGGCGTCGAAGTCTATGGCGGTGCACTGTTGGCGCCGTGGTTCGACCGTGATCTGTCCCTGGCCGGCCGCGTGACCTTCCGCCGCGATGGCAAGGTCGAGAGCCAGTTGATCGACTTCAAGGCCCCCGTTGCAATCATTCCGAACCTGGCCATTCACCTCAACCGTGAAGCCAACATGGGCTGGGCGATCAATGCCCAGACCGAACTGCCGCCGATTCTCGCGCAATTCGCCGGTGACGAACGCGTGGACTTCCGCGCCGTGCTCACCGATCAACTGGCCCGCGAACATGGCCTGAATGCCGACGTGGTGCTCGATTACGAGCTGAGTTTCTACGACACCCAAAGCGCCGCGGTCATCGGCCTGCATGGCGATTTCATCGCGGGCGCTCGCCTGGACAACCTGTTGTCGTGCTACGCCGGCCTGCAGGCGTTGCTGACAACCGAGACCGACGAAACCTGCGTGCTGGTCTGCAACGATCACGAAGAAGTCGGTTCCTGCTCGGCCTGTGGCGCCGACGGTCCGATGCTTGAGCAAACCCTGCGTCGCTTGTTGCCCGAAGGGGATGAATTCGTACGGACCATTCAGAAATCCCTGCTGGTCTCGGCCGACAACGCCCACGGCGTGCACCCGAACTACGCCGACAAGCACGACGCCAACCACGGCCCGAAACTCAACGCCGGCCCGGTAATCAAGGTCAACAGCAACCAGCGCTACGCCACCAACAGCGAAACCGCCGGGTTCTTCCGTCATTTGTGCATGGCCGAAGAAGTACCGGTGCAGAGCTTCGTGGTGCGCAGCGACATGGGCTGTGGCTCGACCATCGGCCCGATCACCGCCAGCCACCTGGGCGTGCGCACCGTGGACATCGGCCTGCCGACGTTCGCCATGCACTCGATCCGCGAGCTGTGCGGCAGCCATGACCTGGCGCACCTGGTCAAAGTGCTGAGCGCGTTTTACGCCTGCCACGAGTTGCCATAACCCTGTCCCTGTGGCGAGGGGGCTTGCCCCCGTTGGGCTGCAAAGCAGCCCCAAAACCTGCCATTGCGTTCTGTCTGGCACAGCGCATGAGCAGGCACTGCGACCGCTTCGCGGTCGAACGGGGGCAAGCCCCCTCGCCACAGGAAGCTCGTTGCTCAAGCAACAGTCATACCCCGTCCCTGCCACACATCACCAACGCCCGCCCGAAAGCCGCCTAGACTTGCAGTAACCCCTCCGACAAGGCTGTCACCATGATCTCGATGTCTTCGTTTCACGCCATGCTGGTTCCGATTCTATCCGGGATGATCATGCTGGCCGTCGGCTTCAACTTTCGCGACAAGAACGTCGGTGTGTTCGTGATGTGGGTCGGCATGTTGATGATCCTCGCTACCGTGATCTACAAGATCCTCGCCAAGCTCAACGAATAAACCCTTTCACCTGGCTCGCATTGATTTTGATGGGCTCGTACACTCGGCCGATCCGCTCATTCGAGGTTAACCGCCTAGTGTTCGCTCGTCTTTTTGCCCTGCCCTGTTTGTTCCTTGTCTGCCTGATGACGCTGCTGCCGCTGACGCCTGCCCAGGCGGCCGGCTTGCCGGGGCTGCTCAGCAGCTCGGCGAAAACCCAGCCCGAAGCGCAAGCTCCACTGGGGCAGTCGCTGGACGAAGTCATCAAGTCGCTGGAAAACGATCAGCAACGGACCAAACTGCTGGCGGACCTGAAAAAGCTGCGCGACGTCAGCAAAAAAGCCCAACCGACCACAGAAGAAGGCGTGCTGGGCCTGATCGGCGGCACCCTGGCCAGTTTCGAAAAGCAATTTTCCGGCACCGACAGCCCCCTCACTCGCTGGTCCGAAGAAGTCGATCTGGCCAAGGATGAACTGGTGGCACTCATGCTGCCGGCCAATGAATGGCTGCCAATCATTTTTGCCTTCGCCATGATCCTGATGGTCTGGAGCCTGCTGGCGGCCGCCCTGATCTGGCTCGGCCACCGGGTGCGCATGCGCTTCGGTCTCACCGAAGAACTACCGCAACACCCCAAGGCCCTGGACATGCTGCGCTTTGCCTTGCGCAAACTCGGGCCGTGGATGATCGCCCTGGTCATGACGGTTTACATGACCTACGCCTTGCCCTCGTCACTGGGCAAAAGCCTGGCCATGGTGCTGGCTTATGCGCTGGTGGTCGGTACCTGTTTCTCGGCGATCTGCGTCATCGCGTTTTCCCTGCTCGATGGCCCGCATCGCCACCGCGCCCTGTACATCCTGCGGCATCAGGCCTTCCGCCCGTTGTGGCTGATCGGCAGTTTCGCCGCCTTCGGTGAAGCCCTGAACGACCCGCGCCTGATCGCCAGCCTCGGTGAGCATCTGGCCCATACGGCGGCGACGTTCGCCAATGTACTGGCGGCGATCTTCACAGGTTTTTTCATTCTGCGTTTCCGCAGGCCTATCGCGCACCTGATCCGCAACCAGCCGCTGTCTCGGCGCCTGACCCGCCGAGCCTTGAGCGACACGATCGAAATCCTCGGGACGTTCTGGTATCTGCCGGCGCTGGTGCTGGTGGGCATCTCGCTGTTCGCCACCTTCGTCTCTGCCGGCGACACCAGCACCGCGTTGCGTCAGTCGCTGATCTGCACCGTGCTGCTGGTGTTGTGCATGGTCATCAACGGGCTGGTGCGCCGTCATTCACTCAAGCCTCAACGCGGCCCCAAACGCCATGCGCTGTATTCGGATCGCCTGAAAAGCTTCTTCTATACCCTCGCCCATCTACTGGTGTGGCTGGCGTTCATCGAACTCGGCCTGCGGGTCTGGGGCATGTCGCTGATTCGCTTCACCGAAGGCGAAGGCCATGAAGTCAGCGTCAAGCTGTTCAGCCTCGGCGGCACGCTGATTTTTGCCTGGCTGATCTGGATTCTCAGCGACACCGCCGTGCACCACGCCCTCACCCGCTCGCGCAAAGGCCTGGCCAATGCCCGGGCGCAGACGATGATGCCGCTGATCCGCAACGTGCTGTTCGTGGCGATTTTCATCATTGCGCTGATCGTCGCCCTGGCGAACATGGGCATGAACGTCACGCCGCTGCTGGCCGGTGCCGGTGTGATCGGCCTGGCCATCGGCTTCGGCGCGCAATCGCTGGTGGCCGACTTGATCACCGGGCTGTTCATCATCATCGAAGACTCCCTGGCCATCGACGACTATGTGGACGTCGGCGGCCACCTGGGCACAGTCGAAGGCCTGACCATCCGCACCGTGCGCCTGCGGGACATCGACGGCATCGTCCACACCATTCCGTTCAGTGAAATCAAAAGCATCAAGAACTACTCCCGAGAGTTCGGCTACGCGATCTTCCGGGTGGCGGTGCCCTCGAACATGGACATCGACGAGGCGATCAAGCTGATGCGCGACGTCGGCCAGAAAATGCGCACCGACCCGCTGCAACGGCGCAACATCTGGTCGCCGCTTGAGATTCAGGGTGTAGAGAGTTTCGAGTCAGGCAATGCGATTCTTCGCGCCCGCTTCAAGACCGCGCCGATCAAGCAGTGGGAAGTGTCCCGGGCATTCAATTTATCGCTGAAGCGGCATCTGGATGAGGCCGGGCTGGATCTGGCGACACCGCGGATGAGCATTCAGGTGATCACCCCCGGTGGCGAACAATCTGCGTAGACGGGAAATATCGTGTGGGCAGGCGCAGCACGGGTTCAGACCACATCCACCCCGACATGAATCGCATCATGGCGCCAAAACTCCAGGTCACAATCGATCAGCCGCTGGTGCTGATCGTAGTTGACCCGGGCAATCCGCAACCCCGGGCTGCCCACCGACACCCGTAAAGCCGCCGCGGCGTCCACCGACAGCGCGGTCGGCACAATCTCGAAGCGCACCCGCCCGTAGTGCAAGTCGTAATGCCGCGCATACAGCTCGGTCATCGACTGATTCAGATCGAAGTCCAGGATCCCCGGAAAATACTGTGGATTCAGGTAGTGCTCCACGTACAGCACCAATCGCCCGTCAATCCGTCGCGAGCGGCAGATCTGGATCACGCTCGACAGCGCCGGCAACTGCAACCAGGCACACACCGCCGCTGACGCCGGTTGCAAACGCGCGGAAATCACCTCGGTGGACGGCACCCGCCCCTGGGCGCTGACCATCGCGTGAAAGTGGCTGCGCTGCATCAGGTTATAAGCCAGCCGTGGTGGCGACACGAACCAGCCACGCCGCTCTTCGCGATAAATCTGGCCCTGGGCCTCCAACTGCAACAACGCCTCACGCACGGTAATCCGCGTGGTACCGAACAACTCACTGAGCTTGCGCTCGGCCGGCAACTTGCTCCCGGGCGCCAACAGCCCGTGGTCGAGCTGTTCTTGCAGAACCTGCCCGATCGCTGTCACCGCTTTGGTTGTCTCGATGCGCATCAACGTTACCTATCTGGACTAGACCAGCACTGATTCAGGGCAGAACCGCGATCGAAACCGGGCTCCATCAACTGCCTGCAAGCCTAGGCACTGCAGATGACTGACAGATGACAAAGCCGCCGAACGGTTGCTTCAGACACCTGCAATTTCATGGCCAAGTCCCTTTCATATCAGCCCTTTAGCCATGGTCTACGCTTATCTCGCACCCCGCGTATCCGAGCGCAGGAAATTCAGGCCGACCGGTCGTCGACATCAAAATGTCATCCAGAACGCCTAAATTGGCTCAGGTATTGCTGACCTAGACCAACACAACCGCAATCGCAGCGTTGAAAACGCCCAAAGGAGCTTCGGATGAAACAGTTTTTCCTGGCATCACTGTTAGGCTCGACCATTGCCCTGTGCACTGCCGCCATGGCGGCGGATACCGATCTGAAAACACTCGAAGCCGCTGCGAAAGCGGAAGGCGCCGTCAACAGCGTCGGCATGCCCGATGACTGGGCCAACTGGAAAGGCACCTGGGAAGACCTGGCTAAGAAATACGGCCTGAAACACATCGACACCGACATGAGCTCGGCCCAGGAAATCGCCAAGTTCGCCGCCGAAAAAGACAACGCCACCGCCGACATCGGCGACGTCGGTGCCGCCTTCGGCCCGATCGCGGTCAAGCAGGGCGTGGTGCAACCTTACAAGCCGAGTACTTGGGCACAGGTTCCGGATTGGGCCAAGGACAAGGACGGTAACTGGGCACTGGCCTACACCGGCTCCATCGCGTTCATCATCAATAAAAAGCTGCTGCACGGTTCCGAAGCACCGACCAAATGGGCCGACCTCAAGAGCGGCAAGTACAAAGTCTCCATCGGTGACGTGAGCACCGCAGCCCAGGCTGCCAACGGCGTACTGGCCGCCGCCCTCGCCAATGGCGGTGACGAGAAAAACATTCAGCCAGCCCTGTTGCTGTTCGCCGACATCGCCAAGCAAGGCCGCCTGTCCATGGCCAACCCGACGATCGCCACCATGGAAAAGGGTGAAATCGAAGTCGGCGTGGTCTGGGACTTCAACGGCCTGAGCTACAAGGCCAAGATGGCGAATCCGGATGACTACACCGTGCTGATTCCATCCGATGGCTCGGTGATTTCCGGCTACACCACCATCATCAACAAATACGCCAAGCACCCGAACGCCGCCAAACTGGCCCGCGAATACATCTTCAGCGACGCTGGCCAGATCAACCTGGCAAAAGGCAACGCCCGTCCAATTCGCGCCGAGCATTTGACTCTGCCGGAAGAGGTCAAGGCCAAGCTGCTGCCTAACGAACAGTACAAAAAGGTCACGCCGATCAAAGACGCCGACGCGTGGGAAAAGACCTCCAAGTCGCTGCCGCAGAAGTGGCAGGAAGAAGTCATCATCAATATGCCGTAAGGCGGTCAATCCCCATTTGGAACTCCGATGGAGATCCAAATGGGGGAGCGGGCCTGTGGCGAGGGGGCTTGCCCCCGTTCGAGTGCGCAGCGCTCGTAGATACTGGGTCCGCTGCGCGGCCCAACGGGGCGATGCGGCGGTCCGACAAGCCCCCTCGCCACACAAGCCCGCTCCCACAAGGGATTGGTTGCGTACTTGAATCATCTGTTTTCGCGGAGTCCCACCCCCATGAAGCACAACGTCATCCTTGTCGTGCTCGACGGCCTCAATTACGAAGTCGCGCGCCACGCCATGGGGCATCTGCAGGCTTACGTTGGCGCAGGACGCGCGGTGCTCTACAAACTGGAGTGCGAACTGCCGGCCCTGTCCCGACCGCTTTACGAATGCATCCTGACCGGCGTTACGCCGATCGACAGCGGCATCGTTCACAACAACGTCTCGCGCCTGTCCAATCAGCGCAGCATCTACCATTACGCCACCGACGCCGGCCTGAAAACCGCCGCCGCGGCCTATCACTGGGTCAGCGAGTTGTATAACCGTTCACCGTTCGTGGCCGCCCGGGACCGTCACACCGACGACCCGAAACTGCCGATCCAGCACGGTCACTTCTACTGGAGCGACCACTACCCGGACTCGCACCTGTTCGCCGACGCGGAAAACCTGCGCCTGCGCCACGCGCCGAACTTTCTGTTGGTCCACCCCATGAACATCGACGACGCCGGGCACAAGCACGGCCTCGACACCCCGCAATACCGCAACAGCGCCCGCTCGGCGGACGTCATCCTCGCCGACTACCTGCAAGGCTGGCTCGATGCCGGATACCAGGTGCTGGTGACCGCCGACCACGGCATGAACAACGACCGCTCGCACAACGGCCTGCTGCCTGAAGAACGCGAAGTGCCGCTGTTCGTCCTCGGCGACGCCTTCAGCTTCAACCAAGGCGCTGCACCGAAACAAACCGAACTGTGCGGCACCGTCTGCGAACTGCTGGGCGTGCCCCACGACAAACCTGTGTGCCGGGAGCTGCTCAAGTGAATGCCATGACCCGCGGTAAATGGCTGGCCGCTCTGTGCCTGGTGCCCTTCGCGATTTTCTTCTTCGTGTTCGAGATCGCCCCGCTGCTCTGGGTGATGATCAACAGCCTGCAATCGGAAGAGTTCGGTTGGGGCCTGGCCAACTTCAGCAAAATCTTCAACTCGAAGTTCTATTTGCAGGCGATCCAGTACAGCCTCGAGATCAGTTTCTGGTCCAGCGTATTCGGCATCGTCATTGCCGTGCTCGGCGCCTACTCCCTGCGCCGGGTCGACTCGAAACTGCGCAACTTCGTGAATGCGTTCGCCAACATGACCAGCAACTTCGCCGGCGTGCCCCTGGCCTTCGCGTTCATCATCTTGCTGGGGTTCAACGGCACCTTCACCATCATGCTGAAACAGGCCGGAATCATTCAGGATTTCAACCTGTACTCGAAAACCGGGCTGATCATTCTCTACACCTACTTCCAGATTCCCCTGGGCGTGCTGTTGCTCTACCCGGCCTTCGATGCCCTGCGCGAAGACTGGCGTGAGTCCGCCGCCTTGCTCGGGGCCAGCGGTTGGCAATTCTGGCGACACATCGGTCTGCCGGTGCTGACCCCGGCGCTGCTGGGCACGTTCGTGATTCTGCTGGCCAACGCCTTGGGCGCCTACGCCACGGTCTACGCGCTGACCACCGGCAACTTCAACGTGTTGCCGATCCGTATCGCGGCGATGGTGTCCGGCGACATTTCCCTCGACCCGAACCTCGCCAGCGCCTTGGCCGTGGTGCTGGTGGCGTTGATGACCCTGGTGACCATCGTGCATCAGCTGCTGTTGAAGAGGAGCTACCATGTCTCGCGCTGAACTGGGGCCCGTCGGTGTCTACCACCGGGTCATCGTGTATTTGCTGTTTGCCATTCTGTTGTTGCCGCTGCTCGGAACCTTGATCTACTCAATCGCCAGCAGTTGGTCGGCGACGATTATGCCCAGCGGCTTTACCTTCAAGTGGTACATCCAGCTGTGGAGCGATCCGCGCTTTCTCGACGCATTCGGTCAGTCGTTGCTGGTTTGTATCGGCTCGCTGATTCTGTCGGTGGTGCTGATTCTGCCGCTGCTGTTCGTGGTGCATTACCACTTCCCGAAGCTCGATGCGCTGATGAACATCCTGATCCTGTTGCCCTTCGCGGTGCCGCCGGTGGTGTCGTCGGTGGGGCTGTTGCAGCTCTACGGTTCGGGGCCGTTCGCGATGGTCGGTACGCCATGGATTCTGATCGGTTGCTACTTCACCGTGGCGCTACCGTTCATGTACCGGGCGATCACCAACAACCTGCAAGCGATCAACCTGCGCGACCTGATGGACGCCGCGCAACTGCTCGGCGCCAGCACTTGGCAAGCAGCCTTCCTGGTGGTGTTGCCGAACCTGCGCAAGGGGCTGATGGTAGCGTTGCTGCTGTCCTTCTCGTTCCTGTTCGGTGAGTTCGTGTTCGCCAACATCCTCGTCGGCACCCGCTACGAAACCCTGCAGGTCTACCTCAACAACATGCGCAACAGCAGCGGCCACTTCACCAGTGCGCTGGTGATTTCCTACTTCTTCTTTGTGCTGGTTCTGACCTGGGTGGCCAATATCTTGAACAAGGACAAAAGCGAATGAGCTATGTGAGCGTCCAACATCTTCAAAAAGATTACTCGGGCACCACCGTATTCAGTGACATCAACTGCGAAATCAAGAAAGGCGAATTCGTCACCCTGCTCGGCCCGTCCGGTTGCGGCAAGTCCACGCTGCTGCGTTGCATCGCCGGCCTGACCTCGGTGGACGGTGGCCAGATTCTGCTGGAAGGTCACGACCTCGTCCCACTGAGCCCGCAGAAACGCGGAATCGGCATGGTGTTCCAGAGTTATGCGCTGTTCCCGAACATGACCGTGGAGCAGAACGTCGCCTTCGGTTTGCGCATGCAGAAGGTCAACGCCGACGACAGCCAAAAACGCGTCGCCGAAGTGCTGAGACTGGTAGAACTCAATGACTTCGCCGCCCGCTACCCGCATCAACTGTCCGGCGGCCAGTGCCAGCGTGTCGCCCTCGCTCGTTCGTTGGTGACCCGGCCTCGGCTGTTGTTGCTGGATGAGCCGCTGTCGGCGCTCGATGCGCGGATTCGCAAGCACTTGCGCGAACAGATCCGTCAGATCCAGCGCGAACTCGGCCTGACCACGATCTTCGTCACGCACGATCAGGAAGAAGCCCTGACCATGTCTGACCGAATCTTCCTGATGAATCAGGGAAAGATCGTACAGAGCGGCGATGCCGAAACCCTCTACACCGCCCCCGTCGACGTGTTTGCCGCAGGCTTCATCGGCAACTACAACCTGCTGGACGCCGACAGCGCCAGCAAACTGCTGCAACGGCCGATCACCCACCGCATCGCCATTCGTCCGGAGGCCATCGAACTGAGCCTGAACGGTGAGCTCGACGCGCAGGTGCGCAGCCACAGCCTGTTGGGCAACGTAATTCGCTACCGGGTCGAAGCCCGGGGCGTGGAACTGGTGGTGGATGTGCTGAACCGCTCGGCGTCCGACCTGCATCCCGATGGTCAGCGCCTGGCACTTTCCATCGATCCGACAGCCCTGTGTAAGGTAGCCTGATGACCTTGCTGATGTTGAAGAGAGAACTGCACTGATGGCCCTGGCAATTTTTGATCTGGACGAAACCCTGATCCACGGCGACTGCGCCTCGCTATGGAGCGAACAGATGGCCCGCCTCGGCTGGGTCGATGGCGAATCCTTCCTGCGTCGCGACAAGGAATTGATGGATGCGTACGGCAGGGGCCACCTGGCCATGGAAGACTACATGGCCTTCAGCCTGGAGCCGCTGATCGGTCGCACGCCGCAAGAGCTCGAGCACTTGGTAGCGCCCTGGGTGGAAGACTTCATCGAGCCGATCATATTCAGCGACGCCACCAAAACCATCGCCGCCCACCGCAAGGCCGGAGACCGGATTCTGGTGATCTCCGCCTCGGGCACGCATTTGGTCAAGCCGATTGCCGACCGTCTGGGCATCGACGAGATTCTCGGCATCGAGTTGGAAGTGGCGCACGGGGTGTACAGCGGCAACACGGTGGGCACCCTGACCTACCGCGAAGGCAAGATCACCCGCTTGCTGGAATGGTTGGATGCCGAAGAGGAAAACCTTGAAGGCGCGAGTTTCTATTCCGATTCACGCAACGATTTACCGCTGCTGCTGAAGGTGGATTTCCCGCATGTGGTGAACCCGGATCCAGTGTTGCTCGAACACGCCGAAAAAGCCGGCTGGCCGATCCATATCTGGAAGTAAAAGCAAAAGATCGCAGCCTCGCTTCGCTCGACAGCTCCTACAAATGGATTGTTTACACCTGTAGGAGCTGTCGAGCGAAGCGAGGCTGCGATCTTTTGGCAGCCAACCCGATTTCAGCTCAGGCTATCGTCAATCACCAACACCAGCTTGCCCGACACCTGATTGCTCGCCAGCTCCGCAAACGCCGCTTCGGCGTCCTCGATCGCAAATGTCCTGGCCAGTTGCGGGCTCAAACGCCCTTCGGCAAACAGCGGCCAGACGTGCTGGCTGAGATCGCTGAACAAATCGGCCTTGAACTGCTCGTCGCGATTGCGCAGGGTCGAACCCAGCAGTTGCACGCGCTTGGCCAGCACCTGCGCCAGATCCAGTTGCGCTTCACGACCGCCCATCAAACCGATCAACACCCAACGACCATCGCGAGCCAGCAGCTTGAGGTTCAATGCCGCGTAGTTGCCACCCACCGGATCCAGGATCACATCGAACGGCCCCAGATCGTTCAGGCGCTCCAGATCCTTATTGCGCACCACGCCACCCTGGGCACCCAGCGCTTCGCAGTAGGCCAGACGATCCTCGGAGCCGACGCTGACCCAGCACGGGTTGCCAAACGCCTTGCACAGCTGAATGGCAGCTGAACCGATTCCACTTGCTCCGGCATGCAGAAGAACTTTCTCACCCGGTTTTAGCGAAGCCAGCTGAAACAAATTCAGCCAAACAGTCGCATACACTTCCGGCAGCGCCGCGGCCTCGGCCAGGGACAATCCTTCGGGAACCGGCAACACATGCCGTCCGTCGACAACTACCTCTTCGGCCATCCCACCCCCGGCCAGCAAGGCGCAAACCCGATCTCCGACCTGCCAGGACGAGCCCGGGCCGACCTCGCTGATCACCCCCGAACACTCAAGACCCAGTGCTTGACTGGCTCCCGGCGGTGGCGGATACAGGCCCGCTTTCTGTAACAAATCGGCTCGATTGAGTCCCGCTGCCGCCACTCGGATACGAACTTGTCCTACATCGCACGTAGGACTCGGCTCCTCAACCCACTCCACTCGCCCCTCAACGCCTTGCAATGCTTTCACAGTGCCTCCATAGTGAGTCTGGACTGAGCCCGAAGCTATAGCGCCGGGCTTTCTTGCATTATGCGACCGGCCCTTGTGGGAACCGGCGACTTCAAAGACGGCCTAATATGCGTGATCAATTGTCCCCGCGTCGAATCAGCATGAAGCATTTTTTCCCCAGCACCGCCCTCGCTCTTGTCATTGGTCTCGGTCTTTTGCCGATGTCGAGCAATTCGTTCGCAGCCAACAGCTGGGACAAGCTTCAGCCCGATCGCGACGAAGTCATCGCCAGTCTGAACGTCGTCGAATTGCTCAAGCGTCACCATTACAGCAAGCCGCCGCTCGACGATGCGCGCTCCGCGATCATCTACGACAGCTACCTCAAGCTGCTGGATCCATCGCGCAGCTACTTCATGGCCAGTGACATTGCCGAATTCGACAAATGGAAAACCCAGTTTGACGACTTCCTCAAGAGCGGCGACCTGAACGCCGGGTTCACCATCTACAAGCGCTATCTGGATCGCGTCAAGGCGCGTCTGGACTTTGCCCTTGCCGAGCTGAACAAGGGCGTCGACAAGATCGACTTCACCACCAAGGAAACCTTGCTGGTCGACCGCAAGGATGCCCCTTGGCTCAAGACCACCGCCGAGCTCGACGACCTGTGGCGCAAACGCGTCAAGGACGAAGTGCTGCGGATGAAGATTTCCGGCAAAGAGCCAAAGCAGATTCAGGAAACCCTGACCAAGCGTTACAAGAATCAGCTGGTGCGTCTGGACCAGACCCGCGCGGAAGATATCTTCCAGGCGTACATCAACACCTTCGCCATGTCCTACGACCCGCACACCAACTATCTGTCGCCGGATAACGCGGAGAACTTCGACATCAACATGAGCCTGTCCCTGGAGGGCATTGGCGCCGTGTTGCAGAGCGATAACGACCAGGTCAAAGTCGTGCGCCTGGTGCCTGCCGGCCCGGCCGACAAGACCAAGCAGGTGGCTCCGGCCGACAAGATCATCGGCGTGGCCCAGGGCAACAAAGAGATGGTCGACGTGGTCGGCTGGCGCCTGGA
Source organism: Pseudomonas sp. KD5 (assembly GCF_012932895.1). Taxonomy (NCBI): domain Bacteria; kingdom Pseudomonadati; phylum Pseudomonadota; class Gammaproteobacteria; order Pseudomonadales; family Pseudomonadaceae; genus Pseudomonas; species Pseudomonas sp. KD5. Next base: position 7,598 of record NZ_JDWJ01000001.1, on the reverse strand, counting down.
CGAAGTGGTCAAACTGATTCGTGGGCCGAAAGGCACCGTGGTGCGCCTGGAAGTGATTCCGGCCAGCAATGCGCCGAATGACCAGACCAGCAAGATCGTGCCGATCACCCGCGAAGCGGTGAAGCTTGAAGATCAGGCGGTGAAGAAGTCGATCCTCAGCCTCAAGCAGGATGGCAAGGACTACAAGCTCGGCGTCATCGAGATCCCGGCCTTCTACCTGGACTTCAAGGCCTTCCGTGCCGGCGATCCGGACTACAAGAGCACCACCCGCGACGTCAAGAAGCTGCTGACCGAGCTGCAGAAAGACAAGGTCGACGGCGTGGTCATCGACCTGCGTAACAACGGCGGCGGTTCCTTGCAGGAAGCCACCGAGCTGACCAGCCTGTTCATCGACAAAGGTCCGACCGTACTGGTGCGTAACGCTGACGGCCGGGTCGATGTGCTGGAAGATGAAAACCCGGGCGCGTTCTACAAAGGCCCGATGGCGCTGCTGGTCAACCGTTTGTCCGCCTCGGCGTCGGAGATCTTCGCCGGTGCGATGCAGGACTACCACCGTGCACTGATCATCGGCGGCCAGACCTTCGGCAAAGGCACCGTGCAAACCATTCAGCCGCTGAACCATGGCGAACTGAAACTGACCCTGGCCAAGTTCTACCGGGTTTCCGGTCAGAGCACCCAGCATCAGGGCGTACTGCCGGACATCGATTACCCGTCGATCATCGACACCAAGGAAATCGGCGAAAGCGCCCTGCCGGAAGCCATGCCGTGGGACACCATCCGTGCGGCCATCAAGCCGGCGGTCGACCCGTTCAAACCGTTCATCACAGCGCTTAAGTCCGAGCATGACGTGCGCACGGCCAAAGACGCGGAGTTCGTGTTCATCCGCGACAAACTGGCCCTGGCCCAGAAGCTGATGGCCGAAAAAACCGTCAGCCTCAATGAAGCCGACCGTCGTGCACAACACGCCGATATCGAAGCCAAGCAACTGGCCATGGAAAACATCCGTCGCAAGGCCAAGGGTGAAGAACCGCTCAAAGAGCTGAAGAAAGAAGACGAAGATGCCATCGCGGCCGAGCCGGACAAGACCAAGCCAGAAGACGACGCCTACCTGAGCGAGACCGGGCGGATTCTGCTGGATTACTTGAAACTCAACACCGCGGTCGCCAAGCACTAAGTGGTGACAATCAGGATGATGGCAATTTAATGCTGACGCTCCCCGGAGTGTCATCAAACAGACATCATTCTGTCGTGAAATAAAGGACCGGGAGCTTTGCGCTCCCGGTCCTTTTTTTATCGCCAGAGATCGCCATGACCACAACCGAACAGCTGAGTGCCTTGAGCTCAATACTGACTCAAAGCGGTTTGCACAGCCTGTTCCAGCCGATCATCTCCCTCTCCGAACGACAGATCATCGGCTACGAAGCCCTCAGCCGTGGCCCCTCCAACAGCCCGCTGCACTCCCCCATTGCCCTGTTCGCGGTCGCTCGCCAGGCCGGTCGCCTCAGCGAACTGGAGATCGCTTGCCGCCAAAGCGCTTGCCGACGTTTCAATGAACAGCAACTGCCCGGCAAACTGTTCCTCAATGTGTCCCCGGAATCGCTGCTCGAAGCCGCCCACCAACCCGGACGCACCCTGCAACTGCTGCAGGATTTCGGCATACCGCCGAGCCAGGTGGTGATCGAACTCACCGAACAGACCCCGACCGACGACTTCCAGTTGCTGCAAACCGCCCTGCATCACTATCGGGCGATGGGTTTTTCCATTGCGCTGGATGATCTGGGCGCGGGTTATTCGAGCTTGCGGCTGTGGTCTGAATTGCGGCCGGATTACGTCAAGATCGATCGGCACTTCATCGACGGCATTCATCAGGACGCGCTCAAACGTGAATTCGTCGGTTCGATCCTGCAGATCGCCAAGGCTTCGCGGGCAAAAGTGATCGCCGAAGGCATCGAATTGCCAGAAGAACTCGCCGTGCTGACCGAAATGGGCGTCGATCTTGTGCAAGGCTATTTGCTCTGCCGGCCCCAGGAGCATCCGCCCCGCGATGCCCGAACCTTGATGCCCAAACCAACCAGCGCTGCAGCGATGCTGAACGAGGACGCCAGTGACCTCAGCGCCCTGCTCAACGACCAACCGGCGATGGCCAGCGACACCCCGACCGCCACCGTACTGGAAGCCTTCCGCCGCCAGGCCAACCTGAACTCCCTGGCGGTACTCGACAAGCAAGGCAGGCCGTGCGGCATCGTTCACCGTCATTCACTCTCCGACGCCCTGCTCAAGCCATTTGCCACCGACCTGTTCGCCCGCAAACCCATCAGCCGCTTGATGAGCGACGACTTCCTCGCCGTGGAACTGAGCCAGTCGCTGCAACAGGTCAGCCGCTTGATCACCAGCCGCGCCCGCCAACGCATCGAAGAAGACTTCATCATCACCCTCAACGGCGGCTATCTGGGCCTGGGCCGAGTGATCGACGTGCTCAAACTGATTACCGAACTGAAAATCCAGCAAGCCCGCTACGCCAACCCGCTAACCCTGCTGCCGGGCAACGTACCAATCCAGCAATGCCTGACACGGCTGCTGCAACAGGAACGGGAATCGGTGATCTGCTACGTGGACATCGACAGCTTCAAACCTTTCAACGACATCTACGGCTACGGTCGCGGGGATGAAGTCCTACTGTGCCTGGCGCAATGCCTGAACGACCGCGTCGACCCATCCCGCGACTTCGTCGGCCATATCGGCGGCGACGACTTCCTGCTGGTGCTCGGCCCGGAAGACTGGCGCAAACGCCTCAACCAACTGCTGGACGACTTCCACAGCCAATGCCGACGCTTCTACCGCAGCGAACACCTGGAAGCCGGCTGCTTCATCGCCCCCAACCGCCAGGGCGTAAGACAGGAGTTCCCGCTGCTGTCCCTGTCCATCGGCGTGGTGCACCTGCATCCACAGGCCTGCGGACAGCTCGACGCGAGCCAGCTAGCGGAAATGGCCTCGCAGGCCAAACACCACGCCAAGAATGTGCCGGGGTATAGCGTGCATGTGATTGATAGTTTGGCGGTGCCGACAACTAAGGAAGCGTTGGTTGCCGGACAACGGTGATGGCTGCGATCTTTTGATCCTGCTCTTGTGGCGAGGGGGCTTGCCCCCGTTCGACTGCGAAGCAGTCGCCAAACCAAGCCCCGCGGTATGTCTGACAAAACCGAATCGCAGATTTTTAGGGCCGCTTCGCGACCCAACGGGGGCAAGCCCCCTCGCCACAAGAACCACTCGGCTCTAGTCCGAAGACCGAGCCCGCAACCGCCGCCCAATCACATCCAGCACATCACAGCCATCCCTCAGCGGAATGGCACAGAGCAACGCAAAATCACTGAGAATCATCGAATCGCACTCGACCGAGCCGCGCATGGACAGGTTCTCAAGCACTTGGGTGACGGCGCGAATTCGATAGCTGGCGGCTTCGGTCAGAATGTCCAGCGGCGCGTGGGTGTCGACAAACAGGGTGGGCATATCAGTGCAGTTGCTGGTCAACGCCATGAAGCGGTTTTTGGGGTGGGGAATTGGTTTTTCGTAGGGTGGATCAGGATGAAGTGTTGGCATTTGAGACCTTCCGATGAAAATGGGAGCTGCCAAAAGCCTTCCTACAGGCTTGGGTGGCAGCTATACGCGGGGTAGGAATACCGAGCATCGGAAACTCGACCACGCCGAAGCGTGCCCGCGCATAGCCGCCGCGACAGATATTACGGACGCACATTGACGGCCGCAAATCTGACTTCGATTGCTAACGCATTACCGATGCTTAAAGGGTTCCTACACCCCCTCACTGATATTCAGTGACCACTAAAGCCTAGCGATCGAACTCACTGCGCACCAGTTCACGAAAACCGCCACAACTTGAAGGAAACTTCCGAAGACCTTGCCCAGAAATTTCGCTCAAAAAAGGCAAACGTGGGGGAAGGCTTCGCTGAAGCCTGGCTTGATTTCTCCACCGTGGGTTGGCCGGTTTCGACCCAGGCTGTGTAAAAACGTTTTAGAGCAGGTTTGAAGGTTCGAATCGGAACGAAAACCGCGTTCCTACGCAAATTTCAGGACCACTGATCTGCCAATCACGGTCAGATTTTACGTAGCGACACAGACTTCAAAACGAGGCCTGCGTTTTTACACAGCCTGGACCTATAGCTGCCGGTGGCGACAGGCAGAAATCGACCCAAAGCTGTCCTTCAAACCATCTCATTTAAAGTAAAGGTATGGTCCATCACGCCTTTTTCTTAATAGCGCGAATGGCTGCCATGTAAGCGCTGTTTCCTATTCCGATCTGACCCCAGACCTCGCGGCTTTCTCCTTCCTGGCGGTCGTATTGTTCATCCGCATCCCACAGTGAGAGGACTTGGTTTGGAAACCAGTATTCATATGAGGTGAAATCATGAGGGCCAGAATTATCTGAAGCAGCCATCAATGAAAACACTTCGGTGGCAGAGCGCGCGAAGACATCGATGCCCTTGAACACGAACGTGAAATTCGGGTTTCCGCAGACACCAATAAACCAGACTTCATCGCTTGGCCCGTAGGAAAACTGCATGCAGGATTCGCAAAAATAATCAACGCCGTCGTGGGAGTTCTCGAGTGGGAATCCAATGGCAGCCATTGTTTGCCTCGCTACAGCGCGTGGTACGCCAAGCCGCACGGGACCAATGGCTTCGAGTGGTGAGATTTCAAAAACAGACATCTACTGCGCTCCATAAAAGCGAAAAGCCTAGCTAATAGTTCAGTGCCATTACCAGTACTAACGCAACCTTCTCAACGACTGCTTTTGGCCGAAATCGGATGTCAGTATGGTTAGAATCGGTGGCGCCTTCTATCGTTCAGGACACAGAATTCGATGAGCAGACTTTCAACGCTGATCGCGGAAGCTCGGTCAGGGCTTTCCATCCAGGAGCGGATCTCCCATGAAAAATGGGCCGCGATTGCGTCGCAATGCGGAGCCGCGGAAATTGTAGAGATCGAGAGGCGCATCGCATCCCTCAGGGCCGAGTTGGAAACGATCGAAGCGTGGGATGGCGACACGATGGAAGACATCAACATCGCCATCAACCATTTTTCTAAGCTACTGAGAATGGCTGCTGGTGCGCTCTGATCATTCACGGGCCGGGCTCAAGAGTCAGATCTGTCTGCGTGGGATCAGAAGCAGTCGGGCGTGACTGACTGCTCCCGACCGATTACTGCCTGTCACTATTGGCTGCAATCAACAAAGCAGTCAGTCGACCTGAGGACATAATTTGGATGGCGTATACCAGCGGACGGCGACCAAAAAGGGGACTGATTTATTTCCTTCTGATTTGCCGAAAACTTGGTTTTTTGAACCTCAGGCAGCGAAGGCATCAAAAAACCGGTGGGTATCTCAGACCTTCCTTGTGAAAAATTCGATTCAATTGGCCTGTTTTGACCTCATCATGGCGGCATTCAAGCTATCTTTCAGAGCCTTCAATTCTTCGGGGGACATGGCGGGACGGGGGGTAAGCGGATTGCACTGCTGGTCAAGTTTCGCCGCCTCCGCCCTTGTCAATTTAGGATTTTTTTTCAGACATCCTTGATAGTGCTCTTCAATTATTTCCGAGTCCGTTTGCTGGAATGGCACCCCATTCAACCAACCTTCACCGTAAGCTTCACGCGGCATAGCGAAATGGGCTATCGCGATGGCGAACAGGGGTAGTAGCGCCATACTCTTGGCACAAAGCCTTGTATTTCCATTCATAATGCGTGACTCCTGTCTAATGTAATTCGCTTGTACTTATTCCATGCAAACAAGCGCAATCTTCTGGCCCATTAGCTGGCCTCGATTCGAGACCGGCTAATGGGTGTCCCATCTAGCTTTATTTTTGCTTGTTAATTGCAGGCTAAACTTTTTATTTTATTGTTCAGGTCAGTAAAGATGGTCAGGCGGTTAGGAACGAAATCTTTGGTCATGATTGGGTTGCTTTCTTCAATTACTCTGGTGCTTCCTGCTCCCGCCGTTTGAATGGCGTTGTTCACTGTGTTGAAAGTGGCCGTGGTACCGACCAGATTTTGAACGAGTGATGCATTGCAGGCTGCATTCGCCTGAGCGATAGTACCGATTAACAATCGGTAACGCTAGACTAAGCGACTTTATGATCATGTTTGTGAACTCCCTTTCATTGATGTTGCTGATTGCGAAATTCTGGCTCCCTCAGAATTTATTGAAGATTTAAGTTAGCGGTTTGTCAAAAACTATAATCCTTCATCCAGTAATCATAAGAATATTTAGATATTAGTTATATAGCGTTTGATTGTAAAAAAATGAGGCGTTAGTGTCATTTCTGCGGGATGGGCAGTGGTGCCATTCAAGGCCCACCATGCACACATTGCAAGATTGAGCGTTAAGGCCAGCAACACGGCTTGCCGCCACGTACCCCGACATAACCTAACCGATGTCCCAAATTGCTACTCAACAAAGAAGTCACAACGAGGCGATGGGGAACTGCTACGCCCAACCCATCATTGAGATTGCCAGTTACCGCCTAACGTCCCCAGCTCGATCCTGTCAGATCTGCTAAGTGGGCATGTTTAGGGCAAAATCAGGGCAGATTCTGGGCCGCCATAGTCCGCAGTACGCCTAGGGCAGAATGCGAAAGGGAAATAGGGGACAGACCAGGGGAAATAGGGGACAGACCACGTTTTTGCTTATCCTTCAAAAAGAATTGTGGTCTGCCCCCTATTTCTCTCCTAAGCCGTTGTATTCGATCAACACTTGTTCAACTGCCCTCGCATCACTGCGAGATATATTCTGAAGACCTGGTATTGCATCAATCTCAATGCCTTTCTGGGATAAGTGTGCCGCTGACCGCGCTTCAAGATTATCGGTAATACCAACATACTGCACAGTGCCGTCTTCCGCCGTCGAAGAATATACAGCGGTCTTACCTGGATTAGGCACCACATCTTTTGCACCAACCAAAGAGCCAAAAAATTACGAAGCTCTAACGACCTTGACCACGACCTCTGTTGACCGCATCCAGAAGCAGTTCTAGCTCAAGGCCATAACCATTCGGCTCGAAGCTTTCCTCTATTCCATTTATCAAAAATTCATTAGAAATCAACTCACAAAGCTCATCCACCTCACTTGATGATAATGAACTATTAAGTAATTTCTCAGCCAGTGCCAGTTGGTGCTCTCCTGCCATAAAGCACAACGCAAATAAAAGCTGTAATTGGGCGCTTGTTAAGAGGCTACTCATTTACCGGTCCCCGCAGCTGATTTCCCCCAACCGGTGACAACTTTACCTTCAGCATTGACCACTATGACTGCATCCGTCCCCGTATACCTAAATGTTGGACCATACTTTGAAGGGACATATTCAATCTTTAGAGGACTAGACCAAGCTCCACTGAGTGCTGACTGGCTTACACCAATGCCACCATCCCTTCCTGCAAATTGCTCCAATGCGTGATTTGAATAGCTAGTGATCTGTGTTGGTGCCCTTGCTCCGGCCGCCTGCTCAGCAACCATTTGCATTTTGAGTCTAGCAGCATTAGCTGCACTGCTTGCTCCTGAGTCAGGAATAGAGGGAATGCCTTTTGCACCA